>CAVQBF010000001.1:0-439143 GCA_963710615.1 uncultured Ignavibacteriales bacterium
ATAGTTCCAGCACATCAAATTTAACCAGCCGATAAAAATATTGTTTTTTATTGCGACCGGAGATTAATTATATTTACTATTAATATTAAACATACTCACGAGTCTTCTTATGAATAATTTTGTCTTTAAGCCCTTCAACGAAATGACCAAGCAAGATTATGAAACGGTTGGCTTTAAATCTGGCTTGGAAATCCACCAGCAATTATTGACAGAAAAAAAACTTTTTTGCAGATGTCCTGCCGGTAAATACAGCAATAAATACAACGCGGAAATATTACGGCATATGCGGCCAACCCTTTCTGAAATGGGCGTATATGATGGCACCGCTCTTATGGAATTCAAAACGAAAAAAGAAATTATTTATAGAATAAATAGAGACACAGTCTGTACTTATGAAATGGATGATACTCCCCCATTTTTAATAAATGAAGATGCTCTGGAAACAGCCCTTGGAATTGGAATGCTCTATGACTGCAATATTGTTGATGAAATTCATATTGCCCGAAAGCAATATCTAGATGGAAGCATACCAACCGGATTTCAGAGGACAGCCGTTTATGCCGTTGACGGACGAATACCTTACAAGGATAAAGAGATTAAAATTGTTCAGATGTCTATTGAAGAAGATTCGTGCCGAGAAGTTTCTGATATTAACCATGAAAGAATATATTTGACTGATCGATTGGGAATGCCTCTTATAGAAACGGTAACAGAGCCTGCAATGAAAACACCGCAAGAGGTTGCCGAAGTGGCTTGGATATGTTCTAAGTTGGTTAGAAGCACAAATAGAGTCAGACGTGGAAGCGGTGCTGCCAGAGAAGATGTTAATGTAAGCGTAACGGGCGGTACAAGAATAGAAATTAAAGGTGTTCCAAAAATTTCGTCAATTCCACTTTTAACATATAACGAAGCAATGAGACAATGGAATTTACTTAGACTGAGAGAGGAGTTAAAACTAAGAGACATTACAGAATCTACATTCAAGGCTGAGTCAAATGATATTACAAATATTTTAAAGTCTGTTAATTATGCTCCATTGAGGGAGGCTATACAAAAACAGATGTCCATTAAGTGTGTTGTCATAAAAGGTTTTGAAGGCTTATTGCATTGGGAAACTCAGACTGATACATATTTTGCAAATGAAATATCCGACAGAATAAGAGTTATAGCATGCTTAACAAATATTCCCAATTTAATTCATTCCGATAGTAAGGGAGAAACTATAGCATCTCAGGAATGGAAAAAGATCAAGCGTGTTATGAGATCGGGCAAGAATGACACATTAGTTCTTGTCTGGGGAAACGAAACAGATACAGCAACAGCGGTAAAGGAAATAATAATTAGGGCAAAAGAAGCAACTGTTGGAATCCCTTCAGAAACAAGACAGGCTTATGATGACGGAACAAATGGCTTCGAAAGAATATTACCGGGAGCCGACAGAATGTATCCCGATACGGATTTACCGCCAAAAAGAATTGAGCAAAGAAAGTTAGATGAAATTAAGCAATGGCTTCCCGAGAAATTTTGGGATAGGGAAAAATGGTATAAAGAATTAAGAATACCTGAAGATACAACTGCAGATTTATCAATATCCAGATTTGCCGAACTGTTCAAAAAATCTGTGGTGGAATGGAATTTAAATCCTACAACTGTTGCTGTGCTCTTAATTCAATTTCCAAAAAGGATTAAAAAAGAGGGACTTGATCATACAATCATATCAGAAGAAATGATGAAAAGTATAATATGGGAGTATAAAGAAGGGAATGTTGTAAAAGATTATCTTTATCTGCTATTAAAAAAATCGGTAAGTAGTGGTTCTTTCTCAAAAGAATTAATTCCGGAAAAAATAAATAAAGATGAGCTTCAAAGAATAAAAGAGATTGAAAAAGGAGTGATTGAGCAGATATACTTTAACGATCCACAAAAGAGAAAACACTATTTGCTAGGAAACCTAATGAATAAAATTAGAGGGAAAATCCCAGCTTTTGAGGTTGCAGAATTAATTGGTTTCAATAAAGCAGGAGTTGAAAATGACTAATAATGATTACAAAGGATACCATGGAAAAGCACTGCAATTATTAAAGGAGTATCAAGCATTTGTGTGGAGTGATGTAAAAATTATTACAGATAAAGGACAATTTGAAGGAATAATCCTGCCACGGTCAGAAACTGCAGATGATCTTCACATTGTTATTAAAATAAAGGTTGGGTATAACTTTGGCATTGCTGTTGAAAAAATCAAAAACATTGAAATACTGGGAAGAAAAGAAGCACACTACAAAATACCGGAGAAAGAATTTCCATATCATCCGGATAGACCGCGTGTAAAGTTATTTGGTACAGGTGGAACAATTGCAAGTAGATTGGACTATAGAACCGGTGCAGTAATTCCGGCGTTTTCACCGGGGGAACTTTATGGTTCTGTTCCGGAGCTGGCAGATTACTGTAATCTAGAAACTGAAAAATTATATGGTGAGTTCAGTGAGAATATTGGCCCTAAGCATTGGATTGGCGCTGCAAAAGCAATTGGTGAAGAAATTAGAAAAGGAGTAAGAGGCATTGTTATTGGCCATGGTACAGATATTATGCACCATACATCAGCTGCGCTTTCGTTCATGGTTCAAAATTCTCCTGTGCCAATTGTAATGGTTGGCTCTCAAAGATCAAGCGATCGTCCATCATCGGATGCAGCATTAAATTTAATTCATTCAGTGAAAACAGCCGCTGAAAGCGATATTGCTGAAGTCCTAGTTTGTATGTTTGGTCCCACTTCTGATATATACGGACTTTTACACAGAGGAACGAGAGTTAGAAAAATGCACTCAAGTTATAGATCTACTTTCAGAACAATCGGTGAAATTCCTCTTGCTACTGTGAGCAAAGAAGAAATTGTTCCTCTAACAAAAAATTATAAAAAAAGACGAACGGATAATGATGTATTGATCAATCCGGTTTTTGAAGAAAAGGTCAGCATAGTCTATTACTATCCGAATATGCAGCCCGATATCATAGACTCTCTAATTGATAATGGCTATAAAGGAATTGTAATTGCCGGCACCGGACTTGGGCATGTAAACAAGCCAATGTATCCTGCCTTAAAGAGAGCAAAAGAAGCAGGTGTTGCAGTTTATATGACAGTTCAAACCTTATGGGGTTATGTGCAAATGTATGTCTATGAAACCGGAAGAGAGATGATGGATCTGGGTGTTATACCTGCCGCTAACATGCTTCCTGAAGTTGCTTATGTTAAATTAGGTTGGGCTTTGGGACAAACAGATGATTTAGAGAAGGTTAAGGAAATAATGCTGAAGCCTATTGCCGGAGAAATAACAGAGCGTGAACCCAGTAATGGCTATTTGATTTACCAGGGAGGCCTTCCTGAAGTTGAAGAGTTTATTAGAAATAATAGAAAATAATTTATTATTTTTTGTTAATTTAATTTACAAGTAATGGTTTACTTCTGCTGTAGATATAAAAGCGACCCAGCCTATTATTA
Organism: uncultured Ignavibacteriales bacterium; assembly: GCA_963710615.1. GTDB lineage: Bacteria > Bacteroidota > Ignavibacteria > Ignavibacteriales > Melioribacteraceae. The sequence continues at coordinate 3,497 of CAVQBF010000001.1, forward strand.
TCAGACAAAAATGAGTTGATTTTAAATTATTAAACACTTATTATAGTTTATAATGCTAAAATAAATACCATCCTTGAGAGAAACGCCTTGTCTAGGCTTTCGGTCGGCAACTTTCTCTCCTGCATATCTATTGTGCTTCTTTCAAGGCATGTTCTTTTAATTCTCAAATTTTGAGAGGTTAATATGAATGCTCTAAAATTGTTAGTCTTTATAATAGTGTTATTTCTTCTTCATTTACAAATAATAGCTCAAACAATAATTTATGATGGGCCTGTAAGCGGCACTTGGACCTTAAATAACTCTCCCTTTCTAATCCAGGGAAATATTGAAATCCCTGATGATTCAACTTTAATTATTGATCCAGGAGTAACCATTGAATTCCAAGGGCATTATGGATTAAATGTACAAGGAGTTTTATTGGCAGAAGGAACCGAAACAGATACAATATTATTTACTGTAACTGATACTACTGGATTTAATGACATAAATTCTACTCTTGGTGGATGGAATGGAATAAATATTATTGATCCTGATACTACCAATGATTCTACAAAAATAAGTTACTGTAAGTTTGAATATGCAAAGGCAGTTGGACCAGTATGGCATATTAATTCTGGTGGCGCTCTGACAATACTAAATTTTGACAAAGTCCATATTGCTAATTCTTTATTTCAATTCAATAGTGCTGGTGGAGACACTAATCATGTTCCTTCTGGTGGCGCTATTCATTTAGCTTGGTCTGACATAAAAATTACCAACAACACGTTCAAAAATAATCGGGCTTTGTCGGGTGGAGCAATTCAATTTCATGAATCGAATCCAATATTTATTAATAATGTATTTAAAGCTAATTATGCTAAACATGTTAGTGGAGCTATTGATGTGGGATCAAAAAGTGCTCCTACATTTTATGGAGATTCATTATTAAATAATTCTTCAGGCTATAATGGTGGAGGTATAACATTCTGGGATTCAACTATAACAACTCTGGAAAATGTTGTAATTGAAAATAATTTCAGCAGAGATGGTGGAGGAATCTATAGTACTAGTGCACAAATTTCATTAAATAATTGTTCTATCAATAATAATGGAGCTGAATGGATTGGAGGAGGGATTCATAGCTTTAGAAGTAAACTTGATTTTCAAACGTGTACATTTAGTTTTGACACTGCAAAAGTATTTGGTGGAGGTGCTGGATTTTATGAATGTGAAGTCTCTATTGATGATTGTGACTTCTCGGATAATTCTGCTGGAATATTAGGTGGTGGATTCCATTCTGACTTCAGCAATATTAGTTTATCCAACACTGACTTTTTAAGAGATACAAGTGAATCTGGTGGTGCTATTTTTGTCTGGTTTAATGAGCTTACTGTTGATAATTGTACTTTTAATGATAATTCAGCAAAGGTTAACAGTGGTGGGACTCCATGCTGAATCGGGAACAATTGAAATTAATAATTCTTCATTCAGTGATAATCAATCTGTTTGGGGAGGAGGAATTGGACTATATAGTATCAATTCAAAAATTTCTAATATCAGTACTTACCCAGAATCGATCGGAACATGGCGGAGGAATTAATGCAGGAATGTCACACCTTGACTTTATCAAATGTTTCATTCACTGAAAATGAATCTCTGTGGGGAGGTGGAATTATCAATGGGGAACTGTGATGTAACAATTGACAGTTGCCAATTTATTGGAAATAATGCTGAGACTAGCGAGGGTGCCATTGAATATTTTGTCGATACTTTGATTTTCAATGAGCCATATAATTTCAGATTACTTAAATCAACAATTGAAAACAACTATGCCTTTGCAAGAGGTGCTATCACCATTCAACAACGTAATCTAGAAGACTCAAACGTAATGGTTGAAATAGATAAATGTAATTTTATAAATAATACCTCCGATAGGGCCAATATTCTTATAAGTGGTTACATAAAGGATTTCAAATTTTCAAATTCTATAATTAGTGGTAACAGCTCAGAACTACGAACATCTGGTTGTAATTTCAGTAATAATGTTTCAGGAAATGTTGAGAACTGTTTGTTCAGTTACAATAAAACTGCTGGAGGGAGTTCAGCTGTAGGTGTTGGGGTTAACAGTGATATATCATTTATAAATTGCACATTTGCAAAGAATACGGGTAGATATTGGGGCAGCGATTACAATGCGAAATTCAGGGAACATAATGCTGCTTAACTCGATAGTCTGGGAGTAATGAGCCATATAATTTTACACTAAGTGCAGTAACAGATTCCACTCCATGCAATCTTCATCTTTATTCATCGGATATTGAATATGGAATTGATTCTATATTAGTTAATGATTCTGTTTCAGTTGTACATTGGGGAACAGGTAATATAGTTGAAGATCCATTGTTTGTTGACTCATTGAATGATTTTCATTTGCAAAACATTAGTGCAGTGTATAGGTGCAGGAGTAAAATCAATTTACCTTGCCGAAGATTGGGTTTTTGCTCCTGACGTTGATTTAGAAGGTAACCCTAGGCCCTTTCCCGAAGATTCAAATCCGGATTTAGGAGCATTTGAAAATTTATATGGAACACCAACAGATATAGTTGTCAAAGAAAATATAATACCAATAGCATTTGAGCTAAAGCAAAACTACCCAAACCCATTTAATCCAAGTACAATAATAAAATACTCAATTCCTAAACAAGGCAATGTAACACTAAAGATATTTGATGTATTGGGTGGTGAAGTTGCAACTTTAGTTAACAAACAACAACGACAAGGAAATTATGAAGTTGAGTTTGATGGAGCAGGGTTAACAAGTAAAATAATTCCGCCCTTGAGAGAAACGTTCAGTAATATACTTTAGAACTTTCTCTCCCACAATCATTGTGCTTCTTTCAAGGCATTCTAAATCTAATATTTTATTTCGTTTTAAAAATTTAGGTCCATTTTTGTTTTTTTTGAGAAGGATGCAACAAATTTCCTATAATTTGAGACAATTGTCGGAGAAATTCTTACAAATTAACCTTATAATGATAATGAACCCTTTGACAATTTAGAGCTAAAAATGAAACATAACTTTGCAATTGGGCAATTTTCAGCCAAGTATGATAAAAGTATCGAGAGAGTCGCAAATTATTGCGACACTTTGAATTATAGAAAATTTTAAAGAGGTTGTTTTATACTGAGAGAGGTATTATTACCACTATAAGTTAGAGGGTTTTCGAGAATTTTTAATCAGATATTAAATTAATACTTGATTAATTAATAATAGTAGTAGTTCTGATTATCAGAAAAATTTTGTTTCAAAATGGTACAAGAATTGCTTATAAAAACAAAGAAGATGGGATAACAATAAAATTATTTCATCGCAAATAAAATGTGGTGGACCAACAAATTATATGTATTTCCATATAGGACATTATTTCTTGGAAAATTAAAATTAAGCTTACCCAAGGTTGGCTCTCAAAAGCTATGTTCAAAAGCAAAACACCAATTTAAATCCTACATATATTTATTACTCTTAATTTTCAGCAGCAACATTTCTGGTCAGCGGAAAGATCTCCGCTTTGAACATATAACAACCAATGATGGATTGCCCCAAGGTTATGTAACTTCAATTATTCAAGATGGTTTTGGCTTTCTCTGGTTTGGGACACAAAACGGTTTGGTGAAATATGATGGCTATAATTTTAATGAATATATGTATAAGAAAGATGATACTAATTCTATTTCGGATAATTGGATTACAAAAATAGCAGTTGATAATGAAAATAATATTTGGGTCGGAACTGGAGGTAAAGGGTTATCAAAAATAACTCCAACCGAAAAGATTATTAGATATCCGTTTAATGTAAATGATGGAACGGGAATTAATGCCAGTTTTGTAAGCGACATTTTAATTGATAAAGAAGGAATCATCTGGTTTGCTACAACAGGTGGAGGACTATCACGTTATAGCAAAATGGAGAATAAGTTTAAATACTACATTAAAAATGGAAATAATACCTACTCGCCAAGTGACAATAATACCGCAGTACTTTTCGAAGACTCTAAAGGGTTTATCTGGATTGGTACTAGAGATTGTGGTTTAGATAGGTTTGATAAAAAGAATGAAACATTTAAAAATTTTAGAAACATTGAAAATGAAAACTCAAGTTTGATATTTAATAGAGTATCGTCAATTACTGAAGACCGAAAAGGTAATTTATGGATTGGAACATATGGCAAAGGACTTGATAAGTTTGATCCCATAAACGAAAAATTTTCTCATTATAATCCGGGTAATTCAAAATATTATGGGTTGACAGATAGTCTCATATCAAGAGTTTATATTGATTCAGATGGAATTCTGTGGGTTGGAACTGATGATAATGGCATCTATATATATGACCAACAACAAAATTATTTTCACAATTATATTCCCAATTTTGAAGATCCAACATCAATAGGAGATAACAGAATATGGAGTATTTATGAGGATAGATTGGGAATCATATGGTTCGGCGGTTTTACTGGAGGATTGAGCAAATATGATAAGAATAAGAATTGGTTTAGGCATTATAAAAGTATTCCAAATAATCCCAATAGTTTAAAAGATAAATTTGTTAAAGCTATAATTGTAGATAAAAACAACCAATTGTGGATTGGGCATAATAAAGGAATAACAATAATAAATAGGCAGACAAAGGAGTACAGCCATTTATTAGAAAATTCTAAAAAATCAAATAATACACTTGTGAGAGCCCTTTGTGAAGATGTAGATGGTTCAATATGGATAGGGACTTGGGGAGATGGTCTAATAAATTACACTCCTAGTTCCGGAAAAATTAAAGATTACTTGTTTGATCCAAATGATACAACTTCCTTGACGAGTAATCATGTGCGTTATATTTATCTAGATTCAAAAAAGCAGTTATGGATTTGCACCACAATTGGATTAAACAAATTTGATAGAAGAAAAAATTGTTTTGAGAGATTTATAAATAATCCGAGCGATAGTAATTCTTTGTGCAATAATTTGCTATATAAGATTATAGAGGATTCCTTTGGCAATTACTGGATAGGAACAGCAGATGGTCTTGCTAGATATAGTCCTGTTTCTAAAAGGTTTAAAACATTTTTACATTCATCGGAGGAATCAGGGAGCATTTCGGATGATAGAATAAGGTCTATTTATCAAGATTCAAAAGGCAGCTTGTGGGTTGGAACTTTTGGAGGAGGACTGAATAAATTTAATTATCAAGATAATACATTCACATCATATACTACAGAAAATGGTTTGGCGAATAATGTTGTATACGAAATTATTGAGGACGACAGTTCTAATTTATGGCTCAGTACAAATAATGGTCTGAGCATGTTTAATACAAAATCAGAGACTTTTAGAAACTATTCAATTCAAGATGGATTACAAGATAATGAGTTTAATGGAGGAGCATCTTATAAAAGTTTAGACGGCGAAATGTTTTTTGGCGGTGTTAATGGAATGAATTCATTTCGTGTTAAAGAGGTAACAAAAAATAATAGCACTATTCCATCTTTGGTAATTACTGAATTTAGGATATTAAATGAAAAAGTTACACCAATATCTCATCCAGAACTACTTAATGAAAACATAAATACAATTAGTGGTATTGAGCTAAATTATGATCAAAACTTCATATCATTTGAATTTGCCGCTCTCAATTTCTCTCTGCCCAGTAAAAACCAATACAAATATATTTTAAAAGGTCTGGAGAAAAACTGGAACTTTACAACATCAAATAACAGATTTGCAAATTACACTAATCTTAGTCCGGGGGACTATAAATTTATAATTAAAGCAGCCCACGACAATGGAGAATGGAATGAAGAAGGAATATCACTGCCTATTATTATCCTGCCGCCTTGGTGGCTTACTTGGTGGGCAAATACAATTTACTTGATTACGGTTGTTTTTCTGGTCGTGTTAGGAGGATATCTTCAGAAGAAGAAAATTAAAGTAAAAAATGAATTCAGATTAAAGGAGTTAGAAAATGAAAAGTTAAAAGAAATCTTTCAGATGAAATCTAAATTTTATGATAATATTTCACATGAATTTAGAACCCCTCTAACGTTAATAATGGGACCGATTGAAAGACTGCGCAGAACGGAGACTAATACAGAAACACAAAGATTGTACAAATTTATTCTTAGAAATTCTGAAAAATTATTAAAGCTCATTAATCAGCTCCTTTATTTATCAAAATTAGAATCGGGCACAATGAAACTTAATGCGCAAAAATCCGATATAGTTTCATTTACCAAAGCAATTGTATTGTCGTTCAGACTGTTATCAGTTAAAAAGAACATTAAATTAGAAATTAATCACAGAAAAGAAATCATTCCTATCTACTTTGACAAAGAAAAAATGACACAAATTATTTCAAATATAATGTCGAATGCAATTAAATATACACCTGCAAATGGAATGATAAAGGTATATATTGAAGACAAGCCTGACCAAGGAATTATATTTATTAAATTCAGTGATACGGGTATTGGTATTTCAGATTCCGATATTCCAAAAATATTTGATAGATTTTATCAAGCTACTAATTCAAGTTCAAAAAAAGTCTTGGGAACAGGCATCGGACTTTCACTAACTAAAGACTTAGTTAGGCTGCATCATGGTGAAATAAAGGTAGAAAGCGAGCTAGGCAAAGGAAGTACCTTCACCCTTTCGTTACCAATTGGTAGAAAGCATTTAGAAGATAATGAAGTAATTATTGACGATTCAGACGCCGAAGAAATTTTTACAAGTATCTTGGAAGAAACAATCAAACAAAAAGGAAAGAAAAAAGAATTACCATTGCTTTTAATTGTTGACGATGATGAGGAAATTAGAAAATACATTGTCAATATTGTAGAGTCGAATTATAGAGTTATTGAAGCAGGGGATGGAAAGGAAGCCTTTCTAAAAGCGTTAAGATATGTTCCCGACTTGATTATTAGCGATATAGTAATGCCTGTTGTTTCAGGTGTAAGACTATGTGAAAAAATAAAACAAAATTTAGCTACATGTCACATTCCTTTTATTTTGCTAACTGCAAAAGTTAGTGAAGAAGAAAAAATAATTGGACTTGAACATGGAGCCGATGATTACTTGACCAAACCGTTTAATGATTTAGAATTGTTAGTAAGAATTAAAAATTTAATTGACCAAAGATATAAGTTAAGAGAGAGATATTTAAAAGAAGCAGAAATCCATCCGACAGAAGTTGCCGTGACTTCTTTGGACAAAAAATTTATTAATAATATTATTAATATTGTTGATAAAAACATATCTAATCCAAATCTAAGTATAGAAGATCTTGTTGATCAACTTGCTATTAGCAGAGCACAACTCTATAGAAAGTTCTCATCCGTCTTGGGAGAAAGACCGAATGATTTTATCAGAAAGTACAGAATAAAAAGAGCTGCACAGCTTATTGAACAAGACTTTGGAAACATTACTCAGGTTGCTTACGAAGTTGGTTTTAATGATCTTTCCTATTTTGCCAAGAGCTTTAAAAATGTATTTAACGTAAAGCCGCACGACTACAAAAAGCAGCATGCCAATTTAAATAATCACTCAACTCCACACAAAAAAAGAACACCACCTTTTCATAATACAACCACATGAGACAAATGACCTAGTATTTGAGACGATAGTCGCAGATTTAAAGTTCTTGAGAAATTATATTGTATCGTCACAAAAATAGGAGGACACAATGAAACAATTCATTTTTATTCTGCTCTCACAGCAGTGTTTATCGGTTGTCAGGATTCAAGTGTTGTTGAGCCAAATTCAGATTATTCAGATCAGATAAACAAATTTGAAGAAGATCCATTTATCTTGCCGATTCTAGATGGGTATGGAGAAGCAAAAGAAGTTCATGTCGACTATTATTTTAATCCGTGCTTAAAAGATTGCGGTGAAATGCTTTACGGTACATGCCTAGATTACCGTTATGATGATGCTATAACAAATAGTGTCGTTTTAAGGTATATAGAAAATGCAAAGTTTTATGTTCCCTCAAAAATGATGGTAGATGGAAAAAGTATCGACACGTACAATCTCTATACGCTCAATAGAACTGAAAAAGTTGGAACAAATCAATACGGGAAGATACTTGGGGGAGAAACTTGGGGAACCTTTCAAGTAATTGTAGCTACAGGACACCATCCGCTTGATTACCATTATAGTCCAACAGTTCTATTTGAGGGAAAATTTAGCGGTGATATTAAGGAAAACATTACAAATATAAAGTTAGTAGGTAAAGGGTGTGGTTACCTTATCGGCAGAGACTTTATTGCTAGTGAAATACAAGTTTGTGAGATGGCGAATGGAAAGCTTAATTGCTTTTCTTCAGAAATAAATGGGAAAGTTGGTCCAAAATTAAAAGTTGAGGAATAATGAAAATGATTTTTAATTGTAGTGATGACTTCTCTTAAATAGGCTCTCTATTATATGTATTAATAGCGAGCCTATTCTTTTTGCTTACGCTCACCTATAAAAGTCTTTCCAAAAATCTCATGAGACAAATGACCTAGTATTTGAGACGATAGTCGCAGAATAATTACTCTTCAGAACTTATATTGAATCGTCACAAAAATAAAAAGGAGGACAAAATGAAACAGTTGTTTTTTATTCTGCTCACAGCAGCAATATTTTTTGGTTGTCAGGAATCTAATAGTGTAGACCCGATTTCAGACTATTCAGATCAGCTAAATAAGGTTGAGGAAGATTTATTTAAAGAACCTTTATTGAATGGATACTCTAAAGCCAAAAAGGTTGAATGTAATTATGATTTCATTCCATCTGCTCAATGTGGGGGAATGCTATGCGGTTGTAGTTTTGAATACCAGTATGATGAGGCCATAATAAATGGTGAAACTAGAAGGTATTTAAGGGATGTACAATTCTGGGCCCCTTCAACAATGAAAATAGGAAAACAAACTATCCAAACATGTAATATTTATAATCTTAACAAAACGGAAAGAGTTGGTATAAACGACAAAATACTTGGTGGGGAAGCATGGGGAACTTTCCAAGTGAAAGTTGCTACAGGTGACTGCTTGTTTGACATATATGAAAGCTCCGATATTCTTTTTGAAGGGAAGTTCAGCGGTGTGATTAAAGGTAAGGTTACAAATGTAAAGATGTTTGCTAAAGGACAAAATCAAATGACAGGCAGAAATTTTGTTGCAAAAGAAGTACAAGTTTGTTATGAAAATAATAGAAAGATTAATTGCATTTCTTCAGTAATCAAAGGCGAAGTCAGTCCAGTTATAAAGGTAGAGGAATAGTGAAAATAACAATTAATTGCAGCGATATCTTCTTTATATAAGGGGCTTACTTAATAATTTAATAGTAAGCCTCTTTTTTATCAGCACATCTTTATTAGCATCATTCTAGAATCTATTTGAGACAAACGTCCTAGTTTTTGAGACGATAGTCGGAGATTTAAAGTTCTTGAGAAATTATCTTGTAGTGTCACAAAAATAAATAGGAGGACACAATGAAACAGTTCATTTTTATTCTGCTTTCAGTAGCAATGTTTAACGGCTGTCAGGAATCAAATAGTGTAGAACCGATTTTTGATAACTCACACCAAATAAACAAATTTGAAGAAGACCCATTTACTATACCAATTTTAGATGGGAATGGTGAAGAAAAAGCAGTTAAGTGTGATTATGCTTTTAATCCGGCTGCAGATTGCGGCGGACTGCTGAATGGATCAATCTTTAAGTATCGTTACGATGATGCAATAACAGATGGCGTAACAAAGAGGTACCTTGAAAATGTTGAAATATATGCCCCATCAATAATGCAATTAGGGGCAAAGGAGTTTACAGAAGTTTGTATGATCTACACCCTTAACAGAACTGAAATTATTGGACTTTATAATATGGTTATTGGAGGAGAAACGTGGGGGACCTTTAAAGTAGTTGAATCAAATGGAGCCGTACCGAATGATAAATGCACTGTTCTCTTTGAAGGAGAATTCAAAGGTGATATTGATTTCAATATTACAAAGAGAACATTATTTGCAGAGGGAAAAAACTCATTTAACGGTCGCCAATTCTATTGCTAATGAAGTTATTGAATGCAATGGTAAAAGAGGAAAATTTAATTGCTTTACCTCTCAATTAAAAGGCACAGTTACTCCGGTAGTAAAAGTTGAGGAATAATGAAATCTAACAATTAATTGCAGCGATATCTTCTTCAATTAAGAGGCTTGCTTAAGAAAAATTAAAGTGAGCCTCTTTTTTTTGTCAAAGATCTATCAAACAAAAACCATTCTTAATTTTTAGTACTTTAAAATTTAAGATAAAAATATTACCAAATCCGAATAATGAAACAAATGTCATATCTTTTGAGACGCTAGTCGCAGATTTAAATCCAAATAGATCTTATAATACATAAGCATTTTTAATAATTCGGAGGTTAAAATGAAGACTAAACATCTATACCTTGTCTTGTCTCTCTTCCTCTTCTCTCCTTTACTCTTTGTTTCTCAAACAAACTTTCATCAATACTACAAAAATCCCGTGGTAAAAGGAACTCCAAACACTTGGGACTCTTATTCAATTTTAACCAGCAGCGTAGTTTTTGATGGAGAAAAATATCATATGTATTACACCGCTAAGGATTTTCCTAAATATGACATCTTTGACATGGACATTGGTTATGCTTCTTCAGTAGACGGTTATGTATGGAAAAAGGATTTTAATGAGCCAATCTTTAAACATGATACATTAGGATGGGAAAGGGATGGGTATATTTCACCAATAGTATTAAAGTCAGATGACAATTGGCACATGTGGTATTCTGTTCTTTCTAGGATCAATTTTCCCAGCAGAGATGGTGAAGAGGAAGAAAATATTGCAAGAAAATATCCATTGGGGTATGCAACTTCCAAAGATGGAATTAATTGGGAACGATATGGCGAAGAGAAATATGGCGAACCGTTAGATTTTAAAGTTAGCGATGAAGGCTGGGATTGTGAATTTGTGGGACCATCCGATGTTATATACGATGGAAGCAAATTTCTAATGTATTATACAGGAAGAGACTCATTGGGCAACAGCGCTATTGGTGTTGCAGAATCCTATGATGGAATTCATTGGGCAAAAGACACATTTAATAATCCGGTTATTAAATGGGACCAAAAAAGTGACATAAACAAATATCCTTATAGTTGTAACGTTACTTTTGAAGAGAACAATCCGGAATACGCTTACGAAATGTGGTATATAGCCTATGGTGATGCCAGTGGAGATAAAATATTTTACGCAAAGTCGAAAGACGGTAAAAATTGGCGGAAGGAAGAAAACCCAATTATATCTTGTGAGGAATCAGTGTGGTCGAGGCATTACTATGAAGACGTAGAGGTAGTTAAAACAGGCAAAAAGTATCAGATGTGGGTAAATGGTTTAGGTGAATACTCATATTAATAATGCTTCCTTTGGCTATTATCGAAGACTTTAGCAATTGCATGCATTGTGATGATGTTAAGTGCAATACAAAGTTTGATCCAAATGGAAGACCGCCGGAAGAGTTTACGGCACATCTATGCAATAAAGATTGCGATAAATTTCAAGTTTGGGCAAGAATTGAATGTGACGAAACGAATCATTCAGAATTATATCGTATGGTACAATCAGACCAAAGCAATGCAGAGTTTAGAATTGAAGAACCGGTTAGGTGCAATACCGAAGGATTTTTTACATTTTCTACAATTCTAAAAATACATGGAAACCAATGAAGTTATGTTTGACAGCAGAAATTTTGATATGGTCGCTAAATATACGACTGCAGGACCCGTTAAAGCTATTAGTTACGATCTAGAATTAGTTTCATTAGTTGCACATGAAACAGATAAGTATGTCATAAAAAATATTGAATTAAAAAATTTCAGTAGCGAAGCCAAGATCAATCAATTGGTGGTAAATCTTGTTGCTAAAAATAGTGAAGAGGTTACTATTTTAAATTCCGGCATTGCTTTTGGAAATCTTGGCCATGGCGAGTCGCGCTCAAGAGACGCGGGAATAGCCTTTGAAGTTCATCAAAAAGGACATGAGCCCGAACTTGTTTTTGAAATAAGCAGTAACAATACTGTTTATTGGTCACAGGCAATTGTGTTTGATCCGGTTGGTGTTGAAGACTTGGAGAATGTTCCAATAGAATTTGCACTTAATCAGAATTATCCAAATCCGTTTAATCCAAGCACCACAATAAAATATCAAATTCCCTCATACACAGTCATCCCGAGCGGAGTCGAGGGAGGTGAATGTCTCTCTTAAAGTTTATGATATCCTCGGACGTGAATTAGCAACCTTGGTAAATGAAAACCAAAAACCGGGATATTATGAAGTAGAATTTGATGCATCTGACTTGTCAACCGGAATATATATATATGAATTACAAGCGGGTGAATTTCTGGAGACAAGAAAGATGTTGATGATAAAATGATAAATCAATTTAAGAAAAATTCCCGCAGCTTAGTTGCGGGAATGCTGCAAAGAGAAGTTAATTGATACCCAGTCTTTAATTCTTGTTTTCCAAGGATTAAAGGTTGGGTTTAGAATTACGGGTAATTTATAACTGAAATATAGTGCGGATAATGAAATTGTTTGGAGATCGTTTAACAGCAGAATTGAGTTATGAAAATCACATATTTCATACTGCTTATTCTTTTTTCAACCTCAGGTTTTACAAAGATAGAGGCTGGGGATAAACTAAAAAATAAAATTTTTAACACAAACGGTTACACGTCAAATTACAATTAAAATTTTACTAGTTGAGTTCCAGGACGTAAAACATAGAAATCCCTCTTACCCTTCAAATCTTTCACTCCCGGCATATACTTATGATGATTTTTACAATCTTTTCTTTTCCAACAAACGAATATTTTTCTCCAAATATGTATTCGCCAGATGGAGAAGAAGTATTTGGAAGTATTAAGTGATTACTACAGAATAATGTCGGATAATAATTTAATTATTGATGGATATGTACTTAACAAAGATTTAAATGACGATAATATTCCGGATTGGATAACATCTGGGTAAAACTAAATGATATTATGATAACGACAGAGGAGATGAGTTTATTAAGGATTCTAAGAATGAAAGCACAATCTTTAGGTTTAGATATCTCGAAAGATGAAAATATATTTTTAGCAATAATTTACGCTGGTCATAGTTACAGAAGCTGGTGCAAAACCTTAAATCCAGAAGCATTTTATGATACTCATGAATATATAATGGGTGAAAGATTTGCTCCATTTGCTCCTTACCGCGAAGAAAGAGATGATTCAGCAATAAACAAAGTAGCGACTTTTTCTCATATAGGTATTCATGTTCATGAGATTGGTCACTTGTTAGGATTAGATGATCTTGAGGGGGGATTTGATAATTATTACTGGTGCTTAATGTCAAAGGGTGCTTTCAACGGACCTAATCAAGCCGGAGCTTGTCCTGCACCGTATAAACCCATATTTTAGATGGATGCTTGGGTGGATTAGCTTCGATAGGATTAACGATTCATCAACCAAAAAATTAAACTATAATTTAATTACACCGGAAGTTTATCAACTACAGGATAATTGTTCCGATTGCTTCTTTTTAGTGGAATACAGAAAGCTTAACAGCAAGATGAAGTTGGGTGAATCAGAAATCTGTGATTATAATTCTTATATAAACGGATGTACAGCTACTCATGGTGTTTTAGTCTGGAGAAAACTAAATGGTCATTTTGTAAAACTTTTACATTCATCAGGAGAAAAATGTGATGGTGGAGATTCGCACATTTATCCGGGTGCGTGTGATATTAAAGTTCTATCACCATGGTCGGATAACAGACCACCTAAAATGGGGGATTATTGGGTGCCAAACACAAAACCGAGCTTGAATTGCGGATTTGAGATAATAAATAATGAATATGATAATCTAATAATAGAACTTTATCAGGAGCGTCCGGAAGAGGCCTCGCCTTCAAAGCCAAAGTATGTAGATATCATTCCCGATAAAAATGTAGTTCTTAGTTGGTCGAGGAATAATGAGGTGGATGTTAAAGATTATAAAATTTATAAGATGAAACGCTCTGGGAAATATGAATATTATGATGTTTCAGACACTAACTTTTATATCGATCAATATGAGGAAACGGCTGCGGATTCTTTTGCAAAGATCTACGCATATTATAGGATTACTGCAATTGATAATCAAAAAAAGGAATCGGCTTATTCCAGGGAGGTAAAAATTGCAGTTTTGGATGAACAAACAACAGTTATAAATAATGTCAGAGAAAGTTACGATGGATATAAGCTCTTTCAGAATTACCCAAATCCGTTTAACCCAAGTACAACAATAAAATATCAGATTCCTTCATCATCTGTCATTCTGAGCGAAGCGAAGAATCTAAAAGATTTTTCGTCGCAAGCTCCTCAAAATGACAAGGCTTTCATAACGCTAAAAGTCTATGACATCCTTGGAAGAGAAGTAGCAACACTTGTAAATGAAAAACAAAAACCGGGTAATTATGAAGTTGAGTTCAGCAGTCATTCCGGTGAAGGCCGAAATTTGCCCAGTGGAATTTACATTTATGAATTAAGAGCAGGAGAGTTTTTTCAATCGAAAAAAATGTTGCTGATAAAGTAAATTATTACATCTTGTGAGAAGCCATATTATTTCCCATGCGAAGGATTCTTTCAAGGAATTATTGCCAACCGTATTTATATTTTATTAAGATAACGAGATAATAATCTGTTGAATAATATTATTTGGCTTTTTTATTAAGTCGGGCTATCTTATTTCTACAGAAAATATTTTTTTATCATTTTAGATATAGTTGGAAAACAATTTAAAAAAGATCAAATTCCACATAGGAAATATTTATGAACAGGTTTATAATTAAGATAATATTTACATTACTTTTTCCACTTTTAGTAAGCTTCTCTCAAAATGTTGAAATTACAAACAGTATTGTGGTTGGAGGAGTTACATCAAACTCAGCAAGGTTTTGGGTTAGAACATCCATTCCTTCACAAATTAATATTCAATTATCAGAAAGTAGTGATTTCAGTAATCCCATATTAGGCAGTGAGATAACAACTACAGCCGAAAGAGGTAATTCTGGAATTGTTGAGGTTTTTGGACTAAATTCTAATACACATTATTTCTATAGGACGATCTCTGGAAGTAATATAATTGATAATATTGAACGGTCTTTTAAAACGTTCCCAGAGCCGGGTACTAAATCAAATTTTTCGTTTGCGTTTGGATCATGTCAGCAAAGCGGACCAGGCCTTGAAAGCGAAACAGAGGAAATAAGTGTGTTTGATGAAATTATCAATCATGACATTAGATTATTTCTTCAATTGGGTGACTGGGGTTATCCCGATACCACTGATTCAGTTCCTTTTGATAATAATTTTTTTGCTGCTGATTATGAGTTAGTACAGAAGACTTATTGGAGCAAATATGATAAAGACTATCCAATGGATAAACTTTTAAGAACTATGCCGATTGACTATGTATATGATGATCACGATTTTATGAATAACAATTCTTCAGCAACAACTAGTAGCTTCTATATTCCATTTAAGCCGAATCCAATATCTAATAACTTTGTGATTATAGAAGTGAATAATCCAACCGGAGCCAGAGAAAATAGTATAAGAGGATACAAGGAAAATTTACCGGGCTATTCATTGGAAAACGAAAGCAGAGGAATCTACCACAAGTTTACTATGGGGAACGCTGAATTTTTTGCGCTCGATTTGAGGGCACAAAAGAGTCCATCCTTAAATCCCTTTAGATTTGATCAAGTGGAAAATGCTTGGGTTTTTGATCCACCGGAGGATCATACCATAATTGGCCGTGAAAATTCTCTTGGAGAAGGAGAAAGTCAACTCTCTTGGTTTTTAAATAGTCTTAAAAACTCTACTGCAGATTGGAAATTTATTATGAGTTCAGTGCCATTTAATATTGGACAAGTAGAAGCATTTTACACCGGCTTGGATCTTCAAAATGTTGTTATTCCAATAGAAGGAGCACCTGAAGGTTCTTCAGCGATAGCAGCGTCACTTGAACTTGCAGATGGATGGAGCGGCTTTCAGAGAGACTCTGAGGAAATACTGAATTTTATAAAAGAGAATAATATTAGAAATGTAATTGTATTAAGCGGCGATTCTCATAATGCTGCTATTGACGATGGTGCAAATGCCGGATTGCCTGAGATTATGGCTGGTAATTTAGATATCACTAATTCTAAGACAGTTACTTTATTTGAAAGCTTTGGGATTAATATTTGGAATAAGGGAGGCCATGGAATTACAACTGATGAATTTAATGATGCCTTTGGGAAAGTGACAGTATTTGAAGATGATTCAATTAAGTTAAGTCTTATTGATGAATTTGGAACTTTGTTTGCCGAACATACAATTGTTAATGAAAATATCACATCAGTTTCTGACATTAATATTTATGATAATTTTTATTTGAGTCAGAACTACCCAAACCCATTCAACCCAAGTACAACAATAAAATATCAAATTCCATTAGACGTGAAACAAGAGACGAAAAACGTAAAGCTAATTGTTTATGATGTCCTTGGAAGAGTAGTATCAACATTAATAAATGAAAACCAAAAACCGGGCAACTATGAAGTTGTATGGGATGCGATCAATCAGCCAAGTGGTGTTTATTTTTACCAATTAACTGCTGGTGATCCTTCGACAAGCTCAGGAATGGTTTTTGTTGAGACACGGAAGATGATTTTATTGAGGTAAGAAATCTATTGGGGCGTAATATTTATAAACGAAGGTGGACTTTACACCCCAATAACTAAGACTAATAATTCACATCAACATTTAAATTGTAAAACATAAATGCCCATAAGTCTGTGTAAAGCTCAATCGCTTTAGATGTGCTGGTTCCGGCACCATGACCAACTTGTGTTTCAATTCTTATTAGTGTTGGATTATCTCCTTTATACTTACTTTGTAATTCAGCAGCATACTTAAATGAATGAGCTGGGAAAACCCTATCATCATGATCTGCAGTTGTTATAAGAGTTGCCGGATAATTCAAATCACTTTTGATATTGTGAAGCGGAGAATATTTGTATAAATACTCAAACTGGGTTGAATCTTCACTTGAGCCATACTCACTTGCCCAAGCCCAGCCGATAGTAAATTTATGATATCTCAGCATATCCATTACACCAACCATTGGGAAAGCAACTGAAAATAATTCCGGTCGCTGATTAATAACTGCGCCAACCAAAAGTCCTCCGTTTGATCCGCCTTGAATTGCAAGTTTCTTTGGAGAAGTATATTTTTCGTCAATTAAATACTCAGCTGCAGCAATAAAATCATCAAATACATTCTGCTTTTTATCGAGCATGCCGGCTTTATGCCATTCTTCACCATATTCGCCGCCGCCTCGTAAGCAAGCCATTGCATAAACGCCCCCATTTTCTAGTATAGGAATTCTGGTAACAGAAAAATACGGTGTCATTGAGGCGTTAAAACCACCATAAGCATAAAGCAGTGTTGGATTATTACCGTTTAACTCTAATCCCTTTTTATATGTAATGAATAAGGGTATTTCAGTGCCGTCTTTGCTTTTATAAAAGATTTGCTTGGTTTCATAATCTTCCGGAGTGAATTTAACATCAGATTTTCTAAATAACTCAGACTTATTATTAATTACATCATATCTAAAAATAGTTGGGGGATATGTGAAAGAAGTATAAGTATAAAATACCTCTGTTTCCTCTTTTTTACCCCCAAACCCATAAGCGGAGCCAACTCCCGGTAATTCTAAATCATAGAGCTTTTCCCCTTCAACTGAATTAATAGTTACATAAGAATTAGCGTCCTTCAAATAGTTCGCAATTAGTTTTCCACCCACATATGAAACAGACTGCAGAACATTTTCTGTTTCTGAGATAATTTCTTTCCAGTATTTCTCCTCAGGCTTATAAGGATCAACCAATATCAGTTTTGAGTTAGGAGCATTTAGGTTTGAAGTAACCAACAATTTGTCCCTAACATTTTCTACAACACCATATTCTGCATCAAACTTATCAAACACCAATTTAATTTTTGAACCCTTTTCCAGATCCTTGAAGTATAAACTATTCTTGCTAGCAGAACCTTGCCAACCATATACGAATAGAAACTTTTCATCATCGGTTACCTGCGCAGAAAAACCAAGCTTGGGATTGCTCCTGTCTTCAAGAACAAGTCTATCGGTAGATTGATCCGTTCCCAATTTATGATAATATAATTTTTGAAATTCATTTTTAGCTTTAAGTTTATCAGCCTCTTTAGGCTCATCATAGCGACTATAATAAAATCCATCCTTGTACCAAGCCATACCCGTAAACTTTGCCCACATTAGATGATCATTCAAAAGTTCTTTCGATTCTACATTCATCACATAAATTTCACGCCAATCCGAGCCACCTCTTGATATTGAATAACTGGCAAATTTTCCATCTTTTGAGAATGAGAGTCCGGCAAGGCTAACTGAGCCATCATCAGAAAGCTTGTTGGGATCAATCAGCACTTCTGCTTCTTCGTCTAAGCCTGGTTGAATATATACAATACTATGCTCTTGCAATCCATCATTTTTTGAAAAGACATAATAGTTGGCAACTTTTCTTGGGGCAGAATATTTTTCATAATCCCACAACTCAGTAAGACGATTTTTTAATTCATCTCTAAAGCCAATATTCTTGAAATAATTATCAGTCACCTCGTTTTGTGCTTTTACCCAAGCTTTAGTTTCATCAGAGTTGTCATCTTCAAGCCATCTGTAGGGATCGGCTACCTCAGTACCAAAATAATTGTCAACTGTATCAACCGTTGCCGTTTCGGGATAATGAACTTTAGGTTTCTGAGATGAGCATGCTACAGCTATGAGAATTAGAACTACTGCTAATAAAAACTCCTTTTTCATTTAATCTCCTAAATATTTTTTGTGAAAATCAAGATCATGATATTTGAAAACAACGTTATTTAGAAAAAATTATTTAGCTAAATGCTTAAAGACCATAAATTCCATAATCAATTTGAACTTTTCCAAATCTCCGGAAAGAAATTGTACCTATTGAACCTCATTAATCAACTCTGTAAAATCTTTGTAAGGGATTGCAGTAATGCTTTCCGCTGAGTAGGCACCATTTGCTAAGCTTATCATACTTACCTTGGCTGCTGTCTTTTCGTCGGGAGCTTCATAAATGTCCATAAAATCGTAACGGCCCAAAAGAGCATAGTGAGCTTTAAATGTTACATCGGGACATTTAGCCTTTACTTCTTCAAGCCAAACATGACCTAGCTTTGCGCGACTATGAATTCTTTTTGATTCATCTGGTGAGAGCTTTGTAAATAAAATATAAGTTGCCATTTTAATCCTCCTCAATTATTGGTTTGGATAAAATTTATTTTCTAGATTATAAAACCTAAATAAAAAAAATATTCAACTTATAACTTGCTTCCGCAATACTTACAAAAAGAAGCATCTGCATCGTGCCCTTCGTGGCTGCATTCTTTACAAACCTGTGTGCTTATTTGTTTGTTTTCAGTTCTTGAAAGTTCTGCAGTCACAATTCCAGTTGGGACAGCAATAATTCCATAACCTAAAATCATAATGAATGCTGCAAATGCTTGTCCCAATGGTGTGTTGGGAGATATATCACCATAACCAACGGTTGTTAAAGTTACAATCGCCCAGTAAATACTTCTTGGTATGCTTGTAAATCCATTTTCTTCACCTTCAATAATGTACATAAGCGAACCAAAAATTACAACTAAAGTCAATACGGTAAATATAAATACGGTTATTTTTCTTCTGCTTTGCTTTAGCGCGATTAACAATGTTTTTGCAGCACCAATATATTGAACAAATTTTAAAACTCTAAAAATTCGAAGGACTCTCAATATTCTAATTACTGTAAAATATCTTGTCGCTGGAAAAAAGACACCAATGTAAGTTGGAATAATAGCGAGTAAATCTACAACACCAAAAAAGCTAGTAGCATACTTAATTGGTTTACTTACAGCATAAAGTCTTAAAATATACTCAATTGTAAAAATTATGGTAAAAAACCATTCAATGTTATATAGAAGTTCACCATATTCTTGGTTAATAGACTTTATGCTATCCAGCATAACCACAAGAACACTAATCAAGATACTGGCGATTAAAATTATGTCAAATATTTTTCCAGAGGTTGTCTCAGCGCCAAATATTATTTCTTGCAATTTAGCTTTTAAGGAAGAATTATTTTTGGATATGGCTTTCATAATAAATAATCTGATTTTATTATTAATTAGTAAAAGTTAGAACAAAATAATTTACTATTTTTGTGCTCAATAATCAGAAATAATTATAGTACAAGTTATGAAGATTTTTTCACTTTGGATATTAGTTTTTTTAAGTTCTTTACAATATGCACAAGTTAATATTGAGCGCTATAATAATCTGAATTCGCTTAGTGGGTTAATGGGGAATGTTTCATTTTATATTTCCTCTAAAACGGGTAATACAGATATTCAAGAATTTGAAATCGATGGAAGGGTTAATTATAAAGGGGAAAATTTTTATTCTTTTTTAATCGCGCAAGGCGAATATGGCTGGAATAAAGGGAAAGAATATTCGAATAATGCACTTTTACATTTAAGACATCTTCAAGATTTAGAGGGAGTTGTTGACCCCGAATTATTCGCTCAAATTAATTATGATAAATCAAACTTACTTCTTTTTCGTTCGCTATTTGGGGCCGGATTACGAATTGTCTTTAATATCCGACACTTTAGCAAATTTGGATTATGGCACTTCATATATGTATGAATATGAAGATATTGATTTACCTGAAACTGCAGATCACCCATCAAAAACAAAGCACCATAGATGGAGCAATTATTTAAGTTACTCAAATAATGTCAGCAAAAATTCCAGAATATCGGTTGTAATTTATGCACAACCAAGATTAGATAACTTTACAGATGTTAGATTGCTTTCTGAAAATCATCTTAAAGTTGGATTAACAGACAAGCTTTCCCTCTCAGTGAGTTTTAGTATAAGATTTGATAGCAAACCTCCGGATGGAGTAAAAGATACCGATACTAATACAAAAGTAGGCTTTACATTTAGATTCTGAATGACCTGCTTTAATAAATTCAATAGCTAATCAATACTTTTCCGGAACAAAGGTTTGATCAGTGATTGGTGGACGTATATAGCCTTTGTTCTTTTGTCTTGGCGGCAGTTCAATTGGCTCGGGTGTTAAGTCTTGATATTCAATTAAACTAAGCAGATGACTAATGCAGTTTAATCTTGCTCGTTTTTTATCATCAGCGTTCACCACATACCAAGGGGCTTGCTTTATATCGGTGTAAGCAAACATTTCATCTTTTGCTTTGGAATACTCAACCCATTTAGATCTTGATTCTAAATCCATAGGGCTTAATTTCCAGCGTTTTTTTCTATCAAGAATTCTTGCTTGAAATCTTTTTTCCTGTTCTTCGTCACTTACAGAAAAGTAATACTTGATTAATATTATACCTGAGCGCACAAGCATTCTTTCAAATTCAGGACATGACCTTAAAAATTCCTTGTGTTCTTCATCAGTACAAAATCCCATAACTTTTTCAACACCGGCTCTATTATACCAACTTCTATCAAAAAGAACCATTTCTCCAGCTGGAGGTAAATGAGGAATATATCTTTCAAAATACCATTGAGTTTTTTCTCTCTCCGTCGGTGTGCCCAATGCAACTACTTTACAAATTCTAGGATTAAGACTTTGAGTTATTCTTTTAATGACTCCACCTTTCCCGGCAGCATCTCGTCCTTCAAATATTATAACAACTTTAAGTTTTTTTTCTTTTATCCACTCTTGTAATTTTACCAACTCAATTTGTAGTTTGCTTAACTCTTTTTCGTAAAATTTTTTATTAAGCTTTTTATCGGCAGTATTAACTTTTTCTGAAGGTTTGGGATCTTCTTTCTTTTTCTGTTTTTTTTTGGATTTTGACATTTTATACTCCAGAAAATCTAATTATTTAGTGGTGTAAATGTTATTATCGCAATAAAGTAAAAATTTTTTAACGAATAAGCAGAAGCTTAATAGTCTTGTTAAAAAAGTCACTGTTTATATTAACAAAATAAATTCCACTTGTCAATTCCTTACCCTCTGTATTTGAGGCATTCCACTCAACCTGATAATTACCCGATTTCTGATTTTTGTTTACAAGAGTTATTACTTCTCTGCCAAGGATGTCATATACAACCATTTTCACGTTTTTCGTTTCAAGTTTTTCGGTAAACGGAATACTATATTTTATTGTAGTGCTTGGATTAAATGGATTTGGAAATGCTGAGATAGAAAACTCATTGATAATCACACCATTTTCCTTAACATCTGTAATAATATTACTAGTTCCTGGTGTTGATGTGATAGTAGTAAACCATGCACCAATGTTATTAGCTCTAGCATAGGACTCATCACTCATAAGTGACGGAATAATGATTGAATCAATAATTGATAGCCCATCAGAATCTACAATAGCTAAAAATTCACCAGTCGCACTAATCTTAAAGTTTGTATGGTTACTACCCTGATCTTGGTCTTCATCACACCAAAATAGCAAGAATTGATCGGGGGCAATTGTAGTTCCTTCTGGAATTTTCCATTTAGTAAGATTATCCTCTTTGTCAGTTAAATATTTACCTGATAAATCAATTGTATAAGTTTGAGGATTATAAATTTCAAACCAGTCATCATACTCATTGTTTTCGTCAGTAATTGTAATTGTGTTTGAGCTCATTACTTCACTTATTAAAACCTCATTTAATACAGCAACTGACGGTGTAATAATTTCAATAGGTTGATTGGGAAATGTTGTTTTTCCACCATTAGTATCTTCTGCAACAATCTTTAATTCAATTGTTTTTGAATTACCAAAAGGAGGCAAAGTAATTGTCCATCTATCAGTCTCTTCAATAATCATTGAATTCTGGACTGGGGAAAAATTAAGTGGGTAAAGTTCCGGATTGCTATTGTTAATTATTAGCTCAGCCTTAACTGAACTCAATCCTTTGTTACTAAAAACAGAGGTTGTCAAAATTAATTCCTCATCAGCCATTAATTTTGTTGATGATATTGTGAAGTCATATATTATGGGTGAATGATCAATATAATTAATTTGAGAGCTTAAAGAGTTTGTTCTTTCCGAGACAAAATCAGTTATACTTCCGGGAATAGTAACTGCATTTGAACCCCCACTAGTATAGAAAAAATCATCTTTATCAAATGAATCTTGAAATATTTGATAAGTGTATCCCCAGTCTGGAATTCTAAATGTGTCAATTTCAGCATATGGGCTAATCATTGTTTTCAATTCATTAAGCTTTGTTGTAAAGGTCTGAGATCCAAAATATGAGTTTGAATAATACTCTAAAAAATGTGAAAAGAGATTTCGATATTTTGGACGCTGCAGTAAATTATTAACGAGGGGTCTCTGTCCGGAAACTACTTGGGAAAATGTGTAAGGGTTAACCGTTGCCCAGTCTGTATCCCACCACGTTACACCAAAAGTATTATCGTAATCATAAGGAATCAGATCAAATATTTTAGTATCAGGATTAAAGTAGAGGTAATAATTATTTGATAATGACCAATAGTCATCCCAACCGCCCACCAAAATATTTGTAGCTAAATATTTTAGAATACCATTGACATTTATTGTTGCTTCCACCGAATCTTCAAAATTTGGATTTGAAGAGCTGTTAATTTGATAAATTAAATTTGCAAGTTGAGAATAGTCGTCCTCTTTTTCATTTGTAATAAGAGAATAAGGTCGGTCACCCTCATTGTTTTCAAACTTATATAATTCCGGGTTGCTCCCTAAATAAACTAATGTTGAACCAAAGAGACATTTCCAAAGATTGCCAGAGTCATCATTGTAATTTTTTTGTATGAATTCTTCATCAATGTGTTCAACAGAAATATAGAGTCCGTAATATTTCTCATTAATATAAACTGCTGCATGCGCAGCACGAGTTGAAACTAAGCCGATCTTATTGAAAAAATCCCAGCTAAGTTTACTTCGGACAATAGATGGGTCATTATGTTCGCCATTAAGATTGATTTTTTCTAAATCATAAAAATCACCACCGTCAATAAAGGTATTAAAAGAAAGTTTAAGGGACTTTTTATAAGACTCGCGCGAAGTATTTCCTCTTATTCTAATTCCAACGGAATCAATAATTTCATCTATTTGAGAATTCTTAAAATGAACAGAAGCTAGGTGCATTGAGTCTGATTCAGGGTTTTGATACATAAAATCCAAATTCTCATTGTTCATAGTGATTTTAACAATCGCAACTTCTGAATCGTCATATACTTTCCAACTATCATCTTTCTGGGAATAAAATATATTTGTGGTTAGGAAAAAGCAAATTGAAATTAATGAAAAGAGATTTTTCATAAACCATCCCTTATGTTTGATGAAGGAAGATAATAAGATATAAAATGATAAGAAAGACTATTGCAAACTAAAAATATTCTTCATCATAAAATAAATTTACATTAGTAATGCCGTCAAGCTTTCTAAGCTTTTGCACAAATTCGGTTGTCTGCTGCTTGTTCTTAAATCCAACATAGTAAGATAACTCGAGCATATCCTCTGTGCCGATAGCTTTTGCGTTAATTAATTTACTTTTTCTGCAGTAGAGATCTATTAGTTCATTATATTTAGAAGAATGTCCATTGCTTGAATCAAAAGTAAACTGCAATAGAAGATCGCTTTTAACAGGTGTAGAAAATTTGGATTTAGAAAGTACATAAAAGATTAAACCGACAAATATTGATCCTCCAATTGCTAAACCATATAAACCTACGCCCGAAGCCATACCTATGGCCAAAGCAAAGAAAATAAACATTATATCTTGTGTTTCCTTTACAGCGGTTCTGAATCTAATAATTGACATCGCACCAACAAGTCCGAAAGCACGAGCTAAATTATTGCCAATCACCATAATAACAATAGAGGTAATAATAACCAATAAAATCAAAGAGTTTACAAAAGAGGCTTGATAACCAGGACCGTTGTATGATTTCCGGTAAAAGATAGAAATAATAATCCCTGCAATTAGTCCAATAACTAAATTAACAATGATTTCTTGAGGAGTTATTGTAACGTTAAAAATATTATTAAAATCTTGCAGCATAATTAAAAAATTCCTTCAATAGCATTTTTATCAGAGAAAGCTGAATAATCTGAAGAGTATATGTTTTTCTTCAATGGATCTATTCTATTTGAGCTGTCAATACAAATTGTATATTTAGAAACAGATCTTCTCGCCAGCTCAAATTCTTGAATAATATCTTGTACCCATTTTGGGTAACCATTATTAAATTTAATTTCTAAAACAAAGTGATTTGGTGTCGCGTATTCTAAATCTTTATCACTATAGAGGTTATTAATTCTTGGATTTTCAAAATATCGTAAATTTTTATCAAAGGTGATTCTTAAACTCGAATCAAATTTGGAGAAAAAGGCTTCTCTCTCATACACGATTAAAATAGTTGGTTTCAACCCATTTCTTATTATATGATGGAAAAACTTTTCACCATCTTGTATTGAATTTGCAAAACCATTATTTGTTAATGCATATGTTTCAACCGATTTGGTTTTAAGAAGTTTTCCAAGGTCGTGCAATAAAATTGGCGCTCTATTCTTGCCAATAAAATTGTCATATTTATTTTTAATCTCCAAAAAGACTAAATCATTTTCCGAAGGATTATTATAACCGCGTATTCTTAATTTTTTCCTAATCTTTATTCCGTCAATTTTTTCATGGTAAAAATCAAAGTTAGAAGAATCAAAATATATACTTCTTACTGTATACTCATTGTCATTTGTATCTTTTACGTAAGGATCCAGTTTTACAAAAGGACTTATTTTTTTCCTTATAAGATTAAGCTGTTCATTATTAACTAAAAATTTATATTCTAAACGCATTTTAATTAAATAGAGGTTTAAAAAAATCAGTTAATATTTCTAGAGCAGTTTGCTCACCTACCTGAATTGTGCAATCAACCAATAAGCCTGGTTTAAGTTCACTAATCGCATCATCAAAAAAAGCAGTTACCATGATGTACTGCATTCCATTTAATGTTTTTACTGAATTACCAATTGAAAAAACTTTTCCGCTAAGGCTTTCATTTACATTAGGAGACGATACTATAACTTGTTGTTTGGTTTTTATCTTGCCTGAAGCTTGCCACTTTATTGGTATCAGTACAACACTCTTGTTTACATCATTAATGATTAGTAAAGTGTCTGAGGAAAAGCTTCTAGTGACGTTCCCGGCAATAGGAGAAACAATATTATTGCTTTCATATCTTTTCTGAAGGACACTAATTTCATTTTCAATTGTGCTAATTTGGGTTGAAGCATAATCAATTTCTTCCGCTTTTGCACCGCTTTGAACACTTCTAAGTCTTTCTTTAGCAATATTAATATTTATTTTTGCAAGTTCATATCTAGCCTCATCGGCTTCATATTCTTGCCTAGAAATTAAATCCCGATCAAATAATTGTTTTTTCCGTTCATATATCTTTGTTTGTTCTTCAAGCTCTTTTTCTGCGAAGACCAACTTGCTTTTTTCTTCTTCGATCACCGATTCTTTTTCACTGCTGGCCTGAACATTGAGTAGAGCTCGTGCGGTATTTAATTCACCCTTTAACTTTTCTATATCTTTCTCAATCTCATTTGATATTACATAACCAATTGTATCGCCTTGCTTAACTTGACCTGAAGAGATTAGATCGAGATTGAACTTAAACTGAACAGCATCACCTCTTTCAAATTGTGTAACGCTGAATTCATTATTTAATCCTGTTACATTATCTATAAGTTCAGTTGTAAGTCTTCCATCAGTTTCTTTTGAAATGAGCCAAGTTTTATGGGGTAATAATTTCCCTTTCGAGTTTATTGAGGATGGATACTTGATAGGAAGAAAAATTACAATTATTGTTAAAATAATTAGAGCAATTATAATGTGAGTTTTGAATTGATTCATCAATATCTAGTAACTATTTGTTATCTTTATTAAATTATTAAAACACTACTATCAAGTAAATGTATCTTTAATTGCACTATATGATATAGAACACAATCGGGAAAAAATAATTATAAAATATACATAAAAGACTTGTAAATCTTTTGAATATTAATGAAGTAAATAAATGAAAATAAAAACGAAAAATAGACTAATAACCTTTTCTTTTGTTTTAATTGTCGCGTTTATTGGTTGTGATAATAAAAGCGAATTAAATGACATTAAAAAACAAAAGATTAATGAAACTCAAGCAATTGAAGAGGAAAGGATAAAATATCAACAAGATATTGACAGTATTAATAGAGAAATTGATTTATTGTCAATAGCTAAAAGTGAAATTGAAGAACGTGCTGACTTTGCGGAAGCAGAGATATTTAGAATTCTTAAGAGTGCTCACTTCGATCACATAATTATTGGCTCAAATAATTTGGATGACTCTAAAAACATTTTTGAAGAGAAGCTGGGATTTACTATAAAAGATGGTCAGAAACATAAAAACGGAATTTCAAACTTTTTTATTGAATTTTCTGATGGGTCAGAAATTGAAATTATTTCAGTCAAAAATCCCTCTGATCATTTGGCAAGTCAGTATGAAAAGTTTTTGGAAGATGATAAATATGGATTTCAATTTGTGTTAAGAACCAATGAGCTTCTAGATCTTAAGGAACATTTAACCACATTGAAGTTTGGATATAGTAATTATTCTAAAAACAATATATATGCAACTCTTTCTAAAAATATGATTGATTTAGAATTACCAATATTTTTTATTCAGTACAATAGTGAAAACAAAAATACGCACATAAATCACTTGAATAAATCACTAGGCATAAAATCAGTTTGGTTTTCAACAAGAAATATTAAAAAGACTGCGAGAGAATTGGTCGATTTTGGGTTTGATGCAGTTGGAAATTATGAATTGCCTGCTTTCAAAGGTAAAGTAGTACAGTTTAAGAATAATAATTTTGAAATCATTTTGATTGAATCAGAAAAGTATGAACTTACAGGAATGACAATATGGGTTGAAGATGTAGAAACGCTAAATGAAATAATAAGGAAAAACAATATTGAAATTATTAAGCAATTCAAGGAAAAGATATTTATTAATCCTGCTCAGACAAAATCAATTTGGATTGAGTTTGCCGAAAATTAATCTTTGCAAGCAGACTTTAATTCCTTAACAAGTTGCACCGTATTTAAAAAATCTGAATCATCATTTGACAAAGAATTAATAATCGCACTTCCAACAATTACCCCATCACAATAGGGGAAAAACTGTTTTATACTATCAGGAGAGGAAATCCCGAAACCAATCTGCATTTTATTCTTCTCTAAGTTATTATAGGTTCTCATTAAGTTATCAAGAACGGATTGGTCAAATTTATTTCTTGATCCTGTTGTTCCAATAACACTTACGCAATAAAGAAACCCACTGCTTTTACTGTCAATTTCCTTAATCCTTTTTATGGAAGATGTTGGAGTAGTTAATAAAATAGTATCCAAGCCAATAAACTTATTTTCGAAAAACTCATCATATTCCTCCAAAGGTACATCTGGAATTATCACGCCATTTACTCCGGCCTCAATTGCATTTTTTACAAAATTGGATTTGCCATATTTTAGTATCGGGTTACTTGCGCCCATAAGAATAATGGGCACATCTGATTTGATCCTAATGTTTGAAATGTAATCAAATGTTTTTTGCAAATTGATATTATTAGCTAAAGCAGAAGCATAGGAAGACTGAATAACCGGACCATCAGCTAATGAATCACCAAAAGGCAACCCTATTTCTAATAGATCGGCTCCTGCATCAACAATATTTAAAGCCATTTCAACAAAATTTTTAGGATTGGGAAAGCCGGAGGTTAAGAAAACAGTTAAGGTTTTTTCATCTCTCTTATTTGCTTTTTCAATTGTCTCTTTAATTTTACTCATTTTAGTTCGTCACCAAATTTGTTAATAATTGTGTTTAAGTCTTTATCTCCTCTGCCGCTTGTATTAACAACTACAATTTGATCCTCTTCTGTTTTTGGCATTAATTCTTTCAGATATGCAAAAGCATGAGCCGTTTCCAGGGCAACCAATATGCCTTCTTGTTTTGAAACAAGTTTAACAGCCTCAAGGGCTTCATCATCTGTTACAGAAACGTATTTTACCCTTTCTAAATCCTTTAAAAAACTATGTTCTGGTCCAACTCCAGGATAATCTAAACCTGCGGAGATTGAATGAACAGGAGCAACTTGTCCATCGTCATTTTGAAGTAGGTAAGTTTTCATTCCGTGAAAAATTCCTTCGTTTCCCAATGTTAAAGTTGCGCAATGAAGATTTGAAGTGATCCCATAACCACCCGCCTCAACACCAATTAATCCAACAGCGCTGTCATTTATAAACTCATAAAAAATGCCTATTGCATTTGAACCGCCGCCCACACAAGCTAAAATATAATCCGGCAGTCTATTTTCTTCCTTCAAAATTTGTTCTTTTGTTTCCTTACCAATTATTGATTGAAAATCTCTAACAATCATCGGATATGGATGTGGGCCAACAACAGAACCAATTATATAATGTGTATCTTTAACATTTGCAATCCAATCTCTAATTGCTTCGTTGGTGGCATCTTTTAATGTTCTACTTCCTGAACTTACCGGTATTACTTCTGCTCCTAGAAGCTTCATCCTGAAGACATTTAGTTTCTGACGCTCAATATCTTCTTCGCCCATGTACACATAGCATTTTAGTCCGAACTTTGCACAAACAGTTGCAGTAGCCACTCCATGTTGACCTGCACCGGTTTCGGCAATTATTCTTTTCTTTCCCAGATATTTTGCAATTAAAATTTGACCAAGAGCATTGTTTAATTTATGAGCTCCGGTGTGACATAAATCTTCCCGTTTTAAATATATTTTAGCTTTACCATAATAATCTGTCATCCTTTTTGAAAAGGTTAATGGTGTTGGCCTGCCATTATATTTACTTTGAAGATCCTCTAGTTCGGTTATAAAATCGGAATTATTTCTTAGTTTATCATAAGTCTCTTCTAATTCAATTAGTGCGGAGATTAGTGTTTCCGGAACAAACTTTCCCCCATACTTTCCAAATTTCCCTTCTATTGTTGGTGCATTATAAAGTATCTGCTCATTCATATTTAAATTTCCTTATCTACTATTGGAGCCAATAATTTTGCTTTATTATATAAATTCTCAAATTGGTTTATGGTTAATGATTGATTGCCATCGGACATTGCGTTATCTGGATCATTATGCACTTCTATAATTAATCCGTCTGCCCCGGCGGCAATTCCGGCTAAAGCCATTGGTGAAACTTTATCTCTTATCCCAATTCCATGAGACGGATCAACAAGTATGGGAAGATGGGAATGCTTTTTAACCACCGGAATAGCATTCAAGTCAAGTGTATTTCTTGTTGAAGTCTCAAAGGTTCTAATTCCTCTTTCGCAAAGAATAACATTAAAATTTCCTTGTGCCAAAATATACTCGGCACTTAAAAGCAAATCCTCAACAGTTGCCGATAAACCACGTTTTAATAAAATTGGGGTGGAAATTTTACCGACTTCATCTAACAGTGTAAAATTTTGCATATTTCGAGCACCAATTTGAACTATATCAGCAACTTCCTCAACAAGTGGAATTGTGTCAGGGCTTAGGACTTCGGTAACAATGCCCAAGTTAAATTCCTTTTTCACTTCGCCTAGTAATTTTAATCCTTCTTCTTTTAAGCCTCTAAAGGCATAAGGACTACTTCTTGGTTTATAAGCGCCACCGCGTAAAAATTTGACTCCAAGCTTGGCAAGTTCTTCTGCTATTCTAAAAATCTGATCTTTATTTTCAACAGAGCAAGGACCAGCAATAATTGTAAGTTCTTTGCCTCCAATATCACCATAATTGGTTTTTACAATGGTATCGTTTTTTTTCATTTGACGACTTACTAATTTATATTTTTTACTTACTCGAACAACTTCTACAACTGATTTCATAAATCGATATTCGTCCTCAACTAATTTGTGCGTTGGACCAGTAATACCAATTGCTAAATTTGATTCACCTGGGATTTCATGCGGTTGACAATTTTGACTTATAATTTTCTTTTTAATTATATCAATATGCTCTCTTTGTGCATCGAGGTTTAATAATATCAGCATTAGCCTTTCCTTAATTCATAAAGTTTCTGAAATAATTGCTTTAATTTTTTGTGGTCCTTTTTACCTGGCTCGATCTCAATTGATGATGAAACATCAATAGCATAAGGGTTAATCTCCTTATAAATCGACCCAACATTATTCTCTGAAATCCCACCTGCTAAAATAATTTTTCCCTTTAGTTCACTTGGAATTTTTCTCCAATTAAACTGTTGACCGGTTCCGCCATATTCATTTTCATTAAATGTATCTAATAGAAATGAACAATTTTTATATTTGGATAATATTGAATAGTCAAAATTCTCATTTACTCTAAATACCTTAATTACCGGAAGCTCAATATCATCAATCACTTCTGGCGGTTCCTCCCCATGTAGTTGAATTAGATTTAGTTTTATCTCCTTAGCAATTTTATTTATTTCTTTGCTAGATTCATTTACAAAAACACCGACCCTCTGTAAAAATACTGGAAGTTGATTTATAATCTCTTTCGCTTCCTTCGGTTCAATGTATCTTTTACTTTTCTGGTAAAAAATAAAACCAATTGCATCAGCACCTAAATCATATGAAAGTTTTGCATCTTCTAGGTTTGTAATTCCGCATATTTTAACTTTCATAGTAACACCATTCTCTTAACTCTTTAATAGCATCAGTAATATTTTTGGAAGACATTAAATGCTCACCAATTAGTACCGACTTTGCATTTGTAGATTTTATAAACTCAATATCATTTCTAGTTTTAATTCCACTCTCAGCAACCAGCAAATTTTCTTTTGGGATTAACTGACCCAATTTTTTTGTTGTGCGTATATCAACATTAAATGTCTTTAAGTCACGATTATTGATTCCAACAATTAGATTTAGACTGAAATCAATTTTCTGAAATTCTTCAAATGAATGAAGCTCAAGCAATACTTCCAAATCTGTTTCTTTTGCTGCAGCAGTAAGATCGGCAATTTGATTTTTAGAAAGCAATTCGGCAATTAACAATACCACATCAGCCCCGTTAGCCTTAGCCTCAAATATTTGATATTCATCAATTATAAAATCTTTTCTTAATAATGGAACAGACTTAAAATTGGCAATATCATTTAAGTAACAAATATGTCCCTGGAAAAAGTTAACATCAGTTAATACAGAAATAGCATCAACTTTATTTTCCATATAAATCTCAGCAATTCGAGTATGATTAAAATCTTCTTTAATAATTCCCTTGGAGGGACTTGCCTTTTTTATTTCAGCAATAATTGAAATTCTGTCTTTCGTATTAAGCGCATTAAAAAAAGATATTTTTGGCTTCGCAAAAAACTCAGAATCTTCAAATCGACTTAATGTGAATTTTTGTCTTAGCTTTTTAACTTCTTCTTTTTTAACTGCATTTATTTCTTCAAGAATTGTCATTTATATTTATCACCAAATTCTTTTAATTCGTTTAGTTTTTTTAATGTAGCTCCTGATTTTATAGAGTTTTCCGCAATCTGCTTACACTCAGTTAAGTCGTTTGAAATTCCGGAAGTCTTTAATGCCATTGAAGCGTTGGCAATAACAACTTCGTAAGCAGGTCCTTCATTTTTACCGGTAAAAATTTTATAAATAATTTCAGCGTTTTCTTTTGCCGAACCTCCTTGAATTTGACTGAGCTCAATTTTTGGGAATCCAAAATTCTCGTGGGTTAACGAATAGAAGTACATAGAGTTATCTAAATTTACTTCAAAGACCTTTGTTGTATCAGTAAGTGTTATTTCGTCGAAAGAATTGTTGGTGCATAAGAAAGTGACTTTCTCCATTTCGAGTAGTTTAATTGCATCTGTCATTAACCTTGCAGTATCATCACTAAAGGTTCCAATTAGTTGTCTCTTTACTCCTGCAGGATTAGTAAGTGGTCCAAGAATATTAAAGATTGAACGGAACTCTAGTTCCTTTCTAATGGGAGCAACATGCTTCATTGCGGGATGATAAAGTGGTGCAAATAAAAATGCAATTCCAATTTCATTCAACGCTCTCTCAGACAATTCAGGATTTAGCTGAACGTCAACCCCTAGTTCGTGAAGAACATCTGAACTGCCACTTTTACTTGAGATTGACCTGTTGCCGTGTTTAGCAACATTAACACCGGCGCCTGCAACAACAAAAGAAACCGCAGTAGAGATATTAAATGTTCCCGATCCGTCTCCACCGGTTCCGCAAACATCAATAACCCTTTCGTTTTCGCATTTGATGTTTATTACTTTTTCTCTCATTGCTTTTACAAATCCCGCAACTTCTTCAGATGTTTCACCCTTTATTTTAAGCGCGGTTAGTAATGAAGCAATTTTAGAGTTGTTTTCATTTCCACTCATAATTGAATACATTACTGTATAAGCTTCCTTAAAGGTTAAGCTTTGACCTGCAATTACTTTATCTAATTCTTCTTTCATAGTTCAATCCAATTTTTTATTAAGTTAACACCTTCAGGCGTAAGTATTGATTCAGGGTGAAACTGAATTCCTTCAATTGGGTATTTCTTGTGTCGGATTCCCATAATTATTTTATCTTCTGTTTCAGATGTAATTTCAAGATCACCATTCAATGACTCTCTATCAATTATCAACGAGTGATATCTTCCGGCCTCAAAATTTTGAGGAATATTTTTAAAAATTGTTTTGTTGTCATGAGTTACATTGGATATCTTACCATGCATAAGAATAGGAGCGTTAGTAATTTTACAGCCAAAGATTTGCCCAATTCCTTGATGGCCAAGGCATACACCCAAGATAGGAGTGTTTTTTCCAAAATACTTTATAACATCAAGAGAAATATTTGAGTTTTCAGGTCTACCCGGTCCAGGTGAAATAATAATTTTATCCGGACCGATTTCTTTTATTTCTTCGATTGTTATTTCATCATTTCGTTTTACAACAATATCATCTGTAAACATTCCCACAAGCTGGACAAGGTTAAACGTAAATGAGTCATAATTATCAATTACTAAAATTTTCATCTATATCCCTTGCATATTTTAATGCATTTTCTAAAACAGCTGATTTATTTTTTATTTCTTTTAACTCAAGCTCGGCTTTGCTATCTGCAACAATTCCAGCCCCCGCTTGCCAGTAGATTTTTTTACTATCAGCAAATAAGGTTCGGATTGCAATACACATATCAAGATTCCCTTTGAAGTCGATGTAACCAACAGAGCCTGCATAAGGTCCTCGACCAATTTCTTCATATTCGTCAATCAATTGAACAGCTCTAATTTTTGGCGCTCCTGAAACTGTGCCTGCAGGGAAACTTGCTTTTAAAGCATCAATACAATTTTTATCTTCTTTAAGTTCTCCCTCAACTCGGGAGACAATATGCATAACATGAGAAAATCTATGAACATTCATCATCTCAGTAACCTTTACTGTATTATGTTTACAAACTCTTCCCAAATCATTACGGGCTAGATCAACAAGCATTGTATGTTCAGCAACTTCTTTCGTATCAGCAAGTAATTCTCTTTCTAGTTCCAAATCCTCTTCCTTTGATTTTCCTCGTCTTCTAGTACCGGCGATTGGTAAGATGGTCGCTTTGTTGTTTTGAACTTTTAACAAGTCCTCAGGAGATGTTCCAATTATTGTTAAATTTTCATTAAACTCAAAAACATACATATATGGCGAGGGATTAATAATACGAAGAGCTCTATACAAATTTACCAAGTCACCCTTATAATTTGAACTAAACCTTTCTGAAAGGACTAATTGAAAAACATCACCTGCATAAATATTACTTTTTATTTTTTCAATTTTCTCATGGAATCTCAGTTTATTTATTTGATCATTAACTTTGTCTGTTAATTGAAATGTCTCTGGTAGTTCAACTGGCTGCTGAATAAGAACCTTTAGATCACCAATTTTCTTTTTTGCTTTTAGGTATAAATCATCAAGCTTAGATTCTTCATTAACAAATACATTTGTAATTAAAATAATTCTATGTTTATAGTGGTCAAATGCAATGATAGAATCAAAGAGTCCCAGCATTGCTTCCGGAAATTCATCATCTTTTTTATTGTTAAAGATAATACTGTTTTCTATCTCAGAAATAACCTCAAATCCTAAATAACCAACAATGCCTCCGGTAAAATCAGGCAGATCATCAATTTTAGGGTGGTTAAATGAATCTACTTGCGAACTAAGGTAATCTAATAATTTTGTCTTAACTTCTTCGGAATTTGTTTGCTTTGATATAACAACCTTTTTTTTATTTGATATAATTGTTGAGGAAGGTGAGTGCCCAATAAAAGAATATCTTGCTAATCTACCAATCCCTTCAACAGATTCAAGTAGGAAACTGAAATCACCTTTCTTCCTTATTCTTAAATATGCCAAAACAGGTGTCAAAAGATCTGCTGTTATTGTTTCGTAAATTGGAATTACGTTATAGTCTTTTGCATATTTTTTAAATTGTTGTTTGTTCATTTGATTCCTAGTTTCTAGTGTCTGTCATTCCCAGTGTTGCTTAGCTTCTTTAAGTAAAGCGGGAATCCATCTTTCTTGAATTTATGGATCCCCCGATTAAAACAATCGGGGATGACAATCTATATTTCCAAAAAAAAACCCTTCACAGCGAACTTTGAAGGGTTTAAAATTTTATATAACTATTCTAATTCACTGACTAACTATTCATTGATATACTCCACCACCATTGCCAGTTAAAAGTTGAATTAGATTTTATGTTTAATGTCTTTTCCATTTGGTTTGCAAGATAGTTTATTTTACATATAAATGTCAATGTGAAATTTTTAAGAAATTTGAAAAAGATTGTTAACAATTTGAGCTGTGAAAAGGGTAAAAAAAAAGCGGTTAAGTTACCCTAACCGCCTGAATTCTTGTTTTCAATAACAAGACAAAACAAATATGTAATTAACCAAGATAAACTTTAAGTTTTTTGCTTCTAGAAGCATGACGCAATTTTCTTAAAGCTTGCTCCTTGATCTGTCTAACTCTTTCACGAGTAAGATTCAAGATTTCACCAATTTCTTCCAAAGTTGCTGTGTACTCGGTGTTGAAGCCGAAATACAACTTAATAACAGTTGCTTCTTTTTCAGATAATGTAGAAAGCACTCTTTCAATCTCGTTTCTTAACGATTCGCTCATTAACGTATGATCTGGTGTAGGCTGATCATCATTAGGCATAATATCTAAGAGACTGCTTTTACTATCTTCACTTTGAGAAAAAGGGGCATCAACAGAGACTTGTCTACCTGAATGACGTAATGTATAAGCTACATCATCAACATTCATTTCTAATTCTTTGGCAATTTCTTCAACGCTGGGCTTTCTCTCGAGCTCTTGCTCAAGCATGCTTGCAGCTTTTGAAATTTTAGACAATTCTCCAACCCTGTTTAAGGGCAAACGAACCATTCTTGATTGATCAGCAATAGCTTGCATAATTGATTGACGGATCCACCATACGGCATAGGATATAAATTTAAATCCTCTCGTTTCGTCAAATTTCTTAGCAGCTTTAATCAATCCAAGATTTCCTTCGTTTATCAAATCGCTAAGAGGTAAACCTTGATGTTGATATTGCTTAGCAACACTTACCACAAATCTTAAATTTGCTTTTGTAAGTTTGTCTAAAGCATATTTATCTCCATTGCGAATTTTTATGGCAAGTTCGATCTCCTCTTCCGGAGTTATAAGATCAACTTTACCAATTTCTTGGAAATACTTGTCTAGAGACTGACTTTCTCTGTTAGTTATTTGTTTAGTGATTTTCAATTAGGATACTCCCGTATTTTATGAAATTCTCAATTTAAGACACTTCCACTTATTATTTCTAAAAATCCAAGGTATATAAAGCTTTTTTCGTTTAAAGTCAACACTTTTTTTCGAAATGTGCCTTTTATACACTTTTATGTAAAAATTTTTGCTAGGGGAAAGCTAAATTATAGTATTCGGTTTTTTATGTTTCTACTTAGGTCACAAATTTTTAAATTATTTTCTTATTATCGAAAAATTTTTAGAAAGTTAAAGTGTTTTAATTACTATTTTTTTATACTTATTATTGGATTAGAAAGTTTCTTAATAATTTTAAGACTTACCTTTTTCTATAACAGCACCAAAATTTTCTGCATAGCTGTTAACTAATTAGATAAATTATTTTAATAAAAGATTCAAAATAAAAATCATGCAAATAACAAGAAAACCAAATATAAAATTGCGAGCTGACGCACAAGACTACTTTAATTTGTACAAATCGTTGGGTGAGCGAGCTGAAAATTTTATTCCAAATGATGTTTTAATTACACTTAAGAATTTTGTTCGTATCTGTTTAGAGGAACCAATCGATCCCTCAAAACAATTAGCAGAGATCGATAAATACGTTTCTGAGTTCAAAGAACTTATTCCGGGTTATAAAGATGTTTCTTTGATGCTTTTTCCACACGAAGATTCAAAAGCGTTTCAATATAGGACAAAAAAGCTTCAATTTGAGAATCGATTGAAATATTATATTGATAATGAAATAGTTGATTCGGAATCAAAAGAGCAAACTCTAAATATTCTTAACTCTCATGATTATTCGGTTGGAACACCTCCAGTTACAGAAGCTCACTTGAATTTAATGAACAAATTAATTCTTGGCGATGAGGTAACTGAACTTAGAAAATTCAGAGATGTTATTGGTGTCATTGGCGATGTTGAAGAAGCTCAGTGGAATTATCTAATGGATGTTCTAGAACAGATGATAATTCAAAGTTCACATTATACAACTACAGCAGAAAAAAATGACTTCTTAACCAGAACTTTTCTTACAATTAATTTTAAAGGACTAGACGGATTCATTCGTTCTGTTGTCGGCGGAAGTGCAGCCACGGTTATCGATCTTTTTTCTAAAGAAATATTTAATGCGGAAGCTATAAAAGTAATTGATTTTAGTAATGAAGAAAAACTTTTCGAAAGTATTAAAAACGATAGAACCAGCATCTTTTTAGTAAAAATTGAAAATATGCGAAAAAATATCTTTAACTCGAAAAAATGGTTTCCATACTTAACAAGGATTGTCTTAATAGATGATTCGCCGGAATCCAGAAGTACAAATACCTCTTTGGTTTTTGCATTCCACAATAAAATTATTGATACGTTAAATAAAGTTCATACAAAAAAATTAGGGGCCCTTGCTAATAGTCAGCTAAACCTCAGATTGATTTTAGATAAAGTAAATGATCAAAATCTGGAAAAGTTTAGAGAATGCACTGAAGCTAAAATTGCAGATTATGAGGAAGAATTAGAAAAGTTCAAATTAGAACAGCTAGGCGAAACTAATAATTACCTAAAAGATATTAATCTTTTTAAGTTTAATAACTTTGCAAAGCAGATTTTAAAGGATAAATATGCACTTACTAAACTTCACGATTATATTGTTTTAATTCAAAATTGTAAAAACCCTAAAAATCTGCAGAAACAGAATAAAGCATTAATTTCCGAATTTGAAGCAAGGACTAAAGCATATTTTTATTCAAATATTGAGCAGCTAAAAATAGCTACAATAGTTGAAGGAGGCGGAAGAGGACAAATTAGAACATACGGAAATTATCTTCTTCAGCGTGAACTAAAACCCCTAGACTCAAAAATTGTTAAGCGTTGCAAAACAATTATAAATATTATTCCAAATAATTATCAGCGTACACTTAAAAATCATTTTCACAAAAATTTTGGCATAAACCTATTTTTAGAAAAGTATAAAGAGTTTATCACAAAGGTTGAAAATGAATCTGATAACATGGGAAGATTCTATAATCTTTTAATCGATCTTGGAATTAAAGATGATTTCGATAAAAAGAGCCAAGAGGAAAAGGAAATAATTAAGGAGTTTGTAAGTAATCTTAACAACATGGAACTTACCTCAATTGCTGATGATGTTCAAATGATTATCAGAGACATTCTTTCAGATCGACATCTTATGCCGTATATTCTTTTCAACTCAGAGGCTTCTTGGGAATATAAAGATCTTTTCCCCGATGATAGATTTGATATAAATCCCTTCGATCTTGAAATAGGATTAGACGAGGAAGGAAGGATTGATTTTGAAAGACTTCATCGAAGATTGCACAGGATGCAGAACAACTTTCAATTGTTTGATGATAGCGGAAGTTTGTGGGATAGATTCTGTGAAAATTTAACAATTGTAATTAACGATCCTTCTAACCCTTCTGGCTACACTGATTTTAATAATCTTGCATTAATTAAGTTATTAAAATTTATGAATAACAGCAAAATTACATTACTGCTGGATGAAGCATATAATGATGCGGTTAAGCTTGATGATCCAAACGAACCCAAGTGGAGAACAATTTCGCGTTATATCATGAACAATATTACAACGCTAACAAATATAAATGTTGTTTCATCGCTTTCTACAACCAAAAACCTTGGTGCAACAGGAAGCCGCTTAGGTTCACTAGTTGCTTCGCCTTCAAAGAAAGATGTTATTGATTATGCAAAAAAGCAGAACGGAATTGAGAAAGGAAACACAAACTCGCTTTACATGCTTGTAAATACTATTGAAGCTGCGCAATCAGCTAAGAAAATAAAAGACCGAATGGAAAGAGAGCTTCCCAAAGAAGCTTCTAGATTTAAGATTAAAGCAAGAATTGAGAAATATATTGTTGACGAGATAGAAAGCTATAACGATAAAAAAGAAATCAAAAAACAAGGCAAGCCGATTAAGAGATTCTCTCCCTTTGAAGGAAGTCCGCTGCATATCTTTTTGTTGGACGAACTAACTTCACTGGATA
This sequence comes from uncultured Ignavibacteriales bacterium, assembly GCA_963710615.1. Lineage (GTDB taxonomy): Bacteria > Bacteroidota > Ignavibacteria > Ignavibacteriales > Melioribacteraceae. Next base: position 43,549 of record CAVQBF010000001.1, read on the forward strand.
AATTGGAAGTTCTCGATCTTCCTGATGATTTTAAGTATAAAGGCGAACCTTTCTTTTCTTATTACCAAAAACATCTGGTTACTGAGATTAATAAATTTAGAGTTAACAAAAACTTTAGGAACGAATCTCTAAAAAGATTAAAGCTTGCCAAATCAGTTGCTTCTGCTTTGCTTGAAGAAAAAGAGAATGTAGAAATTAACGTTCTTCAGTCTGATGGATCTTATTTATTTAATCTTCATATTAAAGAGTTTTTCTTTTACCAAGACCTTGAGAAATTTGCACAAAAATTAGCTCAGGAACGAGGAATTTCGGTAATTCCTTATCAAACCGGATTCTTACGTTTTGCCCTTGGCGATTATATTGAAGGCACAGATCCAAGTTATGAAGTTTTCAAAAAAGAACTTGATAATGCTTTAAGGATTGTGATTAAGTATTGGAATAAATTCAAAGAAGAAAAGCTTAAGTTGGAAAATAAAGAAGTTCCCTCAGAGGAAATTCTTGATAAAATCTTTAGGTCAGGTTCTCATTTAGAATTTATTAATCAAGTACTTCAAGATTTTGATACAATCAAAAATATTAAGAAAACCAAAAAAGAAAGTTTAACAATCAGCAATATTATGACTCTTTATCACGCTTTCCCTAAAGACAGTGGAATAACAATAAATACTGTCGGGAAATCAAAAAATTCAGTTATTGAATTTTATGAAAGCATTGGAGAGTGCGATGATTTGGACAGTTTTGTTAAGAGTAAAGCATTTACAAAAATTTATGAAAATTTACTTCCTCAAATTTACAAGTCAATTCCACAAATAAAGTATCTCGATTTTAATACGGTCGTAAACAAATTCGGTAAGCCAACAATTCAAAAGTATATAAGCAGCAAGATGGGTTATCAGCCGAATGATTATGTATTGGAGGACCCGGAAGATAAACTTGTAATGCGTGAAATCCTTATTGAAATGGAGAGAATATTGTTCTCCGATTCCAAAATGAAGATTATGGCTCTTGATGCCTCAAACATTACATCATCTGGAAGAGCAAAACTTGAGGGAGCTAATATAATTCTGAAAAAATATATTCAGGAATTATTGCTTCACTTTAATCTTCCTTTTGAAAAAGAACTTTATGAACCAACCGTTACCGAAATTGTAAATTCGGCGATTTCTAATTTTGAAGAGATTGTTGGAGTTTCGGTAGAAAAGTTCAACTTAAAACAATATGCAAATATTTTCCTTGAACAATTAAATCTAAAAATATCTATTAATTCTCACACTGAAAAAATTAAGGGAATTATCCAATCTGTTTTGTTCAACAAAATATTCACAACGTCATTTACCCAAGAGCAGCGTCTGCTTTACTTTTATTTACTTCAGTTGAATAAGAACTTTTCAGATTCGGTTAATTCCAGATTAGAAAAATATTTTTCGAACATTGAAAAACGCAAAGATTATGAAGTAAAGCTGTTTGTTGAAGAGTTTACCTTTGATCTTCTATATGAGGAAATCGAGAATGTAATAGATGAAATTTCAAATCAGAAAGATTTAAAGATCACTCAAGAAGAACTGCATAAAACGGTCAGGGATGTTGTTCTATTTTTCATTAATATAATTAACAAAACCAAAGCAACGGAATACTACGAAAAATATACTCACTCACTAATTAAGTTTATTGAGACAGAATTTAAACAACAGAATTCCAGCATTAACGAAATGGTTCAGCACGGAATTACCCTTCATAAAAATTATGATTTTCACAATAAAACTCTTGAAGGATTCGATGGTGGATCGTTGAAGTGGATTGAAGAGGTGATGAAAAAGTGCGGAGTAATTGCAGCAGAACAGACCGTTCAAACTCATACAAGAATAGCAACCGATGCCAAAAAACGTGAATATCCAATTCATAAAGTGGATAGAAGAGAAAACGAAAATGATAAAAGGGATTTCAAGGAACTCAATAATTTAATTAAGAACTTTGACACCAAACCCACGGCGATTTTCTTTAGAGACCGTTTGGCTAAATTTATTGAAAATATGGACTCTACAGATTATAGGTGTAAAATTATTAAGCATGGATTGGTTAAGGTATTGTATGTAATTCAAAAATCTTATATTAAGTATTTAACAGATAATTATAGATTAATTACTGCAGATGAAGTTAGTCTTGACGACCTGAAAGATTTTGTGCCCGATGTAATTTTATTTTACGGTGCACCTGAAAAAGTTATTTCGTATCCGCAAATTGGTTACTTTAATATTCCGGGGCCTAATGGGAATATTAAAACTTTAGTTACTCCACTTAAATCTAAGACCGATTATTTTGGCAACATAAAAAAACCTTGGCTCACAATGATGAATGAAAAAGTTAAGGAAATGGGCGGGATGCCAATACATGGTTCACTATTTGCAATTGAAGAAGAAGATGGAAGTATTTTTGTAATACAGGTTGATGGTGACAGCGGTGTTGGTAAATCTGAAATGCTTGCAGCTATGATGTTGAAGTGGCTAAAAAATGATTTGCCGGGAATAAGATCAATAAGACTAATTGCTGGAGATATGTTTTATATTTTCCCAGATTCCGAAGGAAATCTATACGGAATAGGAACAGAAGAAGGTGATTTTTCAAGAGTAACAGATTTTGATCCCGATTTTATAAAGTATTATAATTCTCTTTTTGAAAGCGCGGCTGATAGCAACGTTGAAGACTTAAATTCAAGAAGTACAATTAGAGGTCTCTGCGATATTTCAATGCCCTATAAAATTGATATAATGCTTACTGCAAGTAACTTTGGAAGGGAAGAAGCCGGAATTACCAGATATAAAAATCCCGAAAACTTTTTGCTTTACAGAGACTCTCACGGTGAACGAAAAGAGAAAGCAACCAGCTCGGATAATCCAAATTTCCAAAGGACATTACTAAGATACACAAACGATAAAAATATTGTTGAGATTATGGATAGGCACGGAAACTATTTAGATGATGTGCTTGATTGGGATAAAGATGAATTTGCCGGTAAATTTTATTTATGCTCTTCTTATAAAATGATGGATAAGGTTGATATTGAAGAAGTAGTGAATAAAATATTTGATGATAAAATAGTTAAGCGTGATGGTAAAAAATATAAAATCACAAAAGTAAAATTTGATATAGTAAAAAATAGATTTACTGCGATGCTTAATTCCGCTGAAAATGAAGTTGATGAAAGCATAGAAATTTTAGTTGATAGAGAAATGTTCAGCAGTATATTTAATTCACTGGCAAGCACACCAGCAGGACAGCCTTTTATTGCAGAAGACGGTCAATATGAAATGACTAAACACTTAATAGAAATTCTAAAGGGCGGGAAGCAAGGGAAACAAGCAGGCAGACAAATTCAATTAGGAATTCTCTCGACTGATTTGGGTAGAAAAGGGAAAGAAATAAGCGGTCCCGCTGCAGCAGCTAAAGATATGGTTAGAATGATTCAAGAAGTAAGGATTGCAAAACCGGAAATAAATAAGAGTAAAAATTTCATCCATAATGTTGTTCGGGAAAAATATCAACATATTTTTAATGATCATAAAACAAGCTCGGAAGTTACTAGGTATAATTTTTATTTATACCAATTAGAACAAATGAGAAAAGCCCAGTTTGTAAGAATGGATGATGAAAATAAAAGCGTTGATCTTTCCGGAATAAAAGGTTTCTCTCCGGTTGAAAAAAACAAAAAGTTCAGTCCGCTTTTAGTTACCCCAAACACAAATATTGAACTAACCGGATTTACAGAAACATATGAGCAATTAATGGAGCTGCCGAACAGTAAAGTCTTTGCAGATGAATTTTATAAAAACACAAGCTCGCTTTATATAGCTGAAGGTTACAGCAAAGAAACTATTGAAAATAATATGATTCTTCAGTTATTATTAATCAATGGCTATTTAAATATTGAAGATATTACAAGAGGCAGAATAACAGAAAAAGTAAATAGAGAAACTTTAGCTGCTGCAAAATTTGCGGTTGTTAAAAAACTTTCGGAAAAAAATAAATAACATATACTTTGTCATACCGGTTCCGTTTACCGACGGATACCGGTGTCTGATGAATCATTAATCAACATTAGTCCAAAGTAAGAAGGGTGTTATCATTCCAACATCAACATATTCCTTACCAGAGGAGTTAAACCGGCAAACATAAATTCTACAGCGATTACCATTACAATTAAGCCCATTATTCTCATTAAGACCTTGTTGCCGTTTTCTCCTAAAAATCTCATTACTTTTCTTCCACCCAACAGAGAAAGCAGCATTATGACCATTAATACTAAAATTACAGCCAACAAAACAATCTTAAAAGATAATTCAGCAGCATCATTATAAAGTACTATCGCTACCGTTATTGCACCGGGACCGGAAATAAGTGGGATTCCTAATGGACTAATAGCAACATCTTTCGAATCCTCAAAATGATGGTCTTCCTCACTTGATTTTGTTCTGTTCAATCTTGCTTGTAACATATCATAGCCGGCAATAAAAAATATTATGCCGCCTACAACTCGCAAACTGTGAATAGTGATAGCAAAGAAATCAAAAATAAATTTACCTGCAACTGCAAATAGTATTAATGTTATAAGCCCGGTTAATACTGCCTTATAAGCAACTTTCTTTGCAGCTTTAGGGTTAAGATGAGAAGTAAGTGTAATATAAACGGGAATAACCCCAAGTGGATTCATCATTGTAAATAATGATGTAAAAGCAATTATTGTAAATTCTAATATTCCGTCCAAATTAACACCTCATTATTCTGATAATTTGTTAGATTTTTCTTGAATCAAATCCCACGCATTTAAAACATGTTCTTCCGTTGTTCTAATTCCTGAGATCGTGAGGCGTATTGTAAACTTCCCATTAAGTTTTGTGTGGCTTAAAAATAGTTTTCCTGAATCGTTTATTTCATCCATTAGTTTTTTATTAAATTCATTTATCTCATTATTGTTCATTGATTTATTTGGAACGGCTCTAAAACAAACTGTGCTTAACGGAGTTGGTGCTAATCTTTCAAAGTTTTGATGACGATCAATAAAGTCGGCAAACAATTCGCCCAAGCGTAAATGTTCTCTAATAATGTTTTGTAAACCTTCAACGCCAAAGTAACGAATTAAAAACCATAACTTGAGTGATCGAAACTTTCTTCCTAATTGAATTCCATAATCCATATAATTTATTACTTCTGATTCTTCATCGGTTTTTAAATATTCCGGTACAATTGAAAAAGCTTTTTTAATCACCTGTGGCTTTGAAGTATAAAGAACGCTTAAATCTATTGGGACAAAAAGCCATTTGTGGGGATTTACTACCATAGAGTCTGCATCCTCAACTCCACTTAGAATTGATCTAACTTCAGGCACAATTGCTGCAGAACCAGCATGAGCGGCATCAACATGCAGCCACAAGTTATGAGCCTTGGAAATTTTTACTATTTCATTAACCGGATCGATGCTGGTTGTCGAGGTTGTCCCGACAGTGGCAACAACACAGAATGGCTGAAGGTTATTTTCGATATCCTTTCTTATTGCATTATCAAGTTCGGCCGGAATCATTCTAAATTGTTCGTCTGTTTTTATTTTAACAACTGATTCAAGCAGAAGTCCTAATGTTATGGCTCCCTTATCAATTGAAGAATGAGCTTGTTCGGAACAATATAGTCTTAGTTTCTGTAATATCATAGTTTTCATATTTTTGTTTAGCTTCTTCCCTTGCTGCTGCAATTGCATGCATTGAGCTGACTGAAGCTAAATCATAAATAATTCCAAAGAATTTTGTTGGTAGTTGAAGCATTTCTCTGAACCAATTTAACACAACTTCTTCAAGTTCTGTTGAAGCGGGAGAAGTTTTCCAGATCATTGCATTTGTGTTAAAAGCAGTGCTTAAAAAATCACCGAGTATTGCCGGTAGTGAAGCTGTTGAATTAAAATAGGCCATAAAATTTGGGTGGTTCCAATGTGTCATTCCGGGCATTATGATATTATCAACATCGGAAAAAATATCTTTCATATTTTCACCCTTTGTCGGGGGTGATTCTGGAAGTTTGTTTTTAATATCGCCCGGTTTTATTTGGGCAAGAACAGGTTTACTTTCTACGGTTTCCAAATAATCTGCAATCCAATCAATTAGTTTATGTCCATGCTCTCTGAAATCATTGATGGGCATATCTTGGTTTTTAGTGTTCATACTTTTTTATAAGTTTATTTTTGATATATAAATATAGTTTGATTTATTGAGCTTTTAAATTCTGAACAAAAAAGTTGGGATTAAAAATGAAATTGAAAATTTACCAAGTCGATGCATTTACAAATAAAGTCTTTGGCGGTAATCCGGCAGCCGTTTGTCCACTTGACAATTGGCTTGAGGAAGAAGTAATGCAGAATATTGCTCTTGAAAACAATCTTTCAGAAACGGCTTTCTTTATTAAAGAAAACGACAAATACCATATCCGATGGTTTACACCGACCAACGAAGTCGATTTATGCGGACATGCAACGCTCGCATCATCATTTGTATTATTTAATATTCTTGGCAATAATTCAAAAAAAATTGTGTTTAATTCGAGAAGCGGAGAATTAATTGTTGAAAAAGAAAGAGAGTTGATCAGTTTGAATTTTCCGGCTCGCAATCCCAAAAATATTAAAACAGATAAAATATTGCTTGAAGCACTTACGGAAAAACCAACGGAAGTGTTATTCGATAAGTCAACTGTTTGCGTGTTTGATAGTGAAGATCAGATTAGAAATATGAAACCCAGAATTAGTGACTTCTTAAAACTTAACACCCATGGGGTAATTATTACAGCACCGGGAAATGAGGCAGATTTTGTTTCAAGATTTTTTGCTCCTGATGTTGGAATTGATGAAGATCCAGTTACAGGATATGCGCATACAATTTTAATTCCATATTGGGCTAAAAGATTAAATAAGCAAAAATTACATGCTCTTCAAGTTTCAAAAAGAGGCGGTGAATTGTTTTGTGAGAACTTGGGAAAGAGAGTGAAAATCTCCGGAAATGCGGTGCTTTATCTAGAAGGTGAAATCACAATTTAAAAACGAGTAGAGAGATTAGCATATACATTTGAATAGCTTGTGGTTCCTTCGTAGGTGCCTTCATAACTAACTGAGAATGTAATATCCTTACTGATTCTAAAGGATAAATCCACCTGTATAATATCTTGTAATAGATTATAGTCGGTTGTTGTAAAAGTATAATCTACCCTTCTATAGCCAATTGTACTGTAAAGAATTCCATTAAATAAGTCTTTAGAAAATCTAGCACCATAAACATTACCATCCAGATAATTTGTGCTGAGATTTATTATACTAACATTAGCTGAAAGATTTAAATATGGAATTCTTGAATGTGTGATAGAGCCGCCAAAATTTCTTGTTGGTCTAACATCGCTATCTCTAAATCTATAGCCAGTGTAAATACTTGCGAAAACATATTTGATTGGTCGTAAATTCACCCTAAATCTAAAACCTTGTCTAAGGGCTGACTCGATTAGCTGATCAGCATAATTCTTAAATGTCTCGTAATAAATTACATTTTTGCGAGCATCATAAGAAAGTGATGTTGAAAACCATCTAACGGGAGAATATCTAAATGACATATATAAACTTGTAAGTTTCATAGAATTACTGACTTCACCGTTTACTTTTTCGTACAAATCAATTTCAGAAGATAAAAACAAGCTGGTTTTATTAAATATATTATTATTGTGCTGTAAGTATAAAAATCTTCTATCTGTTTTAGAATTATTCATTTGCTGCATAACTGCGATACTATTTTGCATAGTGCCATCACCAATAGAATCAGACCGATTAACATATCCGCCAAATTGGAGAAGATCTAAATTATAACCGTAATTTGAATAATCCGGTCTTGATCCCAAAACCCCGCCAAATGTAAATTTATTGTATTGTGTTTCAAGCTGCAGCCCATCAATTGCACCAATATTAGAAATCTTTCTGTTAATTTTTCTACCAAAAAGCAAATTAGTGGAAGTATTGAAATCATACTTAATTGACAAATCATAAATCCTTAATGCATCATCAATATTTGAAGTAACATAATTCCATTCATCTGCCCTATATCTGAAAGTGATATAATTAGAAAAAGAAACTTTTGAATCATTTATGTTATCGGCATTTAACGATAATGTGTATCTCCAGTTCTGATAATCTATTTGATTAGTATTGTTTGAAATATTAGAATAGCCCGAAATACTAAATCGGCCATATAGCCCTTCTTCAAGCTTCTTAAATCCAATAAATTCAGATGTGTCAACTTTAACTAAATTATCAATTTTGGGCTCAACATTAGATTGAATTTTGCTCGTATCTTCAAGAGAGGATGATTCAAGCTTTGAAAATCCAAAAATTTCGGTCCCCACACCAAGAGGTTTATCAATAAGTTTTGTTGCACATGATCTTGAGGAGAGTGACTCAATAATTAGTTGTGGAATGAACTTCCCCTTTTTCTTTGTAAATAAAGTATCACCTTGATTAAGTCCCTCAGTATTGCCAAATTGTACATAGGTGAATTGTGAAGAAATATATTCAACCTTCCCCTCAAATTTTTTCATAACAGAATTATCTTGCGCAAAAAATTCAATTGAAATAAACAGCATCAGATATACTAATTTATAATTTTTCATCTGACCGCTCTTTTAATCTTATCAAAAAAGATTTTTATATTACTGTCGCTCTTACCATTCGGATGACAGTCATAACAAGCATAGCTATCATAACTATAGCCACTAACTTCTCTATGTTTATTATCCATTTTTGTCTGATTATGAGTATGGCAATTGAAGCATGAAAATTGAGCAAAATTACTTTGGTTAGTATGGCAATCTGAACAACTTTGCCATTTCTCGTTGTGAGCACCCGTATTTATTGGGAAGTACTGAGCATCATGGTCAAAGGTTGAAGGTTCCCAAGCATTTTGTGTATGGCAGTCTTCGCAATCTGTTCCAAATCCGGTTGATTGATGTGCAGGATCAGTTGTTGAATTATAATCATTTTCATGGCACTGGTAACAAGTATTAGGAGTTGAGTTGTAGTTACCGTTATGGCAAGTTGCACAATCATATGAAATAGATGAATGTGCGCCCTCTAAAACATAAAAGTCATTGTGAACACTAAAGCTTGCAGGTTCCCAATTTGGATTTGTAGAATGACAAGCATCGCAATTTGTTGACAATCCTAGATTAGAATGATTTGGATTTGCTGAATTATTATAATCACCAATATGACAATCAGAACATAATGTTGATGTTCCAGAATATCCTGATGAGTGACAATCACTACAGTTAACACTTGTATGAGCACCGGTTAATGCAAAATTAGTATTAGAATGATTGAAATTAGTCTCTTCCCAATTGGTTGTGTTATGACAATCTTCGCAAGTTTTAGGATAATTCTGCGATGAATGATCAGGAGCTGAGTTATAATTGCTTTCATGACACGCAAAACATTCTGCGCTGGCATTTGAGGTACTAATTGAATGACAATCAGAACATTGTGTGCGATTATGTCCCCCAACCAATTCGAATCCAGTAGTAGTATGATTAAAAGTCGATGGCTTCCAAGAGCTTGTTGTATGGCATTCTTCACATTGATTCGAAATTCCAGCATTTGTGTGATTTGGAATTGATGCATTTACAAAATTACTTTGATGGCAATCATTACAAACGGTTGAGGTGCCCGCATAGCCACTTGAGTGACAATTTGAACAACTTGTGTTCGCGTGAGCACCGGTTAAAGCAAAAATAGTTGTATTATGGTCAAATGTTGTTTCTTGCCAGCTTGTTGTATTGTGACAATTTTCGCAAGCTGTCGGATAACCTTGAGAAGTATGTTCGGGTGCAGCCTCATAGTTAGTTTGATGACAAACATAGCATTCGGAAGTGGCATTTGCTGTACTAACTGAGTGACAATCAGAGCATTGTGTTCTATTATGTCCTCCGACTAATTCAAAACCCGTTGAGGCATGATTAAATGTTGATGGCTTCCAGCCGTTACTATTGTGGCAATCTTCACAAGTAATTGGTATTCCAGCAGCAGTGTGATTAGGATTTGCCGTATTGTTAAAATTAGTTTGATGACATTCAGAACATTCTGAAGATGTGTTGCTGTAACCACTTGTGTGGCAAGCAGAACATTCTTGCGAAGCGTGTTCACCTGTTAAAGGAAATAGTGAGCTTGCATGATTGAATGCCCCTTCGTCGTCTCCTGTTGGATGACATGCTAAGCACTCTGTGCTAATATAAACGTACCCTTGCACTCCGCTATGTTTATCGTTCATCTCTGATTGATTGTGCTCATGACAATTTATGCACTCAAAAATTTGATAGTTAGAAGTATTTGTATGGCAATCGGAACATTGATCCCATTTTTCATTATGCTTACCTGAGTAAATTGGGAAAAACTGGTTATCATGATCGAAAGTTGCAGGCTTCCATGAATTTTGCGAATGACAAGTTTCGCAATCAGTTCCAAATCCGGTTGATTGATGATTTGGGTCATTAGTATTATTATAATTACTGCTATGACAATCGATACAAAGATTTCCGGTATTTATATAATCGCCAGCATGGCAAGTACTGCAATCATTAGAAATTGAAGAATGTGCTCCTTCAAGCATGTAAAAATCGTTATGTATAGTAAAACTTGCCGGTTCCCAATTTGGATTTGTTGAATGGCATACTTCACAATTCTGTTCAAGTCCCAATTGCTGATGATTTGGGTTTGCTGAATTTTGATAATCATTTATATGGCAATCACTGCATATATTAGAAGTTTCCTTATAACCTGAAGTGTGACAATCACTGCACTGCGTAGTTGTATGGGCTCCAGTAAGTGGGAATAGTGAAGTCGCATGATTAAAAGCTCCTTCTTCATTTCCGGTTGGATGACAGGCTAAGCACTCTGAACTTACATAAAGATAGCCTTGAACTCCACTATGCTTATCATCCATCTCTGTCTGATTGTGTTCATGACAAGTAATACACTCAAAAACTTGATAATTTGCAGAATTAGTGTGACAATCAGAACACTCATTCCATTTATTATTGTGTTTGCCGGAGTAAATAGGGAAAAACTGATTATCATGATCAAAAGTTGCAGGTTTCCATGCATTCTGGGAATGACAAGTTTCGCAATCAGTTCCAAATCCTGTTGATTGATGATTTGGATCAGCAGTACTGTTATAGTCATTTCTGTGGCAATCAATACAAAGGTTGCCAGTATTTACATAATCCCCAGCATGGCAACTGCTGCATTCATTCGCAATAGCAGTATGAGCTCCTTCAATTAAATAAAACTCGTTATGAACGGCAAAGGTTGCTGGTTCCCAACCCGGATTGGTAGTATGACAAGTCTCGCAATTTTGTTCTAAAGCTAATTGCTGATGATTAGGATTAACCGAATTATTGTAATTGGAAATATGACAATCAGCGCAAAGATTTTTGTTATTAACATAATCTCCGCTATGGCATGTATTGCAGTCATTTGCAACAGCTGAGTGAGCGCCATCTAATAAATAAAATTCATTATGAACAGCAAAATTAGCTGGCTGCCAGTCCGGATTAGTCGTATGGCAAACCTCACAATTTTGTGCCAAACCTAATTGTTGATGGTTGGGATTCGCAGAATTCTGATAATCATTTATATGACAAGAACTGCACTCAGTTGAGGTTCCTTGATAACCGTTTGAGTGGCAGTCACTGCACTGAACGGATATATGTGAACCTGTTAAAGGAAAAGCAGTTGTAGAATGATTAAATCCACCATCTGAATCTCCGGTTGGGTGACAAGTATAGCATGCAGAACTTTCATAAATATAACCATTAATTTCACTGTGTTCATCATTCATCTCTGATTGGTTGTGCTCATGACAAGTTATACATTCAAATACTTGATAGTTTGCTGAGTTGGTATGGCAGTCGGAACACTCATTCCATTTGTTATTGTGTTTCCCTGAATAAATTGGGAAAAATTGATTATCATGATCAAAACTTGCAGGCTGCCAGGCATTAGAATTATGGCACGACTCACAATTGGTTCCAAATCCTGCTGATTGATGGGAAGGATTGGTTGTATTGTCATAATTATTTTTATGGCAATCGTAACACTGATTAGGTGTATTGCTATATCCCGTTGAATGACATTTCGAACAATCATTTTCAATTAATTTGTGTGCACCCACTAATTGGAATATATTATCATGTTCTGTAAATGATGCAGGGCGCCAATTAGGATTTGTTGTATGGCATTCTGAACAATCCGTTGAAAAATTATTGTTTACATGATTTGGCTCCGTTACAGAATTATAATCTGATTGGTGACAAACATAGCATTCTTGAGTTAATCCTTCAAATGTGTTTTGATTGTGGCAATCAAAACAATTGCTAATTTTATGTCCGCCAATCAATGGAAAGAAATCATGCGTAATATTAGCTTTACTCCAAGCTAAATCTGTAACTTGATGACACTCTTGACAATCATTCGAAAATCCGACTGCAACATGATCGGGAAACTTAGCGGATTGATAATCACTTATATGACAATCTATACATTCTATTCCAATTGGTTCAAAAAGTAATTTGCTCGATGATGAATGACAATCTTCACAATTTGCCAGTTTATGTGCCCCTACCAAAGGGAATCTACCAAGCATATGTATTTCAGTAATATCTTTTACTAACCAGGATTCACTTGTGTGGCACTGTGCACAGTCATTTCCGACCGTGTTTTGATGCATATCAGTATGGCATGAAGAACATTGTTGATCTATTTCTGAGAAAACTATTGTGGTATGACAATTTCGGCAGTCCAGACTTTTATGCTGACCAACTAATTCAAAGTCTGTAATTGAATGATTAAATTTTAATTTGCTATAATCAATATCCCACTTTTCTGTGGAATGACATTCTTCACAATCTATATCAAAGTTTTTACCATGAGGCGATTGTGCAAAAGATAAACTTGCAACAAGCAACAATATTAGGAGTGACAGCTTTTGCATGTAACATCCTTAATTTTATAATTGGTGTAACTTACTTCTCCTTTCTCTATCTCTTTATGGCATTTAGAGCAGCTTAAATTTTTATGGGCACCGTTTAAACTAAAACGAGTATTATTATGATCAAATAATACAGGATTCCAATCTTCAAAAGTGTGACAATGTTCACAAAGTTCCTTTCCATTTTCAACAAACTGCCCATAATGAAAATCTTTGTGACATTGTAAGCAACCTTGATCAAGCGATGAAAATCTCTGATTTAATACTTTATCTTTATTATAAACAAAGTGACAATCAGAACATGAAACATTTTTGTGTTTTCCTAATAGTTGAAAATCGGTTTTATTATGTTTAAAGTCAACATTTTTCCACGACCACGATGAATGACATGTTTCACATTTATTCTCATCGAAATATTTTTCACTTATTTCATTTCCGTGAATATTCTCATGGCAATCAATACATTTTTCACTCTCAAGTCTAAATTTCCAATCATTATCAGTTCTATGACATACTATACAGGGAGTCGCTGCATGAGAATATGTTAGCTCAAATTTTGTTTTTGCGTGTTTTTCTATTGTAAATGTCGATGGTGAAAACCCCATCTCGGTATGGCATTCTTTACAATCTGACTTGATGTTATTTTTAACAAATTCACCTTTATGGTAGTCTTCATGACAATCATAACACTTAGTAAATGTCGGTTTGTTTGTCAAGTTTCCTTTGTGACAATTTTCGCATTTAACTTTTTTATGTTTGCCAAAAAGCGGAAAATTAGTTTTTGAGTGATTGAATCCATTTAAAATTTCTACATCATGAAATGAACTTGTGTTATGACAAGACTGACAGTCATTGCCAAATTTACCGTTATGAAAATCTGAATGACAATTGCTGCAACTTTTAAATTTAACATCAGCAAATTTTTGAAATGGTTTATTGTTACGAATTTCTTTTTGATGACATTTAATGCAATCAACAATAATATGAGAGCCGGTAAGTCTAAAGTTCGTTTTTTCATGAGAAAACAGTATAGCGGGTTTAAATTTTTCTTCATTATGACAATTTGAGCACTGTTTATTGAGTGTGCCTTGGTGAGTATCTGTGTGACAATTTGAGCATGCCGGACTCAAACCTAAATATGTTTTCTTTTTTGCTTTAATTTTTTCTTCAATAATAAATTCACTTTTGTGGCATTGAGAGCACTCAAGTTTAGTATGGCTTCCCCTTAATATAAATCCACTTTTATTGTGATCAAATTTTGACTCATCAAATCTGATAATTTGAAAAGTTCTCCCATAGTGTTCTCCGTGACATTCCCAACAATTCTTAGTTATAACATCGGGATTTGAATGATATCCTCGATTTAGGTTCATTAAGTCTGTAATTTCTGTGTGGCAAGTCATACATTTTGCTTTTGAAATTTGCTTGCCTAAATCGTGACATTTTGTGCAGTTGCTTAAACCTTCCAGATCAGAATGAGCGTCTGTTAAATCTCCGGGTGAGATTTGTGAAAAAAGTAGTTGTGTAAAAGTTATTGAAAGTATTATTATGTTTTTTAATGCTTTAATACCGCCTCTCCGAATTTCTTCGTTATTTTAACTCCTATTTTTTCTAGGAATTTATTCGGCAATTCACCGCCCGCAAAAATGTAAACTAAATCGTTTTGGATGCAGATTGTACTTTCATTTTTAAGCTTTAGCTTTACTTCATTATCTTCAATTGCTAATAGGTTTGATTCATATATAATATTTACAATACTTTTCTTTTGTGCACTCACAATTCTTTGCAAGTTTGCCGGTTTTATTCTGTTAAATGACGCAGATCTATAAGATAAAGTAACTTGATTTGTACCATCTTCGGAAAGCAATAAGGCAGATTCAATTGCAGAATCTCCTCCACCCAACAACGAGAACTTTTTCTATTTCTTATCAATTCAGGTTCAAGAAGTCTGTAAGCTACTTTTTCTTTTTCTTCACCGGGAACACCTAATTTTCTGGGTGACCCCCTTCTCCCAATTGACAACAAAATCGAGGACGTAGTATATTTTCCTTGAGTAGTAATTACTTCAAAGTGGTCTTCATACTTTATAATTTCTATAACTTTTTCATTTTCATTTATGGAGATTTGGTTTTTGGTGAGGACATCATTCCACAAATCAAGCAGTTCCGATTTAGAAGTTTCTATTAATTTTACTTTTCCGTGCAAAGGCAAATCCATAGGGGATGTCATTACTATTTTTTGACGAGGAAAAGTAAATACTGTTCCACCTAAACTATCTTGCTCTAAAGTTAAAAACTTTTTATTACACTTTGCAGCAGTTAGTGATGCGGCAATTCCCGCTGGACCTGCACCTACAATTATTACATCATATTTGGAACTAGAAATTTTTGGAAGGTTTTTAATAATATTCTCCATTGCTTTTGTTCCTTGTTCTACTGCATTTTTTATCAAACCCATTCCGCCAAGTTCACCAGCAATGAAAATCCCTTTAATATTTGTCTCGTAATTCTGACTAACATGAGGGAGCTCAACTCCTCTTTTTTCTGTTCCCATTACCAAGGTAATTGCTTCAACGGGACAAGCATGAAAACAAGCACCATGTCCAACACAGTGGGAAGCATTAATTAGCTGACCTTTTCCACTCACAAGACCCAAAATATCTTTTTCCGGGCAAGCAGCAATACACGCTCCGCTTCCAATGCAAATATCCTGATTAATAACAGGATGTAAAGAGACTGGTTCGTGAAAACCATATTCTTTTGCTTTATCAATCTTCAGTGAAGTTACTTTAGTTTCTGTTTTTTTAGTTTTATAATATGCGTACAGAACAAGAACAATCAGCAATAAAACAATAACAGCAGTTAATGTATATTCAATTAAAACTTCCATAATACCTTAATTTTAAAATAATACAACTTAGAAGTGACACAAATCATATGCCGTTCAGAAAAAATTATCAAATTCACTAAAAACAAACATTATCAAAATATTACAGATCGTTTTTACAGGTAATTAATACATGTTGTCTTAAATATCGAATAAAATAAAGAATAATTTAACTCAAAAAATCCATTTATAGCCTAAAGCTACAGTTACAACAATGTGGATAAACATAATAATAAGCATAATCAAAGCGAACGGAAGATGTGCCACATGCCAATATTTAAAAAGGCTCTGCATTAAGCGCAGGTAATATATTTTGTTAGAAATGTTGATTTTTTCTTTTACAATTTTTATTACTTCTTTTCTGGCTGATTTGTTTATTTGATGCTTGTTCAATTCTTTCGAAATCAAATTAATTTTTTGTCTGTTTTCGAAAAAATTAGGGATAATAGAAAAGAGGAGTTCAGTAAAAGATGATCTTCCCTTTTTTTCTATATCAGAAAGATTTTCAATTTTGTTTACAGTTTCTTTGTCAAGGTTGTATTCAGAAAAAAGTCTAATGGTCAGCTGTTGATTCATGTTGCTTATCTGCTGCATGCTCATCTCTTTTCCTTCAATTGTATGAGGAATGCGAACATAAATAAATCGACCAATAATTCCGCTTAAGAATACGGCTACCATGCTCCAAAAACTTACAGCAACAAGACCGCCAAATTTAAATGCTGTATGGAAAAGAACTAATATTGGCCCGACAGTACAAAGAAAAATATGAAGTTCCAACCAATGTTTCAGAAATCCAACACGCATAAAGATTTTCATCCTCTTTCGCGCCATGTAAATTGAAACACCTGCCAACATTAGAATTGAACCAATAATCCCAATTCCATGTCCGAGCGCTCCGCTTGGCTTTAACGAATTATGATCAGCAGAAAAAAATCTTTCTTCCAATGGAGTGTTATAATAAGTATAACCATTTACAATTAACAGAACTAAAACCAGAATGGTTACTATTACAAAAAAAACAATATATAGTTGATGCTGAAGTTTTGTCATTTGTGCGGTTAAAAAAGTTTTCACTAAAATTATTCTATAATTATTATAATTCCAAATCAGCATTATAAATTTCTGCAATATAATCTCCGCGAAATATCTGGATGCTGATAAGCAAAGAAAATTGAGATTCCTCTATTCACTTATTTCGTAAGGGAATAACAATTTTGAGCAACGCTAGTTAGTAATACAAACTAATAATACACCAAAGTATTATATTGCATATGATTATATTTTTTTCTTTAATTTGAATAATAATAATTTGGGCAGTTCCCAAAGATGTACAGAGAATATTACAAGTATTTTTCGTTTCTTTTAGCGTTAATGATTTCTCAATCGTGTAATGCCCCGCGGAATAATCCATTAGACCCAGAAAATCCGGATAATAAAATTGGAATGCTAGAAGGAGTTGTACAAACCGTAAAGGTGCCCAGAGCTCCAATTACAAATGCTGAAATCTTTTGGGCAAATGAAGGAATTATAACCAGCACTGATAGCAAAGGCTATTTCAGTATTGAAAATATTGAACGAACCGATGGATGGCTATCAATAAAGAAAGAAAACTATTCCAGTGATTCTGTTTACATTACTTTTAATGATCAGAAGAAAATTTCCGAAAATATATTTCTCAATGCAATCCCCAAGATTAACGACCTTTATTTTTACAGTATTACAATCAATAAATTTCCATCTAATCAAAAATACAATCTGGAAATAATTGCCGATATTACCGATGAGGAAAATGATATTGACTCGGTATTTATTGAAAATATTGAACTTAATGCTAGCAAGCAGCTATTATATAATTCGTCTTCTAAGGTCTACGAAAATTCGTTATTTCTAAACGATCTTAATGTAACTTCGATAGATGCTGTTATAGGAAAGGAATTTCAAATTACTGTTTTTGATGCTGATCAGAAAAAATTTGTTATTGGTAAATCGAATATAAAGAGAATAATTAAGGAAGAAATATTAACCACTTCGCCCTCAGGCAGAGACACAGTTTTTACATTAAAACCATTTTTTGAATGGCGACGATTTACACCCGGGTTTGAATTTTACTATTTATTGGAAATTTATACTGACGAAATACAGGAAGAGTTAGTATTTGAAACAAAAATAAATTCATCAGAAATTAACTATCAATCGGAAGTAAATATTGGTCCTGGTGAATTCTTCTGGGTAATCTGGGCAATTGATGAATTTAACAACAGAACTAGATCTAAACCTGCAAGCTTTATAATTAAATAAGCAAAATCTATGAAGAAAAATTTCCCGAATATTAATGAGCTTAAAAAACTGACAAAAAATCAGTTTGAGGCGTTGAATAATCTTAGCAAAACTCTAAACGCAGCTTCACAAAAAGAATCCTTAATTGAAGATGTAGTTGATATTTTAATTGAGGTTACAAATGCCGAACGAGGTTTGTTTACAAAGTATGATCATGAGAATTATAAATTCTCAATCCTTTCTGCACGTAATGTAAAAAAGGAGAGCATAACCGATCTTTCAAGTTTTTCATCGGGAGTATTACAACAGGTAGTAAATAAAAACAAGCCGGTTGTTTATCACGATGTTCAATCGAATCCAAAACTAAATCAATTTGAAAGTGTTCAGCTTCATAATATCAAATCGGTTCTTGGCGTACCAATAAAAAAAGATGATAAAATTTGGGGTGTTATATTAGTCGATAGTCAAAAAGACCGTAAAGAATTTACAGACAAGAATTTATTATTCCTTCAATTTTTCTCCAACTTAGTTTCTATTTCATTGGAAAAAATATTTGAAATAGAGAACTTGTCCGATGAAAACATCAGACTAAAAAATGTACTCGAATCGGTTGAAAAACTTCCTGACATGGTTGGAGAAAGTAAACCCATGAAGGAACTTTCAAAAATAATTCGCCAGGTTGCAAATTCAGATGCTACAGTTTTAATTCTTGGTGAAAGTGGAGCAGGTAAGGATTTGGTATCAAAAGCAATACATAAACTTAGCCCAAGAAAAGATAAGCCATATTTAGCTCAATTTTGTGGGTCAATTCCGGATAGTCTTTTAGAAAGCGAATTATTTGGTTACGTTAAAGGCGCTTTTACGGGAGCAGACAAAGATAAAAAGGGACTTTTTGAGGTCGCTGACAAAGGAACTTTTTTCCTGGATGAAATTGCCGATATTTCAAAGGCATTACAAGCCAAGCTGTTAAGAGTTATTGAAAACAAAGAAATTATTCGTCTTGGATCTACAGAAGTTAAAAAAGTAGATATCCGTATAATTGCTGCAACAAATAAAAATCTTAAAAAACTAGTTGAAAAAGGTGAATTTAGAGAAGATTTATTTTACCGATTAAATGTTTTCCCAGTTAAAGTCCCACCTTTGAGAGAAAGAAGAGATGACATTCCTATGTTGGTAAAATATTTTATTGATAAATCGGGAAAGAAAAAAATTAAACTTGAAGTTGATGCTGTAAAAAAACTGGAAGATTATTACTGGCCCGGAAACGTGCGACAATTGAACAATGTGATAAATCGAGCTCTGATATTATCTAATGAACTGATTATAAGTAAAAAACATATTAAGCTTGAAGATGAGCAGGATGATGATAAAGCTAAAATGACGTTGAAGGAATTGGAGGATATCATCTTGTTAGACCGGTTAGCACAATTTGACGGCAACAAGACCCTGACTGCAAAATCGTTAGGAGTCTCTTTACGCTGGGTGCAAAAAAAGATGAAAGAATTTGAAAGTTAAAAATGAGTTCATCGAATAATGAAATATTGTTTAAAAAGTTTGAAATTATAAGCTGCTATAAGAAAAATGAACATTCTGCAGTTTATCTGGCTAACCATATTTATTTAGAGAAAAAGGTTTTTCTTAAAGTCCTTAACACCGAAACTATTCCAGATTCAGCAATAATAGAAAGATTTAAGCGTGAAGCTAAAATTTTAGCTCAGCTGCAGCACCCGAATATTATTAATGTTTACGATTTCGGGATGTTTAAGGAATATTTTTATATATCATTCGAATATTTTAAGAGTAAAAACCTAAGAGAAGTTCTATCCAAAGATAAATTAGATGAAGAAACAAAGAAGGATATCTTCATTCAAATATTAAAAGGATTAGATTTCGCACATTACGAAAACGTAATTCACCGCGATATAAAACCGGAAAATATCCTTGTTAATGATATCTTTTATGTTAAAATTACTGATTTTGGGCTTGCTCAAGATTCAATTGATAATTTAATAACTCAGCAGTATTCAGTTGTCGGCACACCGGCATACATGTCGCCTGAGCAAATACAAGGTGAAAATGTAACTTATAAAAGTGATCTCTTTTCGCTTGGCATTACGGCATTAGAATTATTCACAAATAAAAATCCTTTTCTTGGTAAAGATTCTAACGAAACAATCAGCAACATCTTGTCTTTTGATGAGGGTAAAAATGAGAAACTCTTCGAAAATTTAACTGAAGAAATCAAAGAGGTTATTAAAAGACTATTAGTTGCTGATCCAGAAAATAGAATTGGTTCTTGCTCAGAAGCTCTGGATCTTCTGGATGTTAAAGTTTCAAAACCAATCCCTAATGGAAGATCGAATAAAAAAGCATTTGTGTGGAGCACCATTATTATGGCGGCCCTTGTATCCCTTTATATAATTTTCACAAATCTTTTTAATTTTGAGCAAAAAAGCTATAATATTATCGCAAACTCAACAGATTCGATTCTTGTAAATACAGAGAAATTAGAAGATATTAATAATAAGAAGGTAGAATCTAAAAATGAAAATGACTCATCAGATTCTACTAATTTAGCTATTAAACCATTAAACAATAAGATATTACCTAACAAATGAAAATTTAACAGAAGAAATAAATAAAGCTAAAACAATCACTCCAATTTCTACTTTTGGGGAATTGCAAGTAAAATGCTATCCATGGGCAGAAGTATTCTTGAACGATGAATTTATTGAAACGACACCGATTTCAAAACCCATTATTAAAAAAAGTGGAGTGTATCAACTTACTTTGGTGCATCCGGATTATCCAAAATACTCCGATAGCATAAAAATTAGTGAAGACCTATTGACGTTTTTTGAGGTAAACTTAGATACACTATTTGGTTATTTATATTGTCAAGTTTTTCCTTGGGCTGAAGTTTATGTAAATGGAGAGAAAAAAGGAATAACGCCGCTTCAATTTCCTATTCCCCTTGAAGAAGGAAAGCATAAATTAACATTAAAAAATCCAAAGCATGATAGCTACTCGACCGAGATAAATATAATAAAGGGAGACACATTAAAATTGAAATTTAATATGAAGGAATTAAGCTTAAATTAATATGGTACAGTAATTGCTTTTAATGCATTTAAGAACCATAGGAAAAATAAAAATGAAAAAGCTAATAATTATTTTTTTAACAGTCACAGTCTCGCTCTCAGCTCAATTTGACAATTGGGAATATTGGGATGTGATGAGTAAACCAGTTGCCGGTGGTGATGTTTGGGTGGATGGGGAGGAAGTTCTTTATATATTTGGTGGTTATTCAGATTCACTTCAAACATATGTTGATTGGGTGCAAAAGTATAGGCCCTTATATACAACTTCAAAAATTCTAGATAATATGACTGAAGCAAGATATGGTTTAGTAGCTGAGCCATTTAATGATTTTGCTCTTTTATTTGGTGGTCTTCAAACTGAATCAGCGTCTATTTCAGGAATTGAAAAATGGAACACTTTCTTTACTGATGAGGCAATCTTTACATATAATAATAATTTTAATCGTAATTTTTCTACCGGACATATCATCGAAGGTAATTACTTTATAGTTGGCGGTAATGCATTAGCCGGCACCAATAGCGAACATCTTCCTTATATTGTTGAGTATAATTTAATTGACTCAAATATCACATATCAGTTTGACAGCTTGTTTTTGGGGGATGATTTACCGGAACAGCAAATGTCTGAAGTTCTTAATGATAACATCTATATTTTTGGTGGGGTAATAAATGGTGTTTCACAGGATATTTATAAATTCAATACTGTTGAGAAAGCTTTAGAAAAATTAGATGTTCAGTTGCTTCAACCTCGTGCTGGAGGAAGAGCAGTTGCTGATGCTGTAAATAATAAGATTTACATAATAGGTGGTTACAACGAGGAAAATAAGGCTTTAAACACAGTTGAAGTTTTTTATGCCTTTGGAAATGACAATTATTATTTGGAAGAATCAGCTCCTATAAATGATGCACGATACAACTTTATGGCTGCAAAAGTGTTTGATCATATTTACGTTTTGGGTGGATTTAATGAAGATGATGATGTTGTAAGTTCTGTCGAGCGATATTTTTATAATGCTGCCGTTGTTAATATTGAAGAAGGTGAAGATATAAGCGGGCATAATAAATTTGAACTTTACCAGAATTATCCAAATCCGTTTAATCCCGTTACATCGATACAATATTCAATTCCAAATAATGTAGAAGCAAACTTTGAGTTAACTACGAGAGTTTTATTAAACGTTTACGATGTCCTTGGTAATAAAATAAAAACTCTTGTTGATAAAAGACAAAGTCCCGGCAAACATTCTGTATCATTCAATGGAGCGGGGCTTCCAAGCGGGATTTACTTTTATCAGTTGAGCATAAACGGAGGACGTAATAACTCATTTCTTCAGACAAAAAAAATGATTCTGGCGAAATAGCATGAAGAAAATAATCCTACTCATACTTATTTCTATTGCTTCAATTATTGATGCCCAGTCAAATGAGGATGTTAGAAATCTGAAGAAACATTATGAAGCATTTGAATTTTCAATTGTAATTAATAAAGCCAATAGCTTGCTTTTGCATAATGGTAGCATGTCTGATGAAGATTTGACTGATATTTATATGATTAAAGCTGCTTCTCAATTTGCAGTTAAAGAAGATGGAAATTCTCGAAGATCTTTTATTGAATTACTAAAAATAAATTCTGATTATAAGATTAATGATGTGATCTACTCGCCAAAGTTGGTGAACTTCTTCAATGAAGTGAAAGAGGAGTTTTTAGGTATTATTAAGAGAGAAGAAAAAACAAAAACGGCGGAAGAGTTTGATAAATCAGACCTTCCAACACACTCGCCGTCATTTAATAAAGATAGAAATTCTGCAATTGCAAAATCATTGTTTATTCCGGGTTGGGGACATTTACACTTAAAAAATAACGCTAAGGGATGGATTTTAACAACGGCATCAACCGCTGTCTTGGGCTCAATGATTTATTTTATATTGGATGCGAATAAAAAAGAAAATAATTACTTGGCAGAAACAAACGCCACTCTCATTCAACAAAAATACGGGGATTACAATAGTTCGTATAAAATCAGAAATTTATTAATAGCTTCCTATGCAGCGATATGGCTCTATTCACAAATTGATATTTTGTTTTTCTCAAAGGAACTTGGTAGTGAAAACATTTCTTTGAATAATTCAGCGAATTATTATCCTCAAAACCGTAACAATATTGTAGTTTCATTTCAGATCCCATTTTAGTCTGCTATGAATATTATTCGTTTAAAGCGAATAATATTCATAGTAAGCACTTTTTATCAAACAAATAATTACCAGAATCTCTAAAATATCACCATTTATTAGCTGGCATTTAATTTGATTCTTTAGTCATAAAAAAGTATTTAACATGAGCAAATTTCAATTAAAATCGTTTTTCTTATTTACCCTGATTTTAGCCATTGCTTTATATTCACTTTTTTGTTCTGGCGACCAATTGAGTGAGCTTAATTCTCACTATAAAAATTTTGAATATGAAGAAGCTATAACTTTAGCTCAGCAGCTTTTACAAAATCCAAAACTAAGCAGTAAAGAAAAATCTAAAGTTTTTATTATTAAAGGTATTTCGGAATATTCATCCAACCGGATGTTAAGTGCAAAAATCACTTTTGCCGAACTGATACTTTTTAATAAAAATGTAAAACTAGATACGCAAGAAGTCTCTCCTAAAATAATTGCCTTTTTCAACGAACTTAAGGGTGAGTTAATAGTAAATAGTATTTAAGAGGGAATAACACAGACAAATACGCTACCACTTGGCCCCATAATTTAAAATTCTTAGTGAGATTTTGATTTAAATAATGCACAATAATAACCAATTTCCTAATTCTAGACCAAAATTAAAGAAATAACTTGTGTTGCCGGACACAATTTGTCTCTTTAAGAAGTAGTTTTTTGGTGGTTTTGTAAGACGAATAGTGGTTGCGTATACAACCATATTTGTCAATAAAAAATAAAAAGGTTTAATATTTTTAAAAAAACCAAGCTTTTTATTTCTCTCAATAATGAAATTTCAAAATATATTTTTATAGTGGTAAAATTTACTGATTTCCAGGCTTCTCGGCACAGTAGTTGTAAAAACAAGTTGTTATTATTTCAGGAAATAAATTTCTGTTACTAATAAAATCTTGAAATTTTACGATAATAAATAAATTGTTAGCTGAAGAGGACGAGTAAATGCATAACCAATTTAATTTAGCGCTAAAAGATAATTATCTTTTCAAAAATACCAACATCTCAAAACTTACACTCGAAGATTTAGACTTTAAGTTAATTGCCCTTGATGAAGGAGAAATTCTTTTCAAAAACGGAGATCCTTCTGAGTCAATTTACTTGGTAATTGAAGGTGAAGTCAATCTGCTTCGGAAAAGGAGCTTTTCTAAAACAACAACCAGAGTGTTTTTGCCGAATGATTTTTTTGGTCAGGAAGAATTTTTTGAAGGTTCTAACAGGAAGGAAACTGCATTGGCTCTGAAGGATACAAAATTAGCAGAATTGACTAGAGAAGATTTGGACAAACTCGTTATTCAGTACAATAATGTTTATACAAACTTAAAAGAATCATTAACCGATGTTGATGATGAGGTGGTGCAGAAATTGGAAAATCTTTTACAAGAAGCAAGAGACAAAGATTCAGGCAAACAAACGAAAGCATCAATATTTAATCTTGGTGATCAAAGTGATGAAAATCTTAAGTCTTTCAACGAATCAAAGAAAAATGAAAAGATAGTTGCAGAGTTAAACGAGAAAATTTCTCGCTATCATGATTTGATTAAGCAGAAAGAAGAAAAAATTACTTCTCTATATAATAGATTGGAAGACTATCAGAATACACATAAACAGCTGACTAATTTGATGGATAACCAAAATGAACAGCTAGCTCGGCTTTTAGAGGTAGAAAATAATTACAAATCGCAAGTTGCACAATACTCTAATCAGATTAAAGAATTAGAAGAAAAAATTAACAATTCCGGACAACAATTACCTGAACTCAATGAAATTATTGCCGTTAAAGATGAAGAGTTACGTCAATTGAGGGAAGAACTACAAAGTAAAAGTTATAATCAAAACGAATATGAAAACTTAGCAAATCAATTTGAAAGTGAAATAAATAATTACAAACAAGAAATTGAACAGTTAAAAAATTTGCAGAATGAAAATACTAATAGCGATAGCGATGAACTTCAAAAATTAAATACAGAAATCTACGAATTAAGGAATATTGATAAGAAATACAAAGATTTATTGGAGAAATTTGAAAATTCCGAAAAAGAAGTTTCGAACCTAAAGCAGCAAATTGAAGGTCTTTTAAATAAAACAGCATTATTAAATGATAAAGAAAAAGAACTAGCTAAAATTAATAATGATTTTAAAGCTTCTGAAAAAGAAATTGAAGAACTTAAAACAAAACTTAAGGACCTTGAGAATGCAAATAGTAGGTATGAAGAACTAATTAATGATAACAAAAGACTAAATGAAGAATTATTAAATAAGTTTAATAGCAATGAAGAGGAGTTGCGCAAATTACGCAACATTAATACCAAACAAACTGAAGAAATAGAAAAAGTAGATTATTATAAAGATAAAATCGCTGTAATTGAAAAAGAAAAAGGTATAGTAATTAATAACTTGAACAAGAGACTTGATGAGCTTGAATTTAAAAATAAAAGTTATAATGAAGATAAGAGCATAAAAGAAGATAAAATCGTTGAGTATAAAAAAGAAATAGAAAACCTAGTTGCCGACAATAAAAAACTTCAAGAAGCCGATAAATATAAAAATGAAATCATTGGGGATCAATCTTATAAACTTGCACAATTAGAAAATATTAAAACAAAATATTCTGATTTAGATGTGAAATTCAACAATACGGTTGAAACTTTTAAAGATCAAATTGCACAACTCAATCAAAAAAATGAATCAACGGAAAAGTATGTAAAAAAATTAGAAAACATTAATTATGAAATAAAAGCTCAGGTTGAATTAGAAAAAGATAAGGTTGCTAAACTTATTCAAAATGAAGAAGAACTCAAAAAATCCGAACAATATAAAAATGAAGTAATTAACAAACAAAAAGATCGAATTGATGAATTAAAGGCTAAAGAAATCTACTTAAAAGAAGCCGATGCAAAAAGGCAAGGACTTCTTAACAGACAAATTGAGAGAATAAATGAATTAGAAAGGATTGAAGAAACAAATAACATTAAAATTTCGCAATTGTTTGAAGAATCAAATAAACTGCAAGTTATAAATCAAGAGCTGCATACGCAAAACACGAAAATTGGAACTGAGCTAAAAGATCAGTTAGAAAAAGAAAATAAGCTTAGGGATGAGCTAGAGATTTCCAAAACTCAATTAAGTGAGTTATTTAAAAGTAGAGAGGAATTACTTGTTAATGAGAAAAATCTGAAAAGTTCAATTGAAAAGAAAAATGAAATAATCGAAAACCAATCAAACTACATCAGAGAAGTTGAAGAAGAAAAGAAGAAATTAGTTGAAGTTGCTGAGGAAAAGAATGAAATAATAATTAAGCAAAGTCACAGAATAACCGAAGGCGATCATAAAATTGCTGAATTAAATATTCAAATAAATGAACAGAAAGAAAGAGAAGAAGATTTAATCAATTCAAATAAATTCTTGAGCGAAAAAGTAGAGGAAACAGAAGAAAATTGGTCTAAAGTATCGGAAAGGAATGTTGAGCTTGAAAATGCAGTTAATGAAAAAGAAAGTGTAATTGCGGTCAAAGTATCTGAAAATGAAGATTTAAAGTCTCTAATTGAAGAGTATAAGCAAAAGATTATAAACTTGACAAATACAATAGATCAGCAAAATAACAAACTTTCTAACTCAGAAAATGAGAAGTCTGAACTTCAAGTAAAAATTTCTGAAAAAGATGATAAAATAGAAAACCTTGAGGATGAAATAGGAAAACTAAATATTAAAACAGAAGACCTTCTTGTACTGAATAACGAATTATCTGGAACAGCAGAAGAGTTCAAAACAGATAATGAAAAACTGAAGGAAAATGTAAAAGAACTAAATCACAGCTTTGAGGAGAAAGTAGAACTCCTTTCTTTTAAAGAAAGAGAATTATCAGAAAAATCAAATAGAATATCTGCGCTTGAAAAAGAATTTGCAGAAATAAATGATCTGCTGCAGCAGAAAGAAATGAAAATTGCTGATTTAAGATCGAATGAAACACAGTTGCAAGAATTTAATGCTAAACAATCAGAAGAAATAAATATTCTCAAAACAGAAAAAGAAGAACTAGACGGAGAATTAAGCACACTAAGAAATGAGTCAGAAGAATATTACAGAGAAATAGAACAACTAAAATATGATCTTTTAGAAAGGACGAAATCAGAACAATATCTCAAGTCTGAAATAGCTGAAAAATCTGACGAGATTGCTAGTCTTACATCTGATTTGGATGAATCTACTGCTAGAATATCTGAGTTAAAAGAGAGTATTAACAATATAGAATCAGAGAATGAGCAGTTAAAAAATAATAGTAACAAATTAAACGAATCAATAGAAAACAAAAATAATGAAATTGTTGAACTTCGCAGTAATATAGAAGCTAAGGAGGTTACAATCACACAACTTACACGAGGAAATAAATTCCTCGAGTAAGAGTATTGAAAATATGAATCAAGTTCTAGATGAGAAAGAGCAACATATTGCGGATTTAGAGAGCAATCTACAGAATAAAAATAATGAGACCCAAGGCCTTATTAAGTCCATTCTAGACAAAGAAAGTGAAATTAATTCACAAAAAACAGAGCTTGAGAATAAAGAGAATTATATTAGCGAATTAGATTCTCAGTTGTCGGTAAAATCAGAAGAAATAGATAAACTCAACGAAAAATTAACTGATAGAGAAAATAAAATAAATGAACTAAATAGAGTTTTTGAAAATGAGAAAGCTGATAACGAAAATACTAATCAACAATTAAATCTTCTAGCTGGAGAGAAAGATAGCCTTTTAAATCAATTAGCAGAAAAAGAAAACCAGATTTCAGAACAAAAAGAAAAGTTGGCTAAAATTGATGAATTAATTGAAGAAAATGAAGCTCTAGAAAAAATAAAGAATGAGTTAAAAAACGAAATTCATCATCTTTCTAATTTTAAGGAAGAGAAAAAGCGTTTGGTAGAGGCAAATGAACATCTAGTTGAAAAGATTTCTTCATTAGAAGAGAAAAATCTACAGTCAGAAATAGCTGAAAAAGAGAGTAAAGAAATCATTAATCAGTTAAGCGAAGAGATAAATGAAATCAAAAGCAATCAAGCCCAAAACCTTGAGCTAATTGATCAAAAGGAAAATGAGTTGGCAAAGATTAAAAACGAGTTAAGTGAAGTCACGCTTGAAAGAGATGAAGCACTAAAAAATCAAAGCGTACTTAATGAAAGACTTGAAGAATTAGATTCAAATTTCAATCAAATTGAAGATTTCCAAGCTTCCTTAAATAAAGTGATTGAAGAGAAGCAACAAAAAGAAGAAAATATTATTCTTTTAACCCAGGAATTAGATGAACTAAAAGGCAAATTTGAAACAAATATTGTTCTTTTAACAGAAAAGGATGAGTCGGTTACTCAATTGAAAAACCTCATTGAAAAATTAGAAGTTCAAAAATCGGAGGCCTTAGCAAATAACAACACACTAGCACTAAAAATTGAAGAACTAGAAACGAAACTGAATAATCTTGATCAAATAAGTTATGATTTTGAAGAAACCTCTCAAGAGAAAAAGGGGAATGAAGAGAAATTACAATTACTCTCAGAAGAAGTAGATGAGCTTTCAAATAAATTGAAATGGTATGAAGAAACAGTTAATGAGAAAGATGATACAATAAATGAGCTACTATTAAAGTTAAATAATTTGGAACTTTCAGAAAATGAATCAATCAGCACTTTAGATGTAGAGAAAATTGAAGCTTTAGAGGTTGAGCTCACTGAGTTAAGGGAATCGAAAATTCAATTGGAAAATCTAATTTCTGAACAATCTCAAAAACTGCAGGATTATTCTAATAGAATTGAAGATATAAAAGAAACAGAAGGTCCCTCTGATGAAGTGGTTGCTCAATATGAAGAAAGAATATCCTCGCTGGAAGAAGAGATAAAGAATCTAAAGGAATCTCGTGGAGATATTAGTTCTGTAATTGAAGAGAAGAATGCAATAATTGAAGAACAAGGAAGAAGGTTATCACAAGTCAAGCTTGAAAAAACCGATAAAGAGATTGAATTTATTAAAGTTAAAGAACAGCTTGAGGATTATAGAAATGAAATAGAAAAATTAAATAGCTCTAAAAACAATTATATTCTTGAAGCAAATCGCAGTTTAGAGGAACTGGAGAAACAAAGTAAAAAATTTAACGATCTTAAAAATACGTTAGAAGAGAAAACCGCGCGAGAAGAAGAACTCAACAACACAGTAGAAGCACAATTAGAAAAAATTGCCGATTTACAAATCTTAGTTGAAGATCTTAAAAAAGATAGATTCTCTAAAGAGTTTGATCCAAGTGAGTCATTCGCTAATAATATGAATGATGCTGAATTAACTGAAAGTGATAATGAAAATAGCTCGGAAAACAATTTTATGGGGAATGCTACAGATGAAAATTTTGAAGATAAATTAAATTTTGAATCTGACGAATTGAATTTGTCACTTAATTCTTTAGAAGTTAAAGATGAAGCTCCAACTGATCCAGTAGGTGAAAATAGTTTCTTTGAAAATCCTTCGGAAAATGAAGAAGAAATAATACTGAAAGGCCCTTCTGAGCAAGATAATAATCTTGAATTTGGAAAAGAAAAAGAAGAATATATTAATGACACAAATATGCCCAAATCAGATACTTTTGCTCATCTTTTATATGGAGAAGTAAGCGTTGTTTCTGTAAGTATTGCTAGAGCAACAATGCATATTGCTTCGGAATTCAAAGACTACTTAAATAAGCTCATTGAAGGCAATAACACTAAAATAGTAATTGATTTAAGCGAATGTGAATTTGTTGATTCAACCGTCTTGGGCGTGCTTGTAAGTTCTCTTAAAAAGGCTATGGGCAACAATGGAGACGTGAGAATAGTTTGGGGTGATAATACAGAATCTTCTATGTTTTATATTACAAGAATGGATAAAGTATTTAAATTATTTGATAATCTACAAGATGCTGTTCAAAGCTACCTGGATTAATTTACTGAAAAATAACTGATTAAAATCTAATCCCCGCTGTTTGTATTGTGGGGATTTTTTATATAATAGATCAGATTAAAAACGATAATATTGCAAATGCAAAATGGGAATAATTTCAGTTCAACACAGCCCCATATTTTTCTTAAATTCAAGAAAAATGCAGCAAAACTTAACACTTTTATGATCTTTTAGTTGACTTAAGCTAAGTTTTCTTAGTAATTCCACTTAATTTATATTTTTTTTTGTCGATTGTATAAAACTAATACATTTAGAGTGTATTAATATGATAAATCTTAGAATAATAATCGAATGAAAAATGTGGCAAAAAAAATATTAGTTAATCTACACAGGTTAGCTAAATCTGATTTAACATGCTTAATAAAGTTTGATCAAAAAAGTTTTGAGCTGATCGATTATGTCTCAAGCGATAACTTAGTGCTTGATTTTAATAGTATAGTTAAGGAATTAGATAAATTAGATTTTGTCAACTTAAGGAATATCATTCAGTCCAAATACAATTTCTCCTCTTTTTTTGCAAATAGTTTCAGCTTAGTTAATAGTCAATACTTTGTTTTATCAGCTTTTATAAAAGAACAAAATTCTTCAGAAAATATTGAAGTAATTCATTCAGAATTAACTGAATCTATAGAAGAAACTCTTGTTCAAAATAAAGAAAACAGCAATAATATAGTTGTAAATCCAAATCATTTCCATTTACTTGCTGAAGCATCAAGTGAGTTTATTTTTACTCTTGACGAAGAGGGCAATTTTACTTTTATAAATAAATACGGCTATAAAACACTCAAATATAACACTGATGAAATAATTGGAAAACATTTTTTCGAATTAATTACTGACGAATTTAAGTCCAAAGTTGCTGAGGTATTTCAAAAAATAATTAAGGAAAAGAAGCAGATAAAATTTGATGTAGAAATAATTCCCAAGGTTAGCGTTGAAATACTTTTCAATATCAGACTGACTCCAATACTAAAAGATGGTGAAATGGTTCAATTATTAGGAGTTGCATCAAATATTAGTGAACAGGAAATAGAAAAGAAAAGAAACACCAATTTAATTGCTAAGCTGAAAGAAGCTAATAGAATCAATTCAATTGAAAGGGATAGAGCAAAACAGCAAATTAGTATTTTAAGTGAATTGAATAATTTGAAGAATGAATTTATTTCAAATGTTTCTCATGAATTAAGAACTCCGTTAGCGTCGATTATTGGATTTTCCGAAACAATTGTCGATGATAAGAACTTAACAGCAGAAAAAGCTAGAGAATTTACTGACGTAATATTAACTGAAAGTAAGCGTCTTGCAAAACTAATCAACGATGTACTTGATTTTTCTGAGTTAGAAAACGAAAAGCGGCAGCTTGAAAAAAATTCGGTAAATATAATTGAGATTCTTCAAGAGAGTAAAGATAATATTTCTAAAGACTGCTTTGAAAAAGGTATAACCTTAACCAGTAATTTACCTGAATCGGAAATAATAATATTTGCCGATAAAAATAGAATAGCAAAAGCGATGAGCTATTTGCTTTCGAACGCATTAAAATTTACTGCTGACAATGGCAGAATAACTGTTAGAGCACAAGAGTTTTTAAAGGAAGTAGAAATTATAATTACCGATACCGGGGTTGGAATTCCGGAACAGAAATTACCTCTTTTGTTTGATAAGTTCAGCAAGGTTAAAAGAGCCGGCAATAATTTACCGGGGGCTGGATTTGGATTAGTAACAGTCAAACAAATAATAGATTTACATAAAGGACTCATAAGGGTAAAAAGTGAGGTCGATAAAGGAACAAGTTTCATTATCAGACTTCCTAAGTATAGTTTTAACTAATATAGGGTGATCAAATTGGAGAAGACAATTTTTATCGTTGATGACGAACCGGCAATTTTGAAGCTTATTACTCATTGGGTTAAAAGCGAATGGGAATATAATGTTCGCACATTTACAAACGGCACCGAACTTTTAGAAAATATTTATGAAAATCCAGACCTAATATTGCTAGATATTATGCTGCCCGATATAAGCGGAACTGATCTCTTAAAGCAAATAAAGCGTATGAATAAACATTTACCCATTATTATGCTTTCGGCACAAGGAAATATTGATGTGGCCTTGGAATGTATTCGAAATGGAGCATTTGATTACTTTCCAAAACCGGTTGATAAAAACAGATTGAAACCTGCAATTCAAAACGCAATTAAAAATTATGATTTGCAAAGAAGAGTTGATGAGCTAAATACTGATTTGCAACACGAGTATAGTTTTGATAACATTGTTTCAGCCGATAAGAAGATGCAAGATGTATTTAAGATGGTAACGAAGGTTTTAAATAATGATATAACTGTATTAATTAACGGTGAAAGTGGAACCGGAAAGGAATTAATCGCTCGTGCAGTTCATTATAATGGTACAAGAAAGAGTGAACCGTTTGTTGTTGTAAATTCGGCTTCAATACCAAGAGAGTTATTGGAAAGCGAATTATTCGGTCATGAAAGAGGTTCGTTTACAGGTGCTCACCAACGTAAAATTGGTAAATTTGAACTTGCCAATGGAGGCACGATATTCCTCGATGAAATCGGTGATATGGAAATGTCTCTTCAAGCAAAGATCCTTCGAGTTATTCAGCAGAAAGAATTTGAACGTGTCGGCGGCAACGAAAGTATTAAAACTGATGTAAGAATAATATCAGCGACAAATGTAAATCTTAAAGAAGCTGTTGCTAATAGAGAATTTAGAGAAGATTTATATTATCGACTAAGCTCATTTCCAATTCAAATACCGGCACTTAGAGAAAGAAGGGGTGATATAGTAATACTTACAAATCACTTTTTAGCTGAGTTTAATAAAAAGATGGGTAAAGAAATTAACCATATAACAAAAGCAGCATTAAAAATGCTTTACGATTACGATTGGCCCGGTAATGTTAGAGAACTTGAAAACACAATAGAAAGATGCATGA
The DNA here is from genome assembly GCA_963710615.1 of uncultured Ignavibacteriales bacterium. GTDB lineage: Bacteria > Bacteroidota > Ignavibacteria > Ignavibacteriales > Melioribacteraceae. The sequence goes on from CAVQBF010000001.1 coordinate 77,014, forward strand.
TACTTACTGAGGAAGATAAAATTGATATTGAAGTACTTCCGCCACAAATATTGTCGAGTGAAGGTGGTACAAGTTTGGAATCAATTGGACAAATTTTTACAGAAAGTGCACCAATAATTCCATTCGAAAAATTAAAAGCCGAAGCAATTAAACATGCACTGAAAGTTACAAACGGTAATATTGTTGATGCTTCAAAAAAATTAAATGTTGGTAGAGCAACCCTTTATAGATTGATGGAAAAGTATGACATTAAATCTCGTCGGAATTAATTCGATTATAAAATAAAGAGGAATATTTGTGAGTACTGCTGAAAATAATGATTATAAAATCCTTCTTGTTGAAGATGAAGAGTCTGTTGCTAAGTTAATGCTTTATAATTTTAAGAAAGCTGGCTACCAAACAGAGTGGGCTGAAAATGGATTGGAAGGATATCTGCTCGCCAAATCTTTTAATCCGGATATTATTGTAAGTGATATTATGATGCCTGAAGTTGACGGTTATGAATTTAGAAAAAAACTTCTAGAAGATCCCAAATTAAAATTAGTTCCTTTTATTTTTCTATCAGCAAAAGGTGATGAAGAAGATATCTTAGAAGGCTACGATCTTAACATTGAAGACTATATTGTAAAAACGTCCGGGTCTAAAATCATACTTGCAAAAATTTCCGCACTACTTAAGTCATCAAAGAAAGAAAGGGATAAAGCAGTAAACGAAGTTCATGAAGCTGCAAACTCAATGGGAGCTAAGGTTGTTCCGGACGAAACTCCAAATTTTGAGGGATTTACTATTAAGCATTGGCATATGCCATATCAAAATGTCCCTGGAGGCGATTTTATTGATTACTTTCAGGTTGATGACGATAGGCTTGTTGTCGTGCTCGGCGATATTATGGGCAAGAAATGGGGCGCATGGTATTTTGCTGTTGCTTATGCGGGATATGTGCGGAGTGCAATTAGAATGGTATTAGATTCAGATCACGAACTCTCACCAGCCGCCATACTTAACAAAGTTAATAATGCAATTTATAAGGATGAACGAATTTCGGATGTGTTTATAACATTGTCAGTTGTTTGTCTAAACAAGAAAACTGACATAATTAGTTACGCTGGAGCTGGAGATCTGCCAATAATTCACAAATCGGATTCTGTAAAAAGCGTTAAGTCGAATGGTATTCTTATTGGATTTAAAGAAACTGGCAATTATGAAAACTGCGAAATTAAATTAAGCAAAGGAGAATCTGTTTATTTAATAACTGACGGAATTCCAGAAACAAGATGTACAAATGGGGAGTTTTTTGGCGAAGATAGATTAAAGGATATAATTGAAAAACTTTCCTCGACTGATGATCCATTAGAGAAAATTGTTTCTGAATTTACAGAAGCAACCGATAATAAGTTTGAAGATGATATAAGTATTATTGCAGTAAGAGCTGCATAGATTATATTATTTCTTAATTTAATTTCAAACTGTCTTACATACCAATTAATTATCTTGACTTGTATGATGTAATAATTTTACGTTTGTTTATATTAAACTAAGGTAAAATATGAAATCCTTCATTTTTGCTATATTGACCTCATTTATTTTTATAACATGCAGCGAAGGCACATCTCCAATTAATAATTCAGACATTTTATTTCGGCAGGTTCCAGGATGCGGCAATATTTTTTTACCTAAATCAGCGGGGGATTCCAGCTTTAGCTATAGTTTTGACAATACCCTAAAAATTAATTTAAGTTTACCGGCAAACTGTTGTCCAGACACAAATCGGTTCGACTATATTTATACTATTAACGATGAAGAAATTAATTTTATTGCAATTGATACTGCCGCTCATCTTTGCAAATGCATTTGCCAATATACCATTGAGATTGAAATTATCGATTTAGATCAAGACAGCTATCAATTTATTTGTACATATTATGACAGTGTTTATTATAATGAAAGGGTCTTTAGATAATTAAAAATATCTTAAAATCCCAAACCCCAATCGCCATTCATTATCCGCAGAAGCGCGGTCTGCCCCAACTAAATATTGAGTAGAATTTAGTCTAGCGTTGTTAGTGAGCATAAAATTAAAAATGTGTCCCCCAGTCTCTATAACTACTCCAAAGGATAATGAATTATAAGATTTGCCCAATTCATCAAGTCGTATTCTTCCTTGATAGCCGGCAACAATTGCGTTATGTTCAACAAATAAACTCCAAGTTCTATCAAAGTAATACTGAAGATAGGTTCCAATTGTAAAAGTATACTGTTTATCTACAGAGTAGATAAAACTATTATATAGATAGGAAGGAACAATTCCAATCCCTAGTTTTTTATCGAAGAGCATACCATTGTAAATTAATTGAGCATAAAACTGCATATTGTCAAAATCACCTTTGCCTCTATCAATGCTTTGAGGTACTTCAGTATTAATTGCAAAGCCGCCTAATAGCGAAAACACACTTGGCAAATATATATTATCAACCTGAAATAATTTCTGTTTAAGCTGAATTTCGTAATTATCAGTATTGTTACTTCTTCCGAATGTAGTCATTAAATCATCGGTTATACCGTAAGCAAGAGCAAATCTAATTCTTGCCGGACCATCAAAGCCGTAAAGGGCATCAATCCCTTCGTTTATTGAGGGAATAAACCGATGAGAAATTTCGTACATCCAATTTCCCTTTTCTAAAGATTCAGTTGTCGCAAAATTTGCTGTTTGTGTTGAGTGAAATAGAGCAAGTTTTAATTCAATCTTTTCTTCGCTCTTTTTCCATTGGGGTTGTGCTAGATATGAGATATTTAGCGTAAGCAATATTAGTATAATTATATTTTTTTTCAATTTTACTTCTCCGCAACTTTTTCTAAATTAAAATTTAAATGAAGTTTAATCTCTTCTGCTACTTTAATAAACGCAAGCAGACTTGGCGCTTCAATTTCATGATCTTTTAAGAAAACTGAAAAGTTGCAAACTACATTCATTTTATTATTTTCAATAAAAATTTTGGCATTAATACTTATTTCTTTTTCAATTCCATGTAAAAATATTTTACCTTTAGAAACCACATTATATTGGTTTGCACTCTCGCCTTCTTCAATTAAATTTATAATTTTCCCCTTGAACCAAGTTTTAGGATATTTATCTGTTTCCAGGACATCCTCACGCATATCTCTGTCTCTTTTACCTATTCCCGTTTCAACAGAATTAAGATCTACTTCAAAATAGATTTCATTATTCTCTCCAAAGATTTTATCACCTTCCCAATAAATATATCCATCAATATTGCTGGTAATACCATCAAAATCTAAAAGAGAAGTTGATGAAGTAAACTTAACCAAATTATCATCTGATTTTTTTACATGCCATTCTTCCGAATAGACTAAAAGAGGCAGAGCAAATATTAGGTAAAGAATTAAGCTTTTCATTTTCAATTCCTTTTTTTACTAAAATTAATCATTGGGTGCTCCGTTATTTATCCATTCAATAAGTGCATCAATTTTATCTTGAGATAATGAAGAACTGTTTAATGGCATTCTGGAACCTTGTATTCCGCCAGACCCAATTATTTTTTGAAGCAGATAACTATTATCCGGATCATTGGGTTTTATTAAAAACATTCCGGTTGAACTTTGCTTATTTACAATATTTGAATGAGAGTTTCCCGAAAGATTTGGGTTAACTGAACCGCTTACATGACATCCGCTAAACGCACACGACTGATTAAATATATTATTTTGAATGTCTGAAAAAGTTGGCGCAACATTATTATCATTATTTGCCTCATCAATACTGGGAGTGCTTTCTGTAATGCTATCAGCACAACTAATAAGTATTAATGATATTATAAATAATGGAAGTGAGTAAATATTTTTTTTAAACACGATATTTTCCCTTGTTATAAATTAGTTAACATATCTCAATGCAATATAATAAAAGGGCGCAATATTTATTTATATTGCACCCTTAACCCGTTATTTTATGAGTAACATTTTTCGTGTTTCAGAATAGTTGTCGGTTTCAATTCTATAATAATATGTTCCGCTTTGTAAATTATCAGCTTTAAATTGAACTTGATGCAAACCTTTCATCATTCTTTGATTTAGTAAAGAAGTGACTTGCTGTCCAAGAACATTGAAAACTTGTAATGATACATTTGTTGCATCAGCTAAATTAAAAGAAATTATTGTTGAAGGATTAAATGGATTAGGGTAGTTTTGATTAAGCACAAATTGGTCGGGAATTTCATTCGAGTTTTCATCAACCGAAGTCACATCTGACCAATTTATATCTGTAAAATTTGCGTTATGAGAAAAATTTTGTACAAAATTCCCCGTAGAACTATTAAATGTTAATCTCCAAGCATGATCATTGGGAGGAGAATCGTAAGCACCATTCCCATTGTGATCTGCATAGAAATCTACATTATAATCATGATCCATTTCGATTTGAGGAATGCTCAATGAAAATTGTGGTCCCGGAACAGTAATAGACGTTCGGTTAATTTCCTCACCCGTATCATTTCTTACAACTCTCATTTCCAGTTTTTGTCCAACATGTGGGGCTAAGTCAACAAAATTAAGTGTGTATAAATACTTCCAACCAACATCCTTAAATTCAGTATTATGGGTGAATTCAACTGAGTAATCTCCGGTGTTGTTTTCAAATTTTACTTCCCATGCATGATCTGTTGGGGGCTCATCATAAATTCCATTATCTGTTTAAGTCAGCATACATTTCTACTTTATATTCTCTATTTATTTGAATTCCAGGAAAATCGACATTGAAATCAGCCTCTGCAATAGACTCTATTCTCTTCCTTCCTATTTCTTCAGACGTTAAGTCATCTTCTACCCGAATTTCTAAAAGCTGACCAATATGTGGAGTCATACCGGAGAACTGAATGTTTAGTAAAAATGGCCACTCAATATCAATAAAATTAGTATTATGGGTAAACTCCACAATATCACTGCCTTGTGCATTATTTAACTCTATTCTCCAAGCGTGGTCAACCGGAGGGGTATCATATTTACCATTTCCATTATGGTCTGAATAAAAATCAATATTATAACTATTTCCTGCAATTATTGCGTCAAGCGTTAAGCTGAATGTTTCTGTAACAGTAACCGAAGTTCTTCCAACTTCTTTCATATTATTTTTGTCAAAAACCCTTAGCCAAAGAGTTTGACCTTCATGAGGGTTCATCGCATTAAAATTAACCGTTAAAGTTGTTATTGGTGAAGAATTGTTCAATCCAGCTGAAGTAACTAAACTAGCATTTCCGGGCGCAGAATCACCTGTTTTCCAAATTCCATAAGGATCTTGAAGTTCTTGTCCGTTTGTAACTCCATCGTTATCGGCATCCAGGCTTGCTAAAAGAGGACCCCAATTAACATTTAATTGAGCTCCGTCTTGAACCAAGAAAGACTTGAAAACTAACTTTCCAAAATCATTGGGTGTAGTTCCGCCGCCATTTGTATGGCATGTGTTACAACTCAATTTGCTTCCATTAGGTACTTGTCCAACCCTGTAATCTCTGCCAAATGAATTTAAATTGACTGCAAAAAACAGTACAATACAAACTAAGATTATATCCTTTTTCATTTAATACTCCTTGGTGATTTATTATTTTTAGAAATTGTTGAAAATCCGAATGGTGCATAAGCGGGACACCATCCAATAAAGGAAGTCAAAAGCGGAATTATTCCAATAGCTCCCCACCAACTTTGAAAATAGATACCTAAAGCAATTGCAACAATTCCAATTACTAATCGTAAATATTTATCTATTTTGCCCATGTTCTCTTTCATCATTCCTCCCAAATAAGGTTCATTAAATTTTAACTGTTGTTTGAACTTCTTTTAGGGTAAAAATACGAGTAAATATCTTATTAGTATGTAACTTTGTTACATAAAGAATAAAAAATTGTTATATGATGAGATTTTTTTCTTGAAGTTTATCTTTGCTTGTGATTAAAATTGAGCCTCGAGATAGTTTAATAAGATTTTGATATTCAAAATCTTTAAGAATTCTACTTATAACTTCACGAGATGTCCCAATTTCACTAGCAATTTGTTGGTGTGTATATTTAAGCGATGAACTATTGATGTCATGTTTAGACAAGAGAAATTCAATCAGCCTTATTTCAGTTCTATTAAATTTTGAATCTTCTAAAAGTTCCAGCACTTTAAATATTATATTTGACATATAATCAAAAACAAAATTTCTCCAAACATCAAACTTTGAAACCCACTCCCTAACTAATCTATCTTCTACTAAAAGAATTTCAGTATCGGTTTCTGTATACGCAAGAGCTGGAAATTTTTTATTAGTTAACAAGCATGTAATAGTTAGAATGCAACTTTCGCCTTTGTTTATTCTATATAAAGTCATTTCATTTCCGCCAGGACTATTGGTATAAATTCTGATTACACCAGACTTTACAATTGGCAAAAATTTACAATCATCTCCTTCCATGGCTATAAACTGATCCTTCAGAATTCGCTTCAAGATATGATTCTTTGAAAATTCAAGCTCCACATCTTTTGGTGCATTCTTGAAATAATGAATTATTTCACTCAAATTTTCTGGCATAGAAGCTCCATTTAATAAAGTAATTTAAAATACAAATTGTTAATTTGAAATTCCAAGACACATGCCCCCGAAATATGGAATAAGCCATATAAGCCAAACCGAAAGACTATACTTATGAAAAATTTTTCTTAGACGTTCACTTCCATTTTTTATTACCCAAGTCGCCCAACTGGCATGAGCCAGCATTAACCAAAGTGCAAGTTGACCAGTAAGAGTGTGAGGCTCGAGAATGTCAAATGGACCTTCAGCCATTTTATGCATTGCTAATGTTCCGGATACATCGAAAAAGAATCCGATCCAGAATACAATAACATGCCATTTTTTCAAATATCTTTTTATTCTCTCAGCCCAGACACCTAGACTGTAAAATAATAGCGCAAGAGTAATTAGTATTGTTGAGATAATTGTAAGTGGAGCCATTATTATCCTATTCAACATCTGGTTCAATGTGTATCAGAACCTCTGCGATTTGCGGATGATTTTTTATGACTTCTTCCTTAGCATTATGAGCAATTTTATGTCCCTCCGAAACCGTTAATTGACCATCTACAACAACATGAACGTCAACAAAGTAATCAAAACCCATTTTTCTAATAAAACATTTCTCTACTTCAATAACTTGGTCTACATTCTCGATTTCTTTTTTTAGTGTACTAATTAATTCAACTGATAAATTGGCATCAGTAAGTTCATAAATGGCAGGTTTTAAAATTAAGTAACCATTTATTATAATTATGAATGATGCAAATAGGGCGGCTATATCATCTGCCATTTCGTAACCTTCACCTCCAAGCAAAGCTATGGATATACCAACAAAGGCAGCAACCGAAGTAATAGCATCACTTCTGTGGTGCCAGGCATCATTTTTTACTGCTATACTATTTATGTTTTGTCCTACCTTATTAATGTATCTAAATAGGGATTCTTTAATAATTATTACTGCAACCAAAACAAACAGTGTGAAAGTTGCTGGAGCATGATGTGGTGTTATGATTTCATGAATGCTTTGAAAAATAATAATTGCCGCTGCAATGAATAAGGATATTGCTACAAAGGAACCAGCCAGCGGTTCCGCTTTCCCATGACCATATGGGTGATTTGCATCCGGTGGCTTTGTGGCGATTTTTAAGCCGGTCAGGACAATAGACGATGTAAAGACATCGGCAATCGATTCAATTCCATCTGCAATAAGTGCATAAGAATTTCCAATTATTCCGCTAAATATTTTTATTGTCGCTAGAATGAAACTTATAAATATACCCAATAATGTGGTCCGCACACCCTGAGTAGAAAGACTCTTAAGTTGTTTTTTATGATTCAATTTAAATCAATTTGAGATAATAAATAAGTTTTCAAATATATTAAAATTATTTAGCATAATGAGAGTAACAATGTTACTTATTAAAACTACATTTCTCATTATACCAATCAAAAATAAACCAACATTAAGTGCGATTAGGTAACAATTAAATTGATCTATGAGGGGAAGTGCGAATTATAAATAGAATGCCAAAATTATCATTTGCTGTTTTAGTAAGCTTACATCTAATTAATTGCTAAGATTGCAAAAGTCCCATTACCTTAAATGAATAACGATAGTCGTCAATACTATAAATGAATCAGATATTAATGCAGAAGGAATTTTTAATAAGGATTAAAATATTAGTAATCAGAGTGGTAATTTTTGGTGTAAGTATTTTAAAGAAGCTCAATCTGATTTTGGCAAAAATCCTAAACAATTAGAATTTGTTTCTTTTAGTCTAAAATTCTCTTGTACGGAAAACATAGATTCTTTTGAGGATTTTATGTCAGGTAAAATAGCCATTCGGTTTTTAAACACACAACGAAGTGATTCTGATAAAATTAAGATTGAGGCAGGTAGTGTAATGAATCCCACTGGAAAATCTTTAGTTCAACTATTAAATTTTGTTTCATCTTCAGATTTAAATATTCTTCATAAACGATTCACTGGTGGTGATTTTTAAATGAGAAAATCAATAATATTAAAAAGATAATTTTTCATTGGTGTAATAATAATATTTGTTGTTTAAGTTAGAGTAAATGTGTTAAATTATTAAATCAATATTAACTAACTACTAAATAATACTTGAGAATAAATATTTTCTAAATGTTCTTTGGTTAGTTTTTCAAAATCTTCTTCTCTGGGCGTAATAAGTAGCCCTGCCATATCAACAGAAGCCGGACTTATTAAAAGTTTAGAATCATCTTCAGCAAAAAACTGTTTAGGTCTGTGAGCTTTGCGAGGAAATATAAATACATTCCAATTATCTTCATCAAATAAAGATATAATATTTAATAATGGTTCCTCTTTGGAGTATTTATACGATTGCAATTGCTGAATTACTTTTCTTGTCAGTTTAATGATTTTCTGTTTATTCTGAGATTTGATTACTATGAAATTTAAGAAAGACACTTCTATTTGATAAGCTTCAACAATTTCATCTTTCAATAATACCGATGAGTTTTTTTTAACTAAATGCATGTAATAATGTTCAAGCGGGGTTGAGTTTTTTATTCCTGCCTGAAAATGTAAATGATCAGGTGCCGAAGCACCGCATTTAGGACCATTATAAAAAACGAAAAAATCATCCCTTAAATCATACGACAAATCAAGGAGATCATGTAATGCTCCATCAATATTTTGGGGTATATGTTCATGATGCGGAATTGTTAGGTGCTGTTTAAATATTGGATAGGGATTAACTAAAATTATGTATTTGTCATTGTATTTAATTCCCTTTTGTACCTCTGGTAAATTATCTTCGCATAAAAAGCAGGCGCGGTTTTCAATTGATTTTTTATCGACTTTTGCAGAAGAAGATGTAATTCTTGATGGATTGAACTGGGCATTAATATAAAAGTTATCAAACTCAAATTTTTTAATTTTAACATTTTCTAAAGCAGTAAAATTCTGTTTAACAAGATCCCAATTATTTTTTTGATGATTTAATAATGCTTCAGCTTTTTGAGAAAGATTACTGATTTCCCCAAAACTTTTTAGTTCATCATCAGTAATAAATTTATTGTTATTCATAAAATCATTTTTTTATAATTATCTCACAGGTGTATGTTCTAATAATTGCTCAAGTTTATTCTTGTTCTGTCTTGCCATAACTTCTAATGTTCTAACTTTATCTTTATAAAAATTGTTTGCGTTGTTTTTCTCAATATCTAAGGCTGCATCCGAGTTCCCTTCCCATCTTCGGCATAAATAAACCGGTGTGTAAATTCTGCCAATTTGATAGTTTCTGGAAATTTCTAATCCAACTGCATAATCTTCTCCGTAACTAACATTTGGTATTTTTATTTCTCTGAGTATTGGAGTATAAAAAGCCCTTGGCGCACCCAATCCATTTATTCTTAAAGCATTGTTTCTCCCATTATCGGGTGTCCATTCTTTATGGTCAATTAATCCGGGAGGAATTTCATTTAAGTTGAAGTCAGTCAGTTTATAGGAACCTATAACCATTGCGCATTTTTCATCCAAGAATTTATCGACAATTGTCTGAATTGTATTCTCATCATAGTATAAATCATCGCTATCCAATTGAATGGCAAAACGACCACATTCTTTGTGCATTATCCCTTCATTCCAACAACCGCCAATTTGAAGATCTTTACTTGCGGGAATTAAGTGTATCAATCGATTGTCTTTTTGAGCAAGTTCAGCAATAACTTCTGTAGTTCCATCGGTTGAATGATTATCAACTACAATTAAATTGAATTTAAAGTTTGCCTTTTGTCTTAATACTGACTCAATAGCATCTCCAATTGTTTTAACACGGTTTCTTACCGGAATTATTACTGATGCCTCGTTTTCAAATTTATAATCATCAATGTCAATCTGCTTAAACTCGGGTTTAAGATAAGCCCCAATTTTCTTCAAATGTTCGGTAACGGCTTTTTCCATTTCCAATTGTCGCTGCTGATTCTTGGGATCTACATAATCAAATTGTTTCTCACCCGTTTTTCGTGTATCAGATTCAATTGCACTATATAAAAATTCCGGTATTCTGATAAGTGAATTATCCTGTGATATAGTTAAAATTAAATTATAAAGTCCGGCTGAATTGTATTTTTCACTACTTTTTTCTACTGCTTTTTTGAGTGCTTCCGTTTTAATAAACAAAACTGGGCCGAAATTGAAGTCGTCTCTTAAGCTTCCCAATTGGAATTCAATTACAGGGTGTTTTTGAATTTTATCATCTTTAATTTCATAATAATCGGAATAAACAATACCAGCGTCGGTATTTTTTGCAACATTTACTAATCGTTCCAAACTGTAACTATTGAAATTAATTAGTGTGTTTTTTGTTATAAAAACTATATAATCGGCATCAACCACATTAGAAATTTTATTAATAGTTTCTGAAGAGTAAAGACTGTCGATCGAAATATCATTAGAGTTGTATTTATTGCTAGAATCAATATTTAATGCAACAATCTTATTTATTAAATCGGAATCTTTCAGTTTAGAAACAGTATCATCAAAAATATTCTTTTCAAAATTTGGCAGAACCAAATCAATTTTGTGCTTCATTATTTTCTCCGGGAATAATCTTTGCAAAAATGTTGGGCTAAATCACAATTGTTAAAACTTTTAAAAGACAACGTGCAATTTAACCAAAATTCTTTTATAATTGTGAACACAACAAATTTATATTATTTGTAATATTATAAAATCTTATTAATTTAAGACATCAAATATTATTTATTAATATAAAAATCAATATTTCTTATTAACAGGAGGAGTTGTATATGAAAAAAGTATTATTTGTTTTAATTCTCTCATTCTTTTTTATTAGCAGTATTAATGCTCAACAAGGGAAAATGCATATTGGCGCTGGATTGGAATTAGCTTTACCAATTGGTGATTGGAGTGATGCTGCAAGTACAGGTATTGGTGGTACAGCTCGCTTTGAATATCAGTTTGCCCCAAAAATTGTAGGTATGCTGACTGCTGGATATATTTCGTTTGGTGGACAGGAGTTTGGCGGAATTGATTGGAGTTATTCTGCAATTCCATTTTTACCTGGAGTAAAATATTTCTTCCAACCGGGACTTTATGGGATGGCTGAATTAGGATTACATTTTTTCTCAGTGGAGTTTGATTCTCCTACTTTTAATATTGGTGGTGTTTCTTATGGTGGTGGATCTACATCAGATACTCAGACTGAATTTACATTGGCTTTAGGGGCTGGTTATGAAACTCAAATTAGTGATAATCTTTATTTAGATGCCAATGTTAAGTTTGCTATTGTTAGTGATGCAAATTATTTAGGAGCTCGTGTTGGCGTAAAAATGCCTCTTTAATAAACATTATTAAGATTTCAAATTTTGATATGCGACATTTTTAATGTCGCATTTTTTTTGCATTTTAATATTATCATTAAATAAGAGGTTAAAATGAAAAAAACTTTGATTTTATTTTTAGGATTATTTTTTGCTGCTTCGGTCACTTTTGCTCAGTTTGAGGTAGGAAAACACCATGCCGGTCCATCTTTAAGTATTGGTTTTGGGGGTTGGGGATTAGGCTTTGGCGCCGATTATGAATATGGAATGAGTTTAAAAGATATTGGCGTTGATGCACCGGGTAAATTGGGTGTTGGAGGAATTTTTCGATATTATAGCTGGAGCGAAGATTTCTTTTATGGGGAATGGAGCTACACTGATATTATCATTGGAGCCCAGGGAAATTATCACTTTAAACTTGATAATGAAAAGATTGATCCTTGGTTAGGTGTTGTGTTGGGTTTTGACATTGATTCTTGGAGTGTAGATAATAGAGTTGGATATGAAAATTATGATTATGGTACAAGTTCCGGCGGCGGGTTATTCTTCAACGGTAATGCTGGTGTTAGATATTGGTTTTCGCCAAATATGGCGGGTAGAGTTACCTTTGGCTTTGGTAACTTAGTAAGTTCACTCATTTTCGGTGTTGATTTCAAATTTTAGTTTGAAGAGTTTAAGCCCAGCCCTCTCAAAAGGTTGGGCTTTTTTATTTATCTGAGTAAAATCATCTTTTTTGTATCACTCCATTCATCAACAGTTAATTTATAATAATAAATGCCTGAACTAAAGTTCTCTGCATTCCACTCAACTTGGTATATGCCTGGATTTTGTTGTTTATTAACAAGCGTAGTAGCTTCTCTGCCAAGAGCGTCATAAACTATTAATATTACTTGAGACTGGTCAGCAATTGAATAGTTAATTATTGTTCTTGGATTAAATGGATTTGGATAATTTTGATTTAAATGATATTCATTTGATAATAGAGATTCTTTCTCAATATCTACCAAATAATCAATCGGAATTGTAATATTACCGCCACTTGAAATAATATTAACCTCACCAGTATATGTTCCTTCCGATATATTTTGTGCATTGAGAGTTAATGTAACTAATTGGGAGTTTCCAGCTGCGATAGAACCACTTGCAGGACTTACAGTTAAAACATTTTCATATCCATTCCTTTTTGTACCGGTCGCTCTGATTAAAAAAGCAGCATTTTCAAAGCCCGAGACAGTATTCAAATTTGTCCAACTGCTTCCATTATGATAAAAACTTTTATTCGGAATTGTTGCATCGTAATCAGCGCCTGCTGGATATTCAATATCGTTATCACTCTCAATTGAAATAAAGAAAGTTTCTCCTGACTTAAAGGAAACAGGCGGATCAAGAGTTATTGAGTACCAATCTCCCATCATTATCCGATAAATCTAAATCTAAAGTCCCTGACTCAAGAACGTTTAAATCGCTATCAAGCAATTCCAATTTTGTAGAATTAGAAAGACTTCCTTCTGTTCTCATATAAAAATCAAATCCATCTAAGTCATAGTCAAAGCCAGTAATATTAAATTCGTTTTTCCACTTAAATAAATTAGCACCGCCAAAACCATCAGGACCAAAACCTACAAATGTATCTGAAATCGAATTGCTATCATCAAGAACCAAATAATCATCTCCCTCAATATTTGTAACTAAATCAGACGGATTAATTTTATTTAGTGAAGATGATGAAGCTTTGAGCAGTTTTTGTTCTTTTAATTTCTCTTTATTTTCCGAGGAAATAACTTTTGATTTGCTGTTCAGTTTATAAGTTTTTTTATTAGACTTAGGCAAATTACTTCCAAAACTACCGGTAACTGAAATATTATAATTCATTGCAGCATTTCCAGTGTTGCTTAATGTAAAGGATGTACTTCCAGATTCTCCAGGTCTGCTTTGTAGTGTTAATCCGGTCACATTTACCGTAGCAACAGCATTTCCACCCATGCCAACTTCAGCAACAAACGCTCCTCTTCCATGAGTCCCGGCAACAATTCGCCCATCAGATTTTCTCGATGCAATATAGTTCACGATTACATTACCCAAAGAATTGGAGCCTTCCTGAACCCAACTTGTGGTTCCTCCATTTAATTGGGTAGTTGAATAAACACCGGTAGTTGTGCCAACAAAATACTCCGTTCCATTACTTGTTGGAATAATACTTGCTCCTCTTATTGAAGGACCGGGGTTGTTTTGATCTCCTTCCAAATTCCCTTCTACAGCGGTAAATGAGTTTCCACCATTTAATGAATGATAAATACCAACTACATTATAGTTTGAAATAATTACCAATAGCTCATTCCCATTATCAGGGTTAACAGCAATATTATGAATATAGCTTGAACCATTTAATCCATTTATCGAAATATCAATTGGGCTGCTTGTTGTTGTGTGAGCATTATCTAGTCGATATAATTTTGGAGAAGAAGGTGATTGTGAAAAATCTACAGCTGAATAATATAGCCTATGCTGAGGATTGTTTTCAGTAAATGACAAAGCGGAAATTACATAACCAGCAGGTGCGGAGGCATTACTTAATTGTGTCCAACCTACACTTATTCCTTGCTCAAATGACAAATTGGTTGGTAAAGAGTTAAGCTGATTATTTCTCCATAAAACATTGCCGGCAGGATAGAGCATAATATTTTCATTATTTGGATTGACAACATATGGATTAATAAATAACTGATTAGAAGCATTTTGCGGTGTAATATTACTCCAACCATTACTTCTTGAGGGATTACCTGAACCGTCATAATTTACTCTTAATACCACTCCGTTCTGGACAGAAACATAGCAAAAATTATCTCCCCAATAACCATAACTTCCATCACCGCTGCTTAAGTCTTCAGATTCGGTGGTCGTTGTTCCATTAAATCTAAAGTAGGGAGTTCCATTGTCTTGTGTTCCTCCTAAAATTCTATTATCACTAGCTTCGTTGGGGATTGCAACCATATAAAATTGAGTGACATTATAGCCATTGTTTTTATCAAACCAGGGGAAGTAGGAAGAATAATTATTTGTAGTAATATTGTCTGTATAACTTAAACCACCATCATGTCCCCACCACATTGCATTTGGATTATTAGGATCAAAGGCGAATGAATGAACATCCGGATGAAATCCGGGGTAGAAAAACGCTTGAGGATGATACCCGCCAATCCAATCGAGTTTTGTGCTTATGGGTTTACTTGAAAAACCATTTGTTGATCTGAATAAACTAGTCCCGCCAATAATTACAAAGTCCTCATTATCCGGTTTGGCAGCAACTACCATGTTATAGTTCTGCTGTGTGTTAATATAATCCTCAAAATCTTGATTAAAATTAGGCATGTTTGCAGATCTATCTATTGAAGTTCCGTTAACAATATTTATTTTGTGAAACCTTACGTCATCATATTTATCATCAACAAAATTTCCAGTAAAAGTTAAAACATACGCAGTGTTATTATTTGCGGCTTCAATTACACTTCTAAAATGTTCAGCCGGAAAAGTACCCGGAGTAATATTTGTCCAGTTTGCGCCGTCATTTATAGATTTATAAACACCAGGAGTATTAGATGGATTAAATCCGGAGAAGGGAGAAGAGACAACAGCAATCAGGGTTCCATTTTCAGTTACATCAATGTCAGAGTAAATATGCTCGTTAGTTCCTCCTAAGACTAGGTTGAAGTTTGAACCCCCATTTGAAGACTTTAAAATTCCAAATGGATGGGATGCAATAAAAACACTCCCTGTTGTTGGACTCACAATAATTTTTGATACAAAGTCGTAAGGTGTATTAAATGAGGTCGGATCAGTATCCTTAGCTTGGTCTTGTAAATTCCAGGTCTCCCCATTATCAACAGACTTATAAATTCCTCCACCCGAAAAGATATGAGTTTGGCCCTGGTCGGCAGTAGAACTTCTAAATTCCCCACTTGCATAATACCAAATGTTTGTATTACCCGGTCTAGGATCTTGGGCAACAGAGGTAACGCTTAATATTTGTGAAGTCGAACTTTTTAAAGACCAGGAAACTCCTTTATTTATGGATTTCCAAATACCTCCGGAAGCCCCTCCGGCAATAATCATATTTGAATTCGTAACATCAACAGCAAGTGCACGGGTTCGCCCGCCCACATCATTTGGACCTGCCTCTTTCCAATCTAATACATTTGATTTTTGCAAAGGTTTATTTCTATTATTAAGGTCCTTTGCAAATTCAAGCTCTCTTTGTCTAATATTTTTGGGAATTTCATTTGTTTTAGGGTCACGCAATAATCTATTGAAGTATTCAGTTCTCCCTTTTTTATATTTCATTCCCTTTGGGCTTGAACTTGAGTAAACCTTGTTTTGTTTTTTCTGCACGGTAAGATACTGAGAGAAAAAAAAGGCAAAACCAAAAGTCACTATTAGTGTTATGGTAAATGGTATTTTGAAAGTTCTCATTATTCTTATCTTTCTTTTATTAAGCTAATTATTTTTAATTTGTCTTTCTTGCCTACTTCCATTGATTGAGAATTACTTGTAACACGGCATTTGATTTGTTTTCCTATTTCAAACTTAACTTTGTTTGAATTGAAAAGATTTAGATCAATTTCAATTAATTTGATTGTTCCTACTGCAATCGGTTTTACACCGGCGCCATATTTATGAACGGTATCAATAAATGAACTTAAAAATATTTTATTGCCTTGTTCAGTTATTTCTTGAATAGTTAAGCTCAATTCAACCATTCCTCTTGGAATTGGTTTTATATAATCGGATTTGTTCAAAATATTTTCATCATTTTTTATAGCTTCTTCTGAACTACAGCACTGGTATAAAAATAATAAAGAGATAATTAAAAAAAATTTTCCTAGTAGGTAATATGTATTCATTATGACAACCAATTTTCTAGTTATAAAATCTTTCGTTAAAAATATAGAGAACTTCTGTTATTAAAGACAATTAATTGCAAAAATAATTTGAAGGGATTTGAATATTAGAAAAGCTATTGCAGTTATTCATGAGCCCCTTAAAAGATTTAAGGGACTCATTTACAACAGTGGAGGAGTAGATAAAAATTATTTAACATTTCTCCCACAGATTGATATTTTAGACTTTGTTAAATCATAGCACCATAAACTTACAGGTTACAAGGGCTTGGAACGTTAATATTGAGTAATCAACATCTTCAATAACGTCGGAAACTCCATAGCCAAATGTTAATTGAGGAGCCAATGTAATTAATTTAGATAATGGGATATCATATCCAGCGCCCATTTTCAATTCGAATCTAGTGTTTACATTTTTTAATGATGATTTTTGCTTTTCTCCCGAGTATGTAGGATACTGTGGATAGGTAATAGTACTTTCTAATTCAGCATTAAGGTCAAATCCAATTTCTGGTCCAAATACAAAATAAATACCCATTGGCAATCGATATTTGAATAATGTCTCTATTTGGAAATAGGAAATACTGACATCATTCTCAGCACTATAATTAACTCCATTTAGATTTCCTAATGTTGTAGCAGAACCGTTTCTGTTATCGTAAAACACTAGTGATGCAATCATCCCAATAGTTCTATCTTGTGTAAAAGTCATGTCAGCCTGGGCTGCCAAAACTATACCTAAACCACTTCCACCTTCCTCTAGGTCAGAACCTGTGTGAAGATTCAAGTTGAATCCCAAAGATGGACCAACTCCCATGTGAAATTGTGCATTTGTTCGGTTTGAAGAAAACATCAATAAAGCTAAGGTTACCACAAGAAAACATACTTTTTTCATTTTTCCTCCATGTGTTGTTATTTATATCTTTTAACTTGAGTTAACGCATATCAACTTTTAATTAGGAAATCTTTTTCTAATTTTACTTCTTTTGAAATCCGATCTATTAAGATTTATATCGACATTAGGATCATAACTTTCATTATCTGTATAAATTACATCTCCGCTTTCGTTTACCCATCTGTGCTGCCATTGATTAGTGCCAACTTCAATTTCATTGGTGTAAGGATTAACATATTCCTCTTGTTCAGTAAGAGTTAAAAACATATCATTATTTATTTCTGTATTTGTTTTTGCTCTATGGGAAGTAATTTCTCGTCCTATCCTTTCGATTTCCTTTTGAGTATTTACAGCAATTTCTCCTCGGATAGCTTGTCCCTTTATTTCACCTACTAACCACTGTAAGTTAATTTTTACAGAATTTTGTATTACACTAAAAAGACCTTCCCAATTTTTTAATTCATCTTTGGGAGCTCGAACTAAAAATGTTTCCTTATTGCCCCACATCCCTGCACCAAGCTGTCCCCAATTTTCTATAATGCTAAACATAATTTCATCATATTGATGACCGTTTTCAGTATAGGTGAGTTTTACAATTGCTGCCGAATAGCTCATTGTGGCATAGGGCATTGCCTGCTTAACTCGCTGTGAATAATTGTTTGCTATATTGGTCAAATTTTTTGTTTCAACAACTATTACATTTTGAGCATTAGGATGTGCATAAGGAAAAGCAATTCTTGAAATAAAACTTTCTGGACTCATCAAATTATAAACAGTCATTCCTTGATAATTGCTTCCTTCTGGGAATAAACCCATTTGCCCCGCCGGACTATACCTTGCATCAAAGTAAAGAATGTCTGGAAGCCACCTTATCATTATACTACCATTATCGTCTTTCTTAACGGCAAAATCTAATTTAGCTACAATTGATTGAGAGGGACCGCCCTGAGTTAATGGATCAATCCTATATATTCCGCCTTGAAGCTGCCATCCCTTTGGAACTAAGAGACTAAATGCATTTTCTCTTGGTTCATTCTTTCTTTGAAACACTAAAACAGGCTCATCAGATCTTTCCCTAGCGTCAATTAATTGTTCAATATTCGAGTCCTTCTTAGGGTCACTATTTGTTTCATCAGTATTTGCACAATGAGAAAAAGCTAAAATTATAAGCATCGTAAGAAATGAAAATTTCATTTTCTTTATCCTATTAATCTTTTATGGCACAGTGTATTGAGTAGTAATGCTATAATCTTGATTCGTCGCGGAGATCTTGCCAGTGAATTTAAATGTCCACGTTTGTCCGCTTGCTACTCCATTATATCCGGCAAGAAGATACCATGTATCTGCATTGTAAATGGTTGTATTATCCCCCTCAACCATATCAGTCTGACCACCCATTTCAACATCTACTTTTATGATTATTACATCAACACTGGGTTTAAATATAAACTCAACATCACCTTGTTGTCCGGCCTGAGAACCAATTTCGAACGACACAATATTGGTGGTGCCTTGAAATCCAACTGGAATTGTATAATTTACATTTGATGTAAAATCACTGTTATTACTTGCTATTTTACCGGTAATTGTGAATGACCATTGATCACCAGTTTCGGGATTACTCACAGTTACAGAAAATCCTTCAGCGGCTGTCATTACGATGTTTGGATCACCGTCTATATTATAGGTTTGACCGTTTAAGACACCGACTACTTTTGTAACTTTTACATCAACACTTGGCTTAAAGTGAAAGTATGTGCCAATTTGTTGATCTTGTTGAATGCTTACTTGAAATGTTACACTACCTGAAGTTTGATCTGGTCCAAATGGATTAGAATCTGAATTATCATCATCACCACAACTAATAAAGAGAAATAATATTACTGAGAAGAATACTGTTATTAGACTTTTCATTTTGAGTTCCTCCTAAAATCAAATATTAAACCAACCAAATATCTTTACAATATATGTTGTAATCTGCGATTAAATACCAGCCAATCACTTTATCAACAACATCTTTTTAACTAACTTGTACCCGTTCATCCTTAACTCATAAAAGTAAACTCCACTGTTTAGATTTCTTCCATTGAATGTGACATTATATTCTCCAGCAATTAAATTATTATTTATTAATTCAGCTACCTCTTCTCCTAAAATATTGTATACTTTTAGTATAATTTTACTTGGGCTAAAGGTTGAAGATGAATTAGGAATAGTAAATTGAATATTTGTACTAGGATTAAAGGGGTTAGGATAATTCTGATATAATTTAATTGTATTTGGGACTTCTTTCTGATTTCTTACATCAACGGAAGTGTTAACAAAGCCCCAAGAGGGATCAAGAGCATTTCCATCATTGGTAATTGCAGTAGCACTTCCTCCGTTTGATGGAATTATATTTATGTCACTTGTAAAGTTCAAAAAAGTCCAATCAAAAAGTGAGAATGTTGTATTGTTTGCTGTCAGTAGATTAAAAGCTATCTTGGAGCCGTCAGGGGAATAAGATGGTCTTGAGACAATTTGATTTCCTGAGTAAAAAGTCAGCTGAACGGTAGTTCCTCCACTGGCAGAAATTTTAAACAAGTTCGCCTCTAAATTTCCGGAAGTATTCATTACTGTATAAACGAAAACAATATTTTTACTATCAGGAGACCAAGTGGGATCACTGCAAAATTCTTGATTAAAAAATCTTTTCCCTTCAACTAAAATTTTTGGATTTGCACTTATATTGCTTGTAAATAGTACTCCCAATGAATTTGAAAGTAATTCCCCAGTACAAACTGCAAGCATTGAACCATCAGGGGAGTAAGCGGGATCTTTATCCCCGCCGAGTCCCCAGCCACCAGCTTCAGCAATTATTTCTTTTTTATTGGTATCCCAGATGTAATTTTTAAGAGAACCTATTGCCTCACCAGAATCTGAAAAGGTTTCAGAATTTCTCGTGACAGCCATTAAACTTC
The DNA here is from genome assembly GCA_963710615.1 of uncultured Ignavibacteriales bacterium. GTDB lineage: Bacteria > Bacteroidota > Ignavibacteria > Ignavibacteriales > Melioribacteraceae. Next base: position 97,657 of record CAVQBF010000001.1, read on the forward strand.
CATTTGGAGAGGGAGAGCAAGCAACGGAAGTTATAGTACCATTCATTAAATCCAACTCTAAGGATGAACTTCCTCCAGTAGGTACATTTACAAGTTTTATATCTCCTTTTCCTCTTGCAACTTCAGCCTTAACCCAGATTTCTTCATTTGCTGGTATTGTTAAAGTTGCTGAATTTCCCGTTACAAAGTTAGTGCAACCGCGAAATGATATTCTTATTGCCGAAGGTGATATTGCATAACCTTTTGGATCATTAACCGTAACACTGACAGTTCCTGTTTCAGCTGTTTGTTCTATCTTTTCAAATCCGGTTACCCTATCAATTTTGTTAGTAATGAAGTCTATAACAAAAGCATCAGCATAATTAGAGCTTTTCCATTCTTCAAAATTTGATATAAATCCCAATTTTGTTCCATCAGCTGAAAGAGCAGGTCGTTCAGTAATATAAAAATCTTTGGAAAAATTAGTTAGTTGTTGAACACTGCCTCCATAAGGATCCATTGAATAAATGTCGCCTAACACAATTCCTTGTTCAACCTTATGTTTTGTAAAGAATATTCTTTCCCCACTTAAATCTTGAGTGTTAAAAGACGTACTGTTTTTATCCTCATAATTTTGCGAATTCAAAATAATTGGAATTAAAAAAAGACATAATTGAAAAATAATGATGCTTCTTAAGTATTTTCTTATTTTAAAGTGTAAATTCATTTCCTGCTCTTTAAATTTGATAAGCATGGAGGTTCAAAACAATTTCTTAGTTGTGGACCTCCATTAAATAAACATTCTATTTTAGCAGAATTAACTTTTTTGTATCCACAAATTCACTTGTCTCTATTCTGTAGACATATACTCCACTCGCCAAAGTGGATGCATCAAAAATCACCTTATATGTACCCTGTTTCTTAACCTCATTCAATAATGTTGCAACTTCTTTGCCAAGCATATCATAAATTTTAATACTAACATTAGTTTCTCTTGGAACAGCAAACTCAATCGAAGTGCTTGGGTTAAAAGGATTCGGATAATTTTGACTCAAACTAAATTCAATTGGAATTTCAGTAAGTTTTTCAACATCTACTAGATAGTCAATTGGAATGGTAATATTTCCACCATTACTAGAAATATTTACCTGACCTGTATAAGTCCCCTCTTGAATATTTTGTGCATCCAGAGTTAAAGTTATTGTTTGTGAGCTGCCAGGTTGAATTGAACCATTTGATGGGTTGACGGTTACATAGTTAGTTGAAGCTCCGCTTACAGTAATTTGTCCGGTTTTCTGATCTGTAGCTCCATCATTATCTGTCACTGTTAAACTATAATTATATGTATTTGCCTGTGAATACGCATGTGTAGCAGTAGCTTGCGTACTTGTGTTGCCATCGCCGAAATTCCATAAAAATTGAGTAATATTACCGTCATTATCGTATGATTGTGAACCATCAAAGGTGATCGTTTCATTTACTTCTGCTTGAGTTTTTGAGATATTTGCAACAGCAACTGGATTTTGGTTTCCGCTGCCACCTCCAGCTGTTCCAACAGCTCTGATTAGAAATGCACCATTCTCATACCCTGAAATAGTATTAAGATTATCATAATTCATTGTATACCAGTTATAATAAAAGCTTTTATTTTTAATTTGAGCATCAGTATCTACGCCAGCCGGATAAAAAATAAAGTTATCGCTTCCTACCTCAATGATAAATGTTTCACCGTCATTAAAGGTTAGCGTGGGGGATAAAGTAATTTCATACCATGATCCGGTCGGGGCAGTTTGTAAAGATAAATAGCCCTCTGAAAGCAAATTACTTGATTGATCATAAATAGCTGCATAAATATCATTTGAAGAAGCATTCTCTGTCTGCATATAAAATTGGAAAGCATCAAGCTCAAAACTAAATCCTGACACATTAAATTCATTATACCAGTACATACTTGTTCCATCACCATAACCAATAAAATCATCAGCGCCGCTATCACCGTCATCTAAAAATAAAATATCATTTCCGGTTATAGAACTTGGGATAAATTTTGAAGAAGTGCTGCTTTTATTTAAAGGTCCAATTGTTCCTGATGACGAAGTCTTAACTCTATATTCTCGCCTAAATTTGTCATACTGTTTTGAATTAACATCAGCATTGTACAAAAAGTATTTTGTCTCGCTATATTTTGGTAAAGCACTTCCAAAATTTCCGGTAACACTAATATTATAATTTAGAGTTGCTTCACCATCATTACTAAGAACGAAGCTGGTTGAACCAGATTGTCCAGGTCTTGATTGTAATGTTAAGGAGTTGACATTTGTCGCAGCAACAGCTGCTCCAGCACCGGAGGCATAAGCTTCAAAAGCTCCTCTTCCATGTGTTCCGGCAACTATTTTACCATCCGATGGTCTTGATGTTATTGAATTTACAATAACGTTCCCTACAGTTTCTGCTCCCTCCAGTGTCCAACTTGTATTAGTTCCATTAAGCTGGGAAGTTGAATAAATTCCTGTACTGGTTCCTACTAAATATAAAGGTCCATTACTGGTAGGTAAGATTGTGGCTGCCCTTATTGATGGACCTGGATTTGTTTGATCTCCATTTAAATTTCCCTCGATTGAGATATATGATTGTCCACCATTAGAAGAATGGTAGAGACTAGGTATATTATAATTCGAAAAAACAACAATTATTTCATTTCCCTCTGCCGGATTTATTGCGATATTATGTACATAAGCTCCTTCTGTTGCGGCAGAAACTGAAATATCAGTTGGGACATTTGTGCTTGTATTTGAATTGTTTAACCTATAGATCTTTGGTAATTTTTGATATCCACTTGCACCGTAATATAAAGTATGGGAAGGATTATTTTCAGAACAATTAATGCAAGTAACATAGTAACCTTCGGGAACTCTACTATTAGTAAGTTCTGTCCACCCCTGATTAGTATTATCATAATTTTGATATGGAATACTTTCTAGAGAGTTATTTCTCCAAACCACATTTCCAGCAAGATAATACATTATGTTTTCATCAGTTGGATCGACTGAAAAGGGATTAATAAATAACTGACCAGTTGCCCCAGCTGGACTTACAACTGTAAATTTATCACTTACCCATGGTGGGTATGGATTTCCATTCTGATCATAATCCAATCGGTATGCAAAACCATTTTGAATTGAAGTATAGGCATAATTTTTACCAAAATAGCAAAATGCGCCATCTGCCCAACTAACATCATAGTACTCACTTGTATTGTTTCCATCAAAATTAAAGTAAGGGGTTCCGTTGTCTTGTGTGCCTCCCATTATCCTATTATCACCAGCTGTTTCCGGAATAACTACAGTATAAAACTGAGTTACATTGTAACCATTGTTCATATTTGTCCAAGGAAATCTGTCAGTGTAGGTATTATTATTTAATTGATCGGTGTATGTTAATCCGCCATCATGTCCCCACCACATTTCATTTGGATTATTTGGACTAAATGCAAATGAGTGAATATCTGGGTGAAAATTAGGATAGAACGGCCAATGATTTTGACTATAACTATACCCACCAATCCAGGACTTTAACGCATCTGTTGGTTTTGTAGCAAAACCATCTTCTGATTTAAATAGGGAAGTTCCACCAATCATTACAAAGTCTTCATTATCAGGTTTAACTGCTATCACTAAATTATAATTGGATTGAGTGTTAATTCGACCTCTATTATTCTGAGGATCTAGATTTGGTAAATTATCAGATCTATCTTCAGAAGAGCCACTACTAACATTAATTTTGTAGAATTTAATCTCTTCAATTTTGGATTCTTGATCTAAATAGTTCCCAGTGAAAGTTAAAACATATGCAACATTAGGATTTGATTGAGCAGAAGCTATCACGCTCCTTTGAGCCGTTGCTGGGAAGTTATTTGGTGTTATATCCGTCCAATTTACCCCATCATTAGTTGATTTAAATATTCCTGGAGAACTTGTTGGATTTTCATTCCACCCGCTCGATAATGCAGCTATAAGCGTTCCATTACTTGCTATAACGATATCGGCATATTTGTGATCATTTATTGTTCCCAAAATATGGTCAAAGGAAGCCCCTCCATTACTAGATTTAATTATCCCATATGCATGAGAAGCAGCAAATATGTTACCAGACGTAGGATGAACTATGATTTTTGAGACGTAATCAAATTCAGTATCAAAGCTAGTTGGGTTATTTGCACTAGTTAATAAATTCCAATTTTCGCCGTTATCTGTAGATTTATATATTCCACTTCCATAAAATCGTGCTGTATATCCATAGTCTGGCCCGGAGCCGTCAAATTCCCCAGATGCATAATACCAATTATTTGTATTTCCAGTTCTTGGATCTTGGGCAATACAAGATACTCCCAATATTTGATTTGTTGTGCTCTTCATTTGCCATGTTGCTCCTTTGTCGGTTGACTTCCAAATTCCTCCTGTAACACCACCGGCAATAATAGTATTGGGATCATTAATATCAACTGCTAAAGCTCGGGTTCTACCGCCAACATCTACTGGACCGGCCTCTTTCCACTCAAGAGCATTTACATTGCTATTTTTTGACAAAGCATTTTTCTGAATAGTTTCTGCAAATTCCAATTCCTTTTGACGAATTCCTCTAGGGATTTCTCCGGTTGCAGGATCCCTAAGCATTCGATGAAAATATTCCCAACGTCCTTTTTTAGCCTCAATGCTTGCTTTAGGCGAAGATGTTGATCGAATTCTTTTCGATTGGCTTTCTTTAAGATTTCGTTTATTCTGATCGAAAGGAATCATTTCAAAAATCAGAAGTGTCGTTAAACAAAAAATTATAAAGCGATAGTTAATTGTTTTCATAATTGTCTCCCTCTTATTAATACATGTTTTTAACATTTATTATTTGCCACATATTATTTTCTCTCATATTTATTCCACTATTTAAATACTTAATCAATAATCTATATTTGAGGCCCTCTTTCATTATATGTTGTAATTCATTTTCATTATCTTTTAGTAAAATTTCAGATAATGCAATATCTAATTGTGAACCTATACCGATTGGTGGAGTTGATGGTCCATATCCATGGACAGTATCGATTCTAAATAAACCTACAACTTTAGATTCTTCAGTTATGAGTTTTAAAATTGTTGCAGTTACTTCTGCCATTCCACGGGATAATGAAGGAGGTGGATAATTTGTCCTTTTAAGAGCTAATTGTGAATCCTCAACTTGCTCTTTAGAAGTGCAACACTGGGAGAGGAAAAGTAGCAATAGTATTCCAAAGAGGGATAGGAAAACATTATTTAACTTCATCGCAGCCTCCGTGTCTGTGCTTGAAATTTTATTTCTCTTGGAAATTTGTTATTACTAATATAGTCCTGAACTAGATTTCGTCAACACTCAATAACACTCGGAATACCCTACAAAAACACTACATTGAAAAATTTGGTTTAAAAAAGATGTAAAACGGAAGTGGGATGGTGTTGAGAAATTCTATAAATTAAACCACAAAAGACTAATAATTTTCAATTAACGAAAATCAAATTCTAAAATGGAATTATGTATAATTACAGGATAGCATCCAGGTATGTCTGAATGATTGGGTAAAGAGAGAGAATGTCGAATTAAATTATATATTCTGAATTGCTTTAGTAAGACTTTCTTTGTGTGGGATATCCATTTTTTTTCTTATTCTACTTCTCATTACCTCAATTGCTTTAATTGATTGTCCAGTTATTTGAGATATGTCTTTTGTATTTAAATTCATTTTAATAAATGCACATATTTTCTGTTCCATTGAAGACAGCTCACTGTATTGCGAAATTAAGTTTTTGTAAAATTTAGGGTGAACCTGTTCAAAATGATGCAGAAAATCATCCCAACTTTTTTCCTCATAAATCTCCTGCAGTTTAATTTTTAGTCTATTTAATTCCCTTTTGTCACTAGTGTTATTACTTAAATTATCTTCAATTGATTCAACTACATCTCTTAGTACTTCATTATTTTGTGAGATGATTAGTGCCTTTGAGGTAAGTTCTCTATTTTTTTCGCTTAATTGAGTGTTCAGCGATTCAATCTTATCTTTCATTTCAATAGTTTTTTTTGCATTTGCTAATTTTTCTTTGTTTCTTTTGTGTATATACCAGCTGCCACCGCCAACCGAGAGGAGCATGCCTATTATTAATGCCATTATTAAATTATTTCTGCGTTGTACTTTTTCTTCGTTTAAAAGTGATGCATTTTCAAATTCAAGTTTTTCTCGTTCAACTTTTTCTAAATTATATTTAGCTTCTGTATCTTCAAGTATTCTGATTTTTTCTGTGTTCAGCAGTATATCCTGTGTCTTTTTATGAATTCTATAATAGTAAAGCGCATCTTTAAAATTTCCTTGTATTTCAAGTATTCTTGAAATACTAAATGATGATTGTGCCAAAGTATTCATCAAGTTTTTTTGTGATGATATTTTGTAAGATTCAAATGCATTTTTATAAGCTTCATTGTAATTTTTTCTTTGAAAATAGATTTCTGATAAAGAATTTAGAGCAGAAGCAATACTAACTGTATCACCAACTTCTTTTGAAATAATTAATGATTCTTTCAAATTTAAAAGAGCATTTTCTGTATCGTTATTCATTTTGTAAAAATCAGAAATCATTATTAATACTTCGCTCAATCTTGATTTATCACCAATAGATTGTGCAAGTTCAGTTGTTTTACTGAAGTACATTAATGCTTTTTCTTTGTCATCAGAATCTGCGTAAGATTTTGCAATATTAGCATATCGTGAAAGAAGTCTGTAATTATCACTTAGAGATTCAGCAATACTTATTGATTGGCTAAAATAATCTATTGCTCGTTGATTGTTATTTATCTCTGCATATACTTCTCCCATTCCTTCAAGAGCATCGGAAATAAATCTTTCTTCACCAAATTTTTCAAAACTTGTTAAAGCAAGTTGAAGAAATGCAATCGCTTTATCGTACTCACCCAGCTGTTTATATAGATTCCCTAAATTATTATAACTGATTGCTACATAGTCTTCTCTTTTTTCATCCTCTCCGATTTTTTTTGCCAGCTCATAATGCCTTTTCGAAAGTATTGAATTTCCAACTTCCCTATAAACTATACCTAATCCTATATTGCTCCAGAAAACACCATCCGGATAATTTATTTTCTCAAACAATTCCAATCGATTTAGTATAAGCATCGATTGCATTAACATAACTTCCATTTTCCAAATTTATTTCGGCAATATTAAATTGACTTTCTGCGGTTAAAGAATCATGCCCTAATATTTGAGATTCATTTAATGCTTGAGAATAATAATCACCAGCAAAAGCATATTTACTTTGCTGATGAAAGATTTTGCCTATTCTGTTTAGTAATTCAATTTTAAGTATGCTATCATCTATGATTTCGTTACCAAATTCTTTCAATCCTAATTGATAATAATAAATTGCAGAATCGGGAAAAAGCAATTCCAGGTTCTTTCCTCTGTTTAAGTAATCGTCTGCATTAGATGAAATATTATTTTGAAAGGCTGAGGTTTTATAAATCAGTACAAAAACAAAACAAAAAAAAGTTAATGTTTTAAGAGGAAAAGTAAAACAAAAATTTTTATCACTTCTGCTCACTTTCTTTTAATCAAGTTAGGAATGAATATATAACAAAAGTAATGATTATGGGATGAAATCGCAATTTAATAATGTTAATACAGCAAAATTAAATGCAGAAAAATTTATTAATTTGTGGTTGATAATAAAACGGGCTTCCTTAAGCAGAAAGCCCATTTATAAATTAGATATTTACAGTTATGACATTTGCCGTTATTTGACTAGCAGCATTTTTTTAACTTCATTAAAATTTTCAGTCTCTAATTTGTAAAAGTACAAACCACTGCTCAAATTACCAGCATCAAAATTTACTTTATAGCTGCCTGCAGACTTTTCTTCATTAACAAGACTGATTACTTCTTTACCAAGTACGTCGTATACCTTTAGTAAAACTTTTGAGTTTTGCGGCAATGAAAACTCAATTGTGGTAGTCGGATTAAAAGGATTGGGATAATTTTGGGTTAGTCGATAGTTATCCGGCGTTGATGATATTTTTTCTACATTAACCAGGTAATCAATTGGAATAGTAATATTACCGCCATTTGTGGAAATACTCACTTGCCCTGTATAAGACCCTACAACTAGATTCTGAGCATCTAGTGTTAAAGTTATAGTTTGTGATCCACCCGGAGCAATGATTCCGCTACTTGGATTAGCTGTTACCAAATTCTGATTCGATCCACCAATTATAATTTGACCAGTAGCTGTTCCTGTTGCACCAAGGTTATCTGTAACTGTCAGTTTAATATTAAAGGTTCCTGAATTCGAATATGAATGTGTTACCATTGCTTGTGTGCTGGAATTACCATCTCCAAATTCCCAAAGGTATTGGCTAATTTGTCCATCATTATCATATGATTGAGAGCCATCAAAAGTAATTGATTCATTAACTGATGCTTGTGATTTTGAAGCGGTTGCTACAGCGACAGGATTTTGATTGTTTCCACCACCTCCTGTTCTTGTTCCTTTTGCCCTAATAAGAAATGCGCCATTTTCAAATCCTGGCTGTGTATTTAAATTTTCCCATTTTACTGTTAGTGGATTAAAGAAATAACTATTATTTGGAATTTGTGCATCCGTATCTGTTCCCATTGGCTGATTTATTAGGCTATAACTATAAATTTCGACCTTAAAACTTTCTCCATTATTGAATTTAATTTTGGGATTTAGTGTTGCATCAAACCACTTTCCATTACTTGATAAATCGAATGAAAAGACCCCAAACTGCAGCAGTGAATCATTATTGTCATAAATTGCAGCATTTATAAAATTCGAGAATGCCTGTTCAGTTTTTATAAAAAACTCAATCTTCTCTACTTCGAAACCAGCTCCTGATACGGAGAATTCATTATAACAATCAAAGTCCAACCCACCACCTAATCCAGCAAAGGTATCGGCATTCAGGTCTCCATCATCCAGTATCAAATAGTCGTTTCCATTAATACTTTTGGATTCTGAAGGTGCAACGAAATTGTTTTGGGATTTATGTAATTGTTCTTTTGCCAACATAATTTTGCTTTTACTAATGAACTCTTTATATTCTTCAGAATTAACATCTGGAGGGCTTAGTTCAAATTTTGGATTAGAAATTTTATTTAAATTTTCACCAAAATTTCCGGAGACGGTAACATTATAATTTAGAGAGGCGTCACCATTATTACTTAGGATAAAGCTTGTTGAACTACTTTGTCCAGGCTTTGTTTGCAGAGTAAGAGAGTTAATATTAACATTTGCAATCGCAGTTCCACCTCCAGTACCTGAACCCGCTGAAGCTGTAAAAGCTCCACGACCATGAGTGCCGGCAACAATTCTTCCATCTGATTGCCTAGCTGCTAAGGCGTTTACAACAACATTCCCCATTGTGTTAGCTCCTTCCAAATTCCAAATTGTATTTTCGCCATTTAAAGTGGTTGTTGAATAAACACCAGTACTTGTAGCTAAGAAGTATTGAGTTCCGCTGCTAGTTGGTAAAATGGCAGCTGATCTGGTAGAGGGGCCCAAATATATTTTATTATTTTCTTCGTACTCCCCAACCAAATTTCCTTCAATCTGGGTAAAAGATTGACCAGCATTTGTTGAGTGATAAACACCAATTATATTGTAATTAGAGAATACTGCTATTAATTCATCGGCATTATTAGGATTAACACAAATATTATTAAGGAATGTACTAGGATCAATTCCCGGAATGGAAATTTCAACTGCACCGCTTGTTGCTGTATTAGCGTTATCCAATCTATAAATTTTAGGTGCTCCGGTTGGCTCCTGGCTAAATTCGGATCCTCCAAAATATAATCTGTGAGAAGGAGAACTATTTGATATGGAAATCGCGGAGATCACATAACCAGTTGGAAGCGACAGATTATCCAGTTTCGACCAACCTGTCATAGGTTGATTATCGTCAGGAACAGTTCCAATTTGACTGTTTCTCCACAAAGATGATCCTGCTGGATAATACATAACATTCTCATCGTTTGGATCTACTGCATAAGGATTAATAAATAGTTGGCCAGTAGCATCATTCGGTTGCAAATACTTTTTCGGGGCATCATATGGTCCGAAAATCGAACCATCAGTATCGTAGCGAATTCGATCCACTTGACCATTTTGCCTTGCTGCAAAGGCAAAATTTTTACCAAAATAGCAATAACCACCATCTCCTAAAGTAATATCATAAGAAGAACTTGTTCCTCCACCACCCCATCTAAAATATGGAGTCCCATTATCCTGCGTACCGCCCATAATTCTATCATCTCCACTCCCTGAGGGAATAGCCACAGAATAAAATTGTGTGACATTATATCCATTATTTTTATTTTCCCAAGGGAAAAGAGTCTGATAGTTTGTATTGCTAATATCTGAAGTATAACTCAATCCACCATCATGACCCCACCACACTGCATTAGGATTGTTGGCTTCAAAGAAGAAAGAGTGAATATCGGGGTGAAAATTTGGGTAGAAAAATGTAGTTGGATTATACCCACCAATCCAATCAAGCTTAGCATTTGTAGGTTTTGTTGCAAATCCATTTGTTGATCGAAATAAACTTGTTGCTCCCAATAGAACAAAATTTTCATCGTCCGGTTTAATCGCAAGGGTCAAATTATAACCATTTTGAGTATTTATTCTTTCTTTATCACTGCCAAAATCAAATGCAGGCATATTTGCCGATCTATCTTCTGAGGTCCCTGTTGATATATTAATTTTATGAAATCTAATATCTTCATATTGATTATTTATGGTTTCCCAAGTAAATGTAACTACATATGCAATATTGGTATTTGATGGAGCTAGTTCAATAAGATTTCTGTAGTGACTTTGAGGAAAGCTGGTTGGAGTAATATTTGTCCAACTATTTCCGTCATCAGACGATTTATATATTCCAGGAGTGTTTTGTGGTGTACTACCTGGGTAAGGTGATGAAATTGCTACCACCATAGTTCCATTGTTTGCAATACTTATATCACTGTTATAGTGCTCCCAAGTACCACCTAAAATACGATTAAAAGAATTTCCCCCATCAGAGGATTTGAAAATTCCATGTCCCTGAGTCGCAACAAATATACTTCCGGTGCTTGGACTGATTTCTATTTTATATACGTAATCAAATGGACTATCCCACCCAATTGGAATTGTGCTGGCTGCGGCAGGCAAAAGATTCCATGTTTCTCCATTATCCGTGGACTTGTAAATCCCATCACCGGTAAATGTATGAGTATGGGCAACATCACCTGCTGATCCGCTTTGTTCTCCGGTAGCATAATACCAATTGCTTGTTTGTCCGCTTCGTGGATCTTGAGCGAGCGTAGTAACACTTAAAACTTGAGATGTGGTACTTTTCATTGTCCAAGTAGCACCTTTATCAGTAGATTTCCAAATACCTCCGGAAGCCCCACCAGCAATTATTATATTAGGATTTGTAATATCAACAGCGAGAGCCCTTGTTCTACCGCCAACATTATTTGGTCCAACTTCTTTCCAATCTAAAGATTCAATACCAGATTGTTTATTTAATTTATCTTGTAATCTTTTAGCGAATGCTAATTCTTTTTGTCTAATTCCTCTTGGAATTTTTTTTGTTTCTGGATCCCTTAACATTCTTTCGAAGTATTCTTGCCTAGCTTTTTTCATTTTAAAGGGGGCTTTTGGCGACGAAGAGGATCTAAATTTTTTTTGTGTTTCAGGAAATTTATTTTTTTCTACTTTTGTAGAAAAACTAAAGTAAAGTAGAGCAAAAATTGTTACGGTAAAAAAAAGTGTTAGTTTAATTTTCATGTCATTATTCCCGACTATTTTAATATTCTTATTATTTTATAATTCTTTGACTTCCCCGAGCCCATCCATCCCGGAATTTCTGCAATTTGACATCGTATCGGTTTTCCAATATAATTCTTTATTTCCTCTAAGATATTCTGATTAACTTCAATTGAATAATCTGTTTTTTCAGCAATAGGTCGTATACCACCGCCTGTTCTATGAACTGTATTTATTGTAGCTTTGCAGATATTTCTTTTGTCAATCTCAATTATTTCGTTTGGTATTAAAGTCGCTTCAATTATACCTCGAGGTACAGATTCTATAACTTGCTTTTGAAGACCTTTATCCCCGGCCATACTTTCATTTTCTATTTTAGAGCAGCAGGAAAAAATGGCTAATGTAACTAAACAATAGAAAATTAGCCTTTTAATTGTAGTAATTTTAATTTTCATATCTAAATTTGTCCAGAATTAGTCTTTATATTCATGAGCCCCTATAAAGAGCGAGGGGCCCATTTACTACATTGGAGGAGAGCTCGTTAAATTCTAAATTTTGGCTCTCCTCTTTGGAGTGTAGTTTTTACGGAACCGTATAATTAGAAGTGACATTGAAAGCCTGATTATTGCTAACCAATGTTCCTTCAAATTGAAATGTCCACTGTTGTCCTGTTGCAACTCCTGTATACTCACCTAATAAAACTGGCTGATTTGCAGGAAAAACGGTTGTCCCTGGATCTGTTACAACATCATTAAACTGCTGAGCTGGTAAACTTATTGTCACTTTTGTAACTTTGATATCTACGCTTGGAGAAGCGGTGAAAATTACTCCGCCTTGATTTCCTTGCGTTGATGATATTGTAAATGTAACTCCTCCGGTCCCACCAGTTCCTCCTGTACCACCACCAAATGGATCAGTTAGTGTTCCTCCCCCGGAATCATCACTACAACTTGTGATTAAAAGTATTGAAATCGAAAATAAATATAAAATTAGCTTTTTCATTTTTTTATCCTCTTTTATATTCTAAATTTTAATGAAGCACCAAGTTTTAACGAAAGTGTGCTATTAGAAGTAGCTGTAAAGTCAAAAGTATTTGTTAACGGTATATAAACCATAAGATCTGTACCTAAAAATAAATTAGGTGCAAGTGGAAAATTATAACCTGTTCCCGCAGCTAAATCAAATTTAACTGAATTTGTGGGATTACTGCCATTTTGAATAGTGGGATTTCCTCCAGCAATATTTGTTTGTGTAATTTCAGTACTTGAACTTAGTTTTATTGCAATTGATGCTCCCCCCAAGACATAAAATCCACTGAATTCTGCTTTGAACAATGGGTCGAATGATAAATAGGATAGAGAATGAGAGACTTCAGTTGTTACATTATTACTTGTTTGTGTTGCACTTATATTTTTCATGTCGAACACTGTCAGATTTGCTAATACTCCAAGAGTTTGGTTGAATGAAATATCAACTGTACCGCCAATCCCAATGCCAATCCCATTAAAATTAACATTTAATCTATCTTGATTATAAATATTAAGATTTCCGGTAAGACGTGGACCGAGCTTAACACTCTGGGCAGATATTATGCTGACAGATATAAATAACATCAGTATTAAACTGATTTTGTGAATAGATTTGTTCATTGTTTCCTCCAATGTAGTTTGTTATTATTTGCCAATTATATATTTAGAAATTATACTATTGGCGCTCTCATATATACATGCGCAAAAATTGGACAGATTGGCTCATTTAAAAAAATATTTTTTCATTCTTCTTTATTTTCATAGATGTGAAAATGGACGGAACAGAGCAAAAAGTGTAATCAGAGCTTAAAAATGATGTTTTGAAAGAAAATAGGAATGGTTTTATTCTCAATGCACAAATCAGGGTACACGAAAAAGATTATATTTTATTATTTATTCAGCTGACTTTAAGTTGAAAAACCTATTTGAAAACCTATAATAATTGAAAATAATTATAATTTTATTTTAATTGAAATCAGATTATTACCTGAGAAGAACAAATTATGATGCTTGCCAAAAATCTCTGATCTACTATTAATTACTTGATTTCTATTATTATAGTTCAACTCAACATTTATATTATTAGCAGACATAGGAGCATCTATTATTGACCAAATATATCCAGAAAATAGCATTGCGGCACCTGCTATTAATAATCCTGTTTGAGCTGTACCATAGTCACCACATTCAACACAAGCCATCGTTGTAACCAATCCTCCCCCTCCAAGCATAAGTCCAGCTTGAATAAGTGCTTTTGTATATTCTCCATTATAAATTTGTCCGGAAGTAGGTAAAAAAAGTGAAAGAAAAAAAGCCAGCCATGGTGATTTGTAAATTACTTTTTCTGCAACATTTTCTTCTAATTTTAAATTTTCCGCATAATATTTTTGAAGATCATAATTCATGAGTAACCCATTACCAATTATTTCATTACCAGTAGATTGTGCATTTAATTTTTCACTAATTTCATTAAGAAATTTTAGTTGATTGATTTGACTATTTGATTGATTTTGAGCAAGAAGCCCATTTGTAAATAGAAATAATATAAAAATGTAAAACTTCTTCATTTTCTCTCCTTTATCTTATATTTTAGTTCTCTAAAACTAAATGCGAAAAAAATTGAGTAAATGGTTCATTTTCTTTAGAAATAAAACGTCCACGTTTTCGCGGACTTTTTGAGGTAAGCTAATAAACTGATTTTGATTAGAAAATTAAATGATACTACTTCATTAGAATTAACTTTTTTGTGTCCGTAAATGTACCAGCAGTTAACTGATAAAAATAAACTCCGCTTGCAAGTTTACGTCCATCAAATTCCACTTTGTAATTTCCCGGTTTTTGTTTTTGGTTGACTAGTGTTGCAACTTCTCTTCCTAGGATGTCATAAACCACTAATTGTACCGATTGAATATTTTCCGCTACTGTTTCCGGCAAACTATATTGAATTAGTGTGCTGGGGTTAAATGGATTTGGATAATTTTGAGATAACGAAAATTTATTACTTATTTTATCATCCGTACCAACAGAAATTACAGTTTTGGGCTCTTCGAAAAAGTTTTTCAAAATGTACTCTATATTATGCTTTAATTCTTCATTACTATATCTATATGGTCGGCCGCTCAGAAATACTGTCTGTCCTCCATTCTCTTTATACCAACCTCCATATTCCGGTTTATTCCACATACCAATACCGGCAGGTATAGGATTAGAATTTTCAATGAATAATAATTTGCTGTTCTCACTTGTAAAAGCAGTATCAAAAATTGAGCTTAAGTATTGTGTTTGCAATACTGAAATGGAGTTTAAACTATCTAATACCGATATACAATTATTAATTACAGCATTTTCCGGATCTGTCCAAGTAATCCCCAATCTATCAAGCATTAGTTCAGAAAAGTAATCTCGTCCATTTTTTAATAGAAGAATAAGATTACCTCCCCATTTTACATAATTAAATACCGGTGAATTATTCCAGTAACTTAATTCGTTAGAAACATTTTCACCGGTCCAAATTACCGTTGAATAGTTTAATAAAGTATCAAGCGGAATTGCACCATGTCGCAAGGATGGTTGAGGTAAGGTTTCTGGATAACCTGCTGATGGCTCGTTCAATAAATCCCAAAAACTGACGTTATAACTTCCCCAGAATGCTTTGTTTTCGTATGCAGTTACAACTTCATTTATGTTAAATCTGAGCCCGTTTACCAGCAATATTCCTTCTTTGAATAAACTTGTATTACTATTTTTCTCTCCGGGTGTAGGGGCCTTTGCAATTTTCCAGCTGCTTGCTCCATCGCTTATTCGCGCATAAGAAAAATTCTTTTCTTGTTTACCAAAGGTGATTGAATCAACAATAGTAGTATCATTTTCAAAAATATAAATGAGAGCTATTTGTTCACCATTATTATCAAGTCTAAAATTAAGATGATTACTGCCTTGATCTATATTATTATCCGCCCAAAATAATAAATGTTCATTTGGATTGAGTATGGTCGTACCATTATTTGAAGAAGCTATTTGAAACTTTTTAAGATCTGAAAAGTCGTCTGTGATATACAGACCGCTTAGATTAATTATGTTATTTCCAGCGTTATAAATTTCAATCCAATCATCATACTCACCATATTCATCTTTAACGGTTGAACTATTATCAGCTTGAAATTCATTAATGAAAATTTGATTTGAGAGGGCCATTCTATTTGCTTTTCCCGGACTTCCTCCTTTTTCATCACTTGCTTTCCAATTCAATGTAATTAAATTTTCTTCTAAAGGATTGGTAAGTTCCAGCGAAAAGCCTTGTCCATCCGCAGCGGCAGGCCAATTGAATTCATTACTGTAACTTACAAAATCAATTTCCTCGCCTAAATTATTTAGTAATACTAAGTTTCCCCAATTATTTGGCAAGCTTGAATTATCCCAAGTAAATCTTTGAACGGTGGAATCAATGCTTGTGGAGAGATCTTTAACCAATAAAATAAATCCATTCCCGTCAATTATTATTCCGGAAGGAAATGTAAAATCAATTGCACCAGTTAGCTTATAATATGAAACATCTATAGGAGTGTTCATTGTATTATATATCTCAATGAATTCCGAAATATCACCTTCAACAGGATTATAGTTGATCTCATTAATTACTAAAGGCTGATATTCGTTGTGAAAATACTTTGCGCCCATATCAGCTCGTGTTCCATCAGGATCTAATCCCCTTGCCGGATTACCACTATTTATTGCTGGTGAATTTGAGTAAAGAAAAAAGTTATTTGCAAAGTTTGGCTCGGCTTTAATGTTTTCCAAACCTTCCAAATTTTTGGTGTTTGATAATGAATGAGATACGGTTAAGCTTGAAAGATCATCAACAAATACTGGATCTGTAACAGAATGATAAAATATAGAGTTAATAATTTCTGCATTACCTCCGCCTGCACCAATATTTTTTTCAAAACTTGCTACACCAAGATCACAATGTGAAAATGTGTTTCTATCTATAAATGCGAATGACTCATAATCTTTAATACCAACACCCTGAGCACAGTTTACAATAATGTTATTCTTAATTATTGTTGTTGAGGCTTGCCCGACAGATATTCCTTTATCACTGCAGTTTAGAATAAGATTATTCTCAATCAGAATATCTTTTGAGCCTTCACCTAAATCAATTCCATCACTATTGCTGCCGTAAAAGTTATAAATTTTGTTGTTTCTAATAATTCCGCTAGAAATCTGATCATAATCAATTGCATCGGTATCAAAAGAGTTGTTTCCTCTTAGATCGCAGTTTTCAACAAGTGCACTTTCTGCATATTTTACGTTTATCAAATCACAAGTTTCTTCTGAGTGAAGTGTAGAGTTTTGAATTACAACAGTACCGTATTGTGTGAAAATTGGAAATGGGGCATCCAATATAGTAATGTTCCTAATTCTTATATCTGAGTTGTAACCTGAAATTGCCCCTATTTGATTTGGTAAATCAGTGCCTTTCGTCGCTCCAATTAACTCTACATACTCAAATACATTTTCGCTAGTTGTATTTTCTAAATAGATAATCCCCCAATTGCTAAATCCGGAAGTTAGGTTAGGTCTTATTTTTATCGGCTTATCATCAGTTCCCAACATTTTTAAGCTGCCTTTTACAATAAATCTAGCATTTTCAGGCATAAGAATTTCAACACCAGATTCAAATGTTAAGTTCACTCCAGGACTTACTAAAACATCTCCTTTTGCATAATATGGTGATTGTGTAATATCTAAAATTGTATTTTCTGTAATAATTGATGGAAGAATAAATACATTTTCTTCCTCAAAGATGGCAGTAATTTTAATCGTTGAATCTGATCTCGTCGGAGTATAAAATGTTTTTTGTGCTAAGCTATCCGGAACACCTCTCCACTTTACAAACTTATAGCCAACAGAAGGAATTGCCTCTATTTGCAGCGGAACATATCTATAGTAATCGCCTGAATAACCATCTTCTACATTTACTCCTGTAACTTTAATGTTTCCTCCATCAGGTTCTGAAACCGCAAATTGTAATTTTTCTATGCCTGAAAGATTATAAAAATCCATAATATGCTGTTTCATATAATCGGTTCTTTTTTCTGCAAATTCTCTCATAACACCAACTTCATAATTCCATGCCGCAACATTTGGAATATTTGGGGATTCATCATTCCATCTATCAATATGGTTTACCATTTCATCATTAAGCATTGTTTTTATGCTGTCTAGTATTCCAACAATCCTTTCTTTTCTAAATGTTGTATTTAAGTAAGTGGCAAATCTCTGAATAAACTCATCTTTAAATTCCTTATTTAAAAATAATTTTCGAAAAACAAAGGTTGAAAAAGGATAATTATTAAAAGGAGAAGCATCATATAAATACGTAAGCGAATTATTTGTGTAATGAGAAAACCAGCCCGGTGAACCAAATCCAAAATCTGAATCTAGAAAAATATATCTCCATTTTCCTTCTTCAGATTTTTCTTTCCACCATCTGCTATTTGTGTATGGCCAATTTATATTATCACAATAAAATTCTGTGATCAAATAGTTCATAACTTCATTTATATCTAATTGCGATTTAACATATTCCCAATTTTCTGAAATATTCATGCTATTAGCAGCCAAGAAGTCTTGAAAGGCATAATATTCATCTGTGTTGCCTTCAATGATATTTGGCTCGTAATTAAATTCATATTCTAAATAATCAATATTATCCGGATTTACATTATGGTGTGCAACCAAATAGTTATTATCTAATTTCTCTCGAAGATTATAAATACCCCAATATTCGCCATTAATAAAAGTTGCCGCAGGTTGAAATGCTTGACAATCAATATCCATTTGATTTATTACTAATGAATGCTGATAAGCATCTCTAAAATGCGTATGTAAATTATCATCTGTTCCGGAGTTTCTTAAATAAATTGATGTATAACTTTTAAAAGGTCTATCCTTAAAAATTGGATAATTAATTGTCTCAAAACCATACTTATTATCAAGTTCAATTGTAAGAGGTTTTTGAGGATATTCGAATGATGCCTGTCCGGTTAATCTTGCTCCTCCATCAACTTCGAATGCAAGATTTCCTTCTTCATCAAAATATTGAACATTTACAGGTGCTTCTACAGATTTTATTTCATTAGTGTAAATCCCAATTTCATTATCAAAAAAAGTTTCTGGAAAAACTGTTAAAGAAAGCGTGGGTAAGTTTTGTTCTTCATTAATAAAATATGATCTTGTTACTATTCTGCTTGGTAACTTCCCATTTTCAAAAACTCTTGCCCGAAGTGTTGTATTAATATTTATTTCAATTGGTGTAGAATAGATTTGTGAATTACTTTGTGGTCTTGTCCCATCGGTTGTGAAAGTTATTACAGCATTTGTGGAATTAGAATTAATATCTACAAGTTGATTCCCAGAATAAAAACCTGCCTCTAAAGAAAGTGTAGGTGGATTTGATTTAATTGTATCAATAATAGCTTGAGTTGAGTTATAGTTTGCCGGGGTTGATTCTCCAAAATAAAACCATTCGTTACCGCCATCCGGCTTTCTTCCATATGACACATCCGTTATCTGAGAATTATAAGTTATAGAATCGATTAAAACTTGTTCTGGTGAATAAAGTCCAATTTCTTCTCCGCTTTTACTTAATGCGAATGGCATATGATAATACTTAATATCTCCATGAGGATAATCATTATTCCCATCGGCAAAAAATATTAAGAAGCCTTTTGCTCTAATAATTGCACCATCCGGAATTTGCCACTTGGTTGGATTATTTAAATCATCGGTTATAAAATAGCCGCTCATATCAATTGAGCTACTGGAGGCATTATAAATTTCAACCCAATCGGGATAATCATCATAATCAACAATCTCGGGAACCGCGGTTACATTTGATGCCATAAATTCATTAATAAATAAATTCTGGGCGGATATTTTCCCATCGAGGAGAAAAAGTAGGGCGATTATTAATAAAAAACTAAACTTGATTTTTTTGGTTCTCAATTTATGGCTCATGTAAATTCCGGAATTAAAATCAGTTCTAAAATTAAGAAATAACAACTATTCCACAATACAATAATATCCCTCTTTTTTAAAACTTAATTTTTTTCTTAATTTAAGAAATTTTAACTTGTAAGTAGAAATTACATCTGATGTCCGGGAAAAATTATACTTTAAATCACAATTTAAATAATTTATGAAATCACTTATAATTGCACACCGAGGAGAATCTTTTGATGCACCGGAAAATACATTAGCTTCAGTAAATTTAGCTTGGGAAAGAGGAGCAAAAGCTGTTGAAGTTGATGTCCATTTAAGTAAAGATAATCATATTGTTGTTATTCACGATTTAAAAACTAAAAGGATAGGCGGAAGGAACAAAAGAGTTAAAAACCAAACGCTTGCTCAATTAAGGGAATTAGATGTTGGATCATGGAAAAGCGAAAAATACATCGGGGAGCAAATTCCTACCCTGAAAGAAGTCTTTGATACTATTCCAAGTGGCAAAAAACTTATTGTAGAGGTAAAATCAGATATAAAAACAGTACCTTATTTAAAGAAAAATATGGAAATCTATGATCTTAAAAATGATCAAATAGAAATAATTTCATTTAACTATGCGGTGGTTGCGGAGGCAAAAAGACTACTCCCTGATAATAAAGTTTTATTTCTTGCGGATCTTGATTATAATGCATTCACCAAATTAAGAACACCTTCCGTTGAAAAATTAATTGCTAAAACCAAATATGCAGATCTTGATGGCTTAAATGTTTGGGCTGGGAAAATATTGACAAAAGAGTTTGTAAAAAAAGTAAAATCTACCGGACTCCTTTTATACGTTTGGACAGTAAATGATCCTCAAAAAGCAAAAGAATTAATTTCCTGGGGAGTAGATGGAATTACTACCGATAGAGCAAAATGGATGAGGGATAAACTGAATTAAATTTTAATTTAAAAATAAATTATTTCCTTATTTAATTCGAAGTTTTTAATATACATTTACTGCCTTCATTTTTAGGCTTTTTGTTACAATATATTCTAATTTTTAATTGGAAAGAGGTATAATGGTAGATTCACAAAAAGATTCCCAACCTAACACACAGCAAAGTTTAAATTTAGAAAATCCCTACGACCTTATTGATGGCGCTTCGGGAGAAGGATTTGATTTAAATTTAGAATTTGAAGAACAACGTCAAATTATTGCCGATAATAATAATTGGTTAGAAGACAGACTGGAAGCGTTTGAAGATATTATGGATTCAGAAGTCGGCGATACTTCAATGGTTAGAGCAAGAAATATTGAGCGGGAAGTTGGAGCCAGACAAATTTTCTTAAAATTCGAAGGGGGAAATCCTACAGGAACACAAAAAGACAGAATTGCATTTGCCCAAGCAATGGATGCAATGAGGCGTGGATTCGACACAATGACTTTGGCGACTTGCGGAAACTATGGAGTAGCCTGCTCACTTGCAGCATCAATTGCAAACATTAAATGTAAAATTTTTGTTCCGGAAACTTATCATGCGATTCGAATTAAAGAAATGACAGAACTCGGATCTGAAATTATTAGAATTCCTGGAGATTATGAAAAGGCGGTTGAAGTTTCTTCGGAGTATGCTGCTAAGGAGGAATTTTACGATGCTAATCCCGGTGGAACAAACATAACGCTGCAACTAAAAGCATATGGTGAAATTGCTTACGAAATTTATGATGATTTACGGGATGCCCCAAGTGTTGTTGCTGTTCCGGTCTCAAACGGAACTACCTTAGCTGGAATTTATAAAGGTTTTTTAAGTTTATATAGAAGAGGCAAAACCTCTAAAATGCCAAAAATTGTTGCAGGGTCTTCGTTTAAAAAAAATCCAATCGTTCAAGCCCATTTGTTAAACAAAGAAACGTGTGAAGATTTACGTCCTGAAAAGATTAAAGAATCAAAAATTAATGAACCGCTAATTAATTGGCACTCAATAGATGGAGATTTGGCTTTAGATGCAATAAGAAAAACAAAAGGCTGGGCGGCTGATGCTACGGATAAAGCTATGTTAAAATATGCTAAATTAATAAGAGAAAAAGAAGGAATGTTTGTTCTTCCTGCATCAACAGCGGGTTTAATTGCTCTTTTAAATAGAAGTAATCAAGAAATAATTAATAACGATAGATTCGTTGTAGTATTAACGGGGAGGAAGTAATGAACACATTACCACAAGGTAATGCTATTGTTTATTGTGAAGGTGCTTATAACACAACCAATGGCAAAACTGCACATGGACTTGTTAGGTTTACGGAAAGATTTAAGATATTATCAATAATCGATTCAAGACATACCGGAAAAGATGCCGGAATGGTTTTAGACAGCAAAGAGAATGGTATTCCAATTTATGCAAGTTTCAAAGAAGCATTTCAAACTGCAGTTAATTCAAATATTGATGTTACACATTTTGTAATAGGCTTGGCCCCCGATGGCGGCAGACTTCCGGACTATGCAAGAGAAGCAGTAAAAAGTGCAATTAAGAAAAACTTAAATATTGTATCTGGTTTACATGATTTCCTCTCAGATGATAAAGAGATAAAATCACTTGCTGTTCAACATAAGGTAAGCATAACCGATATACGTAAAACTCCACCAAGGAGTGAAATGCATTTCTTTAGCGGAAAAATTGAAGAGGTAACATCATTAAAAATTGCTGTGCTTGGTACAGATTCAGCTGTTGGAAAAAGAACAACCGCTTGGATCTTAGTTAAAGCATTACGCTCTGCCGGTTATAAAGCGGAGATGATCGGGACAGGACAAACTGCATGGATGCAAGGAGCAAAATATAGTATTATTCTTGATTCACTTATCAATGATTTTGTAAGTGGTGAAATCGAACATGCCGTTCATTCCGCTTGGAAAAATGAAAAGCCTCATTTTATTATTTTAGAGGGTCAAGGGAGTTTGTTAAACCCGGCATATCCTGGTGGTTTTGAATTGCTAGCTGCTGGCAGACCTGATTTAATTATTTTACAGCATGCTCCAGCAAGAAAAGAATATGATGGATTTCCGGACTATACAATGCATTCAATGTCGCGACAATTAAAAGCAATTGAGGTGATCTCCGGAAAGAAGGTTACAGCAATCACAATCAATCATGAAAACATGACACCAAAAGAAGTAAATAAAGTTTGTGATGAATACACCAAACTATATGATATTCCGACTTATGATGTATTATTAAACGGTGCAGATAAACTAGTAAAAATTATTTTGAAGAATAAGAAGTAGTATAGATCATTTTCACGATCCATATAGTGAAGCAGATTTTAACTGAAAAATTACTTTATAAGATAGGTACAAGATGGACAAAATTCCGGATGATAGCATTATTCAAAATTATTTAATGAAGTTAGTTGTTTTTGATCGTTTAGAGATAGGACCAATAAAAATTGAGAAAAAGAAAATTTCTGCACCATACACCATTTACAAGGGTGATTTTACTGACTCAATTGATTTAATTTATAGTTACGAAGAAGAGGTGTTTGATCCTAATGATGACTCTTACTTGAATTTAGCAAGTATGATCTTATCTCAAGTCGCTATAAATTACGGTCTGTTCTGTAAAAAAATTGTATTTAACGGATTATATGATGATACAGATAAAAGTGTAATTAAAGAGTGGATGGAAAATACGGCGCGCGAAATTTATGTTAAGAAATTTCTTGAGCCAAATCCTTTTTTAATTGGTGATGTAAAAAATCTGGAACCGGTTAAATTAAAAAAATATTCTTATGCCGAGCTTGAGTTTATAGATTCTGACCAAGGGCCGATAAAAACTGCATGGGAATTTTGGAATACAGAAAAAAATAAGCATTGTATTCTATCAAGTGGAGGGAAAGATAGCCTATTAACTTACGGATTAATAAACGAAATAAATTTAGAAAGCCATCCGATTTTTATTAACGAATCTGGCAGACATTGGTTTACTGCTTTAAATGCTTATAGATATTTTAAAGATAATATTCCAAATACTTCCCGAGTCTGGGTTAATTCTGATAGAGTCTTTCCATTTATGCTTAGACACATGCCTTTTATTAGAAAAGATTTTGCAGATGTACGAGCAGATATTTATCCAATACGTCTTTGGACAGTGGCAGTATTTCTATACGGAGTATTGCCTTTGCTAAGAAAACGAGGGGTTGGAAGATTACTGATCGGTGATGAATATGACACAACAGAAAGAAAAAACTTTAAAGGCATAACTCACTACGATGGTTTGTTTGATCAAAGCAGATACTTTGATGATATCATGACCCGCTATTTTATGCGCAAAGGATGGGCAGTAACGCAATTTTCAGTTCTCCGCCCACTATCGGAAATGCTTATTGAAAATATATTGGCAACACGTTATCCTGAATTGATTAAACATCAAGTTTCTTGTCATGCCGCACATAAAGAAAAAGATGGTGAACGAATAATACCTTGCGGAAAATGTGAAAAATGTAAGCGAATTGTTGGAATGCTTTCGGCAATAAATATAGACCCTAAAATTTGCGGTTATTCAGAAGAACAAATTAAAAGTTGTCTTAAATTACTATCGGAAACAGCTCTTCATCAAGAGGCAGCCGGAGCAGAACATCTTAATTATTTATTGCATCAGAAAAAATTAATTTCTCTTCGAGAGGAACAAGTAAAAAAATTAAAACCTCATCCGGAAATATTGAAAATAAGAATTGATAATGAGCGTTCACCTTTAAATTATATTCCGCAAGATTTGAGAAAACCCCTTTTTAATATTTTTAACAAACATTCTAAAGGAACAGTAAAAAGAGTCTCAAGAGAGTGGATTGATATAAATATATTTAAGGAAGCTGATTTTACAAAACCATATCCATTTGAAATGGCTAAGCTAAAAACAAATAAGACCGGAACAAGATCTAGAACAAATCTATCAAGCAAATATTTGTGGTCTGAATTAACCTGGCCTGAAGCAGAACAACGTTTAAAAACTACGGATGTTGCTATTCTGCCAACAGGAGCAATTGAACAACATGGACCACATCTTCCGCTAGATGTTGATGCTTTTGATGCAGAATATTTAGCTAAAAAAGTTGCTGAAGCTTGTAGCGATCCGAAACCGCTGGTGCTTCCATTAATTCCTTATGGTGTTTCTTACCATCATGATGATTTTAGTGGAACTATTAGCATTGCTAACGAAACTTTAGCAAAACTTGTTTATGATATTGGGATAAATATTGCCAGACAAGGGATTAAAAAGCTGTTGATCATTAATGGTCATGGTGATAATAGTCCAACACTAAATTATGCCGCACAAATGATCAATAGAGATGCAAACATTTTTGTCGCTGTCGATACCGGTGAGACAAGCGATGTTGATATTGATGAAATTACTGAGACACAAAATGATATTCATGCAGGTGAAATTGAAACCAGTACAACATTGGCGGTTCGACCCGAAATGGTTCAAATGGATAAAGCAAAAAAAGCATCCCTAAAATTTACTAGTAGATACCTTAATTTCTCATCTCTAAGGGGTGTTCCTTGGTATGCTCAGACAGAAAAAATTTCTGCAAATGGAACTATGGGAGATCCAACAAAAGCAAGTGCTGAAAAGGGAAATAAAATTTGGGAGATTATGATAGCTCACCTTGTGGCTTTTGTTGAGGACTTAAAAAGAATGACACTTGATGAAATTCATCAGAAAAGGTATTAGAGAGTGAAATGAAAATTAAATCGATTGAGACTTGGTCTCACAAAATGAAATTGGCAGTACCATATACCATTGCATATGAAACAATAGATACAACAGTTAATTTATTTACAAGGGTTACAACTAATTCCGGAATTGTGGGATTCGGCTGCGCTGCTCCCGATTTGGAAGTAACCGGCGAAACTGAAGAAAGTGTACTTAAGGCATCGAATGATTTTATTGAACCATTATTAAAGGGCAGCGACCCACTAAGATATTCTTATCAACTCAATAAACTAACAGAACCCCTCAAAAATCATCCGTCTGCCTTAGCGATGATTGACATGGCACTGTTCGATATTTTAGGTAAAAAAGCAAATTTACCCATTTATAAATTACTCGGAGGATTTAGAGAGAAAATTAAAACCAGTATAACTATTGGGATTTTGCCTACAAAAGAAACTGTAAAACATGCAAAAGATTTTGTAAGACAAGGATTCTCGATTCTGAAAATTAAAGGTGGTGCTGATATTGATGAGGACATTGAAAGAATGATAAAAGTAAGAGAAGCGGTTGGTAAATCAATACTCTTAAGATTTGATGCAAATCAAGGTTACTCAGTTTATGAATCCTTAAAGTTTGTTGAAGAAACTAGAAAGGTAAAAATTGAGCTTCTAGAACAGCCAACTCAAAAGCTGGAACCTGATCTTCTTGGAAAAGTTACGAATAATGTTCCGATTCCTGTAATGGCAGATGAAAGCCTAATGAACTTGATGGATGCTTTTAAACTTGCAAGAAAGGATTTAGTTGACACAGTAAATATTAAGCTTATGAAAGTTGGCGGTATAGATGTAGCATCAAAAATCAACTCGGTTGCAAAAGCGGCAAACTTAGAAGTAATGATTGGATGTATGGATGAGTCTGCGCTTGGCATTGCTGCAGGATTACACTTTGCATTGGCAAAGCCAAATGTAATTTATGCGGATCTTGATGGACACCTTGATTTAATTGATGATCCAGCAAGTGGAGCTGTGATCTTAAAGAAAGGCACATTATATCCAACGAATAAACCCGGAATTGGATTTAATCTATAAAGATAAATTTGTTCCGTTGTCACGAACCATTCTGTGATAATTACCCTTCAATCATTACTTCATTCAAGTCATAATGAACAGACAATTGTTTGCTCATTTGCATTTAAGATTTTTTGCTCACATCTCTTTTAGATTTTTAAGTTAGTAAAATTTTACTTCCGTTACTTTTTATTTTCCAATTCATTTCTCTCTTTATGACTTTCATTTATACTCTTTTGCTTTCACTTAACTAATTGTTCTCCTCGCTAATTTCCATTAAATTTACTTATTAAATATTATTGCTTCTACCTCTTAGGATATGTCAAAAATTATTATTGGTATTCATGGTTTAGGAAATAAACCACCAAAGGAAATTTTAGAAGAGTGGTGGATCAAATCAATCTGCGAAGGGTTGAAAAACATTGATCGTTTTCAATTTAAGCCAAAGTTTGAAATGGTTTATTGGGCAGATATTCTAAATGATAAGCCGCTAAACAATTTAATAACTGATCCTGAAAACCCCTACTACCTTGATGAACCTTATACACCCGGTGCAAATTTAGCAACGTTAAAACAGAATACAAGACGTAAAAAATTCTTAGGTTTTCTCGAAGAACAAATGGATAAGATTTTCCTTAACGAAGATCTTTCCTCAAATTTTGAATTTGTTTCAGAGATGGTATTTAAAAAATATTTTAAGGAATTAGAAATTTATTATTCAAAGCAGCCAAAAGTAAATGACTCTTCGTATAAATCGATAAAAGATATAATCAGAAATCGTTTAGCAGAAACATTAAAAAAACATAAAGGCAAAGAAATATTTTTGGTCTCTCACTCGATGGGTTCAATAATTGCTTATGATGTTTGTACTTTTTTAGTACCCAATATAAAAATTGACACACTAATTACAATGGGTTCACCGCTTGGCTTTCCTGTAATAGTTAGTAAAATTGCTGAAGAACTTAAAATTTCTCATACAAAAATCGCAAAGCTTCAAACACCGCCAAACATTCAAAAAAATTGGGTAAATTATTCTGACTTAGAAGATAATGTTGCTTTAAACTATGATTTAAATGATGATTATGAAGCAAATTCATTTGGGGTAAGAGTTACCGATGAAATCATTCAAAACAATTATTCTGTTGGAGAGGAAAGAAATCCGCATAAATCATACGGATATTTAAGAACTCCGGAATTTTCAAATTTAGTTGCAGATTTTATTGAAAAAGATAGGAGCAAGCTAAAACTTTGGTGGCTAAAAAAAGAATATCAACTTGAAAGTTTATTGAAGAGTGTTAATATAAAGTAAGTTCATAAAAAGTGAGATTCTAATGAATAGAGATGTGATGCTTAGAAAAATTGATGAAACGAAAAAATGGGATTTCATCATAATTGGAGGTGGAGCGACAGGTTTAGGCACTGCCATTGATGCTGCATCAAGAGGTTACAAAACACTACTGCTTGAACAGTCAGATTTTTCAAAGGGAACATCCAGCAGAAGCACAAAACTTGTTCATGGCGGTGTTCGTTATCTACAGCAAGGGAATATTTCTTTGGTTCTTGACGCTCTTAAAGAAAGGGGAATTTTGAGACGAAATGCCCCTCATTTAGTTCATGATTTGCCCTTTATTGTTCCTAACTACGATTGGTGGGAGGGACCGTTTTATGGAATTGGACTAAAACTTTATGATACTCTTGCTGGCAGAGAGGGTTTTGGCTCTTCGAAGCTTCTTTCAAAAAAGGAAACCTTAAAACATATTCCAACTATTGAGCAAGAAGGGCTGCGCGGCGGTGTAATTTATTATGATGGACAGTTTGATGATGCAAGATTATCAATTAATATGGCTGAAACAGCTTATGAGCAAGGAGCTGCTTTAGTTAATTATATGAAAGTGAACTCTCTTATTAAAGAAGATGATATGATTTCCGGCGTTAACGCAGTTGATCTTGAAACCGGGAGACAATATTCTTTAAGTTCGAAAGTAGTAATTAATGCAACTGGTGTTTTTACGGATTCAATACGAAAAATGGATGAACCGGACTGCAGCAATATTATTGTAAGTGGACAAGGCGTTCACATTGTACTTGATAAATCTTTTCTTCCCGGTGATAGTGCAATTATGGTCCCGGAAACTGATGACGGTCGAGTACTCTTTGCAATACCCTGGCACGACTATATTCTTGTCGGCACAACTGATACGCCGGTTGATGATTTTTTACTAGAGCCAATTCCTATGGAAGAAGAAATAGAATTTTTGATTTCGCACACTGCACGTTATTTAACAAAAGATCCTACAAGAAAAGATATTCTTAGTGTCTTTGCAGGTTTGCGTCCGTTGGTAAAAAGTGGTGAATCTGAAAATACTGCAGCAATTTCCAGAGATCATACAATCAATATCTCTCGTTCTGGTTTACTTACAATTACTGGTGGTAAATGGACAACCTACCGTAAAATGGCAGAGGACACAGTTGATCAAGCAATTTTGCTGGCACGACTAGATTACGAAGAACCTGTTACAAAAGAATTGAGGATTCACGGCTATCATAGTCACGCAGATGAGTTTGGCAATTTGGAAATTTATGGATCCGATGCAATAGCAATTCAAGAATTACTAAGAGAAGATGGGTCATTTAAAGAGCTGCTTCATCCAAAGTTTTCAACGGTGAAAGGTGAAGTAATTTGGGCTGTTCGTAATGAAATGGCAAGAACGGTTGATGATTTTCTTTCTAGACGAACCCGGTTATTAATTAAAGATACCAGGGCGAGTTTAGAAGCAGCGCCAATTGTAGCAGAAATTATGGCAAAAGAATTAGGAAAAGAAAGAGATTGGATAAATGAGCAAATTGGAAGATATAAAAGTATTGCAGTAAATTATTTGCCAAAATAAATATTGAGTAGAGTAATCTTTTTTCGAAATTCGTAATAGACTTTAGATAACAAAAAATTTTATTGGAGCATGTCCAATTTTTATTAACAAAAGAAAGTTAAGCGCTGCAAGGATAGCAAATTTGATTTTAATTGCAACTTAATAATAGGTTAGCAAGCATAAATATGATAATAAGAATTGTGCTAATTTTGAGTATACTATTCAATGCTGCATTATTCTCACAAAATTAAAATTGGGTGAAATTAAAAATATTAGTAGTGAGTTAAATACAGCACTTGTGCTTTTTAATGCGAAATTATCAGTTGAATTTGATTACCATCAGAATGATTATTTAAAATTAAGTTTACAGCCTGGTTTAGAATTTATTGAGTCATTCGGAGTGGATAAAACTTTTTACAGTCGTGCACCTTATTATGATTTAAATCTACTTGGGGTTGTGAATTTATTCTATAATTCTGATATTTCAATTAAACCATTTATTGGTGGCTCATACAGAATTAATTCAAAAACAGTAAATCGCGATGCATACTTTGCTTTAAAATACGGTACATCAATTCAAGTTAGTTTATCAGAAAGATTTGCTCTAGTATTTAAGAGTATGTATGTTCAAAAAGAAATATCAGGTGATGTCCCTTATTTATTTGGTCTAGGTTTTATTTTATTCAAAAATTTCTAAGGCTTGCTAACCTCTTAAATAAGTAAAAAGTCAGGTTGATAAATATCATCATCTCAAATTAGATTGATAACAAGTTCATAGATAAACTTAGAGTTGATATTTTCTTTTCTCAGAACCCAAATAGTAATTTTTAAGTTCCCTTGTTTTTACAATTATCAAGTTTGGATGCGGGGCAAAATTGATGAACTCTTTAGCATCTTCAAGCGTAGGAAAGGATAACTTAGGAAGATAAATATCTTCATCCTCATCTTCTTGGATAACGTGATATGGTAGTTTATAATCTAACATACTCTCTTTACTAATACTTGTTTGACGTATTAACGAAAAGAAAGTTGAAGGTAAAAATTTTTCCCTAAATTAAATATAGCAAGTCTCCAAGGTTTCCAAGCACGGTGGACAAGTAAAAACCTTGGAGGTTTAAATAAAGGTTACAGAATTTCAGAAAATTATTTAATTCCTTAATTCAATCCCATGAGCATGGAATGCCTCTTTTCCGGATAAATGACCAGTTATAACCATCGATTTGGTGTCATTCATTCCCGGCGGTAAGTCTCTTAATCCTGTAATTAACATTTCCTTATTGTCTCCATCAAGCACATAAAACACATAACTTCCGTCTTGAGTTCTTTGCACGCCTTTTTCTTTAACAAGCTTAACGATAATGGGAACAGAAGCATTGCTATTTGGATCAAGACGGGCAAAACTTCCTAACTCATCACTTGGAGCAAAATAGGAAAAATAAAGTATTGCAATTATTAACACTACTAAACCGGGTAAAACTAGCTTTTGTATATTTTTCATTTTTTATTTCACTTTATATTAATAAATCATTTTTATAAGTTACAAACATAACATTTCTTGAAAGCATTTTCATAATTTTAAACATTTCAGAAAGGATAAAAAATGGAAAAAGCAGACCAAACTATGATAGATAATCTTAAAATAAAATTTGGGAAATCCCTTGAAGAGTGGATAAAAATTTTAAGAAATGAGAAACTGGAACAACATGGGGAAATTTTAAAATTCTTAAAAGAAAAACATGGATTTACACATGGCTATGCAAATTTAGTTTCAATGAAGTTAAGAAAAGCTGATGCCGGCTCTGTAGATAACCAAGACGATCTCATTGATGATCAATACAAAGGAAAAGAAAACTTAAAGCCTATTTATGATAAAATAGTTAAAGAGATTTCAAAATTTGGAAAAGATATTGAAATTGCACCTAAAAAGGCTGCAGTAAGTTTGAGAAGAAAAAGACAATTTGCGTTAGTACAGCCAAGTACAAAAACCAGAGTTGATTTAGGACTTAAATTAAAGGATAAAAAAATCCAAGGTAGATTAGAGAACTCAGGACCATTTGGAATTATGTGCACGCATAGAGTAAAATTATCTTCTCCAAATGAAGTTGATAAGGAAGTTCTGAGTTGGTTAAAAGAAGCTTATGAAAAAGCGGGCTAATTTAATACTTTTTAATAAATACTGGGAAAAATTTTATGAATAACAACTTTAAACACATCTCATTATCATTTTTGGTTGTTTTTTTCGCAATGACAGAAATTAATTTCTCTCAATTAGAGAAAGTTGCAGAGGGATTTCAATTTGTTGAAGGTCCGGTTTGGAAAGACGGAGCAATTATTTTTAGTGATATTCCTGCAAATAAAATTTATAGATGGAATGACAAAGATGGTCTCTCTGTATTTTTAGAACCTTCGGGGAATTCAAACGGGTTAGCTTTGGATGTTGACGGAAACTTGCTTTTGGCTCAGCATGGAAAAAGAAGGTTGGCAAAGATTTATCATGATGGGAGAGAGTTTTCTTTAATTGAAAATTACAACGGGAAAAAATTGAACAGTCCGAATGATATTGCGGTTAAATCTGACGGCTCAATTTTTTTCACTGATCCTCCTTATGGAATTGGAGCTGATCAAGAAGAATTAGGATTTTACGGTATTTTTAGACTTAGTACAAACGGTGATCTGCATCTACTAGATAATTCGTTGAGAAGACCAAACGGAATAGCATTTTCACCAGATGAAAATCTGCTCTATGTCACCAATTCAGGGACTAATGAAATTTTTGTTTGGGATGTTGTTGATACAACGATTGTAAATAAAAGATTATTTGTAAAAATGGAACCAAACGGCAGGGGAGATGGAATGAAAATTAATTCCAAAGGAAGATTATTTGTTGCTGGTTCAGTAGGAGTTTGGATTTTGGATAGTGATGGAACTTTTTTAGAAATGGTTGAAGTACCTGGACAAACAACTAATTGCAATTGGGGCGATGAAGACGGGAAATCACTTTACATTACTTCTGGGAATGCTGTCTATAGATATCGCTCAAAATTAACGACATATGAAAATTGATAAAATCCACTATGATTTAATTGGTAAATTAGCCTCTCAAGTAACCGTTAAACAATGGATAAATATTTATGAAAAAAACGTTAAGAAAAAATAGATGGCTAATTTTTTAACTGATAAATTACAATCTTATAAATATAATGGAGCCCGCTCGCTGGTTTTATTGCATGAACAGCACTTAAAATCTTTTTGGGCAACTTGGAGGGAAGCAAAATTATTAAATATTTCACTTCCAAAAACTAATGATCCCGATTATGAATCTTTAGAAACTATATTAATTCACGTTTTAAGGTCCGCAGGCAATTATATGATTTGGATATGCGAAAAACTTGAACTTCCTAACCCAAACATTATTACTGTTCCCAATAACAAAATCATTGAAAAAGAAGCCGAAAATTATTTCGATTACCTTTTGGAAAAATGGAGCTTGCCTCTTTCTGAGGTTGAAGAAGAGAAATTTTATTCACCCCCTTTTACTTCAAATTGGGGTGTTGATTATTGCATTGAAGCAATGCTTGAACATGCGGTAATGCATCCAATCAGGCACGAATTTCAGTTAAAACAATTAATCTTACAAACTAAATAAATATTCTTAAAAATAATTATAATGAAATTAAAGTCTAATGATATTAAAGATTTGAGGAAAGACAATGAAAAACTCAGATTCCTTCTAGCAAATAAATTTTCAAAGGATGAGTTAGTTAATTTCCTAAAAAAAAATCCAAATCAATTTATTAATGTCTGCAATATTGCACTAACAAAAACTCAACCTGAAGCTTGGCGCGCAACATGGCTTCTTAATCAAATAATTGTAAACAATGATAAACGTCTTAAAAACAAAACTTCTTCAATTTTAAAACTAATACCCAATTGTAATGAAGGGCACCAACGTGAATGGTTAAGGGTTTTAGAGAAATTAAAGGTAAAAGAAGATGAAGAATCTGTATTGTTCGGCATTTGCATAGATATTTGGAAAGATATTTTAAAACGCCCGGGAGTAAGAATTATTGCATTCAGAATTTTAGTAAATATTGTTAAAAAATATCCTGACCTAATTGATGAAATTAAACTACTAACACAAAATCATTTTACTGAAACATTATCCCCGGGTATAAAAAACTCCTTCATCAAACTAGAAAAGGAACTAAACTCTAACCTAAGTGTACTCTAGTCAGAAATATTTATATTGCAATTTTAGCAACATTATTCGATTATTAATAGCGTTTTATTTTGTTAATTTTTCTAAATTTTGAAAGTGTAAAAATTGGCAAGATTATTGAAAATAGTCTAAAATATTATGAAAATAGTTGGAGAGAAAATGAGAAATACTTATAATATAAAGTGGCAAATAATTCTGCTTATATTAAGCGTCTTTATTTTTTCATGCAAAGACGATAATATAAACAATCCAACAGAGACACCCCCTGAGATTCCGCCTGTTGCTTCCTTTAAAATGGAATTTGATAATTTCCCGAGCACAATCGTATTGCCAAAGGGAGATGGGAGCAATTTTATTGATACCTCCAATACAAAGAATCATTGGGGTTATTCTTACCTAAATGGTGTATTTTGGCAAACACTTGTTAAAGTTGGAATGGCAATTCCAGTTGCTGCATTTGTTGAATCTTTTAAGCACGAAGCAGAACAAAACGAGGATGGCCAATGGATGTGGACATATGAATTTGCTCCATTTGGAGGTGTAAATCACACAGCATCACTTTATGCAAATGTTGATAACGAAGGTGTAAGTTGGGAGATGTATATTTCTAAGGAAACCCAATTCACGGATTTCTTGTGGTTTTCTGGTCAATCAGATTTAGCTGTAACAGAGGGTACTTGGACACTTTTTCATGAACCAAATGACCCTAATCCCTGGATTGGAATTGAATGGCATAGAAATCCTGCCGACAGCACTGCAGATATTAAATACACAAACATTGACCCTAATAGTGATGAAAATGGCGGTTACATTTATTATGGATCTAACTCAGATGGCATCTACAATGCGTTTTATGAAATCTATAATAAAGGCAAAAATAATATAACAAGCATTAAATGGAATATAGAAACCTATGAAGGAAGGGTAAGAGATTTTAACCATTTTGGTGATAATGAATGGCATTGCTGGGATTCAAATTTGGATGACATCGAGTGTCCTTAATTCTTTACAATATAATTATATTTCAAATTAGAAAGGCTCAAATGGGGCCTTTCTTCTTTTTATCACCACATTTTACCAGTAATTCTTACCTTTATAAAGATTCTATTTACTAACTAAAAGTTAATGGTAGAATTGATTAAACTTTTTCTTTTATGAAAATTATACTACTGGAAAGTAAAGCAACAGATAACGATAAGTCCAGTCCGCCAACGGCCAACATAAAGTTGTAATTTCCAATTGCTAATTTTGAAAGAGTTAAACCTGTTAGAATCATTACAAAAAGTGCAAATAAAAAGCCAGGCGTGAAAAATTGATATATTTTAGGCGACTCAAGCGTAGTAATTCTTCTCAGATTTTTCCTGCAAAATTTAGACATTATATATTTGTTTTTAAGTAATCCAGTAAACAAATGTAAGTATTAGTACAAGGATTATTAGGATTATGTTTTCATAAAGATTATTTGCTTCTTTCAGCAAAGAATATCCTTTTACAAAAAGAATAAATCCCCCCATAATCCATATGATGGCAGAAATTTTAACAAGTGTTTTTTTTGATGTGTTAATAAATTTAAAAACCTTTCATATATTGAAGAACGATCATGAAAAAGTATGGTGGTTTACAAGTTTAACCAAGGGCTTTCTAGCTGATCAAATAAAATTTTTAGCTTGGCAAAGATAAAATAAACCAAGTTGTTCTCAAAAAAAATTTAATTAGAACATTTTCCTCTTGTTTTGATTTCTTAAAAGAATTATGTTCTACTATTCAAACAGAAAAATAATCGCTATGAGAAAGAAATATACTTTTCTCATCATGTTATTGCTTCTAACTTCTTGTATTAAAGAAATTAATAATGATGATAAAGAAATTGTAAACGGTAAATATCCTGGTGAAACTACACCTAGCGATAGTGCAATAATTTTTGCGGATAATTTTATTTCTACTGAATTTAACGAACGGGATATGACTCTCCATCCACATGGAGATGAACTTTTTTATTCTTTACGAACCGCAGATGGAACATATTCAATTATTCAAGTAAAGAAAAATAATGGTGGATGGCAATCTCCGCAAGTAGCCTCATTCTCCGGAATTTATTCTGATCTTGAACCTTGTTATTCCTTAGATGGTGAAAAATTATTTTTTGTCTCCAATAGACCACTAAATGAAAATGGAGACTTAAAAGATTATGATATTTGGTTTGTAGAGAAAAAAGGTAAATTTTGGGGGATACCAAAAAATCTTGGAGCACCTGTAAATACAGAGGCAAATGAGTTTTATCCTTCTTTTACAATTGATAGCACAATTTATTTTTGCGCTAAAAGAGAAGATGCAATAGGTGGAGAAGATCTTTTTTATTCCGAATTTAAAAATGGAAGTTACCAGGAGCCAATAAATTTGGGAGATTCAATCAACACCGCCATGGATGAGTTTAATGCATTTATTGAACCTAGCGGCAAATATATAATTTTTACTTCAACAGGCTGGGGGACTGGATATGGCGGAGGCGATTTATGGATAAGTTTTCGAAAAGACAATAAAGATTGGTCACAACCATTAAACATGGGTGGCAAAGTAAACTCCCCTTTCTTTGAATATTGCCCAAGCTTAACTCCCGATGGCAAATATTTATTTTTTACAAGTAATAAAAGAATAGATTCTAATATTGCTAAAGATAAATTAACCTATAATAAAATAGTGGAGGAATTACAGACAACCTTAAATGGAAGCCAAAATATATATTGGATTAGCACAGAAATTATTAATGAACTAAAAAACTAACTATTCATTTTTTTGAGAAATACATGAAACCTTTAACATATTCAATACGATTTTTATCACTTATTATTTTGCTTATCTCGGGCTGTAATATTAAAACCGAAGAACATAGATTGGGACTTTTAAAGAATGAAATCTTAAAAGTTGAAAAGAGTTTTGCTGAACTAGCAATAACTGATGGAGTTGAAAATGCATTTTTAACCTATGCTGCAGATGATGCTATTCTTAACAGAAACAATACATTATTAAAAGGCAAAGATGCAATTAGGGCTTATTTTAAGAATGAGACCTTGAAAGATGTAAAACTAGAGTGGGCGCCAGATTTTGTAGATGTTTCTTTAACAGGAGATATGGCTTATACATATGGTCGCTATAAATTATCTGCAATTGATACAGAAGGAAAAGAAGTTTTAAGCGAAGGAAACTTTCATACAGTCTGGAAAAGACAAAAAGATGGATCATGGAAATATGTTTGGGATTGAACAGATAATTCATATTTTTTTTAAAATATGATTAGCCATTATTTTAAAATAATATTTTTCTTTTTATTTGTTTCAACGTTCTCAAATGGTCAAGAACTGCGTTGCTCTGCTTTTGTCTCTAATGAGAACAAAATAATATTAGGAAAAAACCTGGATTGGGAACTTGGGAAAGGCTTAATAGTTTTTAACCCAAAAAATAAAGCTAAGAAGAGCGTTGTCGCCAGAAAACCATTAAATTGGGTATCAAAATTCAGCAGTATTACATTTAATCAATTTGGTAAAAATTTACCCCTTGGCGGAATGAATGAAGCTGGGTTAGTAATTGAAGAATTATCGACCTGGCCTGTGGATTATCCAAATGATACTAGCCTGAGTTGTCTTAATGAGTTTGAGTGGGTTCAGTTTAATCTAGATTCATATGCCTCCATTTCAGAAGTAATTGAAAATGTTGATAATTACTCAATCTCAAAATTCTTTTTTGGACTTCACTTTATAATTGCAGATTCATCCGGCAACTCAGCTATAGTTGAATTCATAAACGGCAAAGCAGAAATTTCACTAAAAAATAATTTTCCTTATTTAGCATTGACAAATAATAATTATAAAGAACTTTTGAAAAGTTACAATTATTATCTTAACTCAAGTAGAAATGAATTAAATATTTCACAATCACAGGATAGGTTTATTAAGCTAATTCATTTGCTAAAGTCAAATTCAGTTTCTACATCTTTTTCTGCGATGAATATTTTGGACTCTGTAAAAGTTGATGATACACGATGGCAGATTGTATATAACGCTTCGGATTTAGAGATTTACTACAAGACAGATCTTATATCGAGAATTGACACAATTTCTTTTTCAGAATTTAATTTAAGCAGCAATAAATATTTATTTAAAGATTTTTATTCAATAAAGGCAAGTGAGTTTAATGAGTTGTCTAAAGAAGAAAACAATAAATATTTAACTTCATTGGTCGATGTTTTCGCAAGATCTGACAAAACCAAAATACTTTTGAATAAAATTAATAATCTAATCAAATAGCTTAATTATTAACCTCTTGGTTGTATCAAGTTAACTTAATCTAATAATTTTTATATTTACAGCTCAATAATATTTATTAAAATGAACAATAATTTTGAGAATATCAGTTTCTCTAAATCTGAGCTAACTGATAAAGAGTTTGAAAATTGTAAATTTACTAATTGCACTTTTGAAGACCTCTCATTTCTCTCTTTTTTAGAATGTAAATTTATTGGTTGTGACCTTTCAAATACGAAAGTATTAGATACTTCATTCAAAGAAGTGAAGTTTATTGACTGTAAACTTCTAGGCTTACAGTTTAACAATTGTAATCAGCTACTTCTTTCTTTTTCATTCGATAACTGTAAGTTAAATTTAGCTTCCTTTTATAAACTGAATCTAAAGAATACTAATTTTATAAATTGCAACTTAACCGAAACAGATTTTGCTGAATCAGATTTAAGAAATGCCGAATTTAATAATTGTGAATTATCTGGAGCAATTTTTGAAAACACGAATTTAGAGAATGCTGATTTTACATCCGCATCAAATTATTCAATAGATCCTGAATTAAACAAAATAAAAAAAACAAAATTTTCACTGAATGGAATTTCCGGACTTTTAGAAAAGTACAATATTATAATTGAATAGATAAAGATTTTACTGAACAAAAAATTTAAGAGGCAATCTTATGAAAAAACTGTTACTATTTATTCTTATTTTATTTGTCAGCACAATAAACTCTCAAGTAAGATTCGATACCTTAACTACTAAAAATGTTGGAGTTGGTATAATTTATACTGAAATTCATGAGGCCACAAATCCATGGACAATAGATGTATTAGAAATTGATCTTTCTAATGAATACAACAAAATCGAGTCGGTTAAATCACAGAATAAACTTCTCGGATATCAAACGGTTTCACAAATGGCAACTCAAAAAGATAGCGAGGGGCATACGGTTGTTGGTGCAATTAACGGAGATTTTTACGCTAGCGGTGGAATTCCAATTGGGAAACAAATTGTTAATGGACAAATATTAAAACAAAATTCCTTCTACTCAAGTTTTGGAATAAGTACAAATAATAAGCCCTCTTTAGGAATGAGCGAATTTGATGGATTACTGATTACGAATAATTCTTCAATTGGCATAAATGATGTTAACAACACAAGATTTGAAAATAACCTTACTTTATATAATTCATTTTATGGTAATGGTACAGAAACTAATCAGTTTGGTACAGAAGTAAGTATAAACCCAATTACAGAATGGATTGTTAATGATACAGTCGTCTGCATTGTTGAGGCTGTTAAAGTAAATTCTGGAAATATGAATCTTATTGAAAATAAAGCGGTGTTGTCAGGTCATGGTTCTGCAGCTCAATTTTTAAATGATAATATTTCGATAGGTGATACGGTAAAGTTATTACTTGAATTCACATCAATGCTCCCCAAAATAAATCAATTAATAGGTGGGTATCCAAAAATTATAAATAATGGAAGTAATTATGTAGTTCAAGGATATAATGAAGAAGGAGGTCCGCCGCACACGTTTGAACGTCATCCAAGAACAGCTATTGGTTTTTCACAAGATAGTACAAAGCTCTATTTTGTTACAGTCGATGGAAGAGGATACAGCATTGGAATGACCTTAAATGAACTTGCTGATTTTATGATTGGAATAGGTATTTACCAGGGAATAAATTTAGATGGCGGCGGATCGACAACTATGTGGGTACGTAATAAAATTGTTAATGTCCCATCTGATGGAACAGAACGCGCTGTGGGAAACGGGATATTGGTTTATTCAACCGCTCCCAAAATTGACACAGTTGCTTATGGTTCAATTAGTCCTGGTAATTTAAGAATATTCAAAGGTGAGCAAATAAGAATTAGTTTTGAGGCAACTGATAAATATTTCAATCCAATAGATATAGAGATTAATGATATTGTATATCAAACTTCTGAGGGAATCGGCTCTATTGATTCAAGTGGACTTTTTACTGCTTCAGAAAATTCTTCCAAGGGGTTCATCACTGCCAGTTATAATGGAATTTCTGACACTTGCAACGTATATATAAAAACTATTGGGGAAATAATTTTAGAGCCTGAACAAATTATTACAAATACAATTAATTTAGTTGAGTATAAACAAACAGCAAAAGATGAGGACGGAGTAATTAAGAAATTGGATAATGATGAATTTATCTGGACAATCTCTGACACAAGTATAGCCGCAATTGATAAAAACGGAATTCTGCAGGGTAAGTCTGAAGGAGAGACACAAGTAATTGTACAATATGAGGATATCTTTGATTTTGCATATGTAACAGTAAAAAATATAGAAGGAAAATATGTTCTTCATTCACTAGATGATAAAAATGATTTTTCCTTGGTCGGAGATAACCTTGATCTTATTAATTCAAAAATTGATGTAATTGAAGATCCAAGATCGGAAGGAAGTGCCAGCTTAAAGATTGTTTATGAATATACTGGTGATCCTAGCAAAACTTATGCTGTTAATCTTTCAACTAATATTCCCATTGAGGGAGTTCCGGATAGCATAGAGATAGATTTAATGACCAATGGTAGAAGCAGAAATCAGTTGGTTTATCTCCTGAAAGATGATAATGGTGAAAACTACCAAGTAAACGTAAAGAAATGGGCAACAGCTTCTAATAATTTGGATATTCAGCCTGGTGCTTTTATAAACGCAACAACAACCGAACCAGGAAGTATGTTTAACTTCCCTATTACACTTACAGGTATTATGATTAAACTAGATGCGGAAAGAGAATCCGGGGTTGTTTATAGAGATAGTTTAGTTTTAGATAATCTAAGAATTTCTTATCCCGACATCACTACAAAAGTATTAGAAAACAAATTGTTGCATAATAAATTTGAGCTATATCAAAATTATCCAAATCCTTTTAATCCCGTCACAAGAATACAATACAGCATACCGGTGGCGGTACTGAGCCCTATCGAAGTAAAACATGTTTCACTAAAAGTATACGACATTCTTGGAAGAGAAGTAGCAACTTTAGTAAACGAATTTAAAAAACCAGGCAATTATGAAATTATATTTGATGCATCTGATTTAGTAAGCGGAGTTTATTTTTATCAACTAACTGCTGGTACATTTACAGACACTAAGAAGTTAATTCTAATGAAATAGAATGTTATAAATACTGCAACTCATCTGCAACTCAAACGTTCTATTCTATGAACACAGTTTTTAGAATTATTTTTTAGTAAGTAATCAAAACCTTTTTTATGTTTGTTATTAATTACTTACACAATTAAACAAGGCTTAAAATCAATACTTTATTCTTAAAATATGAACCGAAAAGAGATGTAGTATTTTTACTAGGCGCCGGAGCATCCCATCCAGATGGTGTTCCGCTTCAAAAACACATTCTTCCAATGATACTTAATCATCATCAAGAAGAACTTAGAGAAACTTACATTGGAAATTCTGTAA
Organism: uncultured Ignavibacteriales bacterium; assembly: GCA_963710615.1. Taxonomy (GTDB): domain Bacteria; phylum Bacteroidota; class Ignavibacteria; order Ignavibacteriales; family Melioribacteraceae. The sequence goes on from CAVQBF010000001.1 coordinate 139,146, forward strand.
TAGATTTTATTGAAAATAATTTTGTTTTTAATTGTGAAAAAGAACAGTACCCGAATTTAGAAGCTGTTTTTGGATTTTTAGATTATTTTATTCAGCAGAATGAAAGTTTAAATTCTACCTATAATCATAACAAGCTTGTTGAGATTAAAGAGTATTTAATTAAGCTGATTCACTATATTGTAAATTTACAGACTCACAAGAAAAGCGTTTATTACCATCAATTTTGGGAGGCGATTCAAAAGCATAATAGCAATATTTCTATTCTTACATTAAACTACGATACACTTCTTGAACATGCTTTTGACTTTCTCTTTAAAAAATTTGGCTTTATTGATTACTGTACCCACTTTATGAATTATGATAAAATAGATGAGTTGAAAAAATTTAATTTTTGGATAAATCCTAAAGAGCCGGTTGAAATTGATGGTGGTTATAATCCCGTACCGATTAAAATTATTAAACTTGCATGGAAGTCTTAATTGGAAATATTGTAATTGCTGTAACCAAACTTTGCTTACACCTTGGGACAGAACGATTGACCTGCATAAAGGTAAATTTTTAGGCTTTACCTATCCAGATAATGAAGAATATGAGTATGTTTGTCCGCTTGATGGGACTGAATTTCAAACATTGATTATGCCACCATCATATTTAAAGTCGCTTAACCAGCCTGTAATTTCTCAGTTATTCAGCGAAGCCTCCCGAGAGATTAGAGATGCAAAAAAAATAGTTTTTGTCGGTTATTCACTCTCCGATGCAGATGTTCACATAAAGGCCCTTTTTAGAAAACAATTGCGGTCGGACCAAGAAGTTATCGTCGTGAATAATAAAAAAGCTAAAGTTCTGAAGAATAAATATTTTGCTCTTGCCAAAAATATGAAGTATGTACAATGTTCTTTTGAAGAAATGGTAAATGATGAAAAATTATTAAAAGAGATCTTATCTTAAAAACTCTTACCACTCTAATAAAAGACTAATCTAAAAAAATAATTATTAGAATTTGGAATATTTTCTTAACTTTTAGCATTGTTTGGAGAAATAATATGTTATCAAAAATATCAACACTCATTTTAGGTGTTTTATATGAAAAAGAGAGAAATCCATATGAAATTACCAAAATGTTAAAAGAGCTTAAATTAAGAAAGTGGTTCAGTATTGCTGATTCAACAGTTTATGCTACAATTAATAACTTAAGAAAGCAAAATTTAATTAGAGGTGAAACTTCAAAAGAAGGAAGATTTCCTGAGAAAACTATTTACCAAATTACCGCTGAAGGCGAGTTTGAGCTGCACAATACAATCTCTAAATACCTTGAAAAGAATGATCCTGACGGCGCAAAATTTGATATTGCAATTCTGCTTCTTCATCATTTAAGTCGCGATGAGGTTCTCCAAAAATTAAAAATTAAACTGGAAAATTTAGAGGCTACAACTTACGAGATTAAAACTCAGATAGTGAATCTTGAACGAGAAAGATCAGTTGCATTTACCGGATTGCTTAATGCTTAAACACCGACTTTACATGGCAGAAACAGAAATCAGAACTATAAAAGAAATTATCCGTGAGTTTAACATCAAGGAGAATATTAGCGGTCCAACAGCATTTGATGTTAGTTTGGTTGAATAAAAAAATGCCCAACTTGTTGAAAAAGCTGGGCATTTAAAAAAGTACATTAAACTATCTTCCTAAAGTAGTACCATCAGATCTTAAATCTTTAACAGCTTCAATTACTCTTTCTTTCATTCCGGTTTCAGCCTTTTTCAAATAACCGCGTGGATCATACATTTTCTTGTTGCCGACATCACCTTCAATTTTAAGAACACCATCATAATTTTTAAACATATGCTCAACAATTGGTCTAGTAAATGCATATTGAGTGTCAGTATCAACATTCATTTTAACAACACCGTAATCTAAAGTTTCTCTTATCTCTTCTAAAGTAGAACCGCTGCCGCCATGAAAAACTAAATCAAATGAAGCATCGGCGCCATATTTTGCAACAAGTGCGTCTTGTCCTTCTTTAAGGATAGTTGGTTTTAATTTAACATTACCAGGTTTATAAACACCATGTACATTGCCAAAAGTAGCAGCAAACATATAACGTGCACCCTTTACTTCAGAAAGTCTCTCATACACATATAACATATCTTCGGGAGTAGTGTATAATTTATCTGCAGGAGCATTTTCGTTATCAATGCCATCTTCTTCACCGCCAACAACTCCGGCTTCAATTTCTAAAATTATACCTAACTCGTGACATTCTTTTAATAACTTAACGGCAATATCCATATTCTCTTTTAACGGAAGAGCGCTTCCATCAAACATATGCGAACTGAATAAAGGTTTTTCACCTGCATCAACTCTTTTTCTTGACTCATCCAATAATGGTCTCAAGAAAGAATCAACTTTATTAGCTTGGCAATGATCAGTGTGTAAAGCGATATTAACATCATATTGCTCAGCAAGAAAATGAACGTGTCTTGCAATAGAAATTGCACCAAGAGCTGCGCTTTTAACGCCCAATCCTGAAGCAAACTCACCGCCTCCTGTACTTACTTGAATTAATCCGTCAGCTTTAGCTTCGGCAAATGCCTGCATAACAGCATTCGAAGATGTTTCAGAAACGACATTTATCCCTGCATACGCAAATTTATTCTTCTTGGCATTATCAAGCATTTCGCAATACTTCTTATAATCTACAACTGGCATTTTTTCTCCAAATTTTATTATCGATATTAAATTATTTACAATTTCAAATTTACATATTTTTTGATCATCTTTCAGTCCGATTTTATATAAATGTTTATTTGTTTATCTTTTTTCTGAATAAATATAAATATGAGTGAATAATGAAAGAGTGGAACTTAAAAGGTAAAAAAGCTTTAATAACAGGAGGCACAAAAGGAATTGGTCTGGCAATTGCGGAGGAATTTTTATTTCTTGGAGCAGAAATATTTATAGCAGCCCGTGATCAAAAACTAATCTCCAGGAAAATCAATTCTTGGAAGAGAAAAGGGTATAAAGCTTCTGGTATTGCTGCTGATTTAAGCAATGCAGAAGAAAGAGAAAAAGTATTCAGTGAAGTATATAAAAATTGGAAAAAGTTAGATCTGCTTGTTAATAATGTTGGAATGAATATCAGAAAAAAAACTGTTGAATTCTCAAAAGAAGAATATGAAAGAGTGCTTTACACAAACTTGATCTCAACATTCGAAATGTGTAGAATGTTTCATCCATTGCTTAAGAAATCAAAAAATGGAAGCGTTGTAAATATGAGCTCGGTTGCCGGATTAACTCATTTGAGAACCGGTTCACCTTACGGAATGAGTAAAGCCGCAATGGATCAGCTTACAAGAAATTTAGCAGTCGAGTGGGCGGAAGATAAAATAAGAGTTAACTCTATTGCTCCATGGTATATTGATACTCCACTTGTTGAAAAATTAATGAAAGATCAGAGTTATTATAACTCAGTAATTGAAAGAACGCCAATGAAAAGAATAGGTAAGCCTGAAGAGGTTGCATCATTAGCGGCATATTTGTGTATGGATAAATCATCGTACATTACTGGACAAACAATTGCCGTTGACGGCGGTTTTTCTGTTTATGGGTTTTAATATTTAACTGGAGATTCTGTCATTCTCGCGAATGCGGTAATCCATAGAATAAATAGATTCCCGATAAAAACATTCGGGAATGAAAACAACTTGATAAATAATAATAAAAAATATAAAGGTTGCAATGATTAAATGCGTAGTATTCGATTTAGATGGCACATTAGTAAACTCTCATGAGACAATTTACAAATCAACAATTAAAACACTAGAGCATTTAAATCTAGAAACAAACTTAGACAAGGAACAATTTTATAATTTACTTGGTCATCATTTTGCTGATATTTTTGATGCGTGTAAAATAGAAGTTCCGGATGTTGAACATTTTATAAATGTATATAAAGGAATTTACTTTGATTTTATTGATGATTCAGAGCTTTATGATAACAGTATTGAGTTATTGAAGTATTTGAAAGACAAAAATTTCAAAACCGGATTACTGACCACAAAAGGACAAGATCAGGCAGTAAAAATATCTCGTCATTTTGGAATAGAAAGATATTTGGATGTAATTGAAGGAAGAAAAAATGGAATTGCAATTAAGCCCGCACCAGATCAGCTTATTAAAATTTGTAAAGAAGTAAATGTGGAACCAAAAAATACATTAATGATTGGCGATACGGAGCTTGATATAATGTGCGGCAAAAATGCAGGAGCAAAAACATGTGCTGTTTCTTACGGTTACAGAAATATTGAGGAATTAAAAAGATATGAACCCAATTATCTGATTGATGATCTTAAAGAAGTATTAAATATAATTGGATTTACATTATGAATAATGGATATGTAAAAGTCGAAACAAAAAATAAAATTGCAACAGTCACTTTTTATCATCCCAAAAGCAATTCACTCCCTTCCAAGCTTTTAAAGGAGATGGTTGAAATCTTTAACAAAATTTCAGATGATCAGAATGTTAGTGTAATAACTCTGAAAAGTGATGGGGAAAAAACATTCTGTGCAGGAGCTTCTTTTGATGAACTAATTGATATTGATAATTTCACTGATGGCAAGAAGTTTTTTATGAATTTTGCTGACCTAATTAATGCAATCCGAAAATGTAAAAAAATTGTTATTGGCAGAATTCAAGGTAAGGTTGTTGGTGGGGGAGTTGGTTTAGTTTCGGTTTGTGATTATACACTTGCCACAAAAAATGCTTCATTAAAATTAAGTGAACTCGCGCTCGGCTTGGGTCCTTTTGTTGTTGGACCGCCAATTGAAAGAAAGATTGGAAAAGAGGCTTTTGTTGAAATGTCATTAGATTGCGAATGGCGAAACACCGATTGGGCAATGCAAAATGGCTTTTATCACAATGTATTTGATAGCATAGAGGAATTAGATTTTCAAATAAATAAATTTGCTGCATCATTAAGTGAAAAAAGCTTAGATGCATTAACAAGTTTAAAGAAAATCTTTTGGGAAGGGACCGATCATTGGGACAAATTATTAGAAGAACGGGCTGAAAACAGCGGAAGATTAGTTTTATCTGATTTTACGAAAAAGTTTATAGCTGAATTTAAGAACTCAACAAAGAATTAATACCTAAATACTTATGTCATTTGCTGTTAAAGTTATTCTAGTGCTGCTTGCAGTTTTTATCCTTGAATTTTACTTCTTTAAAAAAGTGATAAATTCAGTTAAAATTATTTTTCCTAAATCGGCTGCTGGTAAAATCAATTTTATTAAATGGTTCTTAATTGTTCTCATCAACTTATATCCAATAATTGCAATTTTAGCATGGATATATGTTTACGTAACAAATTCCGACTATTTTGCCCCACCCGATAATGTGATATTTGACTATTTGATTCTATATCCATTTTGGATTGGAATAATGTTAATTGTTCAGACAACATTAATTTTTCTATTGTTTGAAGCCTTACACCTTATTATTCACCCTTTTACAAAGAACCTTAAAGCAAAAGTAATTCGAATAAAAGCAATTATATTTTCCGCAATATTTTTAATAACCATTGTTTATGTGCCAGTAAGAGTAATATATGATTATAATTCTGTTCAAATAAGAGAAATCGAATTTCAAAAAGAGAACCTTCCAGCAGCTTTAAATGGATTTAAAATTGGATTTGTTTCAGATATTCAAGCTGATAAATATACTGATGAAAAAAGATTAAGAAACTTTATAAATAAGCTTAATTCTACAAATCCCGATTTAGTTTTAATGGGTGGGGATATGATTACAAGCACACCTAATTATATTGAGTTTTCTGCCGAACAGCTTAGTAGAGTAAAAGCTAAGCATGGAGTTTTTACTTGCGTTGGTGATCATGATAATTGGGCTTACCGAGGAGATAATGAAAGAAGTCTTAATGAAATCACAAAAGCGTTTTCCAATGTTAACATTCCCATGATTGATAATAACAAACTTGTGCTTGGAATTGATAGCTCCAACATTGAAGTCACATTTATTACAAATACTTATGTTGAGACAATAAGTGAAGGATTATTAGATTCGCTTACCCAAAACATCAGCAATGCAGATCTAAGAATTTTCTTAACGCACCAACCAAGAGAATTTATGATTGAAAAAGCTGCTAAAGAAAATTATGACTTGTACTTGTGCGGTCACACTCATGGCGGACAAATAACCTTTTTATTTCCGTTTTATAACTTATCGCCAACTATGATTGAAACACCATATATGCGGGGAGAATTTTGGTTCGGTAAAATGATGATGGTTGTTACAAGAGGGTTAGGAATGTCACTTGCACCAATAAGGTATAACTCTACACCGGAAGTAACTCTGATTACTTTGAATAAATTATAAATTGCATAGCAAAAAGATTTAAGCTAAATTTTAAGTATCAATACAAACAGGAGACATAAATGAACAAATTTTTTAATCTAATTTCTGTGGCAGTAATTGCTTTCTTTTTTACTATTAACCTTAACGCTCAACATGAAGAAATTACCGGATTATGGAAAACAATTGATGATGAAACCGGTCAGCCTAAGTCAATTGTTAAAATCTATTTGAACGATGGGAAACTTTATGGTGACATTGTAAAGTTGTTTAGAAAACCAGGGGAAGATCCAGATCCAGTATGTGATAAATGCGATGAAGATGATCCTAGATATAATCAAAAAATCTTAGGTATGACAATAATAACAGATCTTGAACATCAGGATGATAATACTTGGGAAGATGGTGAAATTATGGATCCCAAAAAAGGAAAAATATATGATTGCAAACTTTGGGTTGAAGATGGGAAACTGCAAGTTCGCGGCTATGTTTTATTTTTCCATAGAACACAAGAGTGGCTTAGATACCAGGGAGAAATATAAATCATTGCTATAAGACATCTTCTCAAATAGCCGGCATCTCAAATTTCAATAGAGTTGTACATATGATATTATAGTTATTGATGAAAAATTTTAAACTTACACAAATAAATATATTCCCGGTAAAATCACTTCCGGGAATTTCCCTTAAAGAATCGAAAGTTGAGGAACGGGGACTAGCCTACGATAGAAGATGGATGCTGATTGATGAAAATAATAGTTTTATAACTCAACGTTTATTTCCGCAAATGATATTTATTGATGTAAAAATTAATAATGGAAAACTAGTTTTTACTCATTATCAAAAGAATTTAACTGCACTATATGTAGATATAGATAAAACTCCAAGTCCAGAAGTAGAAGTAAAAATTTGGGATGACGTTTGCGTTGCAAATATGTACAATCAAAAAATTAATGAATGGTTCAGCGAAGCTCTTGATACTAATTGCTCGCTGGTGTATATGCCTGAATCTACCGAAAGAAAAACAAGCATTAACTATTATCCGGAAAGTAAAAATGTAAGTTTTGCCGATGGATATCCTTTTCTAATTATTGGTGAAGAATCATTAAAATTTTTGAATAGCAAAATTAGTAAACCGATTGAGATGAAAAACTTCCGGCCAAACTTAGTTTTCTCAGGAGGTATGCCGCATGATGAGGATGATTGGAGTAATATAAAAATTGGGGAGATTAAATTTTCTGTTGTTAAACCATGTGCCCGCTGTGTAATTACAACAATTGATTCCGAAGGAAAGAAAAACAAGGAACCGCTTGCTACTCTTAATACGTACAGAAATTTTAATAATAAAATTATGTTTGGACAAAATGCTCTTTCTCATAGCATCGGTAAAATTAAAATTGGTGATCCTATCATTCTGGAATAAACTTAAGTTGTCATTTAATTTATCTGGTCTTGCTTCTAATTATAAAGGTGTCATGATAAATCAAAAATATATCGAAACAACAAAAACAGCACGTTACTATACCTTAGGAAAGCCAGCTAAATCTTTAACTAATATTTGGTTTGTTTTTCATGGATATGGTCAGCTTGCTAAAGAATTTATAGAGTTGTTCAAAGCAATTGCAAATGATAAGATTCTTTTAGTTGCACCGGAAGCGATGAACAAATTTTATGCAAGAGGATTTACGGGCAAAATTGGCGCTACCTGGATGACTAAAGAAGATAGAGAAAATGAAATAAAAGATTATGTTACTATGATCAATAATGTTTATAGTGAAGTTTGTGAGATTGTTGATATGACTAAAGTTAGAATTAATGTTTTAGCATTTTCGCAAGGAGGACATACAGCCATAAGGTGGTTAAACGAAAAACATATTCCCGTTAGTAGACTCATTTTATGGGGTTCAGGAATACCTCGAGATATTTCTTATAAATCGAATTTACTTTATTGGAATGAGATCAAAATAAAATTGGCAGTGGGTAATAATGATCAATTTATCACTGAAGAAAAACTTAATGAAGAGTTATCTTTTTTAAGTGAACAAAAAATAAATTATGAGCTAATTAAGTATGATGGTTTTCACGAAATAGATGCATCAAACCTAAAGAAAATTTATAAGCGAATTGCTTAAAATCATTTATTTTGGATAAAAACTTATTGTTAAAAAAGATCACTTCATTATTGCATCAAAAAAATTATAACACTATTTTCAGACCATTAATTATCTAACTAACTAAACGTAAATCATATTCAAATTAAGGTAATTATGAACAGACAAAAGAAATATTTACTAAGTGAAAATGAAATTCCAACACAATGGTATAACATACAAGCAGATATGCCGAATCCAATGCTGCCACCTTTACATCCTGGTACTAAACAGCCAATTGGCCCTGACGATTTAGCTCCATTGTTTCCAATGGGATTGATTCAGCAAGAAGTTTCTCAAGAAAGATGGATTGATATACCAGAAGAAGTAAGGGAAATTTATAAAGAGTGGAGAGCTACTCCGCTTGTCCGTGCATATGAATTGGAAAAACAATTAGATACTCCGGCAAAAATTTATTTTAAATATGAAGGTGTTAGTCCAGCAGGCTCACATAAACCAAATACCGCAGTTCCTCAAGCTTATTATAATATGAAAGAAGGGGTGAAAAAAATAACAACTGAAACCGGTGCAGGGCAATGGGGAAGTGCTTTGGCTTATGCCTGTAACAAATTTGGAATGAAAGCTGAAGTCTTTATGGTCAAAGTCAGTTATGATCAAAAGCCATTCAGAAAATTATTAATGAATACTTGGGGAGCTGATGTATATTCTTCCCCGACTGATTTTACTGAATCCGGTAAAAAAATATTAGCTGAAGATCCCGATTCTCCGGGAAGCTTAGGTATTGCAATTTCTGAAGCAGTTGAAAGAGCTGTACATGATCCTGATGCAAGATATTCTTTGGGAAGTGTTCTCAATCATGTTTTAATTCATCAGTCAGTGATTGGATTAGAAGCAATAAAACAGATGGAAATGGCTGGTGATTTCCCGGATATGGTTATTGCACCTCTTGGAGGCGGTTCTAACTTTGCAGGATTATCTTTTCCATTTTTACCTTATAAAATAAGTGGTGAAAAAGAGATTAGATGTATTGCTGTTGAACCAGCGTCTTGTCCTAAATTAACAAAGGGAGAATTTAGATATGACTTTGGTGATACTGTCGGTTTAACGCCCCTTATCCCGATGTATACGCTTGGTCATACTTTTGTACCAGCACCAATACACGCCGGCGGATTGCGTTATCATGGTGCGAGTGCATTGGTTAGTCAGCTGCTAAAAGATAAATTAGTTGAAGCCGTTGCAATTCAGCAGTTGGAATGTTTCGAGGCTGGATTAAAATTCTTTAATGCTGAGGGAATTTTGCCGGCACCGGAAGCAAATCACGGTATAGCGGCTGTCATTCGTGAAGCAAATAAAGCCAAGGAAGAAGGTGTCTCTAAAACAATTTTGTTTAACCTATGCGGTCACGGTCATCTTGATATGAGCTCATACCAAGCTTATTTAGATGGAAAACTAATAGATCATCATTTTACAGATGCAGAATTACACGTTGGATTAGATAATTTAGAGACTCCAAAGATTTAACCACAATAATTGAGGTTATTAAATGAAAATAATAAAAGGTATTTTCTATGTCATACTTGCTATAGTTGCTCTAGTATTTGTTATTGCAATTTTTCTTCCATCTCAATACCGGGTTGAAAGAACTGTTGATATTAAGAAACCTGTAGGAATGGTATATGGCTACGTTGCTGATTTTAATAATTTTCACGATTGGAATCCATGGACAATTCTTGAGCCAAACCACCCTTATGAAGTAACCGGTGACTCAGCCAAAGTGGGTCAAAAATATTACTGGGAGGGTGAAATAATTGGATCAGGTCATATGATCTTTACTGAGTTTAAGCCGTACGATTTAATAAAATCTGATATTGCCTTTCTCTCGCCGCAACAAGGAAAAGGAGTTGTTGAGTGGGAATTTGAAGGAAACGAGAGATCAACACAAGTTACATGGAGTTTAACCGGAGAGGCAGATTATCCGCTTGGAAGATATTATGGATTGATGATGGATAGTTTTCTTGGAAAAAGTTTTGAAGAAGGTGTGAATAATCTTAAAAATAACTTGGAAGAAAAAGAAATACCAGCTCCTCCTCCGCCAGCTGGATAATATATAATTGGCAGCTCGTATTTAAATTACGGGCTGCTTTTCAATACTTAAAACCCCTTTAGTTTTTATAATTTTATCAATAATTTTTTAGTTGGCTTTAATATTTTTTAGGAATCAACATCAATAATATTGTCTACAAAATATTTTTAACAATTACTTTGGCTTTACTTTTTATTGCGATTTTTTACGACAAATCGGAATTACCGGCTAACGAAGAAAAGCCAATTGTTGAAGAAATAATAGAAAAAAAGATTAATAAAGCACACTTAGCAAAAGCTAAGGAGCTTGATAAGTATTTTACCAGAAGACATGAAAAAATCGGATTTAACGGAACAGTTCTATTTGCTGAAGATGGTCAAGTTGTTTATGAAAATAGCTTTGGATATGCAGACATTAGAAAAAAAATAGAGAATAAAATTGACACAAAATTTCAGATTGCTTCTGCCACAAAACCATTTACAACTTATGCGATTATGCTGCTAAAGCAAAAAGGTGAACTCAGCTACGAAGATTCTGTTCAGCATTATTTTCCTGAGTTTCCTTACAAGAATATTTCAATAAGATTATTGATGATTCATAAATCGGGGTTACCAGAATATTTTTACTTTGCAGATAAGTTATGGAAAGACAGAAAGACCCCAATTACGAATAAAGATGTAATCAATTTAATGATCGAACATCACCCCCAGAGATATTACCTGCCAGATAAAAAGTATAATTATATAAACACAAACTACTGCATACTTGCCGCAATAGTTGAAAAAATTACTGGCAAAACCTTTGAAGATTTTATGATGGAGAATGTTTTTGTTCCATTGGAAATGAATGATACATTCATATATAATAAAGCTCACCAAAAGGAAGTAGAAAATGTTGCAATTGGTTATACACGTAGAAGAAGAGTTGCAGAAGATACTTATTTAAATGGAGTTGTCGGAGATAAAGGAATTTACACAACTGTTGAAGATATGCTAAAGTTTGATCAAGCTTTATTTAATGGCAATCCCGTTAGATCAGAAATTCTAGAAGAAGCTTTTAAACCAGCACATAAAAGACTTTATATTCATGATAATTATGGTTTTGGTTGGAGAATAAATGCATCTGATTCAACAAATAAAATTGTTTATCATACCGGCTGGTGGAAAGGCTTCCGTTCATATTTTATCAGACAGTTGGGTACAAGAAAGACAATAATAGTTTTAAGTAATATGTCTAACCAATCCGTATTCGGTACTAGAGAATTAATAAGGTTGTTTGATTAAAATTGTTTAATTGTTGTATTGCTAAATTGTTAAAAGACAAGCAATGAAGTCTGTCATTTCCGAATGCTTTAATCGGAAATCTAAGAGGAAAAATAATTTCAAATCTGGTAAATTTTAATAAATATTGGACTTTAAGGTAATTTGTTAATGAAAATTAAATTATTCTATAATGGACTTAGAAACCATAATAAACATACTCTTAGGGATTAGTCTTGCAACAGCAGTCGGTTTTAGAATTTTTGTGCCGCTGCTGATTATGTCTCTTGCATCAATGGGCGGTTACCTAAATCTTTCTTCGGGATTTGAATGGATTGGAACTTTTCCGGCACTTGTCATTTTTGCCGCGGCTTCTATTTTTGAGCTTGCAGCTTACTTTATACCATTTATTGATAATTTTTTAGATACAATAGCTGGCCCGACTGCAGTTGTTGCTGGGACTATTGTAATGGCCTCTTCTATTATAGAATTGGAACCCATTTATAAATGGACTTTAGCAATAGTTGCGGGTGGCGGGGCAGCTGGGTTGGTGCAAAGTTTAACAACTATTACCCGCGGGGCTTCCTCATTAACTACAGCAGGACTGGGAAATCCTTTTGTTGCCATCACAGAAACAACTGCATCGGTCGGTATTTCTATTCTTGTAATTTTCTTTCCAATGATTATTGGAATATTTATCATATTATTATTAGTATGGGCTGGTAAGAAAGTATTAAATAGATTTATTGCTAGAACAACAGATTAAATGGTTTATCTCAATATAAATTTTATCAACCAATTTGATTTACTGATCTTTTTATCAACCCAAGTTTGTAGACTATATTTTCCAGGTCCGGTTAAAAATAAGAGAATATAACTTGCCAGATACATTAATGATTTTTCTTGTCTGGAAAACGGATCATCTGCATGGGCAATAAAAGCGGCAACAGCCATTGTAATAATAAGCGAGAAAGAGCTGATTCGGGTTAATAGACCCAAAACTATTAACAAGGCAGCAAAAAATTCAGCAAATGTAGCTAGAGCAAAACTAACTGTTGGTCCAAGACCGAACGGATCTAAGAATTTTATTTCATTACCGGAAAGTAATTTTTGAAATTTACCTAACCCATGACCAAATGCCATGAATGCACTTATCGAAACTCGAAAAACAAGTAATGCAATATTATTCAATTTGTTATTCATATCTAATCCTTTTAATATTTAAGTATAAATATAAAAAAAGTATTGGTAGATAAAAATATTTGAGACTTAATTTTAATAAATTTACATACAAAATAATTTAGTGTATAAAATATGGAGCAGCAATTATGAGAAAAATTATTTTATTGATTACATTCTTTGCTTTGATTGGATGTAATGATAAAACGAATGATAACAATATAAAAAAAGGAAATGTAATATTTATTCATCCGGATGGAACCTCGCTATCCAATTGGATTGGGATGAGAATGCTGTACTATGGACCTGATAGTGAAACTAACTGGGATAAGCTTCCCAATATGGCAATATATTCCCCCCATACATCAAATACTTTAACACCATCCTCAAATGCTGGAGCTACAATGCACTCATATGGTAAAAAAGTAGTGTATGATTCATATGGGATGGATGGAACTAATCCGCTTACTGCATTATCAGGGGAACCAATGAGTATTATGCAGGAAGCCAAAAGCAAAGGTATTGTTACGGGAATTATTAATTCGGGTCATATTGTTGAACCTGGAACGGGCGTTTTTGTCGCCAGCTCAACTGCGAGAAAAAATACTGAAGAAATTGCAATGAAAATTGTGCAATCAGGAACTGACTTAATATTTGCCGGGGGGGAAAAAAGTTTACTGCCTAAAGGCACTGAAGGAAAGTTTGGTGTAGGAGAAAGAGAGGATGGATTAAACTTAATTGAATGGGCTAAAAATAATGGCTATAAGGTGATTTATACTAAAGAAGCATTATTGAATCTCTCACCAGACACAGAAAAAGTTTTGGGTATTTTTGCTGCAGATAATACTTACAATCATGAATCAGAAGAAGAACAGAAAGAAATGGGAGTGGAAAACTATAATCCCGAAGCTCCAACTTTAGCTGAGATGACAGCTGCGGCAATTAAATTTCTTGATAAAAAAGGAAAACAATTCTTTTTAGTAATTGAAGAAGAAGGCACAGATAATTTTGGTAATCATAATAATGCAAACGGAATGCTTGAAGCGTTAAAAAGAGCTGATGATGCAATTGGCGTGGCAAGTGATTATGTAAATAAAGATGGAAATACAATGCTGATTACTGCAGCAGATAGTGAAGCTGGGGGTATGGAGATATTAAGCTATCCTAGTCTTAATCCAGAAGAAGCAATTCCGGAAAGAGATAAAACTGGAAGTTTATACGATGGTAAATATGGAACGGGTTCGGTGCCCTTTTTAGCAAAACCGGATAGATTTGGGAATGAGTTTCCTTTTGTTGTTGTTTGGTCAACAAGTTATGATGTCTGTGGTGCTGTTATAGCAAAAGCAAAGGGATTAAATGATCATTTAATGACTGGTTCAATTCAAAATATTGATATTTACAGATTTATGTATGCAACTTTGTTCGGAAAGCTTTTATAAGGATTTAGACCTTTTATTTGGGCTCTTCTTTTTAAATCTTATTGCAAATGTTGAGCCCTCATTCTTTTTACTTTTTACTGATATTTCTGCATTATTTAATTCGCAATAATTTCTTACCAAAGTTAATCCAAGTCCGGTTCCTTCAAATTTTCGGGTGTATCCTGTTTCCTCTTGAGAGAAAGGTTCAAATATTTTCGTTAAAAATTCATCATTCATACCAACACCGGTATCATTAATTTCTACTACAACTTCTTTTGCAACATTTTTTTCAACCTTAACTTTAATTGAACCTGACTTTGTATATTTAATAGCATTGTGAATTAAGTTGGCAAAAATTTGTGTTAATGTGTAGCTGTCTGCATAAACACTTAAAGATTTATAGGTTGTTTCCAGGGAAAGAGTTAAAGCTTTTTTAGTTGCTTCTTGCTTAAATTCTGAAATTATATCTTTTAATGCAGAAATAATGTTTAGTTTAGTTGGAGTTACTGTAAAACTGCCCGATTGAATTTGCGAAACATTGAGTATTAGATCAATGGTTCTAATTAATCTTCTTCCACCATTCTCAATCATTTTAAATGAATCTTTTAAATCTTCTTCAACTACTTCTTCCAAACTTTCTTTAAGCAGAGAAGTAAAACTTAAAATTGTATTTACAGGCGTTCGAATTTCATGAGACATTTGCGCGAGAAAATCAGATTTTAGATTATTCGATCTCTCAGCATCTTCCTTGGCTGCTACAATTTCTTTTACATATTGAAGCCGTTCAATTTCTGCAGAACTTCTTGATGCAAAAATTTCTAATACTGATTTAGTGAATTCTAAGTTTTTAATTTCTCCTTGCTGCAGAATTATTATTATTCCAATTGGCAATCCTTTTGAATTTAAGAGAGGTCTACCCATATAATTATTTATTTTCATCTTCTTTAAAAATTTGTCATTAGGGTAATTAAGATGAATATTTTCGAGAAGAACGGTTTTGTTCTGATCAAGCACAAACTCACTTGGGGAATTTTTAATTTGATAGTGTATGTTGTCAATCAAGTCACCATTTTTCCAGATTGCAAGGGACTCTGCGCTTTTCTTATTGTCAGAGAGTTGAGCAATTAAAACGCAATCAATTTGTAATGTGTTGCCGATAAATGTTACAAGTGATTTAAAGAATGAATCACCAATAGACGAGGAAATCCCTTGAGCTATTTGCTGTAAAGCATTCTGCATTTTTTTGCTCTCAGTTATGTTTTTCTGTATACCCCATATATTTATTAACTTGCCGTCCTTGATAATTCCTATTGAGTTATTTAGAATTATCAGCTCTTCTCCCTTTGTGTTATATTCAATAGTTTCTACATCAGTTACTTTATAATTATTATTTATAAAGTCCAAGTTTGCTCTAAAGTTTTCCTTGGAAATGTTATCTCCATAGAAATCGCTCATTTTTTTACCGACTATTTCTTTATAGGAGTTTTGTTCATACATTCTTGCAAAAGAATTATTACATTCACCTACTATACCACATTGAATCATTAGGTCCACTTGCTCTTTTGGAGGTAATGAAACATTAATCGGTTTTTCAAAATCAATTCTATAGATACCTTCGGAACTTCGGGAGATAAAATCTCTATATCTTGTTTCGCTTTCGGTAAGTTTATCTACTATTTGCTTTTTCCAAATCGCAGAGCTTACATTTTCAGAGACAATCTTTAATAATTCCAAATCATTATTGTTGTAAGCTTCTTCATTATTATAATCTTGAACACCCATAACCCCAACTACAATATTATCAACTACTAAAGGGGTCCCCAGCCAAATAGGGCAAGATTCACCGACAATGCCTTTTATTTCTCCTTCGTTTTCAAGAGCAGTTTGCATTTTACTATCAACTAAAATAGCTTTGTTTTTTCTGCGCACATAATCGGTTAAGCTATCTTTCAACTGCAACTGAGTTATTTCATCAATTACGTCAAATTCATCTACATGATATGGGAAAGAATAAGTATCTGTATTTTTATCATACATTGCTACATAAAAGTTTTGAGTTGCAATGATTGATGAAAGTTCTTCCCTTACTATTCCTAAAAATTCAGATAAACTTTTTACTTCGTTTACTGCTTGAGAAATATTAAGTAACACGCTCTGTAGTTTTTCTTTCTTTTTATTTTCTGTTACATCCAGCAATTGAGCGATTGTCTTTATTTTGCCTGAAAAATTTACAACAGAAGAACTTAGTTTTATATCAACAATTTTTTTATCCGCTCTAATTATTTTAATATCATACTCTGAAGGCACTGACAACCCTTTTTGTCTGTCTTGATATCTTTTTACAACCAGATCATAGGATTCATCAGATAAAAACTCTCTAAAATCTTTTCCAATCAATTCATTTTTGGTTTTTTGAACAATTTTACAAAATTGGTCATTTACATATTCAAATTGAAAATTCATGTCGACGATAATAATCCCGAGATGAGAATTTTCGATCATTGATCTAAATTTTTCTTCAGATTGTAAGATAGCTTCTTCGGTCTGCTTACGTAGAGTAATATCTTTGAATTGAGAAAGTGTCCTTAGTTTTCCTTTTGAATCTACAAAAACAGTGCTTCTAATTTCGAAAATTTTTTCTTTATTTTGTTTGGTAACGATAGGCAGCTCAAATTTCGACTGATGCTTTTTACCATTTTTCCGTCCTTTGTATTTTTTAATTGCCATTTCCTTTGTTCTGGCACTTATTAACTCTCTAAAATCAATATTAGTAATTTCGTCTTTTGAATAGCCGGTAAGTTCGCAAAGTCTATTATTAACAAAGGTTATTAAATAATTATCGTCTATAATCATTATTCCATCATGAGAATTCTCAACAATTAATTGATTCATCTCAGCAGCTTCTTTCGAATCTAATGAATCTGAAATAAGTTTAGAAACACCATTATTTTTTAATGCAACAATTTCTTTAACTAACTCTTCTTTGGTTAATTTATTGAGTTTGTTAATATCTTGTTGAGTCATTCGCATAAATTGGTCTTTTAGGATAATACGTTATTAAAAAAGATGATATTTTCTCCTTTATACTATCGAAAATAAAATAGATTTCTTTTAATTTTTCTTTAGAAATAACTTAATTTTAATAAATTTGTAAATGTCGGAATATAGATAATATTTGCTATGTTAATTCAATTAAATTTTTACTTAAAATTTTGCTGAAAAGGAAGGATATAGAATGCCGCATTTTAATAAAGACTTTATAGATTTTTTTAAAGAGTTAGAAGAGAATAATAATCGCGAATGGTTTACCGAGAACAAAGAGAGATATGAAAAATCCGTGAAAATACCATTTGAACATTTTGTCCAGGATATGATTTATAGAATTCACGAAGTGGATGAAAACTTAATGCTAACCCCTAAAGAAGCTATTTTTAGAATTTATCGCGATATTAGATTCAGTAAAGATAAAACACCTTACAAAACTCACGTTTCTGCAGTTATCTCAAATGGGGGTAGAAAGAATTTTGATGATCCGGGAGTTTATATTGAAATAGGAGCCGACTACTTGAGGTTTTATGGTGGGCTCTATCAATTAGATAAAAATCAAATTGAAAAAGTTAGAAGATTTATTGCTTCAAATTTGCAAGAATTCGAAAAGCTTCTTACTAACAAAAATTTTAAAAAGTACTTTCTAACAGTAAGAGGTGAAAGTAATAAGAGAATTCCAAAAGAATTTTTAAATGCCTACGAACAACAGCCACTTATAGCTAACAAGCAATTTTACTATTTTACAGAATTATCCGGTGATAAGATTACAACTAAAAATTTACCCCAAATGTTAATGAAGTTTTATCATGCAGCGGAACCTATGAGCAGTTTTTTAAGTAGAGCATTAAGTTAGTAAATTTATTATTTTAGGCGCTAAAGAAAACATGAAGGATATTCGGTGATAGTAAAAAAGATCAATATATTAGCCTTATTATTTTTCATGATAAGCTTCCACCATCTCTTTTCTCAACATGCAGTATCACTAAAAGACAACAGTTATACTTATCTCAAATCAAATTTGGAATTTTTAGCATCTGATGAACTAGAAGGCAGAGAAGCTACTTCGAGAGGTGAGAAGCTTGCAAGTTTGTTTATTTCTGAAGAATTAGAAAAATATGAAGTACTTCCATTTGGAGACAACGGAACATATTTTCAGAATTTTAATATGATTTTAACCGGCTTTAATGAAAACAGCGGTTTATCAATTATAAATGAAAATAAAGAAGAAGTTAAATTTCAAAATGGGGCGCATATAGTTTATAATCCACGAAATTTACCTGATAGTAGTTATAATGCTAAAATATTCGAAATCGTTTTTGCCGGATACGGAATATTTTCGGAAGCAGATCATTACAATAGTTACGATGATGTTGATGTTAAAGGTAAAATTGTTTTGGTGATAAATGGAACTCCAAAAATTAATGGAGAAGAAATACTTAGTAAAGATATTGTAAGAAAATATCAAAGATCATCTACCAAGATTGAGCTTGCCAAAGTTAATGGTGCGGTTGGCTTGCTTGTTTTGCCAAATGATGAAACCCTTAAATATTGGGATTATATTCAAGAATGGGCTAAATCAAGATCTTACAAATTAGAAGAAGAGTTTGATCCAGCTAAAGCAACAGATCATATTCCTACAATAATGCTTAATGATGTTTCTGCAGAAGTATTATTAAGAGATGAAATTATAAACTATGCTTCCTTAATTAAAGATCAAGATCCAAATCCAAAATCATTTGATTTGAAATCCAAAATTAAATTTGATTACGCAGTTCTGATTGAAAAAAAATCAGCCAGAAATGTAATTGGAATTATTGAAGGTAATAATGAAAATCTTAAGAATGAATTTTTGACAATTGGCGCGCATTATGATCATTTAGGTTTAGGAGAGGATGAAGTTTATAATGGCGCAGATGATAATGGTTCTGGAACTGTTACAATTCTAGAGGTTGCAAGAAAATTAGCAATTAGTAAAATTAACCAAAGACCGGTAGTGGTAATCTTTCATACAGCTGAAGAAAAGGGTTTAAAAGGAGCAAAGTACCTTACTAATCATTCTGATTTCGTTGATGATGCCATTGTACATATTAATATTGATATGGTGGGAAGAAGAAGCGAAGATTCAATTTATTGTATTGGTGCGAGTAAAATAAGCAGCGAACTGGGAGAAATTATTGAAGAAGTAAATTCAGAAACCTCAATGTTTACTTTGGATTATAAGTTTGATGACCCTAATGATCCCCAAAGATTATATAACCGAAGCGATCATGTTCATTATGCAAATAAGGGTATTCCCATAGCTTTCTTTTATGATTACATGAAAAAAGATTATCATAAACCAACGGATACTGTTGAAAAAATTAATTTTGATAAAATGATTCGAATGACAAAGTTGATATATAATTTAATTATGAGGATTTCGAATTTGGATCATAAGCTAACTGTAGATGATACTTCATTAAATTAACATTTTAAAATAGGAAGTTTTCAAATGAACAAAGGAGTTGTTTTTATTTGTTTATTCAGTCTGGTTACAATTTCGTTAATAGGGCAAAATTCAGATTTGTTTATTCCGTTAAACATCCAGAAGGCAATTGATAATGGAACAAGATCCATTGATGGAAAACCAGGGGAAAAATATTGGCAAAATAAATCTGAGTATAAGATTACCGCAGAACTTTTACCGGATAGTAGTTATTTGATTGGAGAAGAAGAGATAACCTATTATAATAATAGTCCTGACTCTTTGCGTCAGATTATAATTAGACTTTACCAAGACATATATAAAATTGGAGCAGTGCGAGATTGGTATTTTGGGCGAACCGGATTGAATGATGGTGTAAAAATTAATTATATTATCGTTAATGGAGATACATTAGATATTTCATTTGGTAGCAGCAATATTAGAAGAGGTTCAACAAATCTTACTATCTATCCTAAAAATAAAATAGCACCGAATAGTATTACAAAATTAAAAATAGGCTGGGAATTTGAAATTTCAGAGAAAAGGCCAATGAGAATGGGAAATTATGGAGACAATAATTTTTATGTGGCTTACTGGTATCCTCAAATAGCTGTTTATGATGATATTGACGGGTGGGATAGAGTTGAATATAGTGGTACAGTAGAGTTTTATAATGATTTTTCGGATTTTGATGTTAAGCTTGAAAGTTCCTGCGGGATGGTTGTTTGGGCTACTGGAGAACTGCAAAATGGGAAAGCACTTCTGCGGAAGATATTTATAATAATTATGAACAAGCAAAAGTATCGGATGAAACAGTTAGAATTATTACTCAAGAAGATTATAAAAAGGGATTAGTAACAGCAGATAACGAATTTAATGAATGGCACTTTAAAGCTGATAATGTTTCTGATTTTACTTTTGCAGCAAGCAAAAATTTAAATTGGGATGGTGCTAGTGTAATTGTTGATAGTTCTACTGGAAGACGATCACTTACAGATGTAATTTATAAAGATGGTACGATTCATTATGATGAAGGTGCGCAATATGCAAGAACAACAGTAGAATATTTATCACATGAAATACCTGGTTATCCTTATCCATATACACATGCTACAACTTACTGTAACGGAAGTCGCGGTGGTGGAATGGAAAGCGTGATGATGGCAAACAACGGCGCTCCTACTGATAGAGCAAGTCATATTGGTTTGGTATTCCATGAAATATCACATAATTATTTCCCTTTTATGATGGGTACAAACGAAAGAAAATATGCTTTTATGGATGAAGGCTGGGCAGCATTTTTACCAACAGAAATTGTAGAAAAATATGAACCAGAATCAAATTACAGAGCTGGAAGAATCTCTTTATATGCAAAAGCGGCTGGCACAGAAAAAGATTTACCTTTGGTTACTCCATCATATAGCGTTAAAACAGATGGCAGATTAGTATTTTATAATCGACCTGCAGTTGCATATTATGAACTTATGGAATTATTAGGGAAAGATCTATTTAAAAAGTCAATGCTAGAATATGTTAATAGGTGGCAAGGCAAACATCCAATCCCTCAAGATTTCTTTAATACTATTAGTAATGTTGCTGGTGAAGACCTTAGCTGGTTTTGGAAACCATGGTTTTTTGAATTTGGTTATCCGGATCTTTCGGTTACCAATGTTGACTTTGACAGGAAATATAGTGAAGGCCACAATCAAAAAAGTAGGCAACATCCCTACAAGAGTGCTTGCTGTCTTTGTTTTTGAAGATGGAACTATCCAATCGGTTTCAAGATCTGCAAGAGAATGGAAAAATGGAAATAATGAAATTATTGTTGAATTACAGACGTCTAAAAAAGTTAAAAATGTTTTTCTTGAGAATAAATATATTCCTGATTCAGTTGAAAAGAATGATTTCTTTACAGTGAAATAAGAAAATGATTTCAATGAAGGTATTTAAACAAGTATTTGGATTACTATTTGTTTTGTTAAGTTTTAACAGGGGTTTGTTATTCTGCCAAACAGATAGTAAAGCAAGTATAGAAAACTTTGGTAAAAGTAATGATAATAGTGAGTATAAGTTAAGACTCGATAGATTAGAAAAATATAAATCTCCTC
This sequence comes from uncultured Ignavibacteriales bacterium, assembly GCA_963710615.1. Lineage (GTDB taxonomy): Bacteria > Bacteroidota > Ignavibacteria > Ignavibacteriales > Melioribacteraceae. The sequence goes on from CAVQBF010000001.1 coordinate 161,185, forward strand.
TATTGAGTTTGAAAAGCAAAGTTTACATTGATAATTATAGTGAATTTATTCTTCATGAATTAAATCAAGACGTTTTGCAGGAAAACTTATCACGATTAAAGTTAAGAAAAGATATTAACAGCGCCTTGGTAATTTACAGAGATGGACTTATTAAAAATGACCTTGGCGTTTTTGGTGAAATTCTTGGTTATACTAACACAGCTGCTGCAATTGGGTTGGGTATTTATCATTTGGTTAAGTATAAAAAGAAATACGGAATAAAATAATTTTTTGGTAATTATCACATCACATCAATATTAGTTTTAAGAAAATCTAAAACTAAATCAATTATTTATAGACTAAAACATTATTTTTACATAAGTGAATCCATTTCTTTTAATTTTAATTTCTTAAAATGACTACCGACAATAAATTTCAGACCGGTAATATTTTTTTAATCTCATTAGCGCATTTTGTTCACGATGTGTATTCATCATTTCTTGCTCCAATTCTGCCGCTGCTAATAGAAAAAATTGGAATGTCTTATACCCAAGCAGGGTTCCTGACAGTTATTCAAAGGCTGCCCTCATTCCTTAATCCTTTAATAGGTTTTGCCGCTGATAAAGTAAGTGTAAAGTTTATGGTAATATTTTCTCCTGCAATTACCGTTACTGTAATGAGCTTATTAGGAATTGCCCCAAATTATACCGCTCTTACAGTAATATTACTTGTAATGGGAATAAGCTCATCAATGTTTCATGTTCCGGCTCCTGTTATGATAAGACAAATATCTGGAAATCGGGTTGGAAAGGGAATGAGTATTTTTATGCTTGGTGGTGAAATGGCAAGGTCTGTTGGACCCTTAGTAGTATTGGGCGGTGTTTCCTTGTGGGGACTTGAAGGGACTTACAAATTAATTCCTTTTGGATGGTTAGCATCCATCATCCTCTTTTTAAAGTTTCGAAAACTGCAGATTACTCAAACTCCTGAGAGTAAAAAAGCGAAGGCGATTTATGAAGTGCTCCGTAAATATTCCCATTTGTTTTTTATAATATTCGGCATTACATTTTTTACTTCAATTCTTAAAGGTACTTTAACAGCATTCCTAACAGTTTATCTTACAAATCAAGGTGATAGTTTATGGTATGCCGGTGCTTCTCTTTCCATATTCCAGTTAGCCGGTGCGGGAGGTGTTTTGTATGCCGGTTCATTATCAGATAAAATCGGAAGAAAAAAAGTATTGCTTATTTCCGCAGTTTTAAATCCTATATTGTTAATACTCTTTATTTTATCCAATGGTCTTCTCGCATTTATTTTACTTCTTCTACTAGGCTTTTTAGTTTTTGCATTTAACCCTGTCCTTATGGCTTTAGTCAATACATTAAAATCTGACTTTCCAACTTTTCTAAATGGGGTTTACATGAGTATTAGTTTTTTAACAAGTGCAATTACCATTACTTTTGTCGGAGTACTTGCAGATTATTTTTCATTAGAAACAACATATCTAGTTAGTGCAATACTTGGATTTTTAACAATTCCCTTTGTTCTCAAAATCAAATCTTAATAACTGGTTAGTTAATTAAACACTTATTTTAATAGACTATACACTTTTAACAACTAAGCGAACAAATTTAACTTTATATACGTCCAATATTTGGCATTTGAATTGAAGTAACATTATTAAAAACGTAATAGAGTTATAGCATGAAACTATTTATAAAGATACTTTTACTTCCCTTATTATTATTTGGATTAACTAACTGCGGAAACACGTTATTCACTCTAACTCCTGATGAAGAGTCTTTTACAGAAATGGGAAGAAGCATAATTGAAAAGGAGAATGGCTTTGCATTATCAGCACTTTCATTTGAAGATAGAACTGAAAATGAATTTATCTTCTATTTATTTGCAGAAAACAGAGATGAAGAAAGATTTCTTTTGGATCCCAAAGAAATATTTGTAAAAGCCTTTGACCAGAATAAGAATCAAATTTCAATACCAATACTTCACGCCGTAGATCCGGAGGAACAGATTTATTTGCTTAATAAAAGTATCAAAGATAGAGAAAATACACATGATGTTGTTACTGGCTTAAATATTGTTTTTTCGCTTTTAGATACATTTGTAGATTTAACTGATGAAGAGGATAATAATACTGAGGAGGTTTTAGAAAATATAGTTATTTTTTCGAGTAATCAGATTGGTGAAGAAATTGATTATGATAATGAAATTGACCATTTAAAATCACAAAAAGCATATTGGAGAAATGAAGTGCTGCGCAGAACTGAATTATCTAAAGACGAAAATACAGCAGGCTTATTTTATCTTCCAATAATTAGAGAAGCAAAATTTATTAAAATCTATGTACCATTAGGGAAAACAACTCACACTTACAAATTTGAGCAAATTGTTTTGTGAATGAGTTATAAAATTTATACTGCTGTAAAAATTCATAATTATCGGATTAAATTTTTCAATTCGCCAATTTTATTATTTTATATGAAATAAAATACAATAAACCCTCCAAAATTTCGTTTACAGTAATAGAGGAACAAAATATCAATGCAGGAAATTCAACTTATCGAAAAATTCAGATCCGGTGATGGTGAAGCATTCCGGATATTAATGAATAGTTATAGAGCAAAACTATTTAGTTATTTGTGGAGATTTTCTGATACAAGAGAGACGGCGGAAGAATTATTTCAAGAGACGATGATTAAGGCTTGGAAAGGAATAAAAAAATATAATGAACATCAAAAATTTTCAGCATGGTTATTTACTATTGCACATAATACAGCAATGGATAGTCTTAGAAAGAGAAAGAAGAAAAATAATTTTACAACATTAGATGAAGTAAATTACAATCAAAGCAGTAATAATCCGGATGATGAAATAATAATTAAAGAGACTTTGCAAATAATTAATGATTCAATTAAAATTTTATCACAAAAGCAGAAAACTGTTTTTTTACTAAGACAGCACGGCAACTTAACATTTAAAGAAATTGCCGAAACAACCAAAGAATCGATAAATACAGTTATTAGTCATATGCATTACGCAGTAAAAAAAATTAAAAATCAAATTGAAAAAGAAAATGAACCAAGAAGAAAAACAGTTGTTTCAAAAATTTGAAAAAGAAGTTTGGCTCTTTCTCGATGGGGATTTATCGGAATCGAGAATTAACTTCTGGAGACAAAAAATTGAAGAGTATCCAAATTTGAAAAAATATATTGATGAATATAAATCAATCACTGAACTATATACTAAAAAAATAAATGTTGATATTCCAGATCACAAATTTGATAAAATAATAAATGAAGCAATTGACCAAAATTTATATTTTGAGAATATTAAGATTTATTTCAAAAATTTATTTTCGAATGATTCAGAATTTGTTTTCGGAAAAATTGCATTTGCTAGTGCTTTAATTATTGCAGCCGTTTTTATCTCAGTTATTTTCAATAAGAATAATCCAATTACCAATGTGACCAATACAATTAATCAAGAAGTCTTGGATTGGGATGCTGACTTTGTTGATGATCAAATTAGCAAAGTAGGAACATTATTAAAACTAACAAAAGACGAAGAATACAGAAAATATTATAAATACAAACTGACTCCAAATAATGTGGATAAGAACATCAATTTGATAAATAGAAATATTGAAACTTTAAAAGAAGAAGTAAAAAACAAAAAACTCTAACCTGAGGTTTATTATGAAAAACTATAAGTATTACATATTGACATTAGTACTATTTTTATTGACCCAAATATTATTAGCACAAGAAAAACCTAAAGCGCCAGTTGAACCTGAACCGCCTGAAAGAATCGAACATGAATTTGATTTTGAATTTCAAAAATATTTTGAAATGAAAGAAGAGGATGAAAAGAAATTACTAAAAAGTCTTAATGAAACACTCCGAAAAAATTTAGAGGTGATTAAAAAAGTTAACAAAGAAAAATATATTGATTTACTTAGAGAGTCACAATTTAAAAATATTAAAGTACCATTTATAGTAAAACATGAAAAAATAATGCAAGAGAGAGAGAATAAAATATTTGAAGCAGAAGTTGAAGTAGAAGCACTTGCTGCAAAACATAAAAATACTAATGAAAAAGAACAGAGAAAAATCAAACAAGAGCTTAAGAAGGAACTTAATATATTATTTGATCTTAAGGAGCAAAGAAGAAAACAAGAAGTGGAAGAACTTCAACAAGAATTAAGCGAACTAAAAAAATCACTAGAAGTACGTTTAAGAAATAAGGACAAAATAATTGAAAGAAGAATGCAAGAGCTCCTTGAAGAAGATCAATATTTAGAATGGGATTAGTTTAATATTGAATTAAGAAGAAATTATTGGTTTGATTTTGAATTTATATAAAATTGTATTAATTTTTGACAAACCTTTAACTTAACAAAACAAGAGGAGCAGTAATGGGTAAACTAGACGACTTAATGGAAAAGATGGCAGCTGAAATGACCGGTAAACTCAGCATGAAATCAGTTGATAAAAAGGTATTAGTTGCAGTTGGTAAATCTTTAGGACCATCTTTGTACAAACAAGATTCAGCAAAAGTTGCTTGCTCAGATCCTAAAGAACTAGACAGAATTAAGAAGAATTTCTGTGTGAAAAAATTAGGTGTAGCAGACACCCCAAAACTAGACGATACAATTAAAGAAGTTTGCAAAGAAATGGGCGCAAAAAATAGAAATAAATACAGAGTTATTTTTTATTATCTCTTAGTTAAGAAATTAAAGAAAAGTAAAGTATTTGCTTAGGCAATAAGAAGCTTAAACTTAAAGACCCAATTAATTTTCAATTGGGTCTTTTTTTTTGTCCATAGAATTAAATCTCTTTTAATACCTCATCAACGTTTCTAAGATTATCATAATATGAAAGAATCTTCAGCATAACCGCTTCTACGACAGAGTCTGGACAAGATGCACCGCTAGTAATAATAATTTTAAGATTGTTTTTGTCAGGGAGATAATCGTTTGTGATTATTTCCTTTTTTAACTTAATATCAAAATGTTGAATTTTTTTATTCGAAATGATTTTATTCTGATCTGATATGAAATAGGTATCAAAATATTCCTCAAGCAGTTCAACAATGTGGGAAGTGTTCGAGCTATTATAACCACCAACGACAATGGAAAAATCAGCCTCTTCTTTTAAAAGTTCAATTGTAGCTTGTTGGTTATCGTTTGTTGCATAACAAAGTGTATCTCTGGTATCAGCAAAATGCTCACTAATTTGTTCTGCCCCATATTTCTTTAACATTGTATCTTTTAGACAATTAGCAATCTCTTGAGTTTCTGAAGCAAGCATCGTTGTCTGATTAACTACGCCGACTTTTTTAAAATCTTTTTCAACATCAAAATCTTTTGAATGTTTTCCTTCGAAAATTTTATAAAATTCGTTTTTATCAATTTTACCTAGAATTATCTCGGAAAGTATTTTGGTCTCTTCAATATCTCTAACAATAACACTTGGAGAATTTTCTTTTGCATGTGAAAAAGTTGCTTTAGTCTCTTCGTGTTTTGCTTTTCCGTGAATTATTACTGTGTAGTCGTCCTTTCCCAACGAGGTAGATTTTTTCCAAACTTTTTCAACAAATGGACATGTAGTATTGTACTGCATTGTATCAATGTTTCGTTTCCTTAAAATTTCTTCTGTTTCCAGAGTAGTTCCAAAAGCAGGAATAATTACAATGTCTTTTGACGTAACTTCATCCCAATCAATTATTTGATTGCCAAAAGAATCCAGAATAAAATCAACACCATTAGCTTGAAGATCTGCATTAACACCTTGATTATGAATCATTTCACTTAATAAATAGATTTTCTTTTCCGGATTCTCCTCAATAGTTTTGTAGGCTATTTCAATGGCATTTTCAACCCCAAAGCAAAAACCGAAATGTCGGGCAAGAATTACTTTAACACTACCAAAATCTAAAACAGTAGGACTAAAATCTTTTTTGTAATGATCTTTTTCTTTTCTTATGCTCTTAATTTTTTGAATTATTGAGCTTTTATAATAAATTGGGATTTCAAAGTCTTTCATTGCATTCTTTTATTTTAAAATTTCTGAGTTTATCAAAAAGGATATTTTTATCTTTTCCCATTCTAAATTTACAACAGCTTTGTACGGTTCTATATACTGAAAGTAAAATTTTAAACGTTCCACGTGATGGTTAGTTATTGGTTTCACTTTAAATCTAATTTGGTCTTCTTCCATGTTATACTTAAAGGCCCCCCATTGATCATAAACTTTATTAAGTATAATTGTCCATTCTTTTTCATTTGGAATAGTAAAAAGGGAATATTTGCCAGCCGGAATTTTATTTTCTTCAATATATAAATCGTTATCAAATTCGATAGTGGTAGCTTCATTTGCACCGGTACGCCAGACTTCACCATAAGGAACAAGCTTTCCCCAAACTTCTCTTTCTTTAACCCCAGGGGAACCATATGTAATGGTAACTGTTGTGTAACCAATGGTTTGCCCGACAAATGCTTTAGGGCTTAATCTAGGCAAGTTTTTTTGAGCTATTACTAATGAACTATTTACTGTAAAGAAAAGAAGAAAAAGTAAAGTAATGATTTTCATTTATGTCTCATTTAGTTTTATTAAAAATATTAAAATCAGTTGAGTTAAGATAGTAATTTATCTATTCTATTTTTCATTCCGGAAATGCCCTGCAAACCGCCGGTGTGAATAGCAATTATCGTTGGATTTTCTATAAATTCATTTTTGTTAAGCAGTTCTTGAATGCCAAAAAGTAATTTGCCGGTGTAGATTGGATCAAGTCGAACAGAATTTATAGATTCAAAATCCCTTATGAACATAACTAATTCTTTAGTAATCTTTGCATATCCACCAAAATGATAATTTAAATCCAGCTTCCAATTTGAAAAAGCTTTACCTGAAAACTCCTTAACAGATGTTGTAATGTCGTTATTTAGAAAATCTGCTCCTTTTAATACAGGAATCCCAATAATTTTTTTGCTTCCATTTAATCCACATATTATACCGGAAAGAGTTCCTCCAGTTCCACAGGCTGATATTATATAATCATAATCTACATCAATATTATTTACTATTTCAGAAGCACCTTTTAACGCTAATTGATTTGTCCCGCCTTCGGGGACTAGATAAAATTGACCGAACTTGCTTCTTAATCTCTGCAATACTTGAGGATCTGTTTTTTTTCTATAAGTAGTTCTATCAAGATAAAAAAGTTCCATTCCACAATCGGCTGCAAATTGTAAGGTAGGATTTAAGGGAAGATGTTCTTCGCCTCTTATAACTCCGATGGTATTAAAACCAAAAATTTTACCAGCACCGGCAGTTGAGTAAATGTGATTTGAAAATGCGCCACCAAAAGTCAGTAAATATTTTTCTCCAAGTTTATCGGCCTCTTTGAGATTATATTTTAATTTCCTCCATTTATTGCCCGAAATTATTGGGTGAATTAAATCCTCTCGTTTTAAATATAGAGTGTATTCTTTAGTAGTACCAGGAAGTTTTACATTTTGTAGAATTGCAGCATCTTCATTAATTTCTTTATCAATTATAGATTGTAGTTTTATACCAACAAAGCTATTTTTCATAAAGAATTTTACCGCCTACAATTGTATATAGAATTTCAGTGTTTAAAATATCCGACTCAGACACGTTTAGTAAATCATTAGATAAGACGGTAATATCTGCAAGTTTACCAACTTCCAATGATCCTTTAATATTTTCTTCAAAAGCAGCAAAAGCACCGTTGATGGTATATGATTGCAAGGCTTCAAGCCTTGTCATTTTTTGGCTTGGAAAAAATTCCTCACCGTTTAGGGATTTTCTTGTAACAGCTGCATAATAATTTTCAATAGGATTTATGGGCTCAACGGGTGAATCGGTTCCATTGCAAATGACAGCACCAGTCTCAATAAGTGATTGCCATACATATCCACCAATTTTTGCTCTTCCATTTCCCAACCTTTTTTTAACATAAGGGGCATCTGAAGTACAATGAATAGTTTGCATAGAAGCAATTACTCCAAGTTCGCTGAATCTCTGGATATCACGTTTACTTAAATGTTGAGCGTGCTCAATTCTCCACCTGAAATTTTCTCTCTCAGGAAATTGTTTGAAGATATCTCTATAAATATCTAAGGTAATTCTGTTCGCTTTATCTCCAATTGCATGTGTACAAATTTGAAAATCATTTTCCGCAGCAAGTTCTACGATATTTTTTATCTGAGAAATAGGTGTTACGTTTAATCCACTATGATTTGGACTATCTTGATAAGGGCTTAGCAACCAAGCTCCTCTTGAACCTAGTGCTCCGTCCATATATAATTTTATTGCTTGAACAGTTAAATGATTGTTACCGTAACCAACAGTTTGATAAGCCCTAATTGAATCTTTCAATAAATTATAATCTTCCAACAGCATTTCGTATAAACGAATTTTAATTTCACCATGTTCAACCATTTGCCTTAATATCTTAATATCTTCAAAAGAAGCTCCTGCATCATGAAGAGAAGTAATCCCATTTGATAAGCATTCATCAATAGCCAGAGTAATAGCTTTTTTCTTTTCATTTTTTTGTTCTTCTAAGGTCCTTTCATCTAAATATTTTTGATAATGACTTGAAATAAGTTGTTCAGCTTCCTCCATGAAAACACCAATTGGATTACCCTCTTTATCTTTTACAATTTTGCCACCTCGTGGATCCGTGGTTTCAGATGTAACGTTTGCAATTTCCATCGCTTTTGCATTTGCGAAAATTGCATGACCGCTTGCGTGAGAAAGCATTACTGGATTGCGTGGTGTTGCTTCGCTAAGTTTATTGTGTAGAGGATAGCCATTAATATTTTCTATTGGAGAAGGATTCCATTTTTCCTGATGCCATCCTCTGCCAATAATCCATTCGCCATTTCTAGATTCATCTGCTGCTGCAGCAACAAGGTAAACAACTTCATCCCAGTTTTTTGCATCTCTCAAATTTAGAGATATTTTGGCTTGTCCGGTTGATATTAGATGAGCGTGACTATCAATAAAACCGGGTATTGCTGTTTTACCTTTAAGATCAATTACGTCTGTTGAATCACCAACTAGATTATTGATCTCATCACTACTTCCCAGAGAGACTATTTTGTCATCTATAACCGCAATAGCTTCTACAATTGTATTATTGGAATCAACTGTTATTATATTCCCATTTAGCAAAACTAAATCAGCATGTTTAATTTTGTCTGCGCAATTGGAAAGTAAGAATAAAATTAGGAGTATTAATAAGCTGGAAAAATATTTCATGGTTGAAATCCTTATCTAAATCAAGTTAAGTAGAAAGATAATAAAATATGTGGAGAACGAATTTAATAAAATAGTAGAATGTTGATCTAAATATAATATTTTGTCGAATTTACTTAAAGTGCTGTAAATAAGCTTAATGTGAACAATAATAAGTTATATATTTTTATACTTCTTGTTTTACAGATATTTTGGAGCCATCGATTATTTCAAGAGTTGAACCGGCAATGATTATTTTGCCTGCTGATTGCTCAACCTCTTTTAATATTTCTACAAATAAATTGTGTTTAGTAATTCTTCTTTGTTTGTAATTGACTATATATCTGATTGTAAAATTAATCCAATTCTCTGTTGCCTCTATTGTAACCATTGGTTCAACTTTAGCATTTTCTAGCATATACTTATTAACTAGTTCTTTCCATGCCACTACCGAAGTTTTTAGCATATTCCCCAACTAGTTTTTCAGCTATTTCCATAAATGTATTTTTTGTAAATTCAACATCAGAACCATATCTAATAGGTAAAACAATTTCATCCCATAAAAAGGGAAAATCAGCCGAATAATTATAAACTGGTTCCTTAAAGACAAAACTATTAGCTATTCTTACAACCCTTCCGTTATATAGATCACCTTTTATCCAGTCTCCGCATTCCATTAAAGTTGTTCTAAAAATACCAATATCTATAACATCACCCTTAATACCACCAAGCAAAACACGGTCACCGACTTTATAAAATTTACCAAATACCAATGCAACCCAGCCGGCAATACTGGCAATTACCTCCTGTAGAGCAAAAGCAATGCCTGCACCGGTAACACCAAGGGCAACAGTTAAACCGCCAAGTTGATTAGAATAAATTATTGAAATTGCTATAATGATAAGAATAAAGCCGGAAAAATTAATAAATTTTCTAATTCTATAATTTGAAGAAGTATCTTTTACAAATTTTGAAATATTTTTTTGGATTATTTTAGAAATTGCCAATATTATTAAACTCAATAATACTGCTAAAATAATTTTTCCAATTACTGGATCATACAGTATTTTATTAGCTAACTCATTCACATTTATTCCATTAATCGTTTTTATTTAAGTGTGTAATCCAGGGCCATTTAGTTCTTCTTTACTTACCAATTTATTTTTGAGTAATTCGCGTAATGTTATTTGTGTCATTTCACTCATAAATGCAAACTCATATCTAATATCTAAAACATAGGCTTTCAATCTCATCTTAATCATAGATCTATTATGGTGTATTTCGTTTTTAAAGATTACAGCTATCGGTTTATTTAGAAAAGCGTATTTTGACACCTGTGCAGATCTTATAGCAATTCCTCTAACCTTCTCTAAATCAATATCCGACGGCAAATAAAATTCTGCCACAACTTGACAATTTGCTTCTCCAGTATTAGAGTTTGAAACGGCTTTTGACATTATATCTCCATTCGGTATACTAACAACAGAATCATCCGGAGTTACAATTCTTGTTGAGCGAAGCCCAATGCTCTTTACTTCACCATAATAATCTCCAATTTCTACTTTGTCACCAACCTGAAATGGTCTATCGAATAAAGTCATAATTCCGCCAAAGATATTTTTTATAATATCCTGTGAAGCAAATCCAACGGCAATACCCAAAGAACCGGTAACTACAACTAAAGATTCAACTGGTGGTGCAAATATTACAATGATGACTATAGATATAACCACGGCCCAACCAAGAATGCGAACGATTGGAATTAATCCCTTTCAGGCCGATTCTATACTTCGCGCTTTTTTCAGAAAGCTTGTCAAGTACTGTGGTAATTAGTTTAATAACATAAAAGCTGATTAAGAAAAATATCAACGCCCAAATAATTTTACCAAGTGAAAAAATATCTGTGAGTTTCTCTTTTACTTCGCCTTCAGGAATTATTGACTGTATATTCTCCAAAGCTGAATTTGTTGTATCCGCCTTGGTCTCTTGGACATTTTGAGAATTTATTTTTACTGTAGAGTCCGGATTAGTTTTTAGTGTTGATGCAACTGTAGCTGAATCAGGTTTGTTTGTCAGAATCAGATTGAGCTACGACGCATACCAATGTAAATAAAATTATAAAAGCAGTAAATAAAAATCTTTTCATTGTTATCCTTAATGCAAAATATTTTTAGATTTTAGCAAGTTTACAAGCGGTTTGTATAATTGAAAATTTACTTTGTAAGATGTGTCTTTAAGAAAAATAATTCCATCATCAAGTAAGGTTGCAAATAATAAACGACTTGACTTTAAACTTAAATTAAAAATTGCTGAATGTTCTTCAAGTGATAAACCATCATGTAGAATTAGTGCCATAATTGAGAATAACTTTTGATCTGATAATTCTTTTAAAAATGAAAAATCAAGCTCTACATCAGATGAGATTTTAATTTCTTCTTCATCGGCATTCTTAATTGAACGTAACCATAAAAACAATGCTATTCCAATGTTGTTAGAGGCAATTTTATGTAGATTTTCAAAATATTCTTTTTCAAGGAACATTTGCTTTTCTTTATCATCTAATTTTTTAAATGCTTTCTGCTTTTCTAATGCGGGTGATGATAAATAAGTTACGTCATAACCACTGATGTTATGACGTAGCAATATAATTTCTTTTAAAGTTCGCTCGGTAAGGCCTGTCATATGAATATTGAAAATAAAGAAATCTTTAATCCCTATCACTTTATCAAGATAATTCCAAGCAAAAGTATTACAAGTTAAAATCCATAATACATTCCTACTCGTTGAAGTTACTATTTCAAGCATTTGCTTTGCTGAATCAAATCCTTCAACTACCTTCAAGAAAAAGTTTTCAAAATTCTCAACAATAATAATGATTCTTGTTTCAAGCTTTTGTAATTGTTCAATTAATTCATCTATACTTGTAATAGAATTTATTTCTAAAAGTTCTTTTAAGTATGTAAGTAAATCTTCTTCTTTATAGATTGTTTTTGAAGATTTCTTGCGATAAATGGTATTGGGAACACTTAACTTATCCAAGGCAATTGAAATTAATGATGATGTTCCGCTTCCTTTTTCACCTATAAGCATAACAGATGATATTTGATTGTTTTGCCAGTAATTATATGCTTTTGATAGTTTTTCAATTTCTTTTTCCCGCCCAATGAATATTCTAGAATCTGTAAGCGCATCGCCTGCAAATAATCTTCTATATACAAATGGCAATTTTTCCATTGACGAAGAGACTTGTACTAGGTAATCAGCCATTGCTTCAGATAACTCAACATCCTGAGTGCTTAATCCAACGCGGGAAGTAATCCCTAATGTACGTTCTTTAATAAAATTTAAATAATGAATTATCTTATTGTAGGTCCACTCAATGCCTTTATTGATCTTTTCAACATAAAGCTGGAACTTTTCATTTGCCTCTTGTAAAGCCTTTTCTTTAGATACTTGAAGTTTTATGGACAGCAATCGCTCTATATTTGAAAGGGCGAACAAATCAAGGAGAAGTTCCTTAATTTCAGAATCTAAATTGCTCCTAACTTCCGAATAAATATTTTCTATTTCTTTTCTTATATCGTCAACTTTGTTTTTTGATCTATCTAAACCAGAAACAGCAATTTCTTTAGCCTCTTCAAGTAGATCAGAATTTTCTTCTTGTTTTGATAGTGCAGAATCTAAATTAAACTCTACAATACGTGCAAGCCCTATAATACTGGGGATTATTTTCGAAGTTTTAACTTCAAAATCTTTCTCAAGAATTTCAATTTTGTTATTTAATTTATTAAGTATAATAGGTGATATTATTTCTTTGGGACTAAATTCTTTTAAGTCGCCATCATCTAATTTGAATTGCAATTGGCCAGGCCGAACAAATTTATAATTTTTTCCAAACTCATCGAGTTTTTCACGAAGATCATTCTTATAATTATTTAGAAAAAGATTGTCCTTGCTGTTAGTCACTGAATTAACTAGATCAACAACGATCTTTGTGTCAAGTGTATCTAAAAGTATATTCTTTTCTTTCTTAACAATTGAGACAAAAGCATTTTTATTGTTCTCAATATTATATTTTGATTTTAATATTACTTCAGTTATAGCTTTTATTTTAGTATTAACTATTTTAACATAGTACTCATTTGCATTGTCTGTAGCTGCAAAAGATTTAGAAATTAATAGGTTGGTAAACCAAAGTAAATCTCTGTAAAACTCAATTCGATCAAAAACAGCTTCAAAATATAATTGCGAAAACTTTTTTGCATCAATGAGATTTTTATTATACTCTTCTAACTCAGCGGTAATTTTTTTCTCAGCATAAACTGACCTAAAAGCTTCAATAGTATCTACAATTTCATATTGAGCAATAAATTTATTGTATTCAAGCTCATAAGAAGTAATAATTTGGTCATTTATTAATTCGGCTACTTCAAGAAACTTATTAGTCAACTCTTTTGTTTGAATTTCATAATTAACTATTACTTCCTCAAAATTCTTTTTCTCTTCATCTTTCAAAAATTGAAAATTTTTATCTGTAAAAGTCTTATCAATTTCGTTGCTAAGAGAAAGAGTGTCCAAGTAAAGTTTGCCAACACTCTCCAAATAGACAGATAATATTTTTAATATCTGCGAAAGATAGTTTACTTTTAAAAAGTGAATAAGCATTCCCTTAACTGGAACATTACGCTTCCAGGTATATTTATATTCTTTTCCTTTAAAGATCTGCTTAGTTTTTTTTGCGATAGAGAAATTTATTTTTTTGATTTTCTTTAAATTTTTAATATGAAATTTATCATCCTTGGAAGCTGTAAAGTGTTGTTCTTCTTGATTAAGAATTACTTCCTCATCTATAGGCTGAATGAATTTATCAATTTTAATCTCAAACGAATTAATAATAGAAAATAATTCATTATTTAATAATTCATTCTTTTCCTTATGCAAAGATTTTTCTATTTCACTATGATATTCGGAAGTCTGAAGAAATAATTCTTCATTGGTTTTTAGTTCCGAAATTCGTTTTATCCATTTCTCATATTTACTCTGATTTGTCTCAAGGTAATTAATACGTTTAGTAGTAAAATCGGTTATCGTTGCTATTATTTCTTCGGTTAGAAAAGTTTTTATCTCTTCAAGAAAAGGTTCGAATTGTGAAAGCTCCATCACCAGAATCCAGTTTTGAATAAAAAAAATCAGTAAGAAAGACAATTTTATACTGTCATATATAATAAATAGTAAATAAAATGACCACTTTCAATTAAAATATACAGGTTGTTAAAACAATTAGAATTTTCTTTGCTGTATAATAGTCCTGCAATTTATAAATTTAGTTATCAATAATAAAAAATTGTCTCATATGAAATACCAACCAATAAGCTGTAGTTTATACGATAGAATTGAATCTTTAGCAATCGGTAAGAAATATGTTGAAGTAATCTATTCGGATGATAAAGAAAACAACACTATTTTTGGTAAAATTGAAAATATATTTTCAAAAGAAAAAGCCGAATTTTTGAGAATCAATAATATTGAAATACGTCTTGATCAAATAAAAACAATAAGTGAAAGATTGGATTTAATATGAATAGAGAATTAAAAAACTTCTTTTATCCTCAGTCTATTTGTATTGTTGGAGCATCATCAAAACAAAAAAGCATTGGATATGAAATTTTAAGTTCAATAAAAAAATATAGGTTTAAGGGGAAAATATATCCGGTTAATCCTAAAAGCAAAAGCATTTTGGGTTATAAATGTTATGCGACAATTACAGAAATTAAGGAGAATATTGATCTTGCCATAATAGTTGTTCCAAAGCAGTTTGTTGATCAATCAGTTGATGAGCTGATTAAAAAAGGTGTAAAATCAATCATTCTTATAACTGCCGGGTTCAGGGAAACAGGAAGTGAAGGGAAACAGTATGAAGAAAATTTATTAAGAAAACTAAAAGCCAATGATGTAAGATTGGTTGGGCCCAATTGCATGGGTGTAATAAACACTCTTGATGCAATTAAACTCAATGCTACTTTTGTTGCAGAAGAGCCCGTTAAGGGTGGATTAGCATTCCTATCACAAAGCGGTGCTTTAGGTGCAGCAGTATTGAATTCATTGAGACAAACAGATATAAGATTTGCTCATTTTATTAGTGTTGGCAACAAAGCAGATATATCTGAAATTGATTTGCTGGAATTTTGGCTTGAAGATGATAACATAAAAGTAATTACTTGTTATTTAGAAAGCATTGAAGATGGTCTTGGGCTAATCAAAACTTGCCTTTCCGTAGTAAATAGAAAGCCAATTATTATTTTAAAATCTGGTAAAACTGAAAGTGGAATGAGAGCTGCTTCCTCACATACAGGAGCGTTGAGCAATAATGAGAAAATTATTGATGAACTATTTAAACAGTTTGGAATTATTAGGGCTGCTACACTTAATGAAATGTTCAATACTGAAAAAGGTTTTGAGGATTTTCCAATACCTCAAAGCAACCGAGTAGCTGTAATTACTAATGCTGGAGGACCTGCAATTCTTGCAGTCGATAAATTAGAAGAAATGGGCTTGTCACTTGCTAACATAACAAATTTAACAAAGGAGAAGCTTAAAGAAATAGTTCACCGAGAAGGAAGTGTACAAAATCCAATTGATCTGCTGCCTGGTGGAAATGCTGAGCTTTACAAAAAAGTAAATGAAATTGTTCTTGATGATAAAAATGTTGATGCAGTGATTTCAATATTTGTTGAACCTGTTATGGTGAGTGCATTTGAAGTTATTGAGTCTGTTAATTCTGTTGAATCGGATAAACCAATTTATCAAGTCTGCATGCCCCTGCCGGAATTTTGGAGTAAGTATAGAGAAAAATCTGTGACCAACAGACCAATATTTAAAAGCCCAGAAGAGCCCGCTGAAGTTATATCTAACATATTATTGTATGAAAAGAAGAAAAATATTCAAATTGATATTGATAAAGAAAGTAGAGCTAAAGATTTAGGAATTATAAATACAGGGTTTTTGAATCAGTATGAGATTGAGAAAATTTGTAAAAAATATAATCTGCCAATTATTGATAGCCGAATTATAAATATTGATCTATTAAAAAATTTCAATGAATTTAATTTCCCTCTTGTTGTAAAAGGAATAGGCAAAGGAGTTGTGCATAAATCGGAGCTTGATGCCGTTAAGCTTAATGTTAAAAGTGGTGAAGAATTATTCAATGCAGTAAAAGAAATTAGAAACTCTTTTAAAGAAAATAATTTTGAGTTAGAAGAAGTATTAATTCAGCCTTTCATTAAAATTAAACATGAATTACTAATCGGAGGATTTAGAGATAATTCTTTTGGTCCAGTTGTAATGTTTGGAACTGGTGGAAAATATGTAGAAGTTTGGAATGATACAAAGATTAAATCGGCTTACTTGAACGATAATGATCTCGAAGAAATGATTAGTGAAACAAAAATCGGGAAAATCCTCAAAGGAGTTCGTGGTGAAGCTGCTGCTGACATTGACAAAATTAAGGATCAAATTAGCTCAGTAGCTAAACTCTTAATCGAAAATCAGAATATTGACGAAATAGACATCAATCCTCTTGTTGTAGACCATCAACTCAATTTACATGCTGTTGATGTTAGAATAAAAGCAAAGTAACAAAATTTTAATTTAAGTGTAAAAAATTTTCTATTTTTAAATTCAAATCATAATTCAGAAGATCTATGAAAATAGCATTTGCATCAAGTGAAATAGTACCTTTTGCGAAAACCGGTGGATTAGCCGATGTTGCAGGGGCACTTCCCAAAGAACTAGCCAAACTTGGTAATGAAGTAAAAGTATTTATGCCAAAATATTATCCCATAAACGAATATGAATATGGGCATCAATACGATTCGCTAATTGGGGAAATGAAAATTTCCACCGGGGGATTTGAACACTCAGTCCACGCTTTCTATGGCAAACTGCCAAATTCTGATGTTGATGTTTATTTTATTCACTATCCAGCTTTTTTTCATCGGCCAAAAATTTATACCGAAGATTGGGACGAAGATGAAAGGTTTATTCTCTTTTCTAAAGCCGTAATTCATGTAATGCAAAAGTTAGGGTGGTCTCCCGACATTATTCATGTAAATGATTGGCAGACAGCATTAATTCCTGTATTGCTCAAAGAAAATTACAAATGGGATAGTCTGTTTCACAAAACCAAAACCGTTTTAACAATCCACAACATCGGGTATCAAGGCAGATTCTCATTGGACTCTTATAAACGTGCGGAGCTGCCAACGGACCTTTATGAGAACTTCGGGATCTTGGTTCACGAAGGTGATTCAAATTTTTTAAAAGCTGGAATTCTTTATTCTGATATCATTAATACAGTGAGTGACACTTATGCAAAAGAATTACTGACACCGGAATACGGTTCCGGAATGGATGGTTATTTATGGCTTCGCCACACAGACTTTTTTGGTATTGTAAATGGAGTAGATTATACTGTTTGGGATCCTGAAACTGATTCTACAATTCCTTACAATTATTCGTTAAAAAATATGTCTGGGAAACTCAAAAATAAAAAAGCACTTTTGGAAAAATTAAGCATGCCCTTCAGTTCAGAAGTACCATTGATTGGCTTAGTTTCACGTTTAGTTGCTCAAAAAGGGTTTGATATTATTGGAGATGTTTTAGTAGACTTATTGAAATTAGACGCTCAATTTGTAATTCTGGGCAGTGGATCTCCTGAATACGAACAGATGTTTCAAAATGCAGCAAACAGCTATCCGAATAAAATTGGTGTTTATTTTGGTTACAATGAAGAACTTGCACACCAAATTGAAGCTGGAGCAGATATTTTCTTAATGCCTTCTCACTATGAACCATGCGGGTTAAATCAAATTTACTCACTCAAATATGGGACTGTTCCTGTTGTAAGAAAAACCGGTGGTTTAGCTGACACGGTTCAAGATTGGAATGAATTCAATCAATATGGTCAAGATATTGGCAATGGGTTTTCATTTTATGAATATTCAGGAAAGGCATTACTTAGTTCAGTTATAAGAGCAATCAATGATTTTCACAATAAACCAGTATGGAGAAAAATCCAAAAAAATGGAATGAACAAGGATTATTCTTGGAAACATTCTGCAGAGGAATACATAGAATTGTATAATCGGGCATTATCAAAATAATATATTGCTTATTTTTTTAAAATTTTAAAGGACTATCAGCCCAAGTATAAATTATTAAACTAAATAAAATAGAAATTATAGGTGGAAAGTCGAATTAAGCAATCATTTTACTACATTCTCTTTTTACCCTCTCCCTTAAAATAATTTATATCTTCAATTTTCCCAAGAACAAGAAGTCTGTCGCCTGGTTTGATAATATAATCTGCAAAGGGAAGAATTCCCGGTCTATCCTTTATTCCCTCTTTTGAATCTTCCATATTTCTAATCATTATAATTTCCAACCCAAAATGAGATCTAATATTCAATTCTTTAATTGATCTATTAAAGCACTTGGTTGGTGGTTCAACTTCCATAAGTCTTACACCACCGGAAACTTCAATATCACGTTCCTCATGAACACCTTTTAAAATTGAATGCATTCCACCAGATAAATCTAATTTAAAGATTTCTTTATTGTATGCATTAATAACATCCATTCTTCTGACAGATCCGATTACTTGATTTGAAGATTTATTTTTTACAACGGGCAGCTCATCAATATTCTTTTTGCCAAATTGGTGCATTGCTAAGTCTAAATTATCATCTTCATAGAGCACATCAATGTTGGGATCAGTTAAATCTGCAGCAATAAGAAAGTCTGTAATAATTTCTTTGTTTAAAAATAATTCCTTTAATCGAGGCAAAGTTATTGTCCCAATTAGTGAGTTAACATGATCTACAACAAGAACAACATCATGTTCACTTGTAATAAATTTATTTAGAATCTCTGAGAAAGGAGTACTTGCTTTAATGATTTCAGTATCAGTGTTTAATGCGTTTTTAATTTTAAGACTCTTTAATATATTAACATCTCGCCCCTCAAAAATATTTATGCCTTTTTGGACTAGCTTCATAGTGTACATAGATTCTTTCTTTAAGAAGGTTGCAAGAAGAACACTAACAATGCAGGCAAGCATTAGAGGAGGAATGATACGATAATCATTTGTCATCTCAAATATTATTAATATAGCAGTAATTGGAGCATGTGTTGTCGCTGAAACTAAAGCACCCATTCCCACAAGGGCGTAGGCGCCAACTTCTGCAACCTCTCCGGGGAAAATTGTTTGTGCTTGTGTTCCAACTAAAGCACCAAGCATAGCCCCAATAAAAAGAGATGGTGCAAAAATACCACCAGACCCGCCTGACCCGAGAGTTGCACTTGTTCCAATAATTTTAACGAAAATTAAAACAAGTAATAACCAACTAATATCTCTTCCCCATAATGCATCGTTAATTGATTCATAACCAACACCAAAAACTTGCGGAAAAGTTATTGCGATACTTCCAACAATAAATCCGCCAATTGCAGGTTTAAAGTAATTAGGAAATGATAATTTATTAAAGAACTCCTGAGTTTTATAAACGCTATTAATAAAAAGCACAGCAAGTAATCCTGCTAAAATGCCAATTACAGTATAAGGGATAAACTCAATAGTACTAATCAGATCGTAACCTGGGACAACAAAAGCGGGAAAGTCACCAATAAAATGTCTGGATAAAACTGTAGCGACTACAGATGAAATTACAATAGGGCTAAATTGCGGAACAGCAAAGTCACCAATAATAACTTCCACTGCAAATAATGCACCTGCAATTGGAGCATTAAATGTTGCGGCAATTCCCGATGCTGCACCGCAAGCAACAAATGTCCTAAGCTTTCTAGGAGAAAGTCCGGTAAGCTGACCAAAAGCAGAACCAATAGCTGCGCCAATATGAATTATGGGACCCTCACGACCTGCAGAGCCGCCTGAACCAATTGTTATTGCAGCAGCAAGTGTTTTAGTTATTAGAACTCTTAGTCGAATTATACCACCTTTAATTGCAATTGATTCCATTACTTCCGGTACACCGCTTCCTTTAACTTCTGGGGATAAGAAATGCACAATTAAGCCAACAATCAAACCGCCGATTACGGGTAAAATTAATATATGATACCATTGCATATTTTGTAAAAATTCAATCGAGTATTCGAAGGTGCCAAAGAAAAGGCCATGTGATAATTTAATGATGTATCTAAACCCAATTGCACCAAAAGCACCAAGAGTACCAATAAGTATTGCCGCAATTATTGTTGAAATATGCTCAGCTCTATTAAGTCGGGCAAAAAGTTCTTGAAATTGCTTATGAAAGAATTTTTTAACTCGATGAGTTAAAAAAAGTAAACGGAGGAATATTTTTTTAATTATTTCCATTTTCTCAGGATTTGAAATGAATAATAATTAAGTGTGGAGTTTTTTGCAAGAATATAAAGTCAGAAGCCCAATATTTTGAGATATTCTAAAAAATTGAATTAGTAATTTTTGTCATTCCCACGGAAGTGGGAATCCAGCGAGAATTTCGTAGATCCCAATTTTACTTCGACAAGCTCAGCAACACAAGGGAATGACTTGTTGAATATATCAGAAGTCGCTTTGAATTATATCTACTGTTAATGATCTTGGAATTCTCAAAAAGTAGTTATCTTAATAAGATCATTTTTTTAATATTGCTCCAACCATCAACTTTTAATTGATAAAAATAAATACCAGAGCTTAAATTTTCTGCATTCCACTCGACTTGGTAATTGCCAGGTTTTTGCTGCTCGTTAACCAAGGTTACTACTTCTCTACTAAGAATGTCATATACAACTAATCTCACATCCTGATACTCATATCTCAAATCTGCCGGTAGGCTGTATCTTATAGTTGTACTTGGGTTAAAAGGATTTGGATAATTTTGCTCCAAATTAAAGTTTGTTGGTAAAAGAGGTTCTTCAATTTCAATATCTGTTGGCAGCAAATTATATTTTTCTCTTGCTCTATTTACTGTTTCTCTCAATTGCTCCAAATTGTCAGCGGCTGCAATAAGAAAATCAAACTCTTGTTTTTCGTTAGGTAAGAGGGTATAAGGTCCTCCGGAAATTAATACTGAAACATCATTAGGTCCACTTGATGAATAGCTCATACCACTTGTAAGTGCTGTCCATTTTTCTGCGTCGTCAAATCCATCATAAGAGATTTAGGAACTGTCACTTGCCATCTTATTCATTGCATAAAAATTTAATGAATCAGATGAAAGAAGACGCTACTCCAATATGTGTATTAACTGGATCACCATCATTATCAAATACATATCCAAAATTATTTTCAATATCAAAAGCAACATTGGTCATCATCAAAACTTGTATCATCAAGGTCAAAATCGTAATACTGACCAATATAAAAATTTGTTATTTCTACAGACTTTGTATTTGTTAAGGCATATCTGATAATAATATAGTCGGTATTTTCATTTCCCAACAAAGAGTAACCTAAAAATTCAGTTTCAATTCCCATACTTTTAGGTAGGGCATTAAAATCATTAAATGTGGAATAGCTAAGTTTGTCAATAAGCCGGATTCATAATTGATTGATATTGGAGTAACATATTCAAAATCACTATCTTTATCACCATTGACGTCGCGGGCACAATTCATAATCATAGATGCAGAGTTACCATAAACTAAAGCTCCTTCAAATAATAAATTTGGTCCATCTTTATATACTTAATCCGCTTCCTCTTGTATTCCCAGGGATAATCATCAAAACCAATTGATCCGCTGCTATTAAATGTAATTGCAAGATTATCAGTTGTATGAATCTGGTATGTTGGATTTATTAGAGATTGTAATCCATTCAAAATCGGAGTAATCTGCATCGGAATATTCAATAAATAAATCCACTTCTACATCCGTTGCTTGATCTGGTAAAATTTCAAGCTTGAAGAAATCATTATTTGGGACGATTGTTTGGAGTGAATTCATAGAACCAATTGAGCCACCGCCATTCAACACATTAATTTTACTATAAGTTGAAGAAAGATTTACTTGAAGATTTGAAACCGGATTTAGATAATTTGTAAATTCTGTTTTAATTTCAACGGTTTCACCCGACTCAAGTATTCCATCATTATCCCCAATCTCAATAAATTCAACCTTTGAAAGTCTCACTGATTTGGAATTAAAATTTGAAATAGCTTTGAAGGCATTAATTCTACCTTTTCCGAGTTTAAGTCCATAAGCGGGATTTATAAAGTCCACATTATCAGTATTTACTCTTATCTGTTCTGCAATTTGTAGTGGTGTAAAGTTCGGAAATTGACTTTTAACTAATCCTGCTAAACCTGCAGCAATAGGGGAAGCCATTGATGTTCCCTGTTTTTTTACATAAGCATTATTATACCATGTTGAATAAATACCAACGCCCGGTGCAGTTACATCCAGCTTTGTTCCATAATTGGACCAACTTGGTTTTTGATCAACAAAACTGGTAGCTCCAACTGATAAAACTCCATCATAGCTTGACGGATAAAAATTTCTGGAGGATCCATCATTTCCTGCTGCTGCCACAACTAATGCCCCTTTTGAAACCGCATACTCAATAATAGCTTGAGAAGCTGAAGAATAATTGTATCCTCCCCAGCTGCAATTGATTATGTCAGCGCCATTATCCGCTGCATATTTAATACCTTCATAACCATAAGCAATTAGTGCAGTTCCAAGATTATTCCTTAAATCATTACGCGAAGTTTTAACCGGCATAATTTTACTTTTAAACCCGATGGAAGCAATGCCGATTCCATTATCTGTTACAGCACTGGATAAACCAGCAACATGAGTTCCATGATCTGCCCTATCTTCATTAGGGTCATTATCAGCAGTTCCATTTTCCCCTCCAAAATCCCAACCTCTTATGTCGTCTATAAACCCATTCTCATCATCATCAATTCCATTATTTTCAATTTCATCAGAATTTACCCATATATTAGCGGCTAAATCTTCATGAAGCCAATCAACCCCGGTATCAACAATCGCTATAATAACATCCTCACTTCCTTTATTTATATCCCAAGCTGAATTTGCTTTAATTAAATCTAAGTGCTCAACTTTTAAAGTATCTGTATCATTATAAACCGGATCGTTCGGATCATAAGCCAATTCATATAGATAATGAGGTTCAGCCCATTCGATATTTTTATTCTTCAAAATTTCTTTTGCTAAATAAATCGGATTGTAAGGAGAAGAAAACTTTAATGTATAAATATTGTCAAGCTCAACACCTTTTTGATTAGTTTCTTTTTGAGATTTTACAAATGTTGGTGATTTACTTTCAATATTATACTTAGAAAAAAATGGATCAATTGATTTGCCTAGAGATTTAGTTTCCGACTTATATTTAATAATTATACGATCAGCAAAATAGTATACATCTCCATCTTTAATAATATTAGACTGAGCAAAAAAAAGTGACCCAGTAAAAAAATAAAAAATGGCAAAAAATAAGTATTTCATATTTTCTCAAACTGTTATTAAATAAAAAATTAAAGTAATGAATTGTTTATTAAAAGTCATGATACAAAAAACCCCGCAAGAAGCGGGGCAAATCAAAATTTAAGACAACCAATTCTAGACTTTATCTAATGCCTGTTTTAGATCGTTCAAAAGATCATCAACATTTTCAATACCAACGGAGAGTCTTACAAGTCCATCTGTAATGCCAGCGGATTCTCTTGCATCTTTTCCCATTGTTAAATGTGTCATACTTGCCGGATGCTGAATTAGTGTTTCAACACCGCCCAAACTAACTGCAAGCTGACAAAGTTCAACAGAGTTCATTACTTTTTTGCCTGCTTCAATTCCACCCTTAAGTTCAAAGGAAATCATTCCACCAGGGGCAGAATGCTGCTTTTGTGCAATTTCATAATCAGGAAATGATTTTAATCCCGGAAATCTAACCCATTCTATTTTTGGATGAGATTCAAGAAATTCAGCAATTACCATAGCATTTTCTGAGTGCTTTTTCATTCTTATTGCCAATGTTTTTAATCCTCGATGAACTAAAAAAGCATTAAAGGGATCAATAACGCCACCAAGTTGATTTAAAGTTTTTCTAAAATGTTTATATGTCTCCTCATCTTTCACAACAATAATCCCAGCAACAACATCAGCGTGACCGTTTAAGAATTTTGTCATACTGTGAACTACAATATCAACACCAAAATTTATTGGTTGCTGCAATACTGGACTCATAAAAGTATTATCAACAACAACTAAAGCATTATTTTTATGTGCAATTTCAGATACTTTTTCAAGGTCGGTTGTTTCAAGCGTTGGGTTTCCCGGGGTTTCAATGTAAATTACTTTTGTGTTTGGCTTTAATGCATTCTCAACGTTCGAAGTATCAGAAGTATTAACAAATGTAGTTTCAATATTGAATCTGTTCATAACTGTTGCAAGCAAAGTGTTTGTTGGACCGTAAACAGATTTAGAACAGATCACATGATCACCTGCATTTAACAAAGCAGCGAAAGTCGTATGAATTGCTGCCATCCCACTTCCACAGCCCAAAGCTTTATAACCTCCTTCTAATGCAGCAACAGCATCTTCCATTGCCTCTATTGTTGGATTCAGCATTCGGCTGTAAATGTAACCTTTTTGTTTTCCAGCAAATAATGATCCACCATGATCAGCTGACTCAAACTTAAATGTTGAAGTCTGATAAATTGGCGGAACTACAGGTCCATGTTCATATTCAGCAATTCCGGAGTGTACGCATTTAGATTCGATATTTAAATTTTTGTGAGTGCTCATTTATATTCCTAAATTATCAGTAGAATCATTTTCTTCAATAATGCCTTCCTCTTCACTTACTACTTTAGCAACATCAGCAATTGAATCACCATCTTTAAGGTTGATAAGTTTAACACCTTGGGTCGCTCTCCCCATTACTCTTATCTTTTTAACCCCTTGCCTTATAACCATACCAGAGTTTGTGATTATAACTAACTCATCATTATCGTTTATTTCTTTAATAGCAATAAGGTTTCCATTCTTTTCTCCTGTTCTAACAGTGATAACACCTTTACCGCCTCGTCGTGTAATTCTATAATCATCTATCTCGCTGCGCTTTCCAAAACCTTTATCAGTAACTACAAGTAAAGTAGTGGCTGAACGTATTACAATAATTCCAATGACTATATCTCCTGCGCCCAATCTAATTCCCCTTACTCCGGTGGCAGTTCTTCCCATTTCTCTTACTTCAGATTCGTTGAATCTGATTGCTAAACCTTTTCTGGTTCCAATAACAATATCATTGTTGCCGTCGGTTAGTTTTACTTCAATTAATTTATCACCTTTAACAATATTTATTGCGTTAATACCACCGCGCCTTACATTAGAATAAGCTGACAATATGGTTTTTTTAATTGTTCCTTTTTCTGTAACCATTACAATAAATTTATCGTCGGTAAATTCTTTAACAGTAACAAAAGCAGTAATCTGCTCATCTTTTTCTTTTTCAACTAGATTCTGAAGTGATCTTCCTCTAGCTGCACGTCCACCTTCAGGAACTTCATGAACTTTCTTCCAATAACACTTACCTTTATCAGTAAAGAACATAATATAATGATGTGTTGAAGCAACAAACATGTGTTCAATAAAATCTTCATCTTTAGTTCCGGCTCCGGTAACTCCTCTTCCTCCTCTTGCTTGTTTTCTATATCCGCTAACCGGGAATCTTTTTATAAATCCAGAGTGAGAAATTGTAACGACAACGTCTTCTTCTGCAATAATATCTTCCAGAGAAAATTCCTTATAATTCTTAATTACTTCAGTTCTTCTGGCATCACCGTATCTATCTCTCAATGCTGATAGTTCATCTTTAATAATATTATTTCGTTTTCTATCGCTGTCCAGAATTCCCCTTAATTTTTCTATTAATTTAATTATTTCTTTGTATTCATCTTCAATTTTCTTTCTTTCCAGACCAGTTAAACGCTGCAATCTCATATCAAGTATAGCTTTAGCTTGAATTTCACTTAAGCTGAACTTTTTCATTAATCTGGATTTAGCGGTTTCAACATCTTTTGATTTTTTAATGGTCTCAATAACTTCATCAATATTATCTAAAGCAATTATATAACCTTCTAATATATGAGCTCTTCTTTCTGCAGCATCTAACTCATAATTAGTTCTTCTAATAAGGACATCCATTCTATGAGTTAGAAAATGCTCCATTGTTTCTTTTAATGTTAAAACTTTCGGACTACCGTTCACCAAAGCAAGCATTATAACGCCAAACGTTACCTGCATTTGTGTATGCTTAAATAATTGATTGATTATAACTTCAGGTTGTGATCCTCTTTTTGTTTCAATAACAATTCGCATTCCGTCTCTATCAGACTCATCCCTAATATTGGAGATATCATTTACTTTTCCGTCTCTTACAAGGTCAGCAATTTTTTCAATTAAATTTGCTTTATTAACTTGATAAGGCAACTCAGTAACAATTATGCTCTCTCTATCATTCTTGTGTGTTTCAATGTTTGCTTTAGCTCTTATTACAACACGGCCTCTACCGGTTGTATACGCTGATTTCACTCCGTCGTATCCAAAAATTAATCCTCCGGTCGGAAAATCGGGAGCAGTTACAAATTTCATCAACTCTTCATTTGTGATTTGCGGTTTATCTACCATTGCTACTAATCCGTTAACAACTTCAGTTAGGTTGTGCGGGGGAATATTTGTAGCCATTCCTACCGCAATACCGGAAGCACCATTTAACAGTAAACTGGGCAGATAGGATGGCATTACAGTTGGTTCTTGAAGTGAGTCATCAAAATTAGAGGTAAAGTCAACAGTATTCTTATCTAAATCTTTAAGAATTTCTTCCGATATTCTTGCTAGTCGTGCTTCGGTGTAACGCATTGCTGCAGGTGAATCTCCATCGATGGAACCAAAGTTTCCTTGTCCATCCACAAGCGGATATCGAAGTGAAAATTCCTGGACCATTCTAACCATACTAAGGTATACTGCTGAATCGCCATGAGGATGATACTTTCCAAGAACTTCACCAACTATTCTTGCTGATTTTTTATAAGGTCTATTGTAAGCCAATCCAAGTTCGTGCATTCCGTAAAGGACTCTTCTATGAACAGGTTTTAATCCATCCCTTACATCTGGTAATGCTCTAGAAACAATTACTGACATTGCATAATCAATGTATGATGATCTCATCTCATCTTCTAGAGCGACGGGTAATACTTTTTCAAAAATTGTAGCCATTTTCTATATTCGTTTTTAGTTAAAAATTAGACATCTAAATTTGCATACTTTGCATGCTTTTCAATGAAAGCTCTTCTAGGTTCTACAACATCTCCCATCAGAGTTTCGAATATTTTATCTGCAGTAGCGGCACTTTCTAAATTTACCTGCAAAATAGTTCTTGTTTCGGGATTCATGGTTGTTGACCATAATTGCTCTGGGTTCATTTCACCAAGTCCTTTATAACGAGATATTGACACTCCCTTTGGTATCCCATCATCATCAATATTTACACCTTTGCCATTACCTTTCATTCTATCAAGAATTTTATCTCTTTCAGAATCATCGTATGCATAAATTTCTTCCTTCCCTTTTTTGATTTTATAAAGAGGAGGTTGTGCAATATAAACGTGACCCGAAAGTATCAAGTCTTTCATTTGACGATAAAAGAAAGTAAGCAGTAATGTTCTGATATGGCTGCCATCAACATCAGCATCTGTCATAATTATAATTTTACCATATCTTATTTTTTCGGTATTAAACTCAGCACCAATTCCGGCACCAATAGCAGTTACCATGGTTTTTATTTCATCATTGCCAAGTACTTTATTGATTTTTGCTTTTTCAACATTTAAGATTTTCCCTTTAATTGGAAGAATTGCCTGAAATCTTCTGTCTCTTCCTTGCTTTGCAGAACCACCTGCTGAATCTCCCTCAACTATGTAAATTTCACAGTGTTCAGGATCTTTAATTGAACAGTCAGCAAGTTTACCGGGCAGGTGCATTGAATCAAGTGCACTTTTTCTTCTTACAAGATCTCTTGCTTTTCTTGCTGCTTCTCTTGCCTCTGCAGCCCTTAAGCATTTTTCAATAATCTTTTTACCAACCGAAGGATTTTCTTCCAGATAGTCAGCCAACTTTTCACCAACAATACTTTCAACTATTGACTTTACTTCACTATTCCCCAGCTTTGTTTTAGTTTGTCCTTCAAATTGAGGCTCCATAACTTTTATAGAAATAACAGCAGTTAATCCTTCTCTGAAATCATCTCCAGTAAGTGTAATCTTAGAGTTTTCCTTAATTAGCTTATTCTTTGTTGCATAGTTGTTAAATGTTCTGGTCAGTGCTGTTTTAAAGCCGACTAGATGACTTCCACCTTCGTGAGTGTTGATGTTATTTACGTAAGTACAGATGTTATCCGAGTATGCATCGCTGTATTCAAAAGCAACTTCAACTGGAGTATCATCCTTTTCCCCTTCAATGTAGATTGGTTTGTGGAATGTGGTTCTTGCTTCATCCAGATATTTAACAAATTCAACTATACCGCCTTTATAATGGTAAGACTCTTCATCCTCTTCAATTTCATCTTTGATGTTTATTGTTATATTTTTGTTTAAGAATGCTAATTCACGCATTCTCCCAGCGAGTACCTCGAACATAAACTTTGTTGTTTTAAAAATAGTATCATCAGGCATAAAAGTAATTTTTGTGCCTGAGTCATTCTTTTTGGCGCTTCCAATTTCCTTTACTTCAGCTTTAGGTATGCCTCTTTCATATTCTTGGAAGTAAACTTTTCCGCCTCTCCTAACTTCGACTTTCATCCATTTTGATAAAGCATTAACAACGGAGACGCCAACACCATGCAATCCACCAGAAACTTTGTAAGAGCTTTTATCGAATTTACCTCCGGCATGAAGCACTGTCATCACAACCTCGAGAGCCGATTTTTTCTCTACCGGATGAATGTCAATCGGAATACCTCTGCCAAAATCCACAACAGTAACACTACCTTCTTTATTGATAATAATGTCTATTCTATCGTTAAAACCGGCAAGGGATTCATCAATACTATTGTCAACTACCTCATTAACTAAATGGTGCAAGCCTCTTTGACCAATATCACCTATGTACATTGCGGGTCTTTTTCTAACCGCTTCCAACCCTTTTAGCACATTTATATTTGTTGCGGTATAATTTTTTTGAGCTGCATCTTTTGTCACTTTGTTTTCCTATTAATATTTCTAAAATTTGTAAACTTTACATCGTTGATTAGTTGTTGATTTAAATGACTGTTTATTTTTTCAATCATTTGATTTTTTCTCAAGTGTATTTCATTTCTAAGCACAGAGTTGTCAACACTTAAATAAAGAACCCCTTTATTAACATTTGAAGGGCTGACTAACTTTTTGAATTCTGGGAAAATCTCATTGAACAGCACAATGACATCATTTTCCTTAACAGATTTTCTAAAGTTTAAAAATTCCTTTTCCCCTGAAAGAACATCAGATAAACTTTTAAAATTTTTAGGCATATGCTGCCTCACCATTTTTGATATTTATAACAGTATCAGATTCGGTTTTATTTAAGTTTTCTAGCTTAGAAAAATCTGTCATTGTAATAAATGCTTGTCCAATTTCTTTTAGGTATTCACTTATTCTTTCTGCTCTAAATGAATCGAGTTCTCCAAATACATCATCCATTAAAAATATAGGAGTTGTACCAAGTTTATCTTTAATATAAAAAAACTGGCTAAATCTTAAAGCAATCTGAAATGTTTTATTTTGCCCTTGTGAACCGAATTTTCTCAATTCCATTTTATCAATAAAAAATTCAATATCATCTCTGTGCGGTCCAATTAAATTCCTTGCACGTCTTAATTCATCTGATTTGAAATCTTTTAATTTTTGTTTGAATTCCAACTCTATTTTATCTTCTCTAGTACCAATAGATGAATTATAAATAATTTCCGGAATTTCCTTAATACCCATTATATGTTCATAAGGTTTCTTGATATATTCATTAAATTCTTTCAAAAAACTTAACCTGTGCTTTATAATTTCCGTTCCAATTTTAACCAAGGAGTTTGTCCATGCTTCAAGCTGATCAAATAGACCGGCATTATTTCTTTCTTTAATTTTAGTTAAAAGAGATGATCTATGACGCAGTATCTTATTATAATCCATCAATAATTTTAGATACGTGGCACTCGCCTGCGAAATAATTGAATCGACAAACCTCCTTCTCTCAGCTGGTGGTCCTTGAGTTATTGCATGATCTGACTGGAGAAGAGCAACAACGGGAAAATTACCTATTAGATCTGAAGCTTTATAAATCTGCTTCTCATCAAGAAAAATATTTTTTTTATTAGTAGTTCCTTCAAAAAATATCCTAACTTTATGTTTAGAATATTCCGAGAAATTACCGTTTATCTCAAAAAAAACCTCATTAAACTTTACAACTTCCAAATCGGTCGAACGGTTAATACTTTTAGTTGTACAAAGGTAATAAATTGCTTCAAGCAGGGATGTTTTACCTTGTCCGTTACCTCCTACAATGTAATTAATATTTTTAGAAAACTGTAATTGTGTATTGTTATGTAATCTAAAATTTTTAAGATCAATAAAATTCAAAACCATAATTTAGTTATTTAATCGAACAGGCATCAGCAACATCATCAGCTCATAATTTTCTTTTTCCTTTGTTGGTAAAATTATTACTGCTTTTGTAGCTGAATGTAGCTTGAAGATAATTTTCTCTTCAAAATGTAAATGACTCAATACATCATTAACGTATGCTGAGTTAAAACCAATTTCTAAAGGATCGCCTGTGTATTTACAATTTATATTTTCTGTACCGGAAGCTCCAAGATCTAAATCTTCAGCCGATATCTCCAAGTTATCTTGTGTAATAGAAAATTTAACACGCCGCGTATTTGATGTAGAAAACAGCATCATCCTTTTAATTGCTTCGTGGATTTCTTTTGTATTCACTTCCATTGAAAATTCATTTTCAAGAGGAATTACACTTGAATAATCTGGATACTTTTGCTTAATTAAACGAGAGATAAGTTCATATTCGTTCAGTTTAAAAGACATATGGGTTTTGCTGAGATAAATCTTAACATCTTTTTCGTCCAATATTTTTAAAAGTACCGAGGCAGCTCTTTCAGGTAAAATGTACTGGGCTTCAACATCAAGCTTAATATTTTTATTAAGTAAGTTAACTAATCGATGACCATCAGTAGCTACAAATCGTAGTCCATCTTCTGTAAATTCAAAAAGTGTACCCATCATTGCCGGTCTCATTTCTTCCTTGCTTACTGCAAATGATGATTTTTCAAAAGCAAATCTAAGATCCGAACCGTTGATGCTTATTTCATTTAAATCTTCTTTTCCCAAGTCTTCACCAGGGAAATCAGGAATATCTGGATACTCTTCAGTATCAAGATAGCTTAAGTTATATTTACCATGATCTGTATTTAGGTTAGCTTTCCCGCTACTTTGTATATCAAAACGAATGGTTGTGTCTTTTAGGGATTTAACAACATCGTATAAAAGTTTAGCTGG
Source organism: uncultured Ignavibacteriales bacterium (assembly GCA_963710615.1). Lineage (GTDB taxonomy): Bacteria > Bacteroidota > Ignavibacteria > Ignavibacteriales > Melioribacteraceae. The sequence goes on from CAVQBF010000001.1 coordinate 193,055, forward strand.
TAAAAGAATTTTTAAGTTTTCTTCAGCTGCAATTTTTAGTGAGGATTTTAATGAAATTTCTAAATCAGTCGCATAAACAGTAAGAAGTCCGTCTTTTACTTCAAATAAAAAGTTCTCTAAAATTGGCATTGGAGTTCTTGATGGAACTGCCGGAATGATTTTAGAGAGTAATTTTTCAAGCTCTTTGCTGTTAACTTTAAACTCCATTAAACCCCTCATTTTTTAAAAGTTTTTAATATAGAAATATACCAATTTTGAGCAATATTAACAATAATTTAACCCTTTTAAAAGGAAGCAAATTGTTAAAAATTGCACATATTTCATTGTAATAATAAGGCGAAAACAATCAAATGCTTTATTAAAATTTGATTCTAATTTGAATAATGTTAAGTTTTTTTAGATTATAAAATGTTAAATAACAAGAAGTTATAAAACATATTCGTATGGTATGTCTACACAAATATAATTGTATGTTATTTATAAAATACTTAGTTTTGTATTCTTTGTTAATTTAAGGTAAGTATAAAAATGAAAAGAACGTATCAGCCGAGTAATAGAAAACGTAAGAACAAACATGGATTCAGAGCCAGAATGGCTTCTAAGAATGGTAGAAAAGTTCTTGCAAGAAGAAGAGCTCGAGGTAGAAAAAGATTAACAGTTAGTGATGAATTTTAGTTTTGAAAAATTTTAGTCTTTCAAAAAATGAGAGAGTAAAACTTAAGAGAGATTTTCAAAAGGTTTATACAGAAGGCAGTTTTTTTTATTCATCACATAACAAAATAAAACTTAATTATTATTTAGAAAGCAGCGTTAATGAGTTTGGTATTAAAGCTGCTTTTGTAGTTTCTAAGAAGGCTGGTAATGCAGTATGGAGAAACAGGATAAAGAGACTATTCAGAGAAGCTTATAGAAATAATAAACTACCATTGCAGACAATTTGTAGTCAAAAGAAAATGCTTCTCCTTATGATTTTTTCCCCAATTAGATTAAATCAAAAACATAACAATAAAATTAAACTTGAGTATATTATAGATGATTTTATTGGGTTGTTAGATAAAATGAAAAATAATTTAGAAAATGCGTAACATTTTTATTTACCTGATTAAATTTTATCAGAAGTTAATATCACCAATGTTTCCCTCATCTTGCAGATTTTATCCAACGTGTTCACATTATGCGGTAGATTCCTTTACCAAATATGGTGTGTTTAAGGGCGGGGCAAAAGCAATATGGAGAATTTTAAGGTGTAATCCTTTTAACAAGGGCGGTTACGATCCCGCCTAATAAATATTTTGGTATTTCTTATGGATAGACAATCAACCATAGCTTTTATTTTAATAGGTGTAATTTTAGTTTTCTGGCTTTACATGAATGCTCCGGAACCTCAGCCAATTCCTCCCCATACTGCAGATTCAACAGCTGTTGCTGATAAAGCTGAAGCAGAAATGAGTCAGGGCCAAGAAAAACTTATAGAAGAGAACAATAAAATTGCCCAAACCGATGAATCGAAAATAGATGATGCTTTTATTTCATCTGCACCTGAACAAATAATAACTGTTGAAACTGATTTGGCTTTAATCGAATTGACTTCAAAAGGAGCAAGAATTCGTAAGTTTTATCTTAAGGAGTATAGAACTTGGTACTATACTAAAATTGAAGATGAGTCAGATTTTTATAATAGGCATGTTCAGCTAATAAATACCCCTCAAGAAGGCGGCGATTTTAATATTGTTTTTGTTACTAAAAGCGGTCAGCTTGTAAATACAAAAAACTTAGATTTTAATTTAGATAAATCCTCTGCCTACATAAAAATAGAGGCAAATGATTCCCTCTCTTTAAGTTATACTTATGAAGCTGGTGAAAATAAAAGCTTAACAAAACATTTTATGTTTTACGGAAGCGATTATAATTCTAAGGTCGATATCATTCTTAATAACATGGATGATTTGATAAGCAGTTACAGATACGATGTTGAATGGTCGAACGGATTAAATTTTGTTGAAAAGAATTCAGTAGATGAAGCAAATTACTCTAATGCTGCGGCATATTCCGGTGATGAAAAAATTGTGATTGATGCAAGTTCTGAAGGTGAAACTGTTGAAAAAGTAATGAATGGAAAAATTGACTGGATTGGAGTTAGAAATAAATATTTTACTGTTATAATAGCTCCCGAGAATCCAAGTCAGGAAGGAGGTGCAGATTTTAAAGGTGATCATTTTGTTGGTCCTTATGGTACAAGGGAAGTTTATAGCGCGAGTTTAAGAATCCCTTTTAATAATCAGAATTACCAAAAAGATAGTTTTAGATTGTTTATTGGTCCGCTCGAATATGATGTGCTAAAAGATAATGGGAATAACTATGAGGCAATTTTCGAGTTTGGTAGTTTTTTGGGATTAACATTTATTACAAGACCAATTTCCGAATATCTCTTACTTCCATTATTTACTTTTTTACATGAGTTTATTCCTAATTACGGTTGGGTAATTATTGTTTTTTCAATCATTCTTAAGTTTGCTTTATATCCGCTTACCAAGCAAAGCTATAAGTCAATGAAGAGAATGTCACAACTTCAGCCCAAGATAGCTGAGCTTAAAGAGAAGTTTAAAGGGGATCAGCAAAAAATTCAGAAAGAAACAATGAAGTTATATTCCACATATGGAGTAAATCCTGCCGGTGGATGTCTCCCGATGTTATTACAAATGCCTATTCTTTTTGCTTTGTTTACTTTTTTCAATGTTGCAATTGAAATAAGAAACGAACCCTTTATGTTCTGGATTACAAATTTAGCTGCGCCAGATGTGATTTATCATCTTCCATTTACATTACCATTATTTGGTATTAGTGCAATAACCGGTTTGGCGCCTTTGCTTGGAATTACAATGTTCTTTCAACAGAAAATGACCGTTAAAGATCCTAACCAAAAAGCAATGGTTTACATTATGCCATTCATGATGACATTCTTATTTATGAGTTTTTCATCAGGATTAAATCTTTATTACTTTATGTTCAATTTACTTTCAATCGGTCAGCAATACATTATAAATCATCAACAAGGCGATGAGTTAGTTCCTGTTAAAAATCCTAAAAAGAAAACAGGATTTATGCAAAGAATGATGGAAGCTGCTGAAAAGCAGCAAAAAGTACAAAAGCAATCTTCAAAAAAAAGAAAGTAGAACTTTAATTAGAGAAGCTTAGTAGTAATAATATAATGAGAAAGATTAAGCTATACATTGCAATCAGCTTAAATGGTAAAATAGCTAAAGCTAATGGTGATGTTGAATGGCTTAACTCCATTCCTAATCCCAATAAGAATGATTTTGGATATTCTGAATTTTATCATTCAGTTGATACAACCATTCAGGGGTATTCAACATATCAAAAAATTTTAAGTATGGGAATTGAATTCCCTTACGCAGATAAAAAAAACTTTGTACTTACCTCCAAGAACAAACTAGTCAGTGCTAAATATGTTGAGTTTATAGATAAAAATCACATAGAATTTGTTAATTTACTTAAAAAAGGGGAAGGCAAAGATATTTGGCTTATTGGCGGTGGAAAAACTAATACTTGGTTCTTGGATAATAATTTAATAGATCAGTTAATTATTTTTGTAATGCCCATCATTATAAATGGCGGAATTGATTTGTTTGAATTCAATCCAGCGCAAAAATTATTAAATTTAACTGACACAAAAAAATATTCAAATGGTGTTGTTCGACTCACCTATAGTTTAGACACGAATCTAGCAAATTCGAAAGATTAAAATGAAAATCCAGAAAAATCTTTTAATAATATTATTTGTCTTTATTCCAATAATTGCTTTTAGTCAAGAGACAATAAACTTAAAACTTTCCCTCAGAGAAAAATCTCTTCCATTTGGACTAATAAAAAAAGTTCCCAAAGAAAAACCAATTGTTAGTTTAGCACTAAGCGGCGGCGGTTCTAGAGCTATTTCTCATATTGGTGTATTAAAAGCAATTGAAGAATTGAAAATCCCAGTTGATTATATTATTGGCACCAGTATGGGAAGTGTCGTTGGGGGACTTTATTCCGCTGGATATAAATTAGAAGATTTAGATTCTTTAATTACAAAAATAAATTGGGAAGAACTATTCTTTGTAACAGGAGCAGATCGAACCGATCTTTTTGTTGATCAAAAAATTACTGAGGATAAAGGTTTAATCACAATTCGTTTAGATGGATTAAATCCCGTTTTTCCACAATCACTAAACACCGGAAAGAAAATATCAAATTTATTAACCAGCATTACAATGAATGCTCCAATAAATAAGTACAATAATTTTGATGACTTTCTTTATAAGTACCGAGCCGTAGCTACTGAACTTGTTTCCGGAAATAGAATGGTTATAAAGGATGGTGCATTAAGCGAAGCAATGAGAGCGAGTTCTAATGTTTCTTTTTTACTTCCGCCAATTAAAATTGATTCTATGCTTCTGGTTGATGGCGGGCTAGTCGATAATTTACCAATAAAAACGGCTGAAGAATTAAATCCGGATTATATTATAGCATCAGATGCAACAAGCGGTTTAAGGTCTGAAGAGGAACTAATTTATCCGTGGCAAATTGCAGATCAGCTTGTAACAATTCCATCTCGAAAACTTTGGGAAGAGAATAAAAGTAAAGCGGATATATTAATTACTCAAGACTTAAAAAAAAGGAAGAATGATAATTTCAAAAACCTCGATGATGTTGTATTATTAGGTTATAACAGCTCTATATCAAAATTACAAAAAGTAAACTCAGAATTAAAAAAACAGTTTTTAAAGAATCTTGAAAATGAAGATATATTATATAATAACATACAATTTAGTTCCAATCCGAACATATTAGAAAAAAGACTTGCTGAATTTTTTGCAAATCAATCAGTAATCAAAAAATCAGAATTACTTTACTATCTTTATAGTTTTTATGAAGAAGGAATTTATAGTGATATTTCCGCTTCGATATATCTTGATTCTACATCGACAATCAAAATAAATTACGAACTAAATAGTCCAGTTAATTCGTTAAATCTCACCGGGGTTTCACTTTTCCCTCTAGACTCAGTTTTAGTGTATTTTGACGGTATTTTAAATAAACCATATAATTCTGAAAATATTCTTAATTCTATTTTATCATTATTAAGATATTATAGAGACCATGATTTTATGTTTGCAACAGTCGATCAAATTATTTTTGATGAAGATAATAAAATATTAAAAATTTCGATCAACGAAGGTGAAATATCAGACCTTGTAATTGAGGGAAATGAAAATACGTTATCTTCAATAATCAGTAGAGAGTTCCCAAATATATCTGATAACTACTTGCTAAAAACTGAATTTGATGAAGATCTTCAAAACTTATCGGCAACCGATCTTTTTGACAACATAGTTGTAAAATTTCAGACTGAAGACTCACTTAAAAATAAGTTAAAACTCAGTTTGGATGAAAAGCTACCAAATGTTTTGCGTGTTGGATTGCGTATTGATAATGAAAATTTTACGCAAGTCGCGGTTGATTTAAGGAACGAAAACCTATTTGGAACTGGCTCGGAACTTGGATTCTCATTTAGCGGTGGGACAAGAAATATCTCTTATGTTCTTGAACACAAAACCAATAGGATTTTTGATACTTACCTTACTTATAAAGCACAAGCTTTTTACAAATTCAACGATGTAAACCAATATAAAGATGATGATTCTGACGAAGAAGATAGATTCTCCAGATCAAGGTTTGCTGAATATAGGCAAAGATTCTACGGCGGATTTATTGGTATTGGTGCACTTTACAAAAAATTAGGAACCTTAACTGCTGAATTAAAATATGAACGAAATGAGATTGATAATATTTTTTCATTTCAAGAAGAAAATGAGTATAAGCTTGATATTTCTAGTTTGCGTTTCAGGCTACAAATTGATTCACAGAATAAATACCCTTTCCCAACAAGTGGAATTTATCTAAATACCTTTTACGAAACAGCACAAAAGTTTTTGGGTGGTAATGTCAGTTTTGCTCGATTCAGTTTTGACTATTCTAGTTTCTTAACTATAAATCAATCACATACAATAAAGCCAAGAATTATATTTGGCTTTGCAGATGAAACATTACCTTTAAGTCAGCAATTTAATTTTGGCGGACAGTCAATATTTACCGGCTACAGAGACTATGAATTTAGAGGTAGACAGATATTTATTTCATCGCTTCAGTATAGATATAAGTTACCATTTAAAATCTATTTTGATACTTATATTAAATTAAGATACGATATTGGCTCTTCATGGATAAATCAAGAAAAAATAAGATTGGATGACTTAAGGCATGGTATTGGGTTAACTGTTTCATTTGATACGCCGATAGGTCCTGCTGATTTTATGGTAGGCAGAAGTTTATACCTAAAAGATACATCACCAAAAAGAATTTTAAGTCGAGGACCATTTATGTTTTATTTTACAATTGGTTACTACTATTAATAAGTTCTGTTAAATTAGCCTTAGTAAACTTTGGAAGATCATCATCAAATTTTACAACTTCATTTTTATCCCAAGCTTTATTATTTACAACTTCGAATTTATGTTTAGATAACAGAACAAATCTTCTATCTTTTAGATGATGGTTTTTATCGAATAAGAAAAAGCAGACAAACATTTGCATATTTAGTTTTTTGCTCCAATTTATATAAGAATCAATTGCTCTTTTATTTACCCAAAAGGCTTCTTTAGATTTGCCTTTCCAGTCAACTAAAAATTTTTGTTCGTTAACTTCAACTATAACATCCGGTTTGTCTTTCCCTTTTTCCCAAACTTTTTCATAACGTCGGTCATTTCCAAAATCAATAAATTCAATTCCCCATTGTGTTAATAGGTTTTTTCCGTGATATTCTGCTAAATCATGAAGCTTATAATTTTTTCGAAAATCATCTTTAGATTTTGCGGGATTAAAGTCTAATTTTTTCATAACAAATTAAAAAGTAGATTCTATTTCATTTTTTAGTTTTAGAAATTTGTCTTTAACAAGTTCTAAATTTTCTATCAATGGCATCAATCTATTTTTTTCGGTTTCTGTATATTCATAAAAAGGAATAAAGCTCCGATTTATATCCTCGTAAATCAGACTTAATTTATTATTAAGTTTTTTGGTTAGCTCACGCTCAAACTTTTCTTTGCCTGAATCTAATCCTACTTTGAACTGTTTTATTATTTTAGATTTTTTAAAAAGTAGAACTCCGCCTGCAATTAACAATCCAGCTCCGGTTAAAATGCCGCCTGTAATATCTAAAAAAGCAATTTGTGTCGTTGATAAAATTATAGCTCCAATAATTGCCAACAAACCACCACCCATGGCAGTAGGTGCAAGAGAAGATGGATTAGAATTTAAAAAGGTTGTGAAAGAATCATTTGCTAATAGATCAGTGATCTTTGATTTAACATCCTGAATTACCTGAATCCGTTCCTCTCCTATCTTAATGTACAGTTCATCTTTCTTGATTTTTTGTTGTTCTTTAATATCGAGTTCATCAATTAATGTCTGCAGTAGTTGTCTTATTCCGTTTAAAAAATGTTTTGCTCCATCATCAGCAATTTCTTCAAACGATGATTTTAGTTTGCTCTCAAACCTTTTTTGAAGTTCTTCTATCCATTTTTTTATTGAACTATCTTTATTGAAAATTGCGCCAAAGGTTCTTTTGAATAATGAGGCAATTGAAAGTCCTTCTTCGAACTCATCTTTTACTTCATAAGAGACTTTGTCATAATTTGAGACAAGTCTTTCAACTAAAGATTTTATTTCATATGTTGATTGTTTTTCTCCGGTTTCCAAACGCAGTTTAATTTTTAAAGCAAATGCCAAATCCTTATCGAGCGTTGCTTTTAGCTGTTTTAAACTTTCTCCTGATTTATTAATTACTTGATTGGCAGTATCTAATATTGATTCCAATTTTAATTTAAGATGCTTGCCACCGGTAATTGTATTGTGAATAAAATTTCTTACATCATCAAAACCGCTGTTTTCTTTTTCCTCTAATTCTAAAATTGCAGAGGTTGAAAAAACTATTGGAGAGTCAATTCCTCTTTTTATAGCATATTCTTTAACTTTTTTAATATTCGTCTCAAGTTCATCCGGTCTTGCAAGATCGGCTTGCTGCAAAATAAAAACAACTTTCTTCTTCCATTCATCACTGACGTAGTCAAGTAAGTCCCAAGCTGATTGTGTGTGTGGATTTTTTGCAGGGAATATAAATAGAACTAAATCACTATTGGGAACAAACTTTTGGGTTATCTCTTGATGATGCTTAATAATAGTATTTGTTCCGGGTGTATCAACAATAGCAATTGATTTCAATATTTCTGCAGGAACACCAATGCGTTTATAAAATTCGCTAAGGGAAGTTTCATTTTTTGTTTGAGAGTATTCTAGTTTTTGTACTACATCTGTGCAAGGTGCTGCATCAACTTTACAAATATCTTCTTTAAGAAGTGCATTGATGAAACTGCTTTTGCCGGCTTTAACTTCTCCAACAACTACAAATAGAAAGGGCTCGTTAATGTTAGAACGAGCATCACTTATTACTTTTTGAAATTCAGGATTACCGACATCAATAGTAAATTGGTGAAGCTCTTTTAAGAAATCTATAATTCTAAATTTGTAGATTGAAAAATTTTCGTTGATTAATTCGGCGTGCATCGGGTTTCCTCTTAAATGCAAATTGATCTTTAAATATAAGAAATGTAAAAATGATTTGAGTTTAAAAAATAATTGTCAACATCTGCAGATATAATAACATTTCCTTAGAAAACTAGTAATTACAAGATTTTCTTTCCAACAAATTTAATAATTGTCTGCTCCTGCTTAAGTCCTTTCTTTATTCGTGAAATATTTTCTTTAGTTAAAATTTCAAATTCCATATCAATAAAATCTTCAGCAAAATTATCTAAAGAATAAAGTAGATTAAGTGAGGAAGGTCCGTTAGCATTTAAATTGAAATGTTCTTTTTCATAAACTAAAAAAATTACTTTACCATTCTGTTTCAATGAATCATAAATATATTTATGAATTTGTTCTCTTAAATCTTCATCAACGTGAAAGTATATAACTGCAATTAAATCATAATTTTCTTTAGGATAATTAAACTCAAGAGCATCTGAAACTATATAATTAATTATAACATTGTTTTCTTCCGCTAATTTTTCAGCTTTATTCTTTCCAATGTTACTAATGTCTATACAATCTACACGCCAACCCAGCTTTGCAGCGTAAACAGAATTTCTTCCCTCGCCATCGCCAATGAATAAAGCATTCCCGGGATTTATTTTTTTAATTTCTTCTTTAAAGAAATCATTTGGCTCTTTACCGAAATAGTATTCATCAGAACTGTATCTGTCATTCCATTTTTGTTTCATCTTTATAAACCTAATTTAAAATAATAATGCCAGAATAACACCGGATTGGAAAAATAAGTAATTAAAAAGTCTAACAAAAATTATTGATTTCTAATAGATTGAGGCTTCAGATTTTTAATTGTGGCAATATGAATTGTTACTCCAACGGCAACAAAAAGTAGTATTATTCTTACAGTCAAATTTTCAGTAAGAAAATAACTTGATATCAAAATTGAAGTCCATAATAGGCAAATTGAACTTATCTTTGATTTGAGCGGCATTCCTCTTTTTTCAAGGTAGTTTTTTAAATATGGACCTAAATATTTATTATTTAATAATTTTGCATTTAACTCGGGAGAGCTTTTCATAAAAAAGTAGGAGGCTAGGATTAAGAAAATGGTTGTTGGCATAATAGGCAGAAAAATGCCAATTACACCAAGTGCAACAAAAAAAATACCTATTGAAATAAATAAAGCCTTCTTCATCATAAAATTTTAATATATGTTTGACGTAACTAAAAAGATAAGATGTATAATAATATAAATTTTCTTTATTAATGACAATTATGTATCCTTTTACATTTTTATGAACAAGCTGTTTACCAAAATTTAAAGATATTTAAAAAATGGAAAGTTTAATTTCCCATTAGTTCCTTAAACAAAATTGTTTTGCTATTTTTCAAGAGTATATTTAAAAAATAATTGTTATATGATTAATACTGCTAAAATTATAATTGTAGGTGACCGGGTTTTAATAAAGCCGGAGGAAGATTTAGAAAAAACCAATAGCGGATTATATTTACCTCCCGGAGTAAAAGAAAAAGAAAAAGTTCAAGGTGGATATATAATTAAAGTTGGTCCAGGTTATCCGGTTGCTTCTCCAGTAGATGAAGATGAACCTTGGAAAGAAAGTAAAGATACAAAATATATTCCATTGCAGGCAAAGGAAGGCGATTTTGCAATATTTTTACGTAAAGATGCAATTGAAATTGAACTTGATAAACAGAAATTGGTAATAGTTCCTCAAGCAGCAATTTTGTTGCTAATGCGTGATGAGGAACTGTTTAATTAAAATATTTTTAAATACTTATCTAAATTTTTATCATTCCGATTTTTGCGTTATTTTAGCGAAATACTTGCCCAAAGCAAATGGAGCGGAATCTTAAAGTTTAACTTTTAGAATTCCAGCATTGCAAGCAGTTTATAAAAATAGTATGTACAGATGGAGTTATAAAGCAATCTCAAATTAATTTTAAGAAGGTTTTGTTTTGGAAAAAGAATTTTTAGAATTTATACAATCTTTTGAAAGTAAAGTAATTGAGTTAAGTAGAGAGTTAAGTCTCTCAAACTTTAATGCAACTATTTCTGGTAAGCAAGAAGACTATACAAAAACCGCTGAGCTTGAACTTAAGTTAAAAAAGATATTTTCTAACAAAGAGGATTTTGAAATACTAAAGAAGTTGAAAGAATCCACGGCATTAACGGATCCGGTGAACAAAAGAGAAGTTGAAGTTTTATTCAATGCCTATTCAGAATATCAAATTGATGAAGATTTATTAGAAAGAACCATAAAATTATCCAATAAAATTGAACAGACCTTTTCAACTTACCGAGCTGAGATAAACGGTAACAAATTAACGGATAATGAAATTGACAAAATCCTTGAAACTTCAAAAGATTCTATCGAACTGGAAAGAACCTGGAAAGCCAGCAAGCAAATAGGAAAAATAGTAAGTGATGACGTAGTAAGATTAGTTAAATTTAGAAATAAAGCAGCCACTAATTTAGGGTATAAAAATTATCATGAGATGAGCTTAACTTTAAGTGAACTTGATCCGGAATTTTTAGATGACCTTTTTAATAAACTAGATGAATTAACAAGTGATAAATTTTTTGAAATTAAAAAGGAAATTGATGAATATTTATCAAAATATTATAATGTTGAAAAAGAAAAATTAATGCCGTGGCATTATCAAGATAAATTTTTTCAGCAGGGGCCAAGTATTTATAATTTGAACTTGGATAAATATTTTGAAAATGAAAATATCGAAAAACTAACTGATGAATATTTCATGGGTATTGGCTTAGACATTAAAGATATGTTGGCAAATAGCGACCTTTATGAAAAGCAAGGCAAATACCAGCATGCATACTGTACTCAAATTGATCGAGAAGGAGACGTTAGGGTATTGTGTAATATTAAACCCAACTACAAATGGATGGGCACAATGCTCCACGAGTTTGGTCATGCTGTTTATGATAAATACGTTAGCGCCAAATTGCCTTGGGCTTTGAGAGAACATGCACACATATTTACTACCGAAGCTATAGCAATGCTATTCGGTAGATTCGCATCAAACCCTAATTGGTTGCAAGGAATGTTAAATATAAGTGAAGATGAAAAAAGAAGAATTGAAGAAGAAAGTTATAAGACTCTTCAACTGGAGCAAATAATATTCTCCCGTTGGGTTCAGGTAATCTATAGATTTGAAAAAGCTATGTTTGAAAATCCCGATAAAGATTTAAATAGTCTTTGGTGGGAATTAGTTGAAAAATATCAAGGATTCGAAAAAGCCGGAAGGAATCGAAATAAACCGGACTGGGCAGCTAAAGATACATATTGCCCTTTATCCTGTATACTACCAAAACTATATGATGGGAGAACTTGTTGGCATCTCAACTTTATTTTTATATAAAAGAAAAAATTATTGAAAGACAATTCTGATGAAAAAATATCTTTTATTGGTAAAAAGGAGGTTGGGGAATACTTAATAAATTTATTTTTCTCTTATGGTGCGTTATTTAAGTGGGATATGCTGATTAAATCCTCTACTGGAGAAGAATTGAATCCTGAGTATTGGGTTAGGCAATTTGCCAGTTAGTGGCATGTTGATTATTTACAAATTCACCCAGTATGAAAACTTTGCCAGAAAAATATTATTGGTCTCAGCACGCATTAGACTATTAAAATCTCTGCCAAATTCTAAATCTCCCGCATTATCAATGTTTTGCCTATCATGCGACCAAACCAAGTAAAAAATTGAACCCGGTAAAATTTCCCACCGATAAACTAAAGTGCCCCTTAAGGATTTAAAATTAAAGTCAGGGTTCTCAAATCTAAATTCATCTGCGGGTCCATTTTCATCTGGATCAATTATATATTCTTCATCTACAGAATTATAACCTACTATTCCAATTTCATTATAGTTGTTAAAATCCATTGAGGATGGACGAGCTAACTCTTTGAAGTTAGAATAATTTCCAACAGAAATTAATGGCTGCATGAATAATTGTAAACTCATTTTCGGTGTTATAGTCCAGTTAAGCCGTATGTTGGCAGAAATAGTTTCCTGATCTATATTACCAAATACATATCTTGAATTATATGTGTCTGAAGCAAATGAATCTTCAAATCTGCCAACCCATTGGCGCTTGCTATTTCGCTTTGTATATTCAGGACCAACCGATATAGTAATTTGCGAACTTGGTTTCCATTCTACAGATCCTGTTAAATTAAGATATTTTTCCTTTAAGTCATTGTTTTCATGTCCAACATCAAATACAAATACAATATCTTTTCTATTATCAGTTTCAAATGATAAACCCAAATAATATTCTTTTGGATCCTTTACTAAAGGTCCTCCCCTAGTAAGAGTATTATTATAATCTTCAAAGTTGAAGCTGGCGTTAAATCCTAAACCATAGTAGTTAAGGAATTGTAAATAACCTCTCATCCAGAGACCATTATTTATGCTATTACCCTCAAAATCGAAACTTTCAAAATGTGAAAGATAAATGAACTTTCGTCTGAAAAGACTATCTGGTTCATACCATCTATAACCCAAAACTGCGTGGCCATTAATTTTATCTGCCATCCATTGAAATCCTAAGTCGCTATTTTCAAATCCAGGAGAAACGGCACCAATAGCTGTGTTAAAATAGAAATTTCCTTCCTGCTTGTTTAGCATCAATCGTGTATAATAGCCACCCAAGGAAGTTCTATTTGAATCCATTTTCATATATGTTGCGTCTGGCCTTTGAAAATATCTGTAAGGTTTTTCTTGAATGTTTTGTAAAGCTTCTTTTGAACCTCTAATATTTGATCCAGCAAAATAGCCAGTAAGAACGTATTTTTTTGCGCTATCTAAAAATGTCCAACCATCAACACCATAGGTGAAAGCATTTTTTGCAAGATTATTTGTCAGATCTTCAGTCTGCAAATCTCTATTTGTAGAAGTAAATATAAAACCAAGGGATTGTCTGCTATCATTAAATTCTTTTTGAGACCTAATTACTCCATAATGACTAAATGGCTCAATTTCATGATCTGACTTTAATCCATTTATTGAAGTAGTAGCATATATTCTTTCGGTTACCGCACTTAAACTCCCAATTGACCATGTATCATCAATCTTGCCAGTTAGTTTTGCAGCACCTAAAATTCTTGTCTCTCTTGGATAATCAACAAAATCATTATCGGGAACATTGCCGTTTGGCGAGCGACCGACTCTTCTTGAATAGAATAATTCTGGATTACCAAAATTAAAACCCCAATTACTATTTGCGCCGCCTTGACCAAAATTAAATAAATGCTGTCCTTCAATAAAAAATGGTCTTTTCTCGTCAAAATAAGTTTCAAATGCAGATAGGTTAACAACAGCTGGATCAACTTCAACTTGGCCGAAATCTGGATTAACAGTTGCAGCAATATTAAAACTGCTGCCTAAACCAATTTTTAAATCAGCCCCAATTGATGTTTTATATTGGTTGCCCTTATAAAATGGATCTCCTGAATCATGTATAAGATACTGTGCCTTTTGTACAAAATATGGCAATACTTCAAATCTTTGTTTAGACTTGATTCCATCTAGTCCTACTAAATCTGCAAAGCGGGAAACAAAACCGCTTTCTGTGCTTGGAATCATTACAAAAAATGAATTTTCAGCATTTCGTTTAATATCTCTATTAATATTAATTCCCCAAACCATATTTTCTGACTCATGAAATCTAAGTTGAGAAAATGGGATTTTAATTTCAACAGACCAACCATCATTATTTATTTTGGATTTAGATTCCCATATTCCATCCCAGGAATCATTCATCCAACCATCATTGTAAAGGGTTCCATCTGCAATAGAGCCACCAGCATTTACAGCGAAAAAGTAACCAGTTCTATCATCATTATAAGGATCCATGTAAATCCAAAGCCAGTCAGAACTAATGATATTATCTCTGCGCATTAAGTTTTGGTCAATTGTTTCAGGATTTGAATCTAAAAAATTAGCTCCAAAATAAAGATTATCATTATCATAAATTACCCATACTTCAGAAGGTTCTGTTGCTGGTTTTCCTTCATCAGGTATTTTTTGTGTAAAATCTTTTACTGGATCATTCTTATACACAGATTCAGTAAGTACACCATCTATTTTAATTGATTCCGTTGCTCTGTATGCTCTTACTTGTGGGGGAGGAGACTTTTCTTTTGCAGATAAATGAATCAGTAATGGAAACAACATTAAATAGAAAATATACTTTTTCATCTAATACCTTTTACTTTTGTAAACGATAAATTTCATTTCTTATTGTATTAGATGTATGAAACTTAAAAATGTTAGTGAAATTAATTATAATTTCTTAGCATTTATTTATTCGATAAAATCCTTTGTACATAACGAAGCTTAATTCTTCTTTTTCTCCAATCGGCTTAAGTATCATTTGCTTTAAATCACATCATTATTTTCTATTTGCTTCTTTTTAACAATAGAAAATTTTTCATTTAGGAGGGAAAAACAATGAAATACAAAATACTCACAATCATTTTAAGTTTTTTAATTGCAGGTAATATCTTTGCACAATCGAACACAATCTCTTATACCTTCATGGTAGAAGGATGTGGCGACAATGAAAACTTAGTACTATTTAGCGGAGAGATGCTCGAAGGTGATAATCTAATTTTTGAGGACTATACATTCCCAAATGCTAACTCCGATGCTCAATTTTTCTATAATCTTATGGTCGGCGGAGAATTAGGATTTCCAGAAGCAAGTTTAAATGAGAATATTCATTGTGATATTATGCTTGCCGGGTTATGCGATCTTGATTTATCAAATTTTACAAGTGAGCAGGATTTTTTGCAATTATTGTATCTTAAAATCACAGTAACTGGTGAAATTTCAGGTGTTCACGGGGCAAATGAATACTACTATCTTGAAAACGGAAAAGAGTCATATTTAAGACTTCCATTGGATAAGTTATTGGGGTTCTTAAATTACATTTCTTTTTCAATTGAAGATTTCACACCATTTTTTATGAATCCAGCGTCTGAACCTGATTTTGGTGGAATTAGAAAAGTTGTTGAAGAAGAATTCTTATCAATTTATTCGCAGCATTTTTCAACTATTGGTGTTGGTTTTAAGATTGATGACCCAACCAATGTAAATAGCATATCTGTTGCTCCAGATGAATATGGGTTAGCTCAGAATTATCCTAATCCATTCAATCCTGCAACTAGGATTAATTATACTTTACCAAATGCAGGACTTACCAAATTATCTATTTACAATAGTATTGGTGAAGAAGTGAAAACTCTAGTAAATGAAAATCAATCGGCTGGTAATTATAGTATTAATTTCAATGCTTCAGATCTTCCATCCGGATTGTATTTCTACTCACTAACTTCGGGTAATTTTACACAAACAAACAAAATGATTCTTATGAAATAGTAATCATTAGTTATCAAACTTTCAATGCCCAACTTTATTAGTCAACATTTGACAAACAAAGTTGGGCTTTTTTTCACAATGTTTAAAATATCTATTTTTAATCACCTCAATAAAAATCCTTTTTCATCGATAATTATTTTATTTTGAGCATCTTAAAAATTTCCCGATAACAAAAGGAATAATAATGAAAAATATCATCATAACTCTGCTGTTAAGTTTTTTAACATTAGCCGCACAACCATTTACAATAAATTATCGAGTTACTATTGATAATTGTGATAATAGTGATAGTTTTGAAATAATGAGCGGTACAATGCAAGAAGGTGAGAGTTTTACGTTCCAATCGGTAAATTTGCCGGCAGAATATTCTTCAGCTCAATTTTTATATAATATTTTTGTTGGTGCAGAGTTCGGAATACCAGCCGGATCCTTAACTGAAAATATTGATCTTAAGATAAATATGGGCGATTTTTGGTGTGATTTTGGAGTTTTAGAACAACCTGAAGGTGTTTTTAGATTATTTTCACTCTATATTGAAATTACCGGTGAAAATTCTGGTTATAATCCAGATTTGTATTATTGGTTTGAACAAAATCAAGAAGCTTTTATTAAACTAAATTTGGATAAAATTTCGTATTTCTTAAATATATTGCAAATAAAAGATCCAAACGATATTCAAGTTTTTTATGTTAATGGAGACGGAATTGATCAAAATGCAATTAGAAAAGAAATAGCCGCAAATAATTTTATTATTTATGCACAACACTTTTCACTAATCTCAGCCGGAATAGTTGAGGGCACAACTAATATTGAAAAAGATGGAATAGGACTACAAAATTACTATTCATTAAAACAAAATCATCCAAATCCCTTTAATCCTTCAACAACAATAAATTACACAATAGAGAAGTCAGGATTTACAAAACTTTCAGTTTACAATGCAATTGGTGAAGAGGTAAAAATATTGGTTAATAAATCTCAATCAGCTGGAAGATACAGCATAAACTTGAACGCAGTTGATCTTCCATCCGGGCTATATTTTTACTCTTTAACGTCTGGAAATTTTACAAAGACCAACAAGATGATATTGTTGAAATAACGGCAAGAATTCAGATAATAACAAGAAGCCCAATTTATTTAAAATTGGGCTTCTTTGTTTTGCTTTATTTAGTTAAACTCTTCTAACTATGATCAGCAATTCTCAAATTATGTCCGTGATCCCTAATAATAACCTCAATAATAGATCCAAGTTTTCCTTGTAATTTAACCAAGACAAGTTCCTCATTAGTTAATGTAACTACAAAGAGTTCTTCTATTTCATCAGGATTAATATCTTTAACAAATACGCCCACCATCTCGTTTCCATCGATTGATTTTACTAGAGATTTCCAATTTTCATCAACAATGGAGTTTGTGATATTTTTTAGCAATGAGAGTGAGGGCTTTGAAAAATTGCTGAGTCTATCATAAATTCCCACATGAATATTTTTAACTTTAGATAGAATCTCATCAATATTTTCTTCAGTATCGGCAAATTTCACAAATTGACTAGCTACGAAAAATCCCACCGGTCCGACTGAAAACTCAATTTGTCTATCAAAATCATCATCTAAATTATCTAAGATCTGAGATCTTATATTTTTAAATTCTCGGTTAACACCAATACAGCTTGTACTAATAAAAATTATCAAAAGACCGATTGAAAATAATTTTATTTTTTTTGACTTCATCTTATCCTCATAGGATTATATTACATTTGTTTCTCCATTCAGAACAAAGTCTGTAATAACAAACTTTGCAAAAGAAACTCATTATTTTTTAATATCATCTAATCCAGGGATATCAAATTTTTGACCCAATTTACCTAAAGCATCCATATTTATATTACCCACAATATTTACAAATGCTGCTTCTCCACCTTCATCAATTGCAACAACTGTTAAACCTACAAATTCTTCATCACCAACAGTTTTTATATAGACATTGGCAATTTCACCTTTCGACTTAGTTTTTACAATTCTATCCCATTTTTTTCTCATTAAATCGGTATCAATCGACTTTGCTTTTGCCATTAATTGATCTGCATTACTTGGCGTAACTTCAAAAGTATTTACTTTAATAAGCTTTAATCCACCAATTAAATCAGAAAGTTCAATATCATCCTTGGTAAATTTAGAAACCATTCTCAATAATTTTTCTTCAATCAAAATTTCGGTTACCATCTCTCCATCTTCTAAAGCTGCAAGATCCCCAAAATTTGCAAATCCAGGATATTTTGAATAATCTTCTTCTTGCGCCATTAAATTGGCTGCAGATACAAAAAATAACAATACGAATATGTTAATTAAGTTTTTCATTTTTATTTTCTCCTTGTAAATAATCATTTACTAAATTAAAACTCTCTACTATTGGTCGGCTTACTCGTTCTGTAAGCACATCTTCTTCAACAGTTGTTGAAGTTTTCTTAAAAACCCCGGTTATAATTGCTAAAGATTGCTTAACCTGTTTATCAGCCACCTCAATTTCTTGTTGTGTGTATTGCTGATGGATCTCGGGACGCTGAATAATAAAAGTTGATACCAGTGCTAAAATAAACACACTTAAAATTGCTGCCGAAATTGCTGGCTTCTGAAAAATGAATGAAAAAAGATCAAAAAACAATGATTTGTCTGAATCAGATTTAATCTTTGTTATTTTAGACGCATCTTTTACTAGCTCATCAGGACAATAATCGAGCACAACTTTATGAGTCTGTTTTGCGACTTTCTTATATTCATCCAAAACTGATTTAACTTTTATATCTTTTGAAGCTAATCGGTAAATTCTAAATTTTTCCAAGAGAGTCGCATCATTGTAAGCAACCAAAATAATTCTATTTAATAATTTCTCTTCCACTTAAACTGCCTCTTGAAGTTTAATTTCGCTTAATTTAATTTGTAATTGTTTTCTTGCTCTCATCAAGTAGACTTTAACACTATTTATTGGTATTTCTAATATTTTACTTATCTCTTTATATTTCATTCCTTGAATTTCGTATAATACGAAAATACTTCGTTGGTTCTCTGGCAATAATTTTATTGCTTCTTTAATTTTGTCATCAGTCAGTTTGCTTTCAACCTTTACCATTGGATTTTGTTCTTCTTTATTTTCAATAAAATCGCTTATATCTTCAACAGAATAAGGATTTTTTGCCAAATCAACACTTCTTTTTCTTAAGTAATCAATACACAAATTGTGTGTAGTTTTCATAATCCATGTTTTTGCAGCTAGGATATTAAAACGGCCAATATTTTTCCAGATCCTTATTAACACTTCTTGTGTAATATCGTCAGCATCCATTCTGTTTTTTAATAAATACATCGAATAACTATAAATTCTGTGTTTGTATTGCTGTACTAAAAAGTTGTATTTTGTATCAGTCATCATTGTTTTCTATGGTTAAAGACGAAACTTACCTTTAAATTGTTACACAATAAAAAATATTTTTTTGGAGAATACAATATGAATAGCGCATTAATTAAGGATTTCCTAAAAAAAGTTGAACTATTTACTGATTTTGACGAAGAAGAGCTTGAAGTTGTTTCAAAACAAATGAATTTTAATGAGGTGAAGAAAGAAACTCTTCTATTTAGTGAAAATACTCCGAGAAAATATATTTATATGATTTACGAAGGGGAAGTTGAATTATTTAAGAGAACACCATTTGGTCAAGAAGTGAGACTCTCTTTCTTTTCAAAATATGATTTCCTTGCAGAGGGTTCGTTAATTGATGATTCACCCCATTCAACTTCGGCAAGAACTTTATTGGATACTAAGGTTGTTTCAGTAAAATGCGGTGATCTTAAAGAAACGTTAAAAGACAATGGCTCTATGGCGATAAAATTGTATTCGAAAATATCTGAAGTAATTTCGAGACGATTAAAACGTACAAATACAAGAACAACAAATATTGATGCACAATACGATTCTGGAAGAACTCGAGTTGAACATGATCTATTGGGTGATAGAAGTGTTCCTGCCGGCAGATATTTTGGAGTTCAGACTTTAAGAGCACTTGAGAACTTTAATATTAGTGGTCAGCCTATAAATACTTTCCCACACTTAGTAGCCGCATTAGGTATTGTTAAAATGGCCGCTGCTAAAACTAATTATGACTTAGGACTTTTATCTAAACCGGTAGCTGATGCAATTATTGAAGCATGTAACGAAATAATTAATGGTAAACTTCATACTAATTTTGTAGTTGATATGATTCAGGGAGGAGCCGGAACATCAACCAATATGAACGCGAACGAAGTAATTGCTAACAGAGCATTAGAATTGCTTGATCGAGAAAAAGGAGATTATAAATATTGCCACCCAAATAATCATGTAAATTTATCACAATCCACAAACGATGCTTATCCCACTGCTGTTAAGCTTGCTCTAATTAAATCAAATAATGGTCTAATCTTTGTTTTAAAACAATTAATTGAATCATTCCGGAATAAGGGGGTAGAATTTGGTGATGTAATTAAAATGGGTCGAACACAACTTCAAGATGCGGTACCAATGACATTGGGTCAGGAATTTGAAGCTTATGCAGTTACTCTTGAAGAAGAAATCCAGAGACTTGAGCAAAATGTAAAATTATTTCTGGAAGTAAATATGGGTGCAACAGCAATTGGCACAGGCATTAATGCCCCCAAAGGTTATAGTGAAAAATGTGTTGAATATCTACGAGAAATAACCGATATGGATGTTGTACTGGCTAGCAATTTGGTCGAAGCAACTCAAGATACAGGAGCTTTTGTTATTTATTCATCTGCAATAAAAAGATTAGCGGTAAAACTATCTAAAATATCAAATGACTTAAGATTACTTTCATCTGGACCAAGAACCGGACTTAATGAAATTAACCTTCCGCCAATGCAGCCAGGTTCCTCAATTATGCCAGGTAAAGTGAATCCAGTAATTCCAGAAGTTGTTAATCAGATTGCATTCAAAGTAATTGGCAATGATTTAACCGTAACACTTGGTGCAGAAGCCGGTCAACTTCAACTTAATGTAATGGAGCCGGTTATTGTCCAAAGCTTACTCGAATCCATTTCAATTTTATCTAATGGAATGACAACTTTAAAACATAAATGTATTGATGGAATAACTGCGAATAAAGAACATTGTGCGAATCTCGTAAAAAATAGTATTGGCTTAATTACAGCACTTAATCCAGTTTTAGGATATGAGACTAGTACAAAACTGGCAAAGGAAGCTTTAGAGAATAATCGTGGTGTTTATGAGCTTGTGTTAGAAAAGGGTCTTATATCTGAAGAGGAACTGGATAAATTATTAGCACCAGAGAATATGATTGGTAAGTGATAGATATCCATATTGATGAGTAAATAACCCCAAAACATCAAAAGTAATTTTGTTTTTGGGCTAAAATTTAAAGGGTCTTAAAAATAGAATATATTTTAAGTGAACTAATTCCATTTAACGGATCTAAAATCCACTAATTATAAGTTAAAAAAACAATATTAATAAAAATATTATTATTTCTCTTTTTCGATAAGGGCCTTAATTTTATTTAATGTTTTAAAACCATTTTTATTTCTATAAGGACCAGTGTTGTAAATTTTATTACCAACAATTATTGTAACTACTGGATTATTTTCATCTCCAATAAAATCGCCTGATAGTGGTAGTAAAATAAGATCAATTCTTTTTTCGCCATATTGAAGTGATTTAAATGCTATTGCCGAATCTTAATTTAATTTCTATTAGTTTTTCTGTTTTTTTTAGTTCCTCAATTCGATTTTGGCTAAGATGGACTCTAAGTCTATCTGTAGTATTAAGAAATAATTCAGATAAGTGCTCAAGGATCTCAGCTTTGGCTTTATTATTACAGTCAACTTGTATTTGGTTGCCATTTTCAAAATAGTTTATACTCATTTTATTTGCACCGTCATTACAACCAAATAATGAAATTATTAACAAAGAAATAACTAATTTTAACACCTAAGCACCGTTTTTAGTAAATAATAAAACCAAAACTGAACTAATGTTAATTTACAGAAATATCATCCAACAAAATGGCTGTATCATATATACTGTCCCCAACATCTCCGGCCAGTAGATATAATAGTAATAATTTCATCCCTATAAGCTGAAATATCAAAAGTTGATGTCTGCCAGTTGGTCATATAAACACCCCCTCGATCAAATACAATAGCAGGGGATACGCTAATTAAATTGCCGGGCTGGGGGATCTCTCCTTCTGCACCCGTGAACTTTTGTGCACCAAATTCAGCTGCAATGGCGTCTATCGATTTGTCTAATAATTCAATTTCTGTACCATCTTTCTTTTTAATAATTACCTTAAAATAATCTTGGTAATCAGAATTAATGTACTCTAAAAATTCCTCAGATAAGAAATTCCATTTAATTGTAAGAGTTGATTGATTATTTTCAACTCGGAATGTTTGAAATATTTTGCCAGTCTTGTAGTAAATCCCAATCCAGTTGAAATTATTCCCATATAACTTCCACCAGTTGGCAATTGAGTTGAAAGTTTTGTAAATTGATCTGCCATCACCATCTTTTGTCCAACCATTTAAGTTACCAAACTCAAAGTCTCCGTTAATTAATTCAAGAGTATAATGAATATCGTTTTCACCCCTAATTTCAAAATGAGCAAATGGATCATTTGGGTCAGATTTATCCCAGTAAGTTTCGCCTGTATTTTTTAAATCTTTCGCCAATCTTTTAGTAACTGAATCAGCAATTGTCATACAAAAATCACTATTTACTACTTTACTATATCCATAGTATGCTTTTGCCCCTTTTGCTTTAAAGGCATTATAAAGATCATCTTTCATTGTGCTTTCACAAGAGTTATTTAATATTACAGAGTTTGGAAATTTACCTGCCAAACTGGAGATAAATTTTGGTCTTATTACATATACAGTTTCACTTTTATCTACGCCACCCACACTTGAAATAGTTACATTATCCCATGTTGATAAACTTCCTGCTTGTCTAAGCACATTTAAACTTTTGTAATTACTTGCATTCGTATCTACAACTTCACCCGTAGCAAATTCTTCGCCTAAAGAACCATGAGTTGCAAGGACAACAAATCCATAATCAGTCAAATTATTTAGTGCAGATACTGTAGCGTCTTGATTAACATATTCGGTAATAGAAAATTCAAAATCTGTGCTATTCAAAATGTTCTTTAATTGTAGTTCGCTCATTATACGGAGCAAACGCAGCTTCATATGGTGCATAAATTATTACATTTCTATTTCCAATTACTTTTGGATCTAAATCTGCTATTGAATAAATGATTTTTGTTAAAACGATGGTCGTTTTTGTCTTAGTTCCACAGTTTGATATGCGACAGGAATACTTTTTGTTTTTTTACGCTCCTCCTTTGCTACTAATTCCTCCGCGTGTTCAAAACAGTACCATTTGCATCTTTAAATGGGAAATTACTCCACCATATAAACCTGATTTATATTTTATTTGAATACTAGTATTCCCTTATTTAGTACCTCTGCTATTTCTGGTTGTTGTTGTAACCACTGCACAGTTTGGGATACTGCGTTTCTAAATTTGAAAGATTGCCACCTAAGTATTCAACAAATTTATCTGTAGCATCATCTTGTGTTGAGAAGATTTCTTATTCTTCACTTGAAGAGATATCTGAGTAAATGTAAGCTCTGCAATTTGAGAATCACCTGAACTTGACCGGCACTTGTTTTTGCATTACCATTGCCTAAGGTCAATTGTGCCTTCACTTGGTTCTAAAAATTCAATAATTCCACTGAAAAAATATTATCACCAGTTATATCATCTCCATTTGCAAGATTACCATTATCAGTAAGAACTCCCAATTTCACCGAGTGAGTTATTTGAATTGTCAAGTTTAATTAATGATAACATAGAATCTACAATCTCAATTCCGGAAGCAACGAGCAATCTTAAATGTTATTTCCGTTTCGAGGATTTCCAGATACTTGCATCTTGACTTAATGTAATGATCCGATTTGCAATATCACCAACCGAGGGCTCAGTTGGAGAATTTTTGTCATCACTGCAAGTAATAAAAAAGAAAATTGAAAGAGTGAGGAGTGAAAGTATAACAAATGTTTTTTTCATTTTATACCTCTCTGTGAGTTTAATGTATATTTTGAAAAGGATTATTTTATATATATAAAGAATAACTTATTTAATCGCTGTTCAGTGCAGAGATATTAAATGTAAGAATAAAAATAATTTACGAAAGTAAAGAATATAAATCAACCACTAAGTGCTGGCAAATATGATTTGTGATATGAAACAACTAAAATTGAGAAAGCACTTTCAAAGAATGAAGATAATAAAATCAATTTGTTCTTTAAAACTGTATATAAAAAACTTTATAATTGAAGATTGATATTAATATGTTCTGTTTCCCTTAAGATTAGTGGTATAAGCAAAGCAATAATAAATGAAATAATTGCTAATCCAACAAAAAAGTAGCCAACTGCATAATCATATTCCAGGATATTCATTTTTCTAAGTAAAAAATTCCAATCATGATAAACCTTGTTGCCGCCTAATAATGGAAGTCTTTGAGCTTGAGCATCTGAAGCATACTTTGAAATGTTGAGTAAATTTTCACCAAGAAAAACCAGCGAGAATTGTACACCAATATTTTTGTTATTAGTATAAAAGTAAAATATAAAAAGGAGAGCAATTAAGATCTGCATTAAAGAACCACCAAGGGTATAAATAAAACTTCCGAATATTCGAAAGATTCCATGCCCGCCTTCGTGAATTAAAAGCGTGAAGTGATCTAAGAGAGGTATAAAATCACCATTATTATAAATTAGCCAAATAATAATTGGCAATAGAATAAATGATCCCAGCCATGGTCTAAGATTTATTCAAAATTTTTCTTAAGAGTATTGATATAAAATTCATTATTTGGTTATCTCGAACTTGTCAATAATCTCTATTTCACCAATCATTTTGGTATTATCCTCCGGATCCGAATAAGCTCCGTAAGTAGTCGCATATATCATATCCTCTTGAACATCAAACACAACATAGTTAAATGCTTTTTTCCCCACAAAATTTCTTGATGCTTGAGAATTCTCGCCCGGACCATAATAATAATCCAAAGCTTGGTAGTAAGGAATTGCATTAGTGTAGCTCATCTCTTCCCAAACGTAATGTGTATCTGGATTTTCTCTGTAAACCGGGTTAAAATTGTAAAGCGGTGCACCGGCACTTCCAGCTATTATCTCATAAACATTATTAACTTTTTGCCTGCTGTAAAGATGTTCGTGACCGCAAATATGAACTGAGACATCATATTTATCAAGAATGTTAATAACTTGTTGGCGCTGATTCATATACCACGTTTGTGTAGAATCCATAGGGAAATTAAATTTTCTTCCAAGGTTAGGCAATCCATCGTGCAAATGACCACCCACGGGATAAATCATATCATGACTAGCAATAAAAATATGATTAACACCTCTTTCTCTGGCTGAAGCCAAGTCATTTTCCAACCAATCTAAATGTTTTATATAATGCCAATCGCGCCTATCATCAGTAGTATCTTTGGGATCTCCATAATACCAGCGATCAGTATTTACAATAGTAAAGTGAGAGTTTCCATAATCAAATGAGTACGAAAGTCCCTTTTCATCATCAGGTCCGTTATTGAATACATTTGGGAATGCTTTTCTGAAATTATCCTCATCTTTCCTATGCTGAATTTCATGATTACCGACCACAGGCCAAATTTTTGGCCAAATCATATTTGGATTATTATAAATAGGTGTCATAACATCTTTCCAGTGAAGTAATTCTTGAAAAGTTTTATCCGGATTTTTTCTATTTCCATCAACCATATCACCAGCAAAGATTATAAATTTTGCATCTTTTTGATTTTCAACTATGTGGTCTACTATCTTTGATAATACTGAATCATTAACTCCATTATACATGCCCCGGCTATCAGACATTCCAATGAATTTAAATCCCTGAGCAAATAAAAAAGTATTTAATAAAAAAACAGCCACTAATAATTTTGTTAAATACATAATTCTATAATCTCGCTTTATTTATTTAGTATTTTTAAAATATATAATAATTTTAGGTAAGATGATTAACGTACTGAAATGATTCAAAAAAATAAAAGTAGATTATGATTATAAACAATGGAATATAGATTTATGTTAACGACAAAAAAAATCAAAGTTGTCACAAATTCCTATTACTCAAACAAATTATCTTTAAAGTGTAGTTCCTAGTTATCAAAAAATGCCGATAACTCTTTTCCTTTTAAATTTGCTCCAAGAGCAAGCATCAGTTTTATTCTTGCTTTCTGCCCATTAAGATAATCAGAAAAAATTACTCCGCTTTCTTTAAGCCATTTACCTGCACCTGCATAGCTGTAGGTATCTAGTGTTTCTCCGGCAGGACATCTAGAGACTAAAACTACTGGAATATTTTTACTTAGTACATATTTTATTCCTTCAAAAGCGGGCGGCGGCACATTACCAACTCCAAGTGCTTCAACAACAAGTCCATCAATATCCGTGTCTGCAATAAGCATAAATAACTTTTCTTTAATTCCTGCATAGACCTTAATTATATCAACATTCGAATTTATTTTATTGGTTTCAATTACTTCAAGTCTTTTAGGCAATCTGTTAAACCAAACTCTTTCTTTTTCTACAAAGCCAAGAGCACCAAAATCTAGACTGTGGAATGTTTCGATATCTTCGGTATGGGTTTTAGTTACCTCACTGGCTGCATTTATTTCTCCATTTAAGCATACCAGCACACCAATTCCCTTACTGTTTTCATTATTGCAAATATGAAGTGCATCCAACAAATTTCTCGGTCCATCCCAATCCGGCTCAGAGCTTGTTTTCATTGCTCCAATAATAACAATTGGTTTATCTGTTTTAACCGTCAAATCTAAAAGGTAAGCTGTTTCTTCTAATGTATCAGTTCCATGGGTTACAATAATTCCATCGACATTACTTTTCTTAATATTTTCGTTAATTACTTTTGAAAGCTCAAACATTAATTCGGGGGTCATATGGGGACCAGGATAATTTCCAAAATTCAATATATCTATATTGGCTAAATCATTGGTTTCAGGAATCATCTCAACTAATTCTTCACCATGAAAATAAGGTATAGCCCCGCCAGTTTTCTCATCTAACTTCATAGAAAAAGTGCCGCCGGTAAATACAATTAAAATATTTTTTTTCTGCATAATTAATTTTTTAAGTTTTCAAAATATCGGATAGTTGTCTCAAGTGAAGATGTTAAATCATGAGAAGGATTGAAATTTAACTTCTCTCTGGTTTCTTTGATCGATGCTAAACTATGTTTGATGTCTCCAGGACGCATTTCCTCATATCTAATTTCACTTTCAGAGTTAGTTGTTTTAATTATCAGTTTTGCTAATTCATTAATAGTAATTGCATTTTCATTAGCCACATTAAATACACCAATCACATCTTCATTGGTTGCTGCCAAAACATTTGCTTGAACAACATCTTTTACATAAACAAAATCTCTTGTCTGTTCACCATCTCCATAAATAATTATGGGTTCATTTCTTAAAGCCTTGAAAACAAATATAGGAATTGCAGCAGCGTATTGACTTTTAGGATCTTGTCTAGGACCGAAAACGTTAAAATATCTCAAAGAAGTTGTATTCAAACCGTATTGTTCAAAATACATTTGAAGATAATATTCCCCATCTAATTTTGTTACGCCATATGGTGTTTGAGGTTTTGGTCGCATGCTAATATCTTTAGGTAAACGTGGATCGTCTCCATAAATTGCAGCAGAGCTTGAGTGCACAACTTTTTTAACACCATTTTCTTTTGCGCCCTCAAGAATATTTAACAATCCTTTAACATTGATCTCAATACACTCGTCCGGTTTTTCAAGTGATTCAGGTACAGAAATTAGAGCTGCAAGATTAAAGACATAATCGGTATTCTTAAGGACTTTCAACGTAAGTTCTTTATCAGTAATACTTCCTTTATGAAAAATAACGTTTTTGAAATCAACTAAATTTTTTTCAAACCCGCTTCTTAAATTATCAATTACATGAACATCTGCATTTTGTTTTACCCAGTACTCAACAATATGACTTCCAATAAAGCCAGCCCCGCCTGTAACCACAATTTTCATTAAATGATCTCCAATAATTCTAAATATTTAGTGAGATTAAAGTTACTAAATTGAATGTTATCTATTAAGTAAAAATTTTATTTTGTTGTAACTAAATGAATTAGAAATTAGTTCAAGAATTAATTTGTACAGATGTTTTTTTTGAGCTATTTTCCCTTAGGATAACAAACAAAATCTTATGTTGATAACTTGTTGATAAGTCCGATCTGTGAAACGTTTCATGATTATTTTTAGCAGACAATTTTCGATTCATCAACACCAGGCATTTGTTAATTCAGTTTAATTAAAGTCTATAACTGGTTGTTTGTTAAGGTCTTACGATGAAAAATTTAATGTTGATAACTTGTTGATACTTTTCTACAACATTTTTCTGTTTTTGTAAAAACTGCTTTTTTAATAAATTTTGTAATTTCTGAAAACTGTGGATAACTTAAAAATTACACTTAAAAATAGACCAAGAAAATCTGATAGTAATGCTATTCAGATTTGGAAAGAATGCTTAAAATTAATTAAGCAGAATGTTTCTAATATTACCTATAATACTTGGTTTTTACCTATAAAACCATATCAGTTAGATGGTGATAAGCTAAAAATTGAGGTTCCAAATACATATTTCATTGAATGGATTGATGAACATTATAATACTCTTATTAATAAAACAATCAGTCAAGTTTTAGGACCTGGCGGACAACTAGTTTATATCGTCAATGAAGATTCAGAAGATGATCCAACATTATTTGATTCACCAAAGATAGAAGCTAAAAAGGAAACAGAACCAATTGTAAAAAATAATTTTGAATCAAATCTTTCACCAATTTACCAATTTGATAATTATATTAAAGGTGAATCTAACCAATTAGCAAGAGCAGCTGCAATCGCAATTTCCGAAAATCCGGGTGAAACTTCCTTTAACCCTTTATTTATTTACGGAGGAGTAGGATTAGGTAAAACCCATTTAATTCAAGCTATCGGAAATAATATTTCGAAAAAATTTCCCAGTAAGAAAATAATATACCTATCTGCAGATATTTTTACTACTCAATTTGTCGAAGCAATTCAGTCTAATAAAGTTGGTGAGTTTTCATCTTTCTATAATAATATCGATGTTTTAATTATTGATGACATTCAATTTTTAACTGGCAGGGAGAAGACCCAAGATCTATTTTTTCATATTTTCAATAATCTTCATCAAGGCAGGAAGCAGATTATTCTTTCAAGTGATAGACCGCCTAAAGATTTGAAAGGAATGAGCGATAGATTAATCTCTCGTTTTCAGTGGGGGTTGAGCGCAGATATTCAGGCACCCGATTTTGAGACTCGAATTGCAATTCTTAAAAATAAGAGTGATAATTTTGGAATCTCCTTATCAAACGAAATTCTTGATTACATTGCGTACAATATAACTTCAAATATTAGAGAATTAGAGGGATGTTTACTTAAACTTCTTGCAAATGCATCTTTTAGCGGTAGAGAGATTGATTTTGAATTAACCAGAAAAACTGTTAAGGAAATTTCCACTAAACGCGAACAGAATATTTCCATTGACAGCATTACTAAAATTGTTTGCGGTGAATTTAAAGTTGACGATAATAAAGTAAGAGAGAAGAACAGAAAAAAAGAAGTAGTTCTTGCAAGACAAATTGCTATGTATTTATCCAAAGAATTAACTAAATCATCTCTTAAGACCATCGGTCTACATTTTGGCGGTAGAGATCATTCTACTGTTATTCATGCCTATAATAATATTGAAAAATTAACTTCTGAAGATGTATCACTCAATGAGTTGGTTGCTAGACTTAGAAATAAGCTTGAATTGGGGATATAATTTTAGTTAGTTAATGAATGCACGATAATATGACCGGAGTTTAGCTCCGGTCAATTATCAAACTTAATCAGTTCCTTTTCTCTCTTCGGTAAATTTTTACAAACCAAAAAGTAAGAATCATCAATCATTTTTGTAATAAGAGAATTTTCTAATCTTCCCTCAAGACTAACAGTATTCCAATGTTTTTTGTTCATATGATAGCCCGGTTTTATCTCCTCGTATTCCTCTCTCAATTCAATCGCTTTTTCCGGCTCACATTTAAGATTTATACTAAACGGCGGATTTAAGCCGGCTAAACAAAAAATCTTGCTTCCTACTTTAAAGACAAGTGTTTCATCATCAAAAGGAAAACTTTCATTAACGCCGAATTTACTTAAACAGTATGTTCTTATATCACTTATATCCATAGATATTACTCTTTTTTTTGCACAAAATTATTTCTTATATTGCAAAACTTTTGTAAGAAACATTAATTGTTTTCTATTGTATTAAGTTATGAATTTCAATAATAGGGTATTTTGATGAAAAATGTTTTTATTCTCTTTATCGTAGTAATAATTTTCAGTAATTGTCAAGAATCAAAAACTGAAGAGTTACATGCACAAAACCAAATTTTAGATACTAATAAAGTTATTGAGCCTCTGGATTATCATCCTGAAATAAATAAAATGGTTACAAGAATTTTATCACGCTATCATTATAAAAAAATTGATCTTAACGACTCACTATCTTCTGTAATTTTTGATAACTACATTAAATCGCTAGACTATAATAAAAGTTATTTCTTAAAATCAGATATAGATAAATTTGAAAAGTATAGAACTGAGTTTGATGAAGATCTTTATCTAGGAAAGCTTTATCCTGCATATGATATTTTTAATACCTTTAAAAATAGAATGGGGGAAAGAATAAAGTTTGCTCTAAATAGATTAGAAGAGAAATTTGATTTTACTCAAAATGAAACATATAAAATTGATAGAGAAAAGGAACCTTGGGCAGCCACAACCGAAGAAATGAATGAGCTGTGGAGAAAAAAGCTGAAACATGAAGCTCTGAATTTAACGTTAACTGGAAAAGAATGGGATGACATCCAAGAAACTCTTGCCAATAGGTATAAGAATTATCATCGTGCAATATTGCAATATAAATCAGAAGAAGTATTTCAGCTTGTACTTGAATGCATTTGCCGATGCAATTGATCCGCATTCAAATTATTTAGCACCAACAACTTCTGAAAATTTTAATATAAGAATGAAATTATCCTTGGAAGGGATAGGCGCAACATTAAGAAATGATAATGAATATACAAAGGTTGTAAATATAGTTCCGGGCGGACCGGCATTTAAAGCTGATAATATTCATGCTGATGATTTAATTACGGGCGTTGGGCAAGGTGAGGATGCTGAATTGGTAGACGTGATTGGCTGGAGGATTGATGATGTTGTCCAACTAATTAGAGGTGATAAAGGAACAACAGTTAGACTTTCCGTTATAAGAGCGAAAAATGGAATTGATTCTAAGCCCGATACTATTACGATTGTACGAGATAAAGTGAAACTTGAAGAACAAGCGGCACAGAAAAAAATTATTACTATCAGAGAAAATGATATTGATTTTAATTTAGGTGTAATTGAAATACCCAGTTTCTATGTTGATTTTGAAGCAAGAAGAAAAGGTGAAACCGATTATAGAAGTACAACCCGGGATGTAAAAAAGCTTATTGATGAACTTAAAGATGAAAAAGTAGACGGAATAATAATAGACTTAAGAAATAATGGCGGCGGTGCACTTGATGAAGCTGTTGAATTAACCGGTTTATTTATTAAAGACGGTCCAGTTGTGCAAGTTAGACAATCTTCGGGCAAAATTGATGTTGAGAAAGATCCTGATCCGGGAATTGCTTATGAAGGTCCGTTAGCTGTTATTGTAAATCGATACAGTGCATCGGCTTCCGAAATATTTTCAGGAGCAATTCAAGATTATGGAAGAGGACTTGTCTTGGGAGAACAGACTTACGGTAAGGGAACTGTACAAAATTTAATAGGATTAGATCGGTTTGTTCCTTCTGCTGGTGATAAAAGCGGTCAGCTTAAATTAACAATTGCAAAATATTATAGAATAAATGGAAGCAGTACACAGAATTTAGGAGTTGTTCCAGATATTCCTTTCCCCTCAGCCGTTGACCCCGATGAGAACGGTGAAAGCTCAAAACCAAGTGCCTTAAAATGGGATCAGATACAAACGAGTAATTATAAAAAATTTGGAGATTTAACCAATACAATTCCATTGTTATTAGAAAAACATCAAGAAAGAATACTAAAAGAACCTGAGTTTAATTATTTGATGGAAGATATTGAGGATTATAAATTAAATAAGAATAAAATTGAGTTCTCCCTAAACGAAGAAGTAAGGAGAAAGGAAAGAGATGAACGTGAAGCAAAAAGAAAGGCAAGAGAGGAAGCAAGAAAACAATTTGAAACTATTGAAATTATTGATAAGGAAGAAGTAACCAAAAAAAGCTTAAAAATTGAAGATCCGTTTTTAGAAGAAAGCGGTCATATTTTAGCTGATTTACTCCTTTTATCTCAAGGTTAATCTAGTTGAAAAATTTACCGCAGAGACGCACAGACGAAGAGTTGCTTTGCGTCTCTCCTCCTTTTGAGGTTTGTCTTTCATCATTTCATTTAAAACATTTTTTTACTACATTTGTACACTAAAATTAGGAGATAGTTATGGCTAAAAAACAAACCTTTGCAGATAAAGCTAAAGGAAAAGCTGCTAAAAACGAGATTAGCGTTAAGGTTGTAAAAACCTTAAAATCAGATAAAGGCAGTTATAAATTTCAAGAAAGCTTTGTAAAATTAGACGACGTTAGCAAAGTAACAACCATTAAATAAAAGCGGCACCTGCCGCTTTCCTCATTTTTATCGAAAATATCTATCTTTTTTAGGCTTCTCGTCTATTAAAAGTTGAAACAATTTAGTCTTATTTGCAATAACAGGAACAGTTACCCGTTATTTGCTTTTTATGATATTTTGTAAAATTAGTACAGATGGAGGTTTTATCATGGATACTAATAAATTGAAAATTTATTCAGCAAAAGATGTTGATTTAATTCCGCAATTAGATATTCTCTCAGAAGAAGAAAAATTTAATATAAAAGTAGTATCAAAAGTATTTCCCTTTAGAACAAATAATTATGTTGTAGAAGAATTGATTGATTGGAGCAGAGTTCCTGAAGATCCAATTTATCAGCTTACTTTTATGCAAAAAGGAATGCTCAGTAAGAATAAGTTTAACCGAGTTGCTGATGCACTTAAGAAAGAACTCCCCAAAGTGGAAATAAACAAAATCGCAAATGAAATTAGATCTGAACTAAATCCTCATCCTGCCGGACAAATGACTGCTAATGTTCCTTTCTTAGATAACGATCCAGTTAGAGGAATTCAGCATAAATATAAAGAGACTGTTCTAGTATTTCCGACCGGCGGACAAACATGTCATGCTTATTGCACCTTCTGTTTCAGGTGGGCTCAGTTTATTGGCGATAATGATCTTAAGTTTGCAACCGATGAATCAAAGCGATTTCAAGAA
The DNA here is from genome assembly GCA_963710615.1 of uncultured Ignavibacteriales bacterium. Taxonomy (GTDB): domain Bacteria; phylum Bacteroidota; class Ignavibacteria; order Ignavibacteriales; family Melioribacteraceae. Next base: position 226,770 of record CAVQBF010000001.1, read on the forward strand.
TATATTAAGCAGCATAAAGAAGTAACCGATGTTTTATTTACAGGGGGCGATCCAATGGTTATGTCTTACCCCAAACTTAAAGCATATCTTGAACCTCTTTTAGAACCGGATTTTGATCACATTAAAAATATTCGAATAGGAACAAAGTCATTATCATATTGGCCTTATAGATTTGTAACTGATAAAGATGCAAATGCAATTATCGAACTGTTTGATAGAATAATGTCATCAGGTAAGCATTTAGCAATTATGGGACATTTTAGTCATAGCATTGAACTGGAAACAAAAATTGTTAAAAAAGCAATTAGAAGATTAAGAAAAATTGGAGTAAAAATTAGAACTCAATCACCAGTGATTAAGAATGTTAATGATGACGCTGAAGTTTGGAGCGATATGTGGGAAAAACAAGTCCATTTGGGTTTAATTCCATATTACATGTTTGTTGAGAGAAATACAGGAACACAAGAATATTTTGAAATTCCGTTATATAAGGTTTTTGAAATTTATAAAGATGCTTTTAAAAGAGTATCGGGACTAAACAGAACAGCAAGGGGACCTGTTATGTCGGCAATACCCGGTAAAGTAATGATTGATGGAATAACAGAAATTAATGGTGAAAAAGTATTTGTTTTAAATATGCTTCAGGGTAGAAATCCAGAATGGGTTAGAAAACCATTTTTTGCGAAATATGATGAAAAGGTAACATGGTTTGATCAATTAAAGCCGGCTTTTGGTAAAGATAGATTCTTCTTTCAAAATGAACTTGATGAAATGCTTTACTTAAAGAAACAAAAGTTTTCTGGAATGGCTGGATAAAACAAACCCAACACTAAATAGTTGGGCTTGTCAATTTTATAGAAATTTATCCGCTTATAACTTCAAGCGACGGATCAATTTCACGTTTTAATAAGTTTTCAATTGCAACTAAGGTTCCTTGAATAGCGCTTGGACAAGAACCACAAGCACCTTGATAACGGATGGTTAAAGTCTTATCGTGTAAGTCTAATACTTCAAGTCCGCCTCCATCACCTGCTAATGCAGGTCTTACTCTCTTATCTAAAATATCATTAATAACTTTCAAAGTTTCTGTTTCATCTGCATTTGAACCGGTTTGCTCGATTTCGGCTGGAATTAGATTTTTATCAAAGTTTTTGATGAAATTTACGAACGGCATTTGTATTTTGCCCCAACTAACGTTCGGTTCCTTTTCAATTGTGACAAATCTATCCATGTAAAAAACCGAAACAACACCCTTAAGTTCAAAAATACCTTTTGCCAAAGGGTCATTTTCGGCTTCTGCTTTATTAGCAAAACTTCTGGTTTCTCTATTTAATATTTTTTCACTAAGTATAAATTTCAGTGCTTGTGGATTTGGAGTTAAATCCACATCTTTTACCATTAACATTACTTACTCCTTTTTATTTTAATTATTCTAACAAAATCAAATTGAAAAAGTGCCAAACAAATTTTTTTACAGTTCAAAAGTATGAAAAAAAACTCTATTAAGATATGCAATTAATTATCGAAAATAATTTACATCAAAATTAGACTTGATATATTATTTTTGAATCATTAAATTAGATAAAATTAGTTTAAGAAAAATGAATCGATTTTTTAATAAAAAATATAAACTTTTAGCAATTGGATTAATTTTATCAGTGACAAATCTTCATTTTGTTGCGCTATCCAATTGTAATATGACAGATGAGCATAGCTGCACAATGGATACCACTTGTGAAATGGAAAAACCGATGGTGGAAAATGAGAATTCATGTTGCAGTTCAGACGTAAATGATAATTTACCTGCTCAAGAAACTTTTGTTAAAAATCTAAATGAATGTAACTGTTTTCATGTTTTAGAAAGTAATACTGAATTAATTATTACCAAAACAGAAAATAATATATCTCCGCTTAAATTAATTGGATCAGTTTTAACGGAAACCCAAACTAAAATTTGCAAATCAATTTTTTATTTTGATAATAAATCAAACTCAATTCCACAATCAATACCAATTTACCTTAGCTCTAATTCATTCCTAATTTAGAGAACAAATCAATTTGCTCGTTCTGGGCAGAATTATTTATTCATAGTTAATGTAAATTATTTTGATAGAAGTAATTTCTTAGAGCCATGCTGAATCAACGTACCTGCAGGCAGATTTATTTCAGTATACGGCAGTTAAGAGGAATTAGATTTCGGCTAACAGCATATCGGAATGAAACCAAATTTCAAATGGGTTTTAAACTAAACATTTGGATAAGGAATGACAACTCTCATTATTTTTATCAATAACTATTAACAATTAAACCTGCCCAAAAATTATTTACAAAATCAATAATTTGTTTTGAGGAGACGATGTACTCTAAAACCATTTTGTTTTCGATGATTTTTATATCATCATTATGTACAATAAAAGCTCAACATAAAAGTGAGAATCTTGAAATACTGGTTCAAGAAGCGATTAGCGTCAGTCCCAAAATTAAAATGTTAAACGCAAAACTGGGAATCGCATCTTCTAGAATTGAACAAGGCACAAACCTACCCGACCCAGTTTTATCTTTGGGTCTGATGAATATGCCGAAGAATACTTTTTCATTTAAACAAGAGCCCATGACCGGTAAAATGATCGGCATAACTCAATCTGTTCCATTCCCAGGTGGATTAAGTGCGGCAGCAAAAACGAAAGCAGTTGATACGCTTATTGTTAATCCAAGAAATTGCTGATCTAAAAAATGAAATTAGGAAGGATGTTTCAAATCTATATTTTGACTTAGAGCTAACAAGAGAAAAAATAAAACTTACCAAAATTAGTAAGCATCTTTTTAAGCAAGTATCAGAAATTGTAAAAAGAAAGTATGAAGTATCCAGCTCGAGTTTTCAAAGCTTAATTCAGACCGAAGTGCAGATTACTAGATTGAATGATAAACTTGAAAAACTATATGGTGAAGAAAACTCAAATTTATCAATGCTAAATACTCTCTTACAGCGAGATGAAAATTCAGAGATCACAACAAATTATATTGATACAATAAATAGTATTACGTTAAATCTAAATTCACTTTTAGATGAGGCAAGCACGTATCGCCCTTATTTGAAGGAAATAAAACTGGCTGAGCAAAAATCTAAATTTCAAGAAGATGAAGCTGAGTATTCCTATTATCCTAATTTTCAAATTGGAGTTCAATATTCTCAGAGAGATTACAGCAAATTAAGTGGAATGGATTTTACGGATTTTCTCTCCTTGGTTGTTGGAATTACACTTCCTTTAAATTACGGTGGAAAGAATTCTGCAAAAGTGAATGAAGCAAAATACCAGCAGAAATTTTATACGGAACAATATAATTCAGCGGTTCAAACAATTCAAAAATCACTAAACAAAATTATTTCAAAATTAAACGAGCTCAATAAAAGAGAAGCAATAATTTCTCAAACACTTTTACCTCAAGCAGAGCAATCTTTAAATGCAGCATTAACAGATTACCAAGTTAATAAAATTGATTTTGCAAATGTAGTTAATGCAGAAAATGATATTCTGAAAATTAGAACAGATTTAGCAGAGATAAGAACTGAGTATTACAAAAATATTTCTGAGTTAGAGTTTTTAATCGGTACAAATTTACCAAGCAATGATAGCGGAGATTTAAAATGAAAAATAAAATAATTGTTTATTCCCTTTTGATTGTATTGGGAATTTTAATCGGAGTTGGCGCGACATATTATTTATCAACTGAGGAAGCGACTAATGCCCATGAGCATGAAAGCGATGAAACACTTTACACTTGTGGAATGCACCCAAACATAATTGAAGAAGAACCGGGAACATGTCCAATATGTGGAATGAATCTTACTCCAATTAAAGGTTCATCAAAAGGTGCAAAGAAAAGTTCCGTCGAAAGAAAAATAATATACTGGCGCGCGCCAATGGACCCAAATGAAATTTATGATGATCCAGGTAAATCAAAAATGGGAATGGACTTAGTACCAGTTTATGAAGACGAAGGAAGCGCACATGGTGTTGTAACTATTGATGGTTCAGTTCTCCAAAATATGAACATAAAAACCGAGATTGTTAAAAGTAAAAATCTCAGTTCAGATATTTATACTAACGGAGTATTAACAACAGATGAAAGAAAAGTTTTTAAGGTCACAACAAAAATAAGCGGCTGGGTTGAGAAGTTATATGTTAATTACGTTGGACAAAAAGTTAAAAAGGGTCAAAAATTAGTTGATATTTATTCTCCGGAATTAGTCGCAACACAGCAGGAACTTATAAGCGCTTTTGAAATGAAAGATAAAATGCAAAACTTTAGCAGTGATGCAATCTTAATAAATTCAATTAACAAATTAAAGCTGTTTGATATTAGCCAAGAAGTAATTGATAAAATAATTTCAACAAAAAAAGTTGAAAAATACTTGCCTCTTTATGCTCCTTTTAATGGAACGGTTCTGACCAAAAATGTTATTGAAGGTGAAAAAATAAATCAAGGCAGTGAGTTGATGATGATGGCTGATTTAAGTAATCTTTGGCTTAAAGCTGATATTTATGAAAGTGAAATTGGAAGTTGTAAATTAGGGGCTACTGCAGAAATTACTTTCCCATTTAACCCAGGTAAAACTTACCAAGGAAAAGTTTCATTTATTTATCCTACTCTCGATACAAAAACTAGAACCGCATCTGTAAGGATTGATATCAAAAATAATAATGCTGAATTAAAACCTGCAATGTATGGAACAGTTGAAATTAAGGGGGAAGGTGGAGAAATATTGCCAGTATTGCCGGAAACCGCGGTTTTAAGAAACGGCAAAAATAACATGGTTGTCGTTTCCTTAGGGGAGGGTCAGTTTAAGCCGGTAGAAGTTAAACTTGGCAAATATTCAAGTGGATTTTATGAAGTAATGAGTGGTGTAAAATTGGGTGATGAGATTGTTACTTCCGGACAGTTTATGATAGACTCCGAAAGCAGTTTAAGGTCAGCGGTAAATTTATTTTCATCTAATAAGGGAGATTCAGATAAGAGTAAAATGGGAGTTTATGAAACCAAAGATGAAAATAAAATAAAAGAATTGAACGCGCATCAGCATAATAAAACTGATTCTATTGTGCGAGAAGGTATTGTTGATTTAGAAGCAATAGATAAAAATAATGATGGAAAAGTGTTTCAAGACCCAATGGATTGGAATGTGATTTCTGATGAAGCAGGAAGATGTCCATTATGCAATATGTTTTTAAAAGAAGTAACAATTGAAGAAGCAAAGAAAAATTTAACAGATAATGGATTCGAGTACAAATAAGTAGATGTTTGTCATTCTGAGAATTCTCTTCGTTATAGGGATGACGAAAGGATTTAATAAATAAATGGATAAAAAATGCAAGTAAATAATACCCCAAAAGAAAGTTTTATTTCAAAAATTATTGAATGGTCCATTAACAATAAATTTATGGTCATTATTTTAACGTTGGCATTGATTGCTGGTGGAATTTATTCGCTTAAAAATATACCAGTAGATGCACAACCAGACTTAAGTGATGTTCAAGTTATTATATATACGGAATATGCTGGTCAAGGTCCAAGAATTGTAGAAGACCAAGTTACATATCCTATGACAACAAAAATGCTTTCTGTTCCTTTTGCAAAGGTTGTTCGTGGGTATTCGTTTTTTGGTTTTTCAATGGTCTATATAATTTTTGAAGATGGCACAGATATTTATTGGGCGCGCAGCAGAGTATTGGAATATTTGAGTTCACTTCAAAAAGATTTACCGAAAGGAGTTGCCCCAACTCTTGGTCCCGATGCAACAGGTTTGGGTTGGGTTTATCAGTATGTCCTGCAATCAGATAAGCGCGACCTTCAAGAACTACGCTCAATTCAAGATTGGTTTTTACGATACGAATTATCTTCATTAAAAGGTGTTTCTGAAGTTGCAAGCATTGGCGGATTTGTTAAGCAGTATCAAGTAAATGTTGATCCAATAAAATTAGCTTCTTATGGAATTCCACTCAGCTCAATAAAATCTGCCATTCAAAAAAGTAACAACGATGTTGGCGGAAGATTACTTGAAATAAGTGAAATGGAGTTTATGGTTCGTGGACTCGGTTACATTAAAAGTGTTGATGATATTAAAAAAATTGCAATCGGCTATTCTGCGGAATCTGGAACACCCATATATTTAGAAAATGTTGCGTCCATTGATATTGGCCCTGAACTAAGACGTGGTTTAGCTGATTGGAACGGCGAAGGTGAAACAGTTGGTGGAATAATAATTATGCGTTACGGCGAAAACGCACTTGATGTAATCAATAGAGTTAAAGAACGAATTGTAGAACTTAAAAATTCATTGCCTGAAGATGTTGAAATAATTACAGCTTATGATAGATCAGATTTAATAAATTCTGCGATTGATAACCTTAAAACAACACTTATTGAAGAAAGTCTAATAGTAGCTGTTATTATTATCCTATTTCTCTTTCACGTAAGAAGTTCGTTGGTAGCAATATTTACATTACCCGTTGCTGTGCTTGCTGCCTATGTGGTTATGTATTATCAAGGAATAAATGCCAATATAATGTCGCTAGGAGGTATTGCAATTGCAATAGGCGCAATGGTAGATGCAGCAATTGTTATGGTGGAGAATGCTCACACTCATATTGCACATGAACAGCAGCTCCCCAAAGAAAAACAAAAGCCACACTGGGCTACAATATTAGAATCGGCTAAAGAAGTTGGACCTTCAATATTTTATTCTCTGTTGGTAATTACTGTTTCATTTTTGCCAGTTTTTACCTTGGAGCAGCAAGAGGGAAGATTGTTTAAGCCTCTTGCCTTTACAAAGACTTACTCAATGGGAGCCGCAGCGATTTTATCTATTACAATTGTACCAGTTCTATTGGGTTTCTTCGTTCGTGGAAAAATGAGAACGGAAGAAAATAATCCAATCACAAAGGTTCTGGCAAAAATATATCATCCTGTTGTGGATTTTGTGATGAAAAAAAGATGGTTAGTTATTATAGCAGCATTAATTATAGTTGCTGTTACTTATATCCCATATTCTAAACTTGGATCTGAGTTTATGCCCCCTTTATATGAAGGTGACTTACTCTATATGCCAACGACACTTCCCGGAATTTCAATTACAAAGGCTAAAGAAATTTTGCAGCAGACAGATAGAATAATTAAATCGTTTCCTGAAGTTGAATCTGTGTTTGGAAAAGTTGGAAGAGCTGAAACAGCAACAGATCCGGCACCGATATCAATGATTGAAACTACAATTAAGTTAAAACCAAAAGATGAATGGCGACCCGGAGTTACACCAGAAAGTTTGGTTGAAGAAATGAACTCTGCAATTCAATTCCCCGGATTAACTAATGCATGGACAATGCCGATTAAAACCAGAATTGATATGCTGGCAACGGGGATTAAAACTCCGGTGGGAATTAAAATTGGCGGACCCGATTTGGAAGTACTACAGAATATTGGTAAAGAGATTGAACAAGTTGCAAAGACTATTAAAGGAACAAGATCTGTGTATGCCGAAAGGTCAGTAGGCGGCAATTATATTGATTTTGAAATTAATAGAGATGCAATTGCCAGATATGGACTAACTATTGATGATGTTCAGGATATTATTATGTCAGCTATTGGCGGAATGAATATTACAAAGACTGTTGAAGGTTTGGAACGTTACCCGGTTAATTTGAGATATCAAAGAAATTATAGGGAAAACATAGAAGAATTAAAAAGGGTTTTGGTCCCAATTAAAGGTGGCGGAAATGTTCTTTTATCGGAACTCGCTGATTTGAAAATTAAAAAAGGTCCTCCTGCAATTAAATCGGAAAACGCGCGACCAAACGCATGGGTATATATTGATATAAAAGATATTGATGTTGGGACTTACGTTAAAAATGCAAAAGAAATTATTTCGGAAAAAATAGAATTGCCAGTTGGTTATTCGCTTATCTGGAGCGGACAATATGAATATATGGAAAGATCCAGTGAAAGACTGGGACTAGTAATTCCAATTACATTGCTGATCGTAGTTTTACTTTTATACATAAACACAAAATCATTAGTAAAAACCGGAATAGTACTTTTAGCTCTGCCCTTTTCAATGGTTGGAGCAATTTGGTTTTTATATCTAGCCGGGTATAACATTAGTGTTGCCGTATGGGTTGGAATTATCGCTCTTCTTGGAATAGATGCAGAAACTGGGGTTATAATGCTTCTTTACCTAGATATAGCATATGAAAAGTATAAGAAAAAAGGATTACTAAATTCACTTGAAGATTTAAGAGAAGCCATTTTTGAAGGGGCAGTAAAAAGAATTCGACCGAAAATGATGACTGTAATGACTACTATGCTTGGGCTGCTGCCAATCTTAATAGGAACTGGAATTGGTTCTGATGTAATGAAGAGAATTGCAGCACCAATGGTTGGCGGCATTATAACAAGCTTTTTAATGGAGTTGACAGTTTATCCGGCTATATTTTATTTAATAAAAAAGAGAGAGGTAAATAAGTTGGCATCAACTAATCTGCAAAATAATAAATCTTAAAAATGAAGGTATTAACTTTGGAAAATTCTAATAACTAAGCAAAACAATTTGTATAATTGAATATGAACAATAAACACATAATTATTATAGGAGCTGGCTTTGGTGGTCTTCGTGGGGCAAAAGAATTACTCAAGGGTGACGAGGATTTACGTATCACCCTCATTGATTCGCGTAACTTTCATTTGTTTCAGCCACTACTATACCAAGTAGCCACCGCACAGCTTTCTCCGGAGGATATTGCTTATCCAATTCGTTCAATATTTAAGAATAATAAAAATATAACCGTAATAAAAGAAAAGGTCGATTCAGTTGATTTAGACAATAAATTTGTTGAAGTAGAATGCGGCAAAATTTATTATGATAAGCTGATAATTTCGGTAGGGGTTATTAATGATTATTTTGGAAATGAGAATTGGAGAGAGATTGCTCCTTCACTAAAAACTCTCGAGGATGCTTTAAAAATAAGAAGAAGAATATTAAACGTTTTTGAGAGAGCCGAATCTGAAATGATACTTCCATCTTGTAAACCAGAACCATTGAATTTTGTTATTGTTGGTGGAGGTCCTACTGGTATTGAGCTTTGCGGCGCTTTAGCCGAGTTAAGTAAACACACTCTAAAGAATGAGTTCAGAAAAATTGCGCCTGAAAGAGCAAAAATATATTTAGTGGAAGCTGCTGAAAATATTTTGCCTGGTTTCAAGCAAAAGCTTATCAAATCAACAAAAAAGTCTTTAGAAAAACTTGGCGTAACAATTAAAACAAATTCATTTGTAACTAATATTGATAAAGATAGAGTTGAAATTAAAGTAAATGGTTCAACGGAATATATTGAAAGCAAAGTCGTTTTATGGACAGCTGGAGTTAAAGCTAGTTTCAAGAATAATATTTTATCATCTAAAAATAATATTGAATTTGATAAAAAAGGAAGAGTTAAAGTTGAGAAAGATTTAACTATACCAAATTATAGGGATGTTTATGTAATTGGAGATTTTGCATATGTAACCGATGAAAATAATAAACCAATACCCGGCACAGCACCGCCTGCAATGCAGCAAGGCGTTTATGCAGCGAAGCACATTAAGGGAAAAGCTAAAGAAAAATTTAGATATTTTGATAAAGGAAGTCTTGCAGTAATTGGCAGAAATGCCGCTGTTGCAGATTTTGGAAAGTTTCAAATCACAGGTTTTCTTGCTTGGATTTTATGGGTTTTTGTTCACATTGGATATCTTGTTGGTTTTAATAATAGGCTTTTAGTTATGATAAAATGGGCATGGAATTATATCAGAAGAAAATCAACCGCTAGAATTATTTTTAAAAATCATTAAAGGTAATAGATTTTTTTTATATTCTTATTAAATCAATAAAAAGGAGTAATAATGCAATCATTAAAAATATATTTTATGATAATCTTATCATTAGTATTAGTCGTTGCTTGCGGTAATAGTGAAAATAAAGAAACTGTTCAAAAAACAGAAATGAATGATAATATGGAAATGAATGAACACTCAATCAGTGAGGCAAAATCTGATTTGGTTAGAGAAGGCGCTATTGATTTAGAATCTATTGACGCAAACAATGATGGCAGAATTTATGAATGCCCAATGGATTGGAATGTTCTTGCAGATGAATACCATGATTGTCCGGTTTGCGGAATGAAAATGAAAGAATACACATTAAACGAAGCGAAAGAAAATTTAAAGAAATATGGGCACGAAGTTAAAGAATAGAGCTTAAAGTTAGATTTATAAACAACGTTAAAAGAGCATAAAAGATTACTTTATCTTAAATTTAATGAATTAACAATTAAAATAGTTTCCAATTTTTTATATTTTCAATTATATTTGGAGTTAATCAATTCATATATTTTAAAAGAGGACTAAATGGGTAATTTATTAGAAGATTTTATGGGATCAATTGGTTCCCAGGCAACAGATCAATTATCATCTAAACTTGGTATTGATCAAAGTACAGCAAGTGCAATTATTCCACAAGTACTGCCTATGATTCTTGGCGGACTTAAAAAACAAAAGGATAATCATGGTGGAGAAGCAAGAGTTGACCATATTTTAAACAAATATGGTAGTTCAAGTGTTCTTGATGATATTAGCGGATTATTTTCACAAAAAGCTCAAGATCCAAATCCAGATCCTGCATTAGGTGGTTTATTAGGTGATGCAGGTGTTCAAGCTTCAAACTTGTTTGGAAAGCAGTTTAATTTAGATAGTGGAACGGCCTCGAAAATTATTCCAATGTTAGCTCCATTAGTCTTGGGATATTTAACAAAACAAAAAGACAGTGGTGCTGGATCAAGTGGAATAGCTGCTTTATTAGATCAAGATGGTGATGGAAGTGTTCTTGATGATGTTGCCGGATTTTTAATGAGTGGTTTGGGCGGATCATCTTCTTCTTCAAAAAGCAGCGGGTTGTTAGGCGGCTTACTTGGAGGATTATTCGGCGGTAAAAAGTAGGTGTAGTTATGAAAAGTGGATTTAGAACATTTTTGCTAATGATGACACTTACCCTAATTGTGGTATGGGTAGGAGGAATTCTTGGTGGAAGAACCGGGACTATAATAGCTTTAATTTTTGCTGGAGGCATGAACTTTTATAGCTATTGGTTCAGCGATAAAATGGTTTTAAAAAGATATAAGGCGGGAGAAGTTGGTCCCGGGCATCCAAGCGGACTATACGAACTTGTACAAAAACTTGCAAGTAATGCTGACTTACCAATGCCAAAAGTTTATATTACTCCAGAAGCTACTCCAAATGCATTTGCTACAGGAAGAAATCCGCAGCATGCAGCAGTTGCAGCTTCGCAAGGAATTTTAAGACTTCTTAATCGTGATGAAATGGAAGGCGTAATGGCTCATGAGCTTGCACATGTAAAAAATAGAGATATACTCACAAGTGCAGTTGCTTCAACTATGGCGGGTGCATTATCTGCTTTAGGTCAATTTGCATATTTTGGTTCAGATAGAAGAGAAAATCCAATGCTCGCCTTGGTAATGATGATTATTGCCCCATTGGCTGGAATGATTATTAAAATGTCAATCTCTCGTGTTAGAGAATTTGCTGCAGATAAAGGAGGAGCTGAAATTAGCGGGAAACCATTAGCTTTAGCTGGGGCACTGAATAAAATTCAAAGCGGAGTTAAACAAATTCCCATGAGAACCGGCAAGGATTCAGATTCTCATATGTTTATTATTAATCCTTTCTTCGGTGGAATGCAAAAATTATTTTCAACTCATCCTCCTACAGAAGAAAGAATAAGAAGATTACAAGAATTAGCAAGATAATTACTAACGAAAAGGAGAAAAGTATGGCTAAGATTACATCTGGTGCAATTAAAGTAGTTGAGATCATTGGTATTTCACCAAAAAGTTTTGATGATGCAGTTGCTCAAGCTGTTAAGAAAGCTTCAAAATCGCTGAAAGGAATTTCAGGTGTTGAAGTTGTAAAACATAGCGCAAAAATTGAAGCTGGAAAGATTGTTCAGTATAAAGCAATTTGTAAATTGGCTTTTGCAGTAAAATAATATTTCAGTATTTGTTTTATTAAAAACCGCTGCATTTGTAGCGGTTTTCCTTTTTTAAATACTTTTATAGCCATCCTAAACTTATAAACTAAAAGAATTATCTCCATCTAGATTTGAATTTATTTAAGAGAGCATTTTGAAAGTCACGCAATTTATATTAGTAAATAAGGGAGTATCTAAAAGATACAAAATAAAATGAGATATATTATTGTAATAACCTTATAAAATACTATCTTTCTAGACTTGAATCTCAATATTAATATTTAATAAAAACTGCAATGGTTTTCAATATTCAAGTTATATAATAATATTTTCTCAAAATTTAATGAAATGAACGAATATCCTAATTATAAAGAAGAATTTTTAGCAGAACGTGAAAAGTTATTCTCTAATGAAGTGCTTTTCAAAGATTCCTTTGAATTTTGTATAAAGCATAGTTTGCTTGTAGATGAATATATACAAAAATTGCTCGGACATAAAAATTTCAGTTGTGCTGTGGCTGCTGTCGGAGGGTTTAGCAGGCGTGAATTGTCGCCCTATTCCGATATTGATATTATGTTTATTTCTGGCAATTTAAATATTAATGAAAAAGAAATCCAAACTTCTGTGACTGCACTTTGGGATTCCGGAATTGAAGTATCTCACACAATTAGAGAATTTTCAGATATTGATGAGTTTCTGAAGAATGATTTACATGCATTTACTCAATTTTTTGAAACCAGGTTTTTGGTTGGTGACAAAAAGACTTATATAAAGTGGAATGAAAGGTTAATAAGTGGAATTGAAAAATCTGATAAAGGGGAACTCATCTCACAATATATTAGCGACAATAAATTAAGATATAAAAAATATGGCAGTTCGCCTAAGGTGTTAGAACCGAATATAAAATTTTCAGGCGGAGGTTTAAGAGATATCCATATAATTGAATGGAATTATTTAATTAGAAATTCCAAACTTATTCCGGAAAAAAATATGCTCACACAAACTCAAATGTTTTTCAACGAATTGTTTGATCTTGGGCAAATTAATTCCACTACTGCGAAACAATTACATGATAGTTACAATATTGTTCTAAGAGCTAGAAATATGCTTCACTTAATTGAAAGACGGAAAAATGATAAATTGGAATTTACTCATCAGGAAGCGATAGCCATAAAGCTTGGTTATACTGTCTATAATTGGAAAGAATTTATGCATGAATATTTTTTCGCATCTACAATTCTTAATAGGTTTTCAAAAACTATGATGAAAAAATTTCAGCATGATTATTCCTCCAAAATTATAAATCAATCAAAAATTGAGTTAGATAGGGATTTTGAATTAATCGGAGATATTCTAAGGTATAAGAGAGAGGGGGAATTACAAATATCAGATATTATGAGAGCATTTTATTATAAATGTAATAATAATGCTAGCTTTGATCAGAATTTAAGATTAGGTATTATCGAGCGTATCTATTCTTTAAAAGAAATTAGGCCTCTCGATGTTGAATCATCAATGTTTTTTAGGGAAATGTTAAAATTACCGTGTAATGTGGGAAATACCTTGTTAACAATGAATGAGTATGGCTTTTTAGATATACTTATACCGGAGTTTAAAAAGTTAAACGGGTTTTTTCAACCCGGAGTCTATCATTGTTACACCGCTGATGAGCACACTTTGATAGCCATACAAAATTTGGAAAATCTTTTGGTTGAGGAGAATCAACTTGCTGCTGTTTTGAAATCATTACTTTCTAGAGATATACTTTATATATCCGTTTTGCTTCATGATATTGCTAAGCCGATTTCTGTGACTGGCCATGAAATTATCGGCGCTGAAATTTCAAAAAGTATTATGTATAATTTAGGGTATGGCGAAAGTGAGATAATGCTGGTGCAGTTTTTAATTAAATACCACTTAGAGATGACTCAGATAGCTTTTAGAAGAGATGTAAATGATCCTATGACACTTAATAATTTTAGCTCGATATTCCCATCAATTAAAGAATTAGATTGTCTGTATTTATTGAGTTATGCAGATTTATCCGCTGTTAATCCAAGGGTGTGGACACAATGGAAATCAGATCTTCTTTATGAATTGTATGATAATGCCAGATCAATGATATTACAGCAAATATCTGGGGAAGAATTAATTAATTTCAAAATGAACAATTTCTTGAATAATAATGAGCGAAATAATCGTGAATTATTAAATGAACATCTGGATCAAGTAGATGATTTAACCTACCTTTTCCATTTTTCCCAAGACGAGATAGTTCAGCACATAGATGAAATTAAAAATGGTACAGAAGTCTCGGTTTTCTTTAAAAACGATGATTCATTTACAAATATTACTGTTATTACTAAAGATAAGATATCCTTATTATCAAAGCTATGTGGATCATTCGTAATTAATGATCTAAACATACATGATGCAAAGATATTTACTCGAAGGGATGGTATTATAATAGATAGTTTTAATGTTACTGATTTTAGGACACATAAAATTGTTGATGAAAGTAGATACGAGAAAATTAAAGGCAGCATCCTAAATGTATTATCAGAAAATCTAAATATTGCTAAAGAAATACAAAGTGCAAAAGCTAGATGGAAGAGATTAACAAATAATTTACTTGATTCAACAACGCCTCTTGAAGTTGAATTTGAAGAACATGATAATTATAATATTATTGATATATCGGCCCCTGATAGAATTGGGTTATTATATAATATAACCAACAAGATGTCAGAACTGGGCTTAACAGTAGCCTTTGCCAAAATATCTACCAAAGTAGACGGTGTTCTTGATGCATTTTATGTAAATATGTCCAACGGAAAAAAAATAAAACCAAGCGAATATCAATTTATTCGAACTGAAATTATTAAAGAAATACAAAGTATTTTATAAGCTGTTATTTTATTTCTTCTAAATCAAATGGATTATTCTATCCAAATAAAAATTTATAGAATTAAAATTTCCCAATTCCTATTCTAGTTTACTACAACAAATAACTTTATATATTACAGAAGTTATATTCTTTCTCAGCCATTTCAGAAATCATATAATTGCTTATCAAAACTCGAATTATTATTACACCATAAAAATTAAGATATTTTATAAATATACCTTAGTTAATAAGTAATATTAAAGATATCTACAGAAATAATAATACATTATTGTGATAATACATAATAAAATAAGTTTTTCTTCTTGACAAAACAAAATAGTTTTATATATTTACGCCCTTAACTATTAATAATTAAGACACATAATAATAATCTACGTAAAAAATAAGGCAATATAGCCTTAGGAGCTAATTATGAAAAAAATAGAAGCAATTATTCGTCCATCTAAATTGGAGGATTTACATAGTGAATTACAGGAAGCCGGATTTGCTGGGATTACCGTAACAGAAGTAAGGGGTTACGGAAGGCAAAAAGGTCATAAAGAGATTTATCGTGGTTCAGAGTATAACTTGGAATTCGTTCCAAAAGTTAAAGTTGAGCTTATTTGTTCCGATGGAGCTGTTGAGGAAGCATTAAAAATTATAATTGAAAAAAGTAAAACTGGAAAAATTGGAGATGGAAAGATATTTATAATTCCTGTTGAAGATGCAATAAGAATACGAACAGAGGAATCCGGAGAAAGTGCTGTTTAAGGGATTTTGCCAAACAAGTTTTAATCATCAAAAAATATTGAATTTTATAAAAGGAGTATATAAATGAAATTATCAGTTAACAAATTTATAGCAATTTTACTGCTTATTCCCATTATTATGTTTGGTCAAGATGCTTCTCCCACTATTGAATCAAATGCTAAAGCACTTACAGATATTCAAAATAATGCTAATTTTCTATGGACTCTAATTGCTGCAATTTTGGTATTTCTGATGCAAGCCGGATTTGCAATGCTCGAAGCTGGATTAACGAGAGCAAAGAATGCAGTAAACATTTTAATGAAAAATGTAATGGATTTTTCTCTTGGTACACTTGGTTACTGGGCGATAGGCTTTGGACTTATGTTTGGGGTTACATCAACCGGATGGTTTGGGACAGACGGATTTTTCTTGTCTGATTTTGCAAAAGATGGTGATCCATGGACATATGTTTTTTGGATTTTTCAAGTAGTATTTGCAGCAACAGCTGCTACTATTGTATCGGGAGCAATGGCAGAGAGAACTAAATTTGTAGGATATTTAGCTTACAGTATAGTTATTTCAGCCATAATCTACCCAATTTTTGGAAGCTGGGCATGGGGAAGTTTGTTCCATGGTTCAGGTTGGTTGGAAGGACTTGGTTTTATAGATTTTGCTGGATCAACTGTTGTACATTCTGTGGGTGGATGGGCGGCATTAGCAGGTGCTATCGTTCTAGGTCCCCGTATTGGTAAGTTTACTAAAGAAGGAAAACCGAAAGCTATTCCAGGACACAATTTA
Organism: uncultured Ignavibacteriales bacterium; assembly: GCA_963710615.1. Lineage (GTDB taxonomy): Bacteria > Bacteroidota > Ignavibacteria > Ignavibacteriales > Melioribacteraceae. Next base: position 243,272 of record CAVQBF010000001.1, read on the forward strand.
GTTTTAGCCGGGTTAGGTACATTTATTCTATGGTTTGGCTGGTTTGGTTTTAATGCTGGAAGCACGACAGCTGCAATAACTGATATTGCAAGTATTGCTGTAACAACAAATTTATCAGCTGCTGCAGGTGCATTTGCTGCAATGATAACTGCATGGTTTTCTATAGGTAAACCCGATGCATCAATGACTTTAAACGGTGCAATTGCTGGATTAGTTGGTATCACTGCTGGTTGTGCCAATGTATCTCCTTTGAGTGCAGTAATAATCGGCTTGGTTGCTGGAATTGTGGTTGTGTATAGTGTCTTATTTATAGAAAGAGTTTTAAAAGTTGATGATCCGGTTGGTGCTGTATCTGTGCATGGAGTTGTTGGTGCCTGGGGAACTTTAGCCGCTGGTATCTTTGATGTAGGTGGATTTTCATTGAGCGTTGTTGGTGTTCAGCTTGTAGGAATTGCTGCTGCATTTTTATGGGTATTCCCAACGGCATTTATTATGTTCAAAATAATTCAGAAAACAATTGGCTTAAGAGTTTCGGAAGAAGAAGAACTTGATGGTCTGGATATAGGTGAACATGGCATGGAAGCTTATCCTGAATTTGAAAAAAGTGTTTAGATAAAAAGACAAAAATGGATTTTCCGTTGCGAAGTGGGTGAATTTCTATGCCCCAGAAGTGAATCTGCTTCGCGAATAATTTAGAATTAAACGAGTTCAAAATAAAATATGGAGAAAATAATGTTAATAAAAATATATAGAACTATTGCTATTCTTTTCGTAATTCTTAGTTTTTCAACAATCTCAGCAAAGACATCAGTTTCCGGTGGAGCAGATTTTGTAAGCAGATATGTTTGGAGAGGTCTGGATTTTGGAAATACCTTCAGTATTCAGCCAGCACTTGCTTTAACAGCAGGTGGATTTGAATTAGGTTTTTGGGGTTCTTATCCCTTAGTGAATAGCAATACCCAAGCTGAAGAAATGGATCTATATTTAAGTTATTCAATTTCAGATTTTTCAATTTTAGTGACAGATTATTATTATCCAAATGCTGGAATTAAATATGGTAATTATAAAGACAAACAGGAAGGAGCTCATGTTGTTGAAGTCGGCTTGAGTTATGGCGGATCAGAAAGTTTTCCAATTTCATTAGCAGTATTTATGAATGTTTATAATGATAACGATAATTCAGTTTATTTTGAAGTTGGTTATTCCACAGAACTTGAAGAAGTTGGTTTAGATTTCTTTATTGGTGGCACACCAGGAGGCGATGAACTAGTTTGGTACGGTACTAAAGAACTAAATTTAATTAATATAGGTGTAACCGCATCAAAAGATATTAAAATAACAGATAATTTTTCTCTTCCGGTTTTTAGCTCATATATCATAAACCCTAACATGGAAGTTGGACACCTAATTTTTGGAGTTAGTTTGGGAATGTAATAACTTCTAATATTAGAATTAATTTAACGAGACTATTTAAATAAATGAATTATATGGTTTTTTATTATAAGAATTTTTTCTCAAATATAACTAAGAATAAATATTTTTGACTTAGGATTTTGACTATAAAATTTAAATATTTACCCGATGAATTTCATTCAGTTAAATTAGCGAATAGGTCTAAAAAACCTTATCTAATTTTGAATAATTTGTATAATTCCTAAATAATTGCAATATTTATTGGATATTACCTTAATTAAGCTGTTGCAATATCCATTATTATGTTGATTTTTTATACTATTTTGTTATTTTAAGGACTCAGTATTTATAACTTCAATTCACCTCGAGGCAGATCCCTCTTAAATTGAAGTTCCCAAAACCGAAATTTTAATGATCTTAGAATGGTTAATGGGGATTTGAATTAGATTTTTTTCTGACTATTTATACTAAAGGTTAATTATGCTTAAATATGATGGCATGCCCAAAAGCATAGGTATGTATAATCCCGAATTTGAACACGATGCATGCGGATTAGGTTTTGTAGCTAACATAAAAGGTTTAAAATCTCACGATATTGTTCAAAATGGGATAGAAATACTTGAAAATTTAAAGCATAGAGGCGCAGTTGGTTGTGATCCAAAAACTGGTGATGGCGCTGGGATAACTACACAAATTCCTCATGAGTTCTTTTTGAAAGAATGTGACCGACTTGATATTGATTTGCCTGGAGTTGGTAATTATGGAGTTGGTACTGTGTTTCTTCCTACAATCGCTGAAGATAGACATATTGTTGAACAAGTAATTGAAAGTATTGTTGAATCTGAAGAACAAAGGTTTTTAGGTCTCAGAGATGTTCCAGTCGATGATTCAGAAATTGGAGAAGTTGCAAAATCGGTTATGCCCATTTTTAAGCATATATTAGTTGAGAGAGGTGAGTATACTAATAAAGATGATTTTGAAAGAAAACTTGTTGTAATTCGGAAAAAGATCGGTCTTAAAATAAGAGCTATGGAGTTTGGGCAAAAAAGTTATTTCTACATCAACAATCTTTCGTCAAAAACAATTATTTATAAAGGGCAATTAATGGCTGAACAGCTCAGATCATTTTTTCCTGACCTAAATGATTCCGATTACATATCAGCGATTGCTCTTGTGCATTCAAGGTACAGTACAAATACATTTCCAACTTGGGCATTAGCACATCCATTTAGAATGATTGCACATAATGGTGAAATCAATACATTAAAGGGGAATAAAAATTGGTTTAATGCCCGGGAAAGTTTATTTACAAAAAGTAAATTTGGAGATGATATAAAACATATTGCTCCTCTAATTGCCCCAAGTAAAAGTGATTCTGCTGCATTTGATAATGTTTTGGAAGCGCTTGTACATTCCGGAAGATCCTTACCCCATGCATTAATGATGATGATACCCGAAGCTGTTACAGATGGTGTTCAAATGTCAGACGAAAAAAGAGCTTTTTATGAATACCATTCATGTTTGATGGAGCCATGGGATGGTCCAGCTGCAATTTGTTTTACAGATGGAAGATATATTGGTTCAATTTTGGATAGAAATGGTTTACGACCTTTAAGATATTCTGTAACGGAAAATAACAAAATTGTTATGGCTTCTGAGACTGGAACACTCAATATTGAGGAAAAGAATGTATTAACAAAAGGAAGAATTCAGCCCGGGAAAATATTTTTAGTTGATACTGAAGAAGGAAGAATAATAAGGGATGAAGAAATTAAAGACGAGATTGTTAAAAAACACGAATATAAGAGATGGCTCGATGAAAATTTAATTATTCTACGTGACCAAAAATTAGAACATACAGAGCCACCAGATGATCCTGCTGATGTATTAACAAAGGAAAAAATATTTGGGTACACCCTCGAGGATATTAAATTTATTGTTAAGCCAATGGCTCAAGATGGTAAAGAAGCAACCGGTTCAATGGGTGCGGATACACCTTTAGCTATATTAAGTAAGAAACCTCAATTACTTTTCAATTATTTTAAACAGCAATTTGCTCAGGTAACGAATCCTCCTATAGATCCAATAAGAGAAGAGATTGTGATGAGTCAGCATATAATGCTGGGTCCTGAACAAAATATTCTTGAAGAAACACCTTTACATTGTAGAAGATTAAAATTAAGGCGCCCGGTTATAACTAACCAAGGTCTCTCTAAAATTCGATCTATTGAAAACGATAATCTAAAATCTGCTACTATTTCTCTTGTGTATCCGGTAAAAAAAATTGGCGGATTAGAGCGAGCACTGTCCGAAGTTTTTATTAAAACAGACAAATTGATTGCACAAGGAATATCACTAATTATTTTAAGTGATAAGGGAGTTAACAAAGACCATCTTCCGATCCCAAGTTTATTGGCTTGTTCTGGGCTGCATCATCACCTGGTAAAAAAAGGCACTAGAACAAAAGTCAGTATAATTCTAGAAACTGGTGAAGCAAGAGAAGTTCATCATTTTACTACATTAATTGGATTTGGTGCTAATGCTATTAATCCATATTTGGCGTTTGAGATTATAAGAGATTTATGGAATAAAGGTGAATTTGAAAATATTAGCTTGGATGAAGCAGAAGAAAATTATCTGGAAGCAATTTCAAAAGGACTTTTTAAAGTAATTTCTAAAATGGGAATTTCTACTATTCAATCCTATTGCGGGGCTCAAATATTTGAAGCGGTTGGACTAGACCTTCAATTGGTTCAAAAATATTTTACGGGTACTGTATCCCGAATTGGAGGTATTGGGCTTGATATTGTTGAAAAGGAAGCTAGATTAAAACATGAGTTTGCATTTAGTTCTTCATTCCCTGGCTTAGAATCTGGTGGATTTTATGCTTGGAGAGAAGAAGGCGAAAGTCATCAATGGAACCCCGAAACAATTGCTCAGCTACAGTATGCTGTAAGATCTAACAACTTTGAAAGTTACAAGAAGTTTGCTTCAACAGTAAATGATCATCAAAAAAATTATGGACTGTTACGGTCCTATTTGAAATTTAAAGAAAGAAAACCAATACCAATTGAAGAAGTTGAACCTGCAACAGAAATAGTAAAACGTTTTGCAACTGGTGCAATGAGTTATGGGTCAATCTCCAAAGAAGCTCATGAAACCTTAGCAATAGCTATGAATAAAATAGGCGGATATTCCAATACCGGAGAAGGCGGCGAAGATCCCGAAAGATTTACGATTGATAAAGATGGCAATTTAAGAAGAAGTAAAATTAAACAAATAGCTCAGGGAAGATTTGGAGTAACGATTGAATATTTAGTTAATGCTGATCAGCTTCAGATAAAAATGGCTCAGGGCGCTAAGCCTGGTGAAGGTGGTCAATTGCCGGGACACAAAGTAAGTAAAGATATTGCTAAAACAAGGTATACAACTGAAGGCGTCGGATTAATTTCTCCCCCTCCTCATCATGATATATATTCAATTGAAGATTTGGCTCAATTAATTTATGATCTTAAAAAGTCTAATCCTTCTGCTGATATTAGTGTTAAATTGGTTTCTGAAGCTGGAGTTGGAACTATTGCAGCAGGAGTTTCAAAAGGGAAAGCAGATCATATTTTAATAAGCGGTTATGAGGGCGGAACTGGTGCATCGCCATTGACCTCCATTAAACATGCTGGTCTACCGATGGAATTGGGTATAGCAGAGACACAACAAGTATTGGTAATGAATGATTTAAGAACAAGGATAAAAGTTCAGGTGGATGGTCAGTTAAAAACTGGAAGAGATGTTGTAATTGCTGCAATGCTAGGAGCGGATGAATTTGGCTTTGCCACTTCGGCACTTATTTCAATGGGCTGTATAATGCTTAGAAAGTGCCACCTAAATACTTGTTCGGTTGGTATTGCCACACAAGATGAGGATTTAAGGAAAGAATTCAGTGGAAGTCCTGAGCATGTTATAAATTATTTTACATTTATTGCCGAAGAGGTACGTGAAATAATGGCAAATCTTGGGATTAGAAAATTTGATGATTTAATTGGTAAATCAGATTATTTAAGAAAGATTAATAAAATTGATCATTGGAAAGCAAAATATCTAGACTTAACAAATCTGCTACATAGAATTGATGTTCCTGTAAATAAACCAATTCATCATTCTGAAAAACAACTACATGCATTAGATAAATCTTTTGATAAAAGATTGATTGAATCGAGTAAAAAAGCAATAGAAAAGGGTATCCCAGTTAGATTCAGTGCCTCAATAAGAAATGAAAACCGCACAATCGGAACGATGCTTAGTTCAACAATTGCAAAGAAATATGGATTGAAAGGATTAAAAGAGGATACAATAATTATCGATTTTGAAGGTTCTGCAGGTCAAAGTTTTGGTGCTTTTTTAAGTCATGGAATTACTTTCAATCTTGAAGGTGATTCTAATGATTATGTTGGAAAAGGTCTTTCAGGAGGAAAGATTATTATCAAACCACATGAAGAAAGTAAGCTTGAAGCTGAAAGAAATATTATTGTAGGTAATGTGGTTCTTTACGGTGCAATTACCGGCAACATGTTTATAAATGGAAAAGCCGGTGAACGGTTTGCAGTAAGAAATAGCGGTGCAAATGTTGTTGTGGAAGGTATTGGTGATCATGGTTGTGAGTATATGACAGGGGAAAAGTTGTAGTTCTCGGTAAAACTGGAAGAAATTTTGCAGCAGGAATGAGCGGGGGTATAGCTTATGTTTGGGACATATTTGGCAATTTCAGAGATAAATGTAATATGGAAATGGTTGATCTTTACTACATTGAAAACCAAGAAGACAAAAATGAAATAAGGGAATTGGTTATAAAACACTTTGAATCTACTGGCAGCCGGGTTGCCAAAAAAGTACTCGACAACTGGATGGAGGTAGAATCTCAGTTTATTAAAGTTTTCCCTAAAGATTATAGAAGAGTTTTAGCAAAACAAAAGCAAGAATTAGAAGAAGAAAAATTATTGTCAGAAAGTATAAACTGATAAAATCCTTTGAAAAACTGACAAATTGTCATTCTGAACGAAATGAATGTTAGCTCCGTTATTTTATCGGAGAACCTCAATACTGCCTAAGGTCCAGATATTTCAATTTGTTCAACCGTTCTGCCGAAAAGTAGATATGACAAATTATGTTTTGTAAAGGCTTTTGATAGAATAATAGAAAATTTTAAGGTTTTAATATGGGTGATATAGCTGGTTTTATAAAGTATAAAAAATCGGACTCTAAAAAAGAAGCGGTCGATTCAAGAATCAATCATTGGAATGAATTTACAATTTTCTTGCCTGAAGAAGATTTAAAAACGCAAGGGGCAAGATGTATGGATTGCGGAATTCCTTTTTGTCAATCTGGTTGTCCAATTGGAAATATCATTCCCGACTGGAATGATTTAGTTTATAAGGGAAATTGGAAAGAAGCATATTTGAGGTTGTCAAGAACTAATAATTTTCCGGAATTTACCGGAAGGGTTTGCCCTGCTCCATGCGAAAACTCTTGCACACTTGCTATAAATAAAGATGCAGTTACAATAAAAAATATTGAAGTGTCGATAATAGAAAAAGCTTTTTCCGCAGGTTGGGTTACTCCAAATCCACCTAAAATAAGAAGCGGAAAAAAAGTTGCTATTATTGGTTCTGGTCCAGCTGGTCTAGCCTGTGCGGATGAATTAAACAAAAAATCGCATTCAGTTACAGTATATGAAAAAAATGAGGTTATTGGTGGACTATTAACACTAGGAATTCCCAATTTTAAGTTAGATAAAAAGATTGTTGAACGCAGAGTAAATTTAATGAAAGCTGAAGGGGTTGAATTTAAAACGAATACAGAAATAGGAAAAGATATTTTGCTTTCGGAATTACTTGACAAATATGACGCAATTGTATTATCGGGTGGAGCTGAACAACCGAGGGATCTTTTGGTTGAAGGAAGAAATTTGAATGGTATTTATTTTGCGATGGATTATTTGACTCAACAAAATAGAGCAAATATGGGAAAAACATTTAATGGTAACAGAATTATCAGCAAAAGATAAAAATGTAATTGTAATTGGCGGCGGTGATACCGGATCTGATTGTATTGGAACAGCTAATCGGCAGGGTGCAAAGTCTGTCACAAATTTAGAATTATTATCCAAACCACCTGCTGAAAGATTGGATGAAAATCCTTGGCCTCAATGGGCATTGATTGAAAGAACGTCAACTTCTCATGAAGAGGGTTGCGAAAAAATTTTTGGTGTAATGACAAAAAAGTTTACCGGTGAAGATGGAAATGTAAATAAACTTCATGGAATTGAATTGAAGTTTGGTGAGAGAGACCAGAAAACAGGAATGAGACCTATGAATGAAATTCCAGGTTCTGATTTTACTCTTGATGCTGATTTAGTTTTGCTTGCAATGGGATTTACTGGACCAGTTAAAAGTAAATTAATAAGTGAACTTGATATTGAATTGGATGAAAGAAGTAATATAAAAACTGATGAAAATAGAATGACTAATATTCCCGGAGTATTCGCTGCTGGTGATATGAGAAGAGGACAATCATTAGTTGTTTGGGCAATAAATGAAGGTAGAGAAGCAGCCCAGCATGTCGATAAATACATCACAGTTTGCTAGTTTAGCCTTGGGCTAGTTCATACTCTTTTAAAGCCGCAACAAGTCATTAGTTGCGGCTTTTTAAGGTAAAAGCTTTTAATTAATTAACGACTTACTATTTACTAAATTTACGCAAGAGTTGAACCGAATTAAAACTCTATCCTATAACTAAGACTTGGGATTACAATTCCATCATATTTAGAATTTATCTTTTTTGTTTTTAAATTATAGTAGTCATGTGAGTATTCTTCGGTTCCCGTTAAATTTAATATCTGGAGAGACCAAACTGATGAATAATTCTCACTGTTTGTGCGATATGAAAGTGTAAGTGAAACTATTGGTAAATCTGCAAATTTATCATTGAAAGAAATAACTTGGTCTGTCTCTCCGTAAACTACATCTTGCTTATTGTATGAAGCATCATAATCAATTGATTCTTTGCGGTTTCCACCTACATAATTAACCCTTACATTGGCGCTTAAGATATTTTTATTTCCAATATTCCACTCTTTTCCTGCCATAATATTAAACACATAGTTTTTATTAAACCTGGTATTACGTTCAATATTATCAATAGCAGTATATTTTGAATTGAATACTGAACCGGATAGCATATAATAATATCCATCACATAAGTATTTCTCCAAAGTAAAATCAATTCCGTAATTGCTGCCCGTACCTTTGCTTAAAAGTACTTCATCATAAAATAGGGTATTATTATTGTTCAATGTTGAAACATAACTATTTGGTGAAACGGGAACGTCACTCAAATACTGATAATATGGTTCAATACTTAGATGTAGATTTTCAGAAATACTTGCATTATATGATAAAACGTAATGTGTCGATTTCATAAATTCCAGATCTTTATTTGGTCGACTTCCATTATTTGAAACAAAGTAAACAGGTAACTGTTCGAGTCTGCTGTGTACTCCATAAGCAAAACCTATACTATGGTCATTATTTATGTTGTATTTTAATCCAACTCTTGGTTCAATAGAATAGTTATCATTTAGTAGCAAATACTGTAAATTAATTCCAGCATTAAGAACCAACTTTGGAAAAAGACTTATCTTCGATTGAGAAAAGAATTGTATAAACCCAGCATTTCCAGAATTAAAGGCGATCTCAGTTGGAAGTTCTCCTTCAGCCAATGACTGTTCAACATCTATATCAAAATTAAGAGAACTATACTTTAAACCTGTTTTATTACTGTGCATATCGCTAAATCGTTTTGTTAATTCCGATTGAATAGTAAAGCGTGTTGAATTGTTTTCAGCCCTAGATTGCGGATTAGCATTCAGACTATTGTCCAACCTTTCTTCAATAAATTTTAAGCTATTTCCGGTAGCAGAAATGGTGGTGTTTAAAAATGCAGCACCAGGCAAAATTATTTTATGTGATAAAGCTGTTGCAAACATATATAATTTCGTTTCGGAGTTATCTCTGTCAAAATTAGATTCCCAATCGACACTGTCTGCAGCTTCCATTTCTTGACCATCTATTGCTCCGATTCCCCAGAGGCTGAATATTCCGAATTTCTTTGTAGGAAAATTTAACTTAAACGAAAGGTCCTGGTACTTCAAAACACCAGCATCGTCTGGTAAAATAGGTGATAGTAAAGCCATTGTTGAATATCGGTAGTTTGCTATATAAGTAGCATCTGAATTTTTACTAAATGGACCTTGAGCCATTGCACCAACACCTAATAACCCTGCTTCAAATGCATATTGACGCTTGTTTTGGTTTCCCTCACGAAGCTTAATATCAAATACACCCGATGAAGCATTACCATATTCTGCGGGAAATGCTCCTGTGTAAAAATCACTATTTCCAATTAATTGGCTGCTTAATGCTGATAAGACTCCTCCGCCAGCAATTGTAAGATTGGCAAAATGATTTGGATTAGGGACTTCAACGCCTTCTATCTGCCATAGCAGTCCATCAGGGCTATTTCCACGAACCGAAATTCCATTACTTGTGAGAGACGGATTTGCTACACCGGCAAACGATGATGCTAGACGGCCAGGATCATCCATTCCACCGGCATATCGCTGAGTTTCTTCTACAGTGAACTGACGACCGCTTACTGTTGCCATACTATTTAATGGGGTTGCTTTACTAACACTTACTATAACTTCATCAAGCTCAATATCACTTCTCTGCATACCAATTTCTAAGTTCATTTCTTGTCCAGAATTAACCAATAGTTCTTTGATAAGATAAGTATTATATCCAATCATAGATATTTTAATTGTCTGTCGGCCAACCTTTACATTTCGTAGTAAAAAATTGCCATCTATATCTGTTGCACCTGCAACCAGTGGATCAGAATCCAATACAATAATATTGGCAAATGGCAAAGGTTCATGAGTAGTGTTATCCGATACTTTACCAAGAATATTCTGTGTAACTTCTTGTGCATCTGTTTGTATTGGAAAAAGAATTGTAAATAAGCTAGCAAATATAATGGCAGTAATAATTCCCGTTTTCCTATTATTTGGAACAAGTGGGTTGCTACTTTTTTTATCTAAAAAATCCTTTGTGAAAAAGAACTCCTTATCTTTGAGAATAATATATGTAGAGAAAAACAATAATAAGCCAGTTTGAATTACCTTGCTCATTGGATGTGTTGCAAATATCTCGTTAAAATACCCAGCTGTGATATGAAAAATAATTGGTAAAATTATATTCCGACCTGTTTTGTAATAAATCCAATTCATAATTATTACAAATGGTATTAGGCTAAAGATAAAATTGAGAGAATAAATCATCCCTTCGTTCATCAAGTTGCTGTGGTAATAATCTTTAATAAAAGATAATGGGAAATGCCAGATTCCCCAAAATAAAGCAAAGATGATTGATGTATTAAATAGATTGAACTTGGTACGCAGGCTATCGGTTCCATACGAGTGCCATGCAAGTTCTTCGAGTAAAGGTGCAATTATTAACATAAACCAGACAGGAAAAACTCCAGAAGAAAATGAAAAAGCTTTAGCCAATTGAAACTGATCAGAATTATAACCGAACAGTATCGAAATAGCTTGTGCTAATAAAATACTTAGTAACATTAAAAAGCATGTTATGAATAAGTACTTAAGCTTAATATCTTTGAAATTGAAAAATCGTTTTAATAAATCTTCCTTTAGAAACTTATTACCTCTAACTAATACTACTGTTATAACTATTGGAGCTAATAAACCAAGGAATGATATTAAACTAGATATTCCCGATATTAATTTTGAGGAAGGTTCTGCATGACTTATATAACCAGCCAGAAACCAAAATGTCCAAGGTATAATGGTTGATAATCCAAAGAAAAGTCCTGTTTTTTTATAATTATTAATACTCATAATAGTAACTCCTTTTTGTTAATGGTTATTTCAATTTGCGATCAATGCTTTGAAATCATAATTTCTGATGCAAATAAACCAAATAACAAACGGGTAATCGCTCAGGCGTGAAAGACTGTACTTGGAGCATATCCAATCATACACGATTGGACATTTAACGCCTTTTAATACAATAAGTTAGGAGGAATTATTTTTTAATAAGAAAAGTAAAAAATAGAGGCTAATTATTGACCTTTGACAAATATTGAGTAGGTGTTGCGTCTTTTATTTTTTTAAAAACGCTATTAAATGATGATTTAGAATTGAATCCTGATTCGAAGGCATTAACAAGGTAATTGTAGTTTTTGTTGGTTTGAGCTCTTTCAATGAATTCATTAACACGGTAAGTGTTGATGAAGTCGTGGAAGTTTACTTTTTCATACTGGTTAATAATCTGGGAAAGATGGTTTGAAGAAATATTGAGGCTTTCCGCTAATTCACTAAGAGTAAGTTTAGGATTCAGATAAGGTTTTTCAGTTTTCATAAACTTAAGTAAATCGAGATGTTTACTATTTGCTATATCACTCTTTAAGCCCGATTTTTTATACTCACTTTCTGTTTTGGTTTCAAGGTGTAAACTTTTATCTGATTCATTATTTGAAAACAGATTTTGTTGCCTAATACCTGAATATCCAATATATATTACAAACAAAACAATGAAGGAATAAAAAATTATATCAGCATTAAATGGAAACTGGTAGTGAAGAACCTCCCGTAGTACAATAATTATTGCAGCGGATAAAAACATTCCCCCAAAACATAATATAGAATATCTTAACCAACTTAGTTTAATTCGATCATGGGAAGAAAAATTATCATCAATTAACTTTTTATGCTGAATCAATTTTCGGTACGTTAAAATAACATAACTAATCCCCGATATAATAAATCCAACCAAAAGAAGATTTGAAAATGTGCTATAATCTTCAACTAAACCCTTATCTACCTGAATTTTTTCTTGGGCAGTATAACCAAAATAAAAAGGCAGCATATAGATGTAACTTATTAGAAACGGAACAAAGTGAAGGTAGTCAAGTTTTTGAATATGTTTTTGGTCTTTAAACGAGTAAAAAACATACAAGTACAAAAAGGGACCATGTAAAAAAGGGAAAGGAACAGTTACTCCAATTAAATGAGGATATTTCTCCCAGTAGCCCTGTGTATAAATTAAGTAACTAAGTAAGTGTAAGCCTATAACAAATAACCAAAATGCTAAAATTTTATCTGAGAGATTTTTATTCTTTTTGGCTAAAAGCACTATTCCAAGAAAAAATGAGAGGATGATACCGATATTTAAAATAAAATTCATAATTCTAGTTTACTTAGCTAATTTGTAATTCACGATTCTAAATTTGTTAGATAATTTATATAATCCTTCAAAAATATGTATGATTAGGACACTAATTTAGTACCTATGGTAATTAAAAACCATCAAAAGTATAATAATTACTTTATTGGGGGAGTGGGATCATTATCTTTAATACGCTTTCTGCAAATCTGTTCAATTTCATAAACGTTTTCTATACCAGTTAAATAAATAGTATTAGGAACATAACGGCTGCCGCTATTCTTACTGTTTACCATTTTTCCTGTTCGCATTTGCAAGCTTAGGTTTCCGTTAAATTCATTTCCACTTACTTCAATATCTCCTGAAAACTGTTCCCAGTCAATTGATCTAATACTCTTATTTTGATAAGTTATTAGCCTAGTTTCTGTACCAATGAAATAACCTCCTTTTTTTATTAAGGAGTAAATTCCAAATCCTAACATACTTAATCCAATAAGGACAAATAAACCGATAATAATTCCAGGGAATGTAAGAGGTTCTAAATTATCGGGACTAGCAACTGTAGGTGTGCCGTTAGATGTAAAATGAACTTCTTCACCAATAAAAATTGGTCCGAAGAATGCAAAAACAAAAATGCTTGTAAATGCCGTCCAAACAGCACCAAACAATATTATACTGAGTGAGCTTTTAATAGGTTTTGATCGTTTAGCTTTTACTGAAAAATCAATTTTTTCTTCACCTAATACGGTCAGTAAATTTTGTGGTAAATCATATTTGTCTAGCATACTTCTTTTGTAAAATAATTTTTATGATAGATTAAATAAAGTAGAAAATGTTGAAATATTTAATATAGATAACACTATAATCGATTTTTTCTCTTTTTTGTTTATTTCACTTGTTATGTCATTACTTTTTAGTTTGTAAGACATACTTTAATTCCTTAAGGGGAGAAAATTTCCAGTTACTAAATATATCCTTTAGCGAAGATTTTCTTTAACTCGAAATTTCACAATTTTGGCAATTAACTTTAAAGGTAATGGTTTTTCATACGGAAATTGAATTGCTCCTCTTGAAGTTTTGTAAATTGACAACTCTTTTTTGAAAGCGTTTATCCCACTAGGCGCCGGATAAAAGCGGATATGTTTTTTAAAACCTCCAAAGTGAACTAAGTTACCATTAAGTATATAAGTAATAATTCCATATTTTGTTGATTCTTTTGCATCTGGTGCTGCTTTTCTAATTGTTGTTCTGAGAAGACGCAAAGTTTTTTGAATATCATCTGGAAAACTTTCTATATATTTATCACTGATCGTTGAATTCATGATTTTAATCATTCTTGTTTAATGGGCATATTAAATATTTTTAATTTATGAAATAAGTATCTTACTTTATTTATAAGCAAGAACATATATTCCACATTTAAATGTGTGTGAGTTTAACAATTCAAAGTTTTGTTTTTTGCTTCTTTAGTATTACCTATTCATCAATTTAGTTAGTATTTTTCATTCAATTAATATTCCAATGAGTTTATCAATTATCTCGTTTCTTAATTCTCTCTCATCCCTTTCCAGAATAAAAACAGATATTGAAGTTTCTAGCTCTGGAAAATATAAAACTATAGTCCCCCAAAACCCACCGTGTCCGAAGGCCTTAAATCCTTTATATTCATAAGGTGCTAACCCAAAATAATAGTTGCTTGGTTCAGGATCTTTAGTAGGAACCTTTGTGAATATCAAGTTGAATACCGCTGTGTCTTTGATGATTTGATAGTTAAACAATTGATAAGCAAATTTTGCCAGATCACTCGAAGTACAGGCTATCCCGCCCCCACCATACAAATCAACTGAAACATCTATGTCATAAGAGTCCCAACCATACTCTTCCCAATATTGATGTACCAATGGCTTCGTGTGTATGGGTTTTTCCTCGAGTGTTGGAAACCAAGTATTAGATAATCCTAGTGATTTGTAGTATAGAAGTTCTCGCATTGCACTATAAAATGGTTTTTGAGTAATCTGCTCAATGATTTCTGTAAGTAATAGATAGTTAGCGTCAGCATAGCTGAAAGTTGTTTCTGGAATTCCAAGAGGGCCCCCTGTTTTAATTGTTAATTCCAATTGTTCATTCCTCGTCCACCTATATTTTTTATTTTCATTAATAAAATTTTCATATTCTTGATTTGCATAATCCAGTATTCCACTTGTATGGGAAAGTAAATGTTTAATTTTTATTGAATCTAGTTTGTAACCGCCCTCTTCAAAAAGTCTTCTTGTTTTATTAGAAAGTATATTTTTAATAGGTTGATTAATTGACAGTTTTCCCGTCTCAACCATCCTTAATACAGTTGCAGAAACATAAGTTTTAGTATTGCTGGCAATTAAGGCAGGTTGGTCGGCTTCTAATTTAGTAATGGCATCTTTGTATGGATAACCACTAGCTCCGCTCCAAGAAATACCATTTTTAGAGGATTCCAAGTGAACCAATATCCCAACCGATGAAGCATTTTCGCTATATATTGAATCAATCACTGCCTGCAATCTTGTTTCCACAGATTGAGCAAGAACCCACATATTTAGAAATAGTAATGCTATAAAAGTAACTTTGAATTTATCTTTCATAAAGAAATCCTCTTATGTTGAATCGAATCTATTTTTAAAATTAGTTTTCCACAGCTATTCTTCGACGGATATTTCAAAAAAATTTATAACGAGTTTACACTTATAAATAACTTAACCACCATTTATCTCTATTGCTGCTTTTATATTTATTAAACCAACTGCAAATTGGATACAGTATTAGTATTATTGCTATCCAAACTAAGTATACTATAATTAAACTAAAACCATAACCTTGAAGTTCAGGTTGAAGAGTAACAAAAACGTCAATTACCATATCAGAAAAATTATAACCGGTTAACACTGCCGCGATTGTTGCAGCAATATGTATTGCAAAAATATGGGCGACATAGAAAAACATTGGAACACGACCAATCGTAATTAACTTATCAAATATTCCACCATTCCATTTTTCTGCAAATGCGAGAAATATTAAAGTTGGACCAATTGTTATTAATAAATACATCAAAGAAGGTGGATATTTAGTAAGGCTAAAGAATGACATTAATGTTAAATTAAAAGAATCATTATTCGACCAAGAAATTGAGTCACCATAAAAATTTGCAAATCTCAAAATAAAGAATAAAGCCGTTATTACTATGCCTAACTGCCATAATTTTTGAACTCTAAATTCTGAAATTACATCTTTCTTATAAAGCTCTCCAAAGTAATAACCGAGAGGCATTAAAAATATCCATGGTATCATTGGGTAAGCAACATAAATGTTAATTCCGCCAAAAGGGATTAGGTTTTCAACGTGCAGGAAAGACCAAATTAATGATAATAGTGGATCAGTCGGTGAAATTCCATCCAATAAATTATGTCCAAATATTGCAGTAAGAGAAATTATAATGCCTAACTTTTTGGGTAAATAGATAAAACCGGCAAGAAAAATCATGCTCACACCAAGAACCCAAATAACCATGAATATGGTTGTTGAATAATCTAATTTAAACATCCAGGCAAATTTCACAACGGTTAATTCTGTAAAAACGAGCCAAGCTCCTCTTTTAAGAAGCCAAATAGATAAAGATTTTTTATCCCTACGTTGTCCAACGAAAAAAGCTGAAGTTCCGGCAAGGAAAACAAATACTGGGGCACAAAAATGAGTAACGAATCTTGTAAAGAAAAGCGCCAAATTTGTTTGAGTTAAATCTGTTGGATCAAAGAAAAATGCATCAAAATGGAAATAGTCTCTTACATGGTCAAGTGCCATAATTACCATTACTAATCCTCTGAGTAAATCAATTGATTCTATTCTTTTAGATTTCATTTATTCCTATTATTTAAACTTCAGAAAGCCAATAATTTTGATTATTGAACTACTTTAATAACAGACAAATCATCTTATTATTTAAGTTACTAAGATCATGTTTATTTTAGTTAGCACAATTATTTAGTGGTTTCCCCACCCATTGCAGTAAAAACACTATCAACCGGTTCCCATAATTCTATCTTATTTCCTTCATTATCCAAAATGTGAACGAATTTACCATAATCATAAGATTCAATTTCGTCGACAACTGTAACTCCATTTTCTTTTAGTTTTTTTATCAGCCCTTCTATGTTCTGGACTCTATAATTTATCATAAATTCTTTTTTAGAAGGATCAAAATAATCTGTATCTTGAGCAAAAGGACTCCATTGCAAATAATTAATTTCTTCAGGACGATTAGCATTTCTAAATTCGAAGGAAGAACCATATTCACTAATAGCCAATCCTAAATTTTTACCATACCATTCTTTTGATTCTTTTGGATTTTTTGATTTAAAAAATATTCCGCCTATACTTGTTACTTTTGGAATTTTATCACTCATGTTTCCCTCGTTATTAGCTGTTCTATTAACTGATTTTATTTATTGTATTATGTAATTGGCTTTAATTTACAAATTGTAAACTAATTTTAAAAGTTATTTCTACCTTGGGTCTTTATTTTTGTGAATTTGTTATTTGATTTATACTTTTCTTATTTATTCGAATTCTAGATTATTAAGATAAAATAAACAAATTCTGAGGATGGAAATTTTAAATTTATGCTACAACTGGAGTGGGATCATTTTCTTTAATTCTTACTCTGCTGATTTTTTCAATAAAATATAATTTTATTTACTGTTTAGTTCTTCAAGCTTTTTTATGCGGGCTTCCATTGAATTGAACATTGAACCAATAACAAAAGTAAAAATGCCTAGAACAATTAAGATTGCTGAAATTGGAATTCAAAAATTAGTCTTATCCCAGGCACCAAAGGAGACTATTGCTGCCATTAAAATGAATCCAATGGATGAAGGAAAAAATAGTTTAGCGATCATGTATTTTCTTATTGTATTTTATCTGATTTCTCTAAATTATGTCTAGCACATAGAATTTTAACATTTTCTGCTGTAATACTTGTCCCACCTTTAGAATAGGGCAGGTCATGATCAAAATGCAACTCATCTTTTGAACCACAGATCACACATTTGCCAGCATCTCTTTTCCAGACTTCTTTCTTAACCGAGCTTGGAATTAATCTTGAACGTGGTTTTAACTTATTTTCTCTAATTTCTTTTGCTTCAAACTTTATTTCTGTTTCTTCAAGAATAAATCTGAAAACTTTTCTGTTATTATCACTAATCACATATTTATAATCGATAAGCTTAAAAAAGCCTTTTTCAGACCAAACTCCAGGCAAAACTTTTTCATAAGCGCGAACAATTTCAGCACTTCTTTCACCAGTTTTAAATTGTTCTATGGCCTTAACAAACTTACCATTCTGAGTAAGATTTCCATTTTGTGTTGTCAAAGGTTGATCAATATTTTTAGGATTGACACCATTTAATTTTGGAATGTCATGTCCTTCATACTCAATTGTCAGACCATCATCATAGATTCTATCATTATAGGGTGCATTACTTCTTTGCGATAAAAGAATTACTGTATAATTTGAATTTAGTCTATAATTCATACCTCTTTGTAATGTTTGAACATTTTCTTGATCACACATATCACGATATGATAATATTTCATCTTTCATTTTTGCTTTCTATGAATATCATCTAATGTCTTACCGCTTTTATATTTCCAATCAACCCAACCGTTTGAACTTCGTGCAAGAATAGTTCCTGAAGCCGCACTTGGTGATTGAAACATATAGTCAGAAGTAAATCTATAAACATTTTCTTCTTTCACTAGTATTCCAGTATCAATTAGCCTTTTTCTCATATTAATGAGCCAGGTTGCAGCTGTTTTCACCTCTTTGACATTACATGTTGAATCTTTAAATACAAGCAAACCTTCATCAGTAAATTGACCAATCGCTGTTGCGTCTTTACCTTTGCAATGCACAAAATCTGTTTTATGAGAAGACTTAACTTCATCAAATATTGGAAAACCCAAAGTTGAAACGAGTATTTTGATTGTATCAAAATTATCGTGAAGATCAGCTTCCATCCACTCGGCAACAAATGGCATTGATGGAATGGTACTATTATCAAACTTAAATCTGCCAATTTTTTCTGCAGCTTTATACATAAAAGATTCTAAGAATTTAATATGTGTTTTGGTGAAGTAATGTGTTTTGGAAATTATAACAATTGCATAATTCCAAAAGTCCTTTGTACTATTATGTTGTTTTAAACGTGTTTTACAATCTTCTGCTTCGCCAATATAAAGGATGGGTTTTGCATCTTCTTCAGGGTTGCCAATTAAAAAATAAACACCAACATTACTTAATTCGTCACGGGATAAGATGAAATCCAATTTAGATCTTGGAATTAAAATTGCTTGGACAGTTCTACTTGTTATCTCAGCAATCTTTACACTTCTTGGATTTCCATCAGGAAGAAATATTTGTATTGTTTTTCCATTATTCATTTTTACCTCAAAAACATAATTCTAGTCAAGAAGAAACTAAATAATATTTTAAAATAATCTTTGTGAGCAATTTCTTTTGTCAACTTAAAAAATAGTAATTCAATTTTCAATTATAATATTCTAATGTAATTATACCTGTTGTCTATTTATTTGTAATAAATGAAGTGTGTTTTGGGAAATAGCCTGGGGTTATCTTAGTTCAATTATAATTACATAATTAATTGTAGATATATCATTACTCTGCTTTTATGTTCAGATCTGAGCTTTTAGCCAAAAAGATATTTCTAAAATAAAATCATAAAAAAGAAGTAAGAAGCAAATAACTATTTATTTACTCCTTTTTGGTTACAGCTTTCTTTTTAGTCTTTCTTTCTGGTTTTGGCTCTTCGGGCACTTCTGCTTCTTCATCTAATTCACCTTGATAATTTTCTTCAGAAAGAACAGGCGTTAAAATTTCTAAAATTTTATCAAGCTTTTTGTTCAATATTTCAAATTCTTTCTTTAATTGGTCAGTATTGTTTTCTTTTGTATTTCCAAAACATTTATCACAATAAATCGGTTTCCCTTTTGTAGGTCTAAACGGGACTTCACAATCTTTTCCGCAATTATCACACACTGCATGGTGCATTGCTAAATCTCTATCACCAAAACTTCTTTTTCTTGAATCGCCACTCTTAAAATTTTTGTCGCTTCTTTCTTTACCATATTTTTTTTGGCCGTCATCTTGACTTTTCTCAAAACAGCTGCTGCAATAAATAGGTTTACCACTGGTAGGCTTAAATGGAACTTCACAGTCTTTGCCACAATTATTACATTTGGCATGGTGCATCGCAGTTCTTTCCGAATTTTTGCCTCTTCTTTTCCCGTAATCTTTTGTACGTTCAGATCTATTCTTTACATTATAATTTTTCATGATTTTCTTCCCCTAAAAGGTCTAACTGAATTTATAGCTTGTTATAAAAAATCTACCAAATAAATGTAAACAGTAATTAACTCTAAAGTTTTTATTTAATTGATTTTCCTCGCATATATTATTCACTGCAAATATTATAGCAGGAAGAATTATTGGTTCTAAATTATCTGGAAAAGCAACCGTAGGAATATCATTAAACGTGAAATGAACTTCTTCGCCAACGAAAAGGGGACCCAAAAATGCATAAACAAAAATGCTTGTAAAGGCAGTCCAAATTGCGCCAAAGATAATTATTTTCGATTAAAATTGAGATTAATTATAATATTAGTAGCTTGTTTCGTCCAACTGAACTTTACCCCAGAATGTTTTATATACAAAAAATGTATAACCCAAAATTAATGGTGTTCCAATTACAACAAACATTAACATAATTCCTAATGATTTTTCCGAGGATGCTGCATTGTAAATATCAATGTTATATTTAGGATCAATTGTGGATATTAATAATGTTGGGTAAAGTTCAATTGCAACAACTATCAGCAATAAACTGATTGTTATCGCAGAGAAAAGAAAAGTCATCTTATATTGTCTTTTACTTGCTAATCGTGGCAAATTGGCGATACTCAAAAAAGTTAATAGTGGAACAATCAGCAATATTGGGTTACTTATAAAGGCATTGGATAAATGAGGAATAAAGAAAAAAACATATAATGTTGTAAGAGCATAACTAATAATGAATAATGCTATGCCTCTTTTTAAAAGAAGGGTTAATTTATCAAACATTTTACCCTCTGTTTTCAATAACAAATAACTTGCCCCGTGCGCCATAAACAAGAACAATGCTGTAAATCCAGTTAAAATTGCAAAAGGATTTAGAAATTCAAAAAATCCGTTTCCTAAATAGTGATAGTTTTCACCAAAAGCGATTCCTTGTAAAATATTGCCGAGGACTACTCCAAGTAAAAATGCTAGCATAATACTGGATACACTATAACCAATATCCCAAGTTTTTTTCCACCATAACATTTCTTCTTTTCCACGAAACTCAATCGAAATTGCCCTAAAGATTATGAACATCAAGAACAATATAAAGGGTATATACATAGATGAAAACAATGTTGCGTAAAGAACTGGAAAACCGGCAAAAAGAGCTCCTCCTCCTATTACTAACCAAACTTCATTACCATCCCATACCGGTCCGACTGCATTTAAAGCAATTCTTCGGTTTTCTTCTTTTTTGAAAAAAAGATGCCAGGCACCTGCTCCAAAATCAAATCCGTCTAAAATTGCATATCCTGAGAATAATGCTCCTACTACTAGGAACCATAATGTCGGGTAATCTAATCCTAAAAAAGTTGTCATAATAAACTCTAATTTCCTGTTAAAACATCGCTTATTTCTTTGGTTTTTGGTCTATCGCTTTCTTCCGATTCATCGTATGGACCAAGTTTCAGTTTTTTATTCAGAAGGTAAACAAACAACACAAACAAAAGTGTATAAACAAGAAAAAATAATATAATTGAAAATAAAAGCTGATTTGAAGTAACAGATTGAGAAAATGCATCCGAAGTACGTAGTAAACCATAAACTACCCATGGCTGTCTACCCATTTCTGCAGCAAACCAACCAAGCTGATTAGCTATTTGAGGCAAAAATGCAGCAAAGACAAAAATCCACAAAAGCCACCGTTTTTCAAAAAGTTTACCTCTCCACCATAAAAATGATGCAAATACTGTAAGTCCTATTAAAGTCATACCAATTGCTACCATAATATGATAAAACTGAAATACTGCATTCACTTGGCCCGGACGTTCATCTTCAGGGAAAGAATTTAATCCTTTCACAGGAGCATTAAAATCATACTCCAATAAAAATGAAAGTCCACCTGGAATTTTTAAGTCCTGTAACTTCTTGCTTCTCTTTGTCAACCCATCCAAATAAATACATATCTGCAGGATCTTCTTTGGCAAAGTGACCTTCATAAGCTGCCAATTTTGCAGGTTGATTATGTGCAACACCATCTGCGGAGGAGTGGCCCGTAACTAACTGACCTAGCGAGAATACGGTTGCAACAATTAGAGCAATTTTAAATGCCTTTTGAGAAATATTAACATATCTGTCTTTTAACAAATAATATGCATGAACACTTAAAACTAAAAATGCACCGGCTAGAAAAGCTCCAATCCAAACATGGGTAAGTCTATCAATACTTGAAGGATTAAACACCATTGCCCAGAAATCAGTAATTTCTGCTCGAGCTGCTAAACCTTCACCAACAATATGAAAACCGGCAGGAGTTTGCTGCCAGCTATTTGCAACAACAATCCAAACTGCAGAAAACATTGAGCCAAAGAAAACTCCTATTGTAGAAACCAAATGAACCCACGGTTTTACACGGTTCCAGCCGAATAATAAAACTCCAAGGAAACCGCTTTCAAGAGCAAACGCGAAAATTCCTTCAGCAGCGAGAGCACTTCCAAAGACATCTCCGACGTAACGCGAATAAACTGCCCAATTGGTTCCAAATTCAAATTCCATTACAATTCCGGTAACCACTCCAATTCCAAAAGTAAGAGCAAAAATCTTTGTCCAAAATTTAGCAAGAGTATGATACTCTTTATTTTTAGTTTTGATGTAAATGCTTTCGAATATAACCATTAACAAACCTAAGCCAATACTTAGCGGGGGATAGATATAATGAAAAGCTATTGTAAATGCGAATTGAAATCTGGCGAGTATTTCCGTATCCATAATATTATTAATTGTTTAATAGCAGAAATTTTTATAAATAGAAAAATAATAAAATTTAAAATCTTAATCGATCACCAAAATAGAAAAGATATTAATTTCAAAATTTGTCATTATATGCCTCCTTTCAATTAAATACATTCGCGTAATTTACCTATTTAACTTTTCGATGAATATATAATTTCTTAGCTTTCTTATATAGGAAAATTTATTTAATTAAAAGAATTAAGGAGATAAATTATGGCAAATGCTCAATTTATGATAAACCTACCGCCAAACGAACCGATTAAAAGTTATGCCCCGGGTTCACCGGAAAAAGCATCCTTAAAAAAAAGAATTAAAGAACTTAAAAATCAAGTGATCGAAATTCCGCTTATAATTGGAGGAAAATCTGTAAAAACGGGCAATATGGAAGACTGTGTTATACCTCACGATCATAAAACAGTAATTGGGCGCTATCATAAGGCAGGAACCAAAGAAGTCAATATGGCAATTGAAGCTGCTCTAAAAGCAAGAGATGCCTGGGCTTCATTAGATTGGAATGAAAGAGCCGCAGTATTTTTGAAAGCTGCTGATTTGCTAGCCTCGCCTTATTGGAGAGATACACTAAATGCATCGACAATGTTGGCTCAGAGTAAAAATGCCTTCCAAGCAGAAATCGATTCGGCTTGTGAGCTGATAGACTTCTTTAAGTTTAATGCATACTTTGCTCAGCAAATTTATGAAAACCAACCTCCCCATTCGCCAGCGGGGATGTGGAATAAAATGGAGTATAGAGCACTTGAAGGTTTTGTCTTTGCCGTTGCTCCTTTTAACTTTACTTCAATTGCTGGTAATCTCCCAACCTCACCGGCACTAATGGGTAACGTAGTTTTAATGAAGCCTGCTTCCAGTGCAGTTTACACGGGCTACTGGTTAATGAAACTTTTTGAAGCAGCTGGATTCCCTCCCGGAGTCATTAACTTCGTGCCTGGATCAGGCAGACAAGTTGGGGATCCTGTAATGAATTCACCTTATTTAGCTGGAATTCACTTTACTGGAAGTACACCTGTATTTCAAAATATGTGGAAGACTGTAGGTGATAACATTGCTAAATACAAATCGTACCCAAGAATTGTAGGCGAAACAGGCGGAAAGGATTTTATATTTGTTCATAAAAGTGCAGATGTAAAAGAGGTAAATACAGCTTTAATAAGAGGAGCATTTGAATATCAAGGACAAAAATGCTCTGCAGCATCACGAGCATATATACCACAATCTATGTGGAGTTCACTGAAAAAAATATTAGTTAAAGAATTGGCAACAATTAAAATGGGATCCCCTGAGGATTTCACAAACTTTATGAATGCAGTTATTGATAAAGGTGCTTTTGAAACAATAACTGGTTATATAGATTTTGCAAAAAAATCTAAAAATGCAGAAATAATTTTTGGGGGAAAATATGATGATTCAGTAGGTTATTTTATTGAACCAACCGTTATTGTAACTACTGATCCTAAATTTAAATCGATGGAAGAAGAAATTTTTGGTCCGGTTCTTACTATTTATGTTTATCCAACTGCTAAATACAAAGAAACTTTACATTTATGTAATGAAACTTCGGAATATGCACTTACTGGAGCAATTTTTGCTAAAGATAGAGAAGCAATTCAAATAGCAGACAAGATTTTAGTTAATGCAGCAGGCAACTTCTACATCAACGATAAACCAACCGGAGCAGTTGTTGGTCAGCAACCGTTTGGTGGAGCAAGAGCAAGCGGGACAAACGATAAAGCTGGAAGTTACTTAAACTTAATTCGTTGGACCTCACCAAGAACTATCAAAGAAAATTTTGTTCCGCCAACAGATTACAGATATCCATTTATGGATGAAGAGTAAATCTATAGAATGTGATTCCGGTTGCTGAGCTTGTCGAAGCAACCGCAGAGTCACTAATAAAATCAGAAAATGGGATGACTGAATGAAAAATAAACTATATTATATAAATTTTATATTTTGCCTTATTTGCTCAGTCGCGCTATTTGCTCAAGAAAAAAAAGAATCTGTTCTTCATGAAAAGCTTTTAGCCCTTCCTGATATTTCAGTTAAAGTGATTGAAACAGATTCAAATTTTTCGGAAGCATTTGAAATTTTTCTTACTCAGCCGTTAGACCATCTAAATCCTAACAACGGACCTAAATTTACTCAAAGAATTTATCTTCGTCACATTGATTATAATAAACCGATGGTTATGAATAATGAAGGCTATGCAACCAACTCAAGACGAAGAACGGAACTTGCTAAAATTCTAAAGTGCAATGAAATGTTTATTGAACACAGATATTTTGGTGAATCAAAGCCAGATAGCTCAATTGGCTGGGAATATTTGACAACTGCTCAAGCTGCTGCCGATCATAAAAGAGTTGTTGATTTATTTAAGAGTATATACAAAGGGAAGTGGGTTAGCACAGGAATCAGTAAAGGTGGACAAACAACAATCTTTTTCAAGTATTATTATCCGGATGCTGTAGATGTTTGGGTACCATATGTTGCTCCTTTAAATCTCGAGCAAGAAGATAAAAGAATATTCACCTTTTTAAAAAATGTTGGTACCCAGGAGTGCAGAAATAAAATTATTGACTTTCAGAGAGCAGTTTTAGAAAATAGGGATGAAATATTACCGCTGCTTAAAAAACATGTCGAAGAAAAAGAATATAATTTTGAATTAGGTTTATCTAAAACCTTGGAGTACAATGTTTTTGAATATTCTTTTGCATTCTGGCAATGGGGATATTCAAGCTGTGATGATATTCCTGAGCCAACCGTTTCTGCGGACAGTTTATTTAATCATCTGATAACAGTTTCCTCTTTTGATTATTTTGATTCTTTATCCAGCAGTTATTATGAACCATTTTATTATCAGGCTTATAATGAAATCGGTTATTATGGATATGAGACAGAAGATTTTTCTGATTTACTTGTTGATGTTAATGATGATATTGCAAGCAGTATCTTCTTTGCCCCTGAAAATGTAAACTTAGATTTTAATGAATCCCTAATGTTGAATGTAAATCAATTCATTCGCAGTAATGGAAATAATATGCTCTATATTTATGGGGAGAATGACACATGGTCGGCTACAGCAGTGGATATTGGAGAAAAAACGAATGCTGTAAAAATGATAAAAGAAGGAGGAAATCACAGAACAAGAATTAGTTCTTTTGATAGTGAGGAAAAGGAGAAAATTTATTCTACTTTGGAAAAGTGGCTCGATACAAAAATTGAGCGATGATCTTAATATTTCATTTAATTTAGAAAAGTTATCAAATTTTGACTGTAGAATTCTTAAAATTGTTCTTGGATCAGCAGCTTAATTATTGTATTTATCACTGTAATTCCAATAGTGTTCAATTCTTGTGACTAAATCATCTGGTTTTTCAGCATATACTTTTTTACCAAGCAAAAATATTTTCTCTCTTAATTCTTTCTGTTCATTTTCAATAGATGAAATCATTTGGCTTTTGACTTCTTCATGGATATTTAATTCTACATCAGTCTGGATTCTTTCCTTCAGCAGGCCCAAATCATGATCAGAGCCCAGCATTTCAGATAACCGATGTGCCTCTTCAGTAAATTGCTTCATTATATTTACCCAAACAGGTACTAATAACTCAAGATGGTGATAGTGGTATTTTGCTCTTTTTCTCCACTCATGATATCTTTCCATTGAGGGATCTTCGAGTGCATCTTTCATTGCAATTCTTCCACGACGATATGTTTTTTTAAATCCCCCATTTATGCATTGAAATCCCTTGTTGCATATTTCCCATTTAACAACGCTTGATTTACTTTTTAAAATCTCTTCCTTGAAATCAAAAAGTAGCTGATTACTATTAATTGCATCTCTCTTTTCAATGAAATAGTTCACTAATGATTGAATTATTTCAGAAATGTTACTGTTGATTGGAATAGCAGACATTTTATTGAGGGTTTCAATGAAAACTTGAATATCTCTGGCCTCAGAAAGTTTTCTGCCTAAATCTCTGTAGAAAATATTTTCAGATTTATAGGTTTCACCAATACTTGGTCGCACAATCCTAAGAAGTGCTCTAATTCTTTTGCATTTCTTCCTCACCAGATGGATTTTTTCGCGATCATTTAACTCTTTCGATGAGCAATCAGAAACTGCACTTTCAATAACTTGAGAGGCTATTCCTTTCACTGATTCTTCAACTGAGGTTTTTAGATCAAATTGAAAACTCATAAAATTATTTTAAATAATAAAAAGCAAAATAATAAAGTTTGTTAACTTCTAATATAGTATCTATAGCTTCTTCATTCAATACTTTATATTTCGATTTCCTAATCTAAGCATATCTAATTAGATAATTAGAAGAGATATTGCTACTTAAAATTTAGTATTGAAGTATAATTTTCAAGATAGAATTTTTGCAGGGTTAAGGAAAGTATTTTTAAGGACCCAAGTTTGTTAGGAAGATGGCAAATGCAAATTGAACTAAGATACTTTTTCGACTAATTTTTGTTTGTAAAGTAATTCTTATAAAGCCCTGATGATTTATTAAATAGCCGGGCTTTTTAGTTACTGCTCTTCTGTCAGATTATTGTGTCCAATTTCAATTGATTTATTTATATTCTATGTTCAAATCCATAAGAAAGATTCAGACTATGAGCCGTTATCTTACTCGGTTTCAACAATATTTATTTAAGGAATTCGATTTATTAAACAAAATCAGTAATGATCTTTCATCTGAAAAAATTCAATCTGATAAATGGTCAAGAAAAGAAATAGTGGGTCATTTAATTGATTCAGCAAATGTAAATTATAATAGGTTTATTAGGGCGTTATATAAAAATGATTTGATATTCGAAACCTACCCTCAAGATGAATGGGTAGTATTACAAGATTATAATAACCGTGATTGGGAAGAATTATTAAATTTATGGAAATTACTTAATTTACATATTATTGAATTGGTTAATAGTATTCCAGATGA
Organism: uncultured Ignavibacteriales bacterium; assembly: GCA_963710615.1. GTDB lineage: Bacteria > Bacteroidota > Ignavibacteria > Ignavibacteriales > Melioribacteraceae. The sequence goes on from CAVQBF010000001.1 coordinate 271,105, forward strand.
TAAAAAATATAATGAAACTAGTCAGCATAACTTTGATAAGATTTGCTGGAAAGTAATAGAAAAGGGGGAACAATCATCTTTAGATTATTTGATAAAAGATTATATCGGTCACTTAAAACATCATTTAAATAAAATTTATAATTATTAGAAGGGAAATAAAATGCCAAAACTGATTAGTAGTTCCTCAGACATTGCATGTGTAGGAACCAAACCAAAAATTATTAAAGAATTTATTGGGCGTGTAAACTCAAAAACAGAAGATGTAAGTATTGCTAAAATGAATAGTCCTAAAGGTTGGGAAGAACCGGGACAAACACCGGAGTTTGATGAATATACAGTTGTATTAAAAGGGACTTTATCTGTCGAAACAAAAGGTGAAACTTTTGAAGTTAAAGCGGGTGAAGCAATTATAACATTTAAAGGCGAATGGATAAAATACAGTACTCCATATGAAGATACTGAATATATTGCTGTTTGTCTTCCTGCATTTTCAGTAGAAACGGTAAATAGAGATGAAGAGTGAAAATAATAACTATAAGTTTATCACAATACTTAGGACTTTTAGTCAAGTTGATGTTGCAATGATTAAAAGTTTACTTGAAGGAAATGTAGACTACTATTTTAAAGATGAAAACTTTATGTCAGTTAGACCTCTCTTGGAACCATCGGTGCTGATGGTTAGAGAAGATTATGTTGACGAAGTAAGAGAATTACTAAAAGACTTTGAATTAAATTATTTGGGACTTAGCTTAAAAGGTGAAAGTGAAGATGATGATGAATAATTTAGTTCATTAAATGAATAAAAGAATTTCACATTTGAACTAAATATTTGTATTATTAATAATACTCATTGTCTTTAATTTGTAGGGATTGTAAATGTCTGCTGAATTACGTCCACGAATAAAAATTATTTCTGAATTAAGCAAAGAAGAAATCATTGGACGGATTAAACAAAAAATAGAAGATCCCAAGGCTCAATTCACCGGTTGGGCAAAAGAAGGATATGCATTAATTTGTGCACCTGTGAATGAAAGGAATATTTGGACACCGCAATTAAATCTTCAGATTGATGAAATTGAGCAAGGTACAGAAGTAAGAGGTGTAATTGGACCAAGTGCAAATGTATGGACAGCTTTTGCATTTACATTTTCTATACTTGGCTTTATTGCATTCGTTGCGTTGTTTTGGGGGCTTACACAGATGAGTCTTGATCATCCAACAAATATTCTCTGGGCAGTACCAATTACTTTGGCCTTAATATTAGGAGTTTACATTCTTGCCAAAGTTGGTCAAAGATTAAGTAAAAATGAAGTCCATCAATTAAAGGATTTTGTTGAATCTACTCTTCAAGATTAGCAGCTCAAATAGTTTTTAAATTTAATAAGCGGACAATTTTAATGTCTAAAATATCACCATACTTATTTTTAAGATGTTCTATTGTAATTTTATTTACCCATATCCCTTTATTATACGGTCAAAACTCAACTTATAATCTTAATAAGATTTCTAAACCGTTACTTAAAAGCTACAGCAATAAAATTTATAACGGTAGTGCATCAAATTGGAGTGTTATTCAAGATAAGCGCGGAGTAATGTATTTTGGAAATGAAAATGGAGTTTTAGAATATGATGGTTACTCTTGGCGGACAATTAAAATTCCCAATACCGATGGAGTGAGAACTCTTGCAATAAATAATAATGGAATTGTATATGCCAGCGCTTATGCTGAATTTGGATATCTTCAGCCCGACTCTATTGGACAATTGCAATACAAGTCTTTATTGCCTTACCTCAAAAAAAACGAAAAAAATTTTGGTGAGATGTGGGATGTTGCAGCTTCATCTGAAGGTGTGTTTTTTAAATCGAAAGATAAAGTTTTTAGAATTGTTGAAAACAAAGTAACAATTTGGGATTCTGTTTTTGCATTTAGATTATACAACGTGAATGATATAATTTACTCTAGAAATCAAGATGTTGGTTTGATGATGGTTGATGGAGACGATATTAAACTTATGCCAGACGGTGATTTTTTTGAAGATCTTGGTGTTTATGATATGCTCCCTTTCAAAGCAAATGGAAATAACAAGATACTTGTTACAACTAATAGAGACGGGCTTTTTCAACATGACGGTAAAAAGTTTAGCCCGTTTCAAACAGAGGCGGATTCGTATCTCAAGGAAAATCAAATATATAATGCTTGTGAAACATCAAACGGAAATTTTGCATTCGCAACACAAAGAGGTGGTGTTGTAATTATAAATAAAAATGGTGAATTGGTAAGAATTATTAATGAAAAGAGCGGATTGCCTACAAATGTCGTTTATGATGTTTATCCAATTGAGCAAGGCGGTTTGTGGCTTGCAACTGCAAATGGTATCACTTATTGCGAAGAACCATCTCCTTTTTCAATAATAGAAAATTCAGGAATGCTGAAAGAAAAAACCAATGACGTGGTTCGTTTTAAAAATAATATTTATGTGGCAAATGAGTTAGGCATATTATATTTATTTGAGGAGAAGTCTCAATTTAAGTTAACAGACGGAAGTACAAAACCTGCCTATTCTTTTTTTGATGCAGGGAATATGTTGATTGCTTCAACTAATTGGGGCACTATTGTTGTCGATGGGAGTAAATTAAAAACCGAAGTAACAGAACGGATGGCAAACAATTTCATTAGTTCCAAGAAATATCCCGATCGGATTTATTCAGCCGATAATGGCGGATTTACTGTTTATCAAAAAGTAGGAAATAATTTAAAAGTTATTTATGAAAAAGAGATTGGAGATTTTTCGGATATTGCCGAAGACGATGACGGAACCTTATGGCTAGTAGATTATACGAATAATCTTATTAAAGTTATTGGTAATCTGAAAGAATTTTCTAGTGAAAGTGAAAACAACATAAGGTATGAAACTTTTTACAACAACAAATTACCAGGTAAAATTACAAATATTATTAATATACAGAATAAGTTATTAATCACTACAGAAAAAGGAATATTCACAATAAACAAAAAAACAAATGAACTCATTCCTGATTCAACATTGGGAATTATTTTATCTGATACAACGAGTTCTATTTTTCTTATTGAGAAAAGTTTTGATAAAAGTCTATGGATATTAGCCGAAATAAATGATGCGATGCAATTAGGAAAAGCTGTTTACCAAAATAATGGAAAATACAAATGGAAGAATTATCCGGAATTTCAAAGATTAGATTTAGATATTGTTAGTAATCTTTATTCTGATTATTATCCTCAAACCAATACGGAAAAGTTGTGGTTAAATACTAATGATGGATTATTCATTTATAATTCATCGGTAAAAAATAATTTTAATTTAAGTTATTCTACTATAGTCAGAAAAGTTATAGCCAATCATGATTCGGTGATTTATGGCGGTAAAACGATAAGAGATAAAATTTATCAACCAGTAATTCTTCCTTACAGTAAAAACGACATTATTTTTGAATACTCATCAACAAGTTTTGATAAACCAGAAGAAACACTTTATCAACATTATTTAGAAGGTGACGATGAAAGCTGGTCGAACTGGATCCCCGAGATAAAAAAGGAATATACGAATCTTTCTCAAGGCGATTATAATTTTAAAGTACGTGCCAAAAACATTTATGGAATTATTGGAAGTGAAGATCATTTTGCATTTAAAATAATGCCGCCGTGGTATTTTACCTGGTGGGCATATTTACTTTTTGGATTAGTCTTTGCATTTGGAATTTTTATTGTAGACAGAATTCAACGCCGAAGACTTGTTAAAAAAGAAAGAGATAGAGCAAAACTACGCGAAGCAGAACTTATCAGAAAGCAAGCAGAAGAACTTGAAACTGTCGATAGACTAGTTAGAGTAATTAATAAAGCAGATAATTTGGAGATTCTCTTAAATTCACTATTGAATGAAACGGTTAAGTTTATTCCACAAGCAGAAAAAGCGGCTATTTTTCTATTTGATCATAATGATAATAAGTACAGGGTAGCAAGCACATTAGGTTATCAAATAACTAATTTAGAAAATATTTCTTTTAGTCCTGAAGAATTGAAAAAAAGATATACGGAATATTCAGAAGAAGTTGAAAAAGGTATTTATATTCTAAGCAATAGAGAAAATCTTTTTGAAAACAAATTAGGCTCTGAATACAGAAATATAAAATCATTATTAGTAATGGCTGTGGAAAAAGAAAATGTTATTGAAGCATATGTTACATTCGATAGCTTTGCAGATAAAAATTTATTCGATCCGTCAACAGCAAGTATTTTAAATAAATTTAGAGAGCATGCTGTCTCAGCAATATCAAAAGTACAAACATTAAAAACGCTTCAGGAAAAAAATAAGGAAATAGTTAAAACTCATGAACAGTTAATTATCCAAGAAAAATTAGCATCATTGGGAACATTAACAGCGGGTATTGCGCATGAAATAAAAAACCCGTTGAACTTTGTTAACAACTTTGCTGAGATATCCCTGGAATTGGTTGATGAACTAAAAGAAAAATTGGAATCGAATAAAATTTTATTGGAAAAAGAAACAATTGAAGAAATATCCGATATAATTGCAAATCTTGAAGAAATTGTTACTAAAATAAATACTCATGGAAACAGAGCTGATGGTATTGTAAAAAGTATGCTTTTACATTCAAGAGCTAGTTCAGGAGAACGCTCATTAGTTGATATTAATGAACTTCTTGATCAATACTTAAATTTGGTTTATCATGGTTTTAGAGCTAAGGATAAAAGTTTTAACGTTACAATTGAAAAAGAATATGATCAAACTATTGAAAAGATAAATATTATTCCGCAAGACATTAGTAGAGTGTTTTTAAATTTACTTAATAACGCCTGCTATGCAACAAATGAACGTAAGCAAAAGGAAAACGAAACCTTTCAACCAAGATTAAAAGTTGAAACAATAAATCAAGATGGAAAAGTTGAAATAAGGATTAAAGATAATGGAACTGGCATTCCTGAAAAAATAAAGAAAAATCTTTTTAATCCATTTTTCACTACCAAACCTGCCGGAGAAGGGACAGGATTGGGCTTATCACTTAGTTATGATATTGTAGTTAAAGAACATGGCGGAAAATTGGAATTTTATTCTGAAGAAAATAACTTCACAGAATTTTTAATTGTACTGCCGAAAAAATAATAATTAACCAAAATTTACTGTTTCTGATTAGGTTAAATCAGAAAGGAGAAATAGATGAAGTTGTTAGTTGTGGATGACGAACAGGACATTCAATTTTTGTTTAAGCAAAAATTTAAAAATGAAATTAAATCGGGTAAAGTCCATATTAAATTTGCATTTAACGGACAAACTGCATTGGAGTTAATAGAAACGGTACAAAATTGTGCTGAATATTTTGTGCTAACAGACATTAATATGCCCGAAATGTCTGGAACAGAGCTTTTAAAGGAACTTAAATTACGTTACCCAAAAATAAAAGTAATTATGATTACAGCCTACGGTGATGAACATAGTTACAATCTCGCAAAGAAAAATGGGGCAGATGATTATTTTACAAAACCGCTCAAATTTAATTTGTTAAAAGAAAAGTTACATTATTTTGAACAGGCTTAAAAGATGGCAGATAATAAAAATATAATTTTAGTTGTTGATGATGAACCTGATCTTGAATATTTGGTTCAGCAGAAATTCCGTAAAAAAGTCAACTCTAACGAATACAAGTTCCTTTTTGCTAACAACGGAGAACAAGCTCTTGATATTATTAATCAAAATAAGTCGATTAATCTAATCTTGACCGATATTAACATGCCGGTAATGGATGGTTTAACTTTTCTCTCTAAGATTAATGAGTTAGAAAATCGATTAATTAGATCTGTAATTATTTCTGCATATGGCGATATGGAAAATATCCGAACTGCTATGAATAGAGGCGCTTATGATTTTATTACTAAACCAATTAATTTAAAAGACTTAGAAATTACGATAGAAAAATCATTAAAAGAAATTGAAATTTATAAGCAAGCTCTTTCATCCAGAGAAAGACTTATTGCTTTTCAGCAAGAGTTGGATATTGCAACAACTATCCAGACATCCATACTTCATAAAAGTTTCCCAGCTTTCCCGAATCGAAAAGAATTTGATATATATGCTAAAATGAAAACCGCAAAAGAAGTCGGAGGAGATTTATATGATTTCTTTCAAATTGATAAATATAGACTTGGAATTGTAATAGGTGATGTATCTGGTAAAGGAATTGCTGCGGCGTTGCTTATGGCAGTTTGCAGAACTTTAATAAAAGCTACTGCCAGCAAAGGACTGCCGACCGATACTGTTTTATTCGAAGTTAATAATATACTTGCAAATGAAAGCCCGGATAATATGTTTGTAACTCTATTTTATGGAATACTTGATACAAGAAACGGTTCATTTGAGTATTCAAATGGAGGCCATAATCTACCGTGCTTAATATCTGAAGATGAAAAAATTAGTGAACTTGAAAATATTGGCGGATTGCTTCTTGGAGCAATAAGCGATGTAGAATATAGATCAAATATTATTAACTTAAAACCTAATGAAATAATTTTTCTTTACACTGATGGGATAACAGAGACTTTTAATAGCGAAGGTATTGAGTTTGAAGAATACCGACTTTTTGAAATTCTTCGAAAGAATAGTAAACAAAATGTTAGAGAATTAATTGAAAATGTAATTAATGATGTAAAACAATTTGCAGGTGGAACTGAACAGTCAGATGATATGACTTGTTTGGCATTAAAATACCTTAAGTAATTGTGGATTTACAAGAGCTCCTTTGAATCGGACCGGATAATTATTGGAAAAGTTATAAATCCAATTTCTTAATACTCTATAACCTTTTCTTGATTATCAACCTTATCTATTTCAAGTTTTATTCCGCCAAACTTTTTTGAAAGTAAATTGTAAATCAATACTATAATTGCATTTACTATTGAGCCGGCAACTGCATAAAAAATTGGGATGAGAAATAAAAATATTCCACCTAAAAATGGAAAGATTGCAGAATTGAAATTCACTTCCATCCGGAATAAAATTAGAAATAATTGAAAATATTAATCCGAGTGGCACAAAAATTAATAAACCCAAGATCAGATACATTAAAAATGAATAAAGCAAAACTGAGCCTAGATCAAAACTTTTAATTTTATACATTATTCCTCCGGTTTTGATTCAAAAAATGATTTATAATTTGATATTCCCAAAAAAATAATGAGCAATTAGCCCGGCGATGGGCGGAAAAATTAATATTGATAGTAGTCGAATCAAGGTAAACTTCCATCCTAAAATTCCTACTTCCATTGGTAATCGCCCAACTGCCCAAAGAGACCAGCCTGTTAAAAACGCAACCATTGTTCCAACACCTGCTCCGGACTTCAATAAACCAGCAACAATAGGTAAGCTAACATATGGTCCACCGGGTGCTAAACCCCCGACTATTGCACCAATCATAATTCCTTTTATTCCCGACTCATTACCAACCCATTTTGATAATATTTCAGTCGGCAATAAAACTTGAACCATTCCGGCAACAATAAAAGCAAATATTAACAATGGCAAAATTTCTATTGTCATCGTTAATGCAGATTTTAAACCAACTAAGTATTCACCATCATTACGATTATAACCTATAATAACCAATGCAATAGCTAATATTCCCATGACAATTGTTGGAACTAACATCTTTGAATTTCTCCTTTTAGCAGCCAATTTAATTTCCTGATTTACTTATTATAAATAGTTTCATAATCCGAAATTATTTTATCTATTAAATTATTTGATTCCCGATTTATAATTTGTCGAGTATTGTCTTCTTCGAACCAATTTATTGTTTCTTTAATTCCTTCACTAAATGGAATTACTGCCATGTACTCATGCACAAATTTTTTGATTTTACTGTTATTAAAAATAACACTATTGGCTTTATCCCCAAGTAGACCATCTCTTAAATGTTCATCATATTTGCCAATAAAATCCGATGGAATATGCACAACATTGGGTTTCTCGCCCACTATTTTACCAATAGTATCATAAATTTGGTTCCATGTTAAAACTTCATCCGATGTAATATGAAATGCTTCACCAATTGCTTGCTGATTACCAAGTAGCCCCACAAATCCCTTTGCAAAATCTTTTGAATGTGTAACTATCCATAATGAAGTACCATCGCCGTGGACAATTATTTTTTCTTTCTTTTTAATTCTATTGACCGCAGTATATTCTTTCCATCCGCCGATTGCTATTGGAATCGTTTTATCATAAGTGTGCGAAGGTCTAACAATTGTGACCGGGAAATCAGAATCTCTATAATATTCCATTAATCTCATTTCACAAGCAATTTTATTTCTGGAATATTGCCAAAATGGATTTTTTAATGGGGTGGATTCCGTTATATACGGAGAACTTGGTGGTTTTTGGTAAACGGTTGCTGAACTGATGAAAATATACTGTTTAGTTTTACCACTAAAAAGTTTAAGATCTCTCTCAATATCTTCAGTAGTAAATGCAATCCAATCTACAACAACATCCCAGTTATGTTCTTTTAATAGATTAGAGCAATCATTGAAGTTTGAAATATCAGCAGTAATTTCCTGGACTCCTTCAATTTTCTTATTACTTTTTCCTCTGTTAAGAAGATACAGATCAATCCCGTTTAGTATGCATAATTTGCTTACCTCTGTGCTAATGACACCGGTACCGCCAATAAATAAAACTTTCATAATAATATTTTATCCTCTAATATTCTAAAATGATTACCCATAAAATAAATATATTTAAGTGAAGAATTGAAGTCTATTATTAACGAATTAGTTAGGAAAATTATTAATGCATAAACCGGAAAATTTAATAATCGTAATATTTGGCGCGTCGGGTGATTTAACGGCACGAAAACTATTGCCTGCGTTACTTGATCTGTATAATCAAAAATTAATGCCTGATAGCTTTGCAATTTTGGGTGTAAGCAGAACAAAGTATTCCGATGAAAGCTTTAGAGATAAAATGATTGACCGAATAAATCATTTTACGGAAGATGAAAATGTAAATATTGAAGAAATTAAAAAGTTCTCCCAAAATCTCTATTACCAGCCGATTGATACTTCAATGAGCAATGATTATAAAAAGGTTAAAAGTAAGCTATATGAACTAGATAGTAAGCTAAACACTAATGGTAATTTTATCTTTTACCTTTCCACACCGCCAAGTTTGTATAGTATAATACCAGAATTTTTAGCTGGGCAGGGATTAAATAAAAATAAAAACGGTTGGCGCAGACTTATAATTGAGAAGCCTTTTGGCTACGACTTAAATTCTGCTTTGGACCTTAATCAAAAACTTTTACAAAATTATAATGAAGATCAATTATATAGAATTGATCATTATCTAGGGAAAGAAACAGTTCAAAACTTATTGGTCACAAGATTTTCTAACGGAATTTATGAACCTTTGTGGAATAGAAATTTTATCGATCACATCGAAATTACTTCTGCCGAAAGTATAGGCGTTGAAAATCGTGGAGGATATTATGAAAGATCGGGAGCTTTAAGAGACATGGTTCAAAATCATATTCTGCAAATGGTAGGACTCGTTGCAATGGAACCGCCATCTTCATTAAACTCTAGATCCATAAGAAATGAAACTTTAAAAGTTTTTCAATCATTAAGACCAATTAAGCCAGAAGAAGTAAATTCGATGGCAATTAGAGGACAGTATGTTTCTTCAAAAGTTAGGGGTGAAGATGTAAAAGGATATCGTGAAGAAGAAGGCGTTGATCCTAACTCAAAGACTGAGACTTATGCGGCAATAAAATTTTTTATTGATAATTGGCGATGGGGAGGAGTTCCATTTTATGTGAGAACCGGCAAGAGGTTGCCTACAAAAGTTACTGAAATTGTAATTCATTTTAAGAAAACGCCACATTATTTATTTGCCAGAAAAAATGATTCTGAAGCATGTAATCAATTAATAATAAGAATCCAGCCGGATGAAGGAATATTATTAAAGTTTGGAATGAAAGTACCGGGAGCAGGTTTTAATGTACAGAATGTAAACATGGATTTCAAGTATAGTGATCTTAATGATGTTAAATTACCGACAGCATACGAAAGACTATTATTAGATGCAATGTTAGGTGATTCAACTCTTTTTTCAAGAGGTGATGCTGTAATTGAAGCGTGGAAATTTTTAGCCCCAGTTCAGCAGGCTTGGGACAGTAATAATGATATAAAAATTCATGGATATCCTGCTGGAACTTGGGGGCCAGAGAAAGCTGATGAACTGATTGAGCGGGAAGGTGTTACATGGCGTTATCCATGTAAAAATTTAGCAGAAGACGGATTATATTGTGAGCTATAGATTCATATTCATTTTTATAAAAATGTTAACTATACAATTAAGTATTCTGAAAAAAGTCTGGTTATAGAGTTAAAAGAAAATGATTAAAACATTCACAACCCCTCAAGAAACAATTAAAAATTTTGCCGAAGAATTAAAAAGCCTAATCGATAAAAAAACGTCTAAGAAGAAAAATTTTTATCTAGCTCTTTCGGGAGGAAGCACACCGCAATTATTATTTAAGGAATTGAAGAAGAAATATTTGACAAATATTGATTGGCAGTTTGTTCATATTTACTGGGGTGATGAGAGATGCGTTAAACCAGAAAGTGAGGAAAGCAACTATGGTATTGCTTATAAGTTGCTTTTAATATATCTAAATATTCCGAAAGGAAATATTCACAGAATTAAAGGTGAAGAAAAACCTAAAGTAGAGGCAAGAAGATATTCTGGTGAAATAATGATGACAGTTCCTTCAAAAAATAACCTTCCCAAATTCGATTTAATAATTTTGGGTTTGGGAACAGATGGACATACAGCATCAATATTTCCTAATCAAATAAAATTAATTGAATCCGAAAATTACTGTGAAGTTGCAACTCAGCCTGACACTAAACAAAAAAGAATAACAATTACGGGAAAAGTTATTAATAATGCTGAAAATATTTGCTTTTTGGTGACTGGGAGTAATAAATCTGAAGTTGTTTCAGAAATTATTAATAAAAAGAACAGCAAAAAATATCCTGCTTCTCATATTTATCCGAATTGGGGAAAATTAATATGGTATTTAGATAAGGCTGCAAGTCGGTTAATTTAATTCGAATGAATTTGTTTACTTCATAATTTTATTTTATTATTGGCAGCTAATAAATTAAAAAAGAAAATAATCGAGGGAATCATGAAAAACATAACATATAAATTTGCTTTACTTTTCCTATTTACTCTGCTTTTATCAATTACCCAGATTTCTTGTAGTGACGATGATAGTTCAACCGGACCAACAGATAATGGCGGAGAAGTCACACAAGATCCTGCACTGGTTGGTAACTGGAAACTAACAAAAATTTTGGCGCCCATTCAAACAACACCTGAAGGAGTTGGTATTTCGCTTGATGCGGAATTTAATGCAGACGGAACATTTCAGTTTACAACTACTGATGCAGAAGGAACTTCGATTGACGGAGGAACTTGGAGTACACTAAACGGTGAATTGACTTTTACCATTGAAGGTGAAGATCCAGTTACATCGCCTTATACAGTAAGTGGAAATACTGCAATTATACAGTCATATTCTTTTGAATTTGACGGGACTTCAATTACTGCTACTTTGGAGTTTACTAAGCAATAGTATTAAAAAACAAACTCAAAGTTAATTGAGTAATTTCTAAGTGGGGCAATGTTTCCTATTAGTTCAACGTAGTTGTAGTTTAGTAAATTATTTACGTTAAAAAATATTTTAGCGGGAATTTGATAATTAAACAAACTTATTCCCGCATGTGCATCCAATACAAAAATATCCACTCTGTTATCTCCATCTGGAATAACACCCAAATCAACTAACTCATTATCTATACTTTCAACCTTACTTAAATATCTGAAATCTATGCCTAATTCATAATTATTTAAGTCATAACTCAATCCTAATATTACACTATGCCTTGGTCTGTAGTTTAGCGCTTTCTCCTTTTCAATATCTCTAGCCCAAAGATAAGTATAGCCGATATTAGCTTCGAGGTGGTCGAAAAAATTAAAGTTGCTGCTCAATTCCAAACCTTGAATTCTTGCTCTGGTTACATTATTGAAAAATGCCTCCCCATCTTTTGGATCAATTCCGGGCTCTATCATATCAAAATATTCATTGTTGAAAAGTGACACATCCATATTAAAATTACTGCTTAATGAATGATTTGCTCCGACTTCAATCGAATAACTTGTTTCCGGTTTTATATTTGGATTTGGTTTAATAGTTAGTCCACTATTTACAGTTGAAGAAAATGCTTCGGCTAATGTGGGTGATCTAAAACCTTTAGCAATTTGTGAGCGTAAAATTGTTTGCTTGCTTAACTGATAAGTAATTCCAAACTTTGGCGATAATGATTGAGACCTTTCAAGTTCAGCTAAATAATTTAAATCATATCTTAAACCAAACGAGACATTCAATTTATTTGCTGGTTTAATATCTGCTTGTGAATAAATACCAATTCCATTTGCGTCTCTGTCACCAAATATATTCGATTCAACTTGGCTATACTGAAATTCCATTCCAGAAATAATTACTAGAGATTCCGAATAATTATAATTGGTTCTAAGTTCTGTTCTGTAAATTTTACTATTCGATTTATTGTTTGCTTCTGAATCATCTTTCCAATAACTGAAATAAGTGCTTGGAATAAATGAAATAGAAAAATCATCACTAAAAATATGATCGAAAGTAAAACCAATAATTGTTCTGTCTGAATTTGTGGATTGTCCCAAGTCCGTTTCAGGTGGTGAAAGGGCATTGGATATGTCCTGCCAGTAATTAAAAGTTTTTCTATCTCTAGTATAACCTGTTCCTAGAAAAGACAATGTAGTTGACTCCGAAAACTGATACTTACCTTTTAAAAATCCGGCAAACCTTAATTGAAAGTTATTTTGTCTATAACTGTAATCCTCAAAGCGGGTAAACGAACCAGATAAGCTCAGTTTTCCAAATGATCTTGAATGTGAAATTGTTTGTGAATTAAATGAAAGAGATCTATCAGTCCACTTCCATTGCTTGTGCGATGGACCTGAATAAATTCCTCCTTGAAGTTTCACATAAGTAAGCGGATTTGAAGTAATCTCTTTTGAAATTATGTTAACAACTCCACCTATTGCAGATGAACCGTATAGTGAGCTTGAGGCTCCCTTAATGATCTCTACTCTGCTGATTTCCGTAATAGGAACAAGCTCCCAAACAATATCTCCAGCATCTGGAGTATAAATAGGAATGCCATCTATTGCAACAAGAACTCGCGTGCCTGCTCCACGACTATAACCACTTGAACCTCTAATGCTGAGTTGATCATCAGTCATTGTAACACCTGGAACAAATCTTAATGCGTCATCTACTTTTTGAAAATTACGCTGCGAAAATATTTCCTGATCAATTATATAAGTACTTGCAGAAATATCTCCTATTTCTTGAGAATATTTTCCTGCGCTTACAACAAGTTGATCAAATTTATAAATTGTTGGAGTAAGTATATACTCAACCTTAACATTATTATTGTTTACATTAAGAGGGTCAGAAATTAATTTAGCATAACCAATAACACTAATTTCTAATGTATAACTGCCTTTGGGAATATTTCTAATTGTAAATTCACCTCTTGAGTCAGAAGCTGTACCAAGCAAAGTGTTTTGAACAATTATATTTGCCCCAATAAGCGGGTCATTATTCTCATCTAATATTTTACCTAAAATGTTTCCGTTTTGACCGAGTATGATTGAGGAAGAAATCAAAAATAATGTTAAGATAAATTTCATATCAATCATTTCCCGTTTGATATTCCGCCAGGTGGTTGAGGAGGAAGATTGTTGAAGTTGCAATAAATATTAATATTTTCAATAAATCCTGATTCTGGGATGGTTAATTTACCAGGCCGTGAGCTGTCCCCTTCTTCATAATAAATTCCTATCACAATCCAGTCTTTTCTACTCAAAGTAATAGTATCTTTCAATGATTGAGCAACTGCAATATAGGATACTGAACCAGGCTCAATTGATGAAATTAATGCTTCCTCATCATTGGTTGTGTAATTATAAGAAATTGTTCCATTTGGTATTGAAGAACTAACATACTTAAGATTGAACACATTAAAATCAGAAACACTTAAAAGAGGTTCTTCAAATACAACTACATGAGTTTGAGTAATAGTTGGGTCCCATTTACCACTAAAGGTAACAGTTCCTCCAAATCCAACGATTTCGTCTGCAAGATCAGGGGACAATCCTTTATCGCAAGAGGTACAAAGAAATACAAACGGTAAAATAATATAGATCAACTTCCTCATTTTGAAAAGATAACAAGAGGAAGATTAAAAAACCATATATGTTTTTAGCAAGTTCTTAGTTTTATTGAACTAAATTATAATGTTTCAGAACCCTCAATGTGCGTAAAGTATTCCATCTGCTGGGCTGACCGGCTTTTTCCATTTCAAAGTGAATTGCACCTGGGTGGTTAGCGTGTAATTTCCAATAGCCATTCGTATCTCTTTTTGATAACAATAATTCAATTGCATCACTCATTCTCACATCGTAAGAAATGTCTGCATATTGAAAAAAATCTAAGCATCGCAGAATATCATATTTCCATCTTGTTGGATAAGGCATCCTTGTAAAATTCGGATTAATTACTTTGCCTGTTTTATCAGATTTGTATAATCTATGTTGCAGAATAAATTCAATGCACTGACTTTCGATTTCCATTATTTCTGAAGATCTATATTTATAACCATTCTTTCTGAATTCATGTAATCCCTCAATTACCGAAAGGGTAGTGTGTAAAGAACTGTGATCAGCACCTTTTCTAGGGGATTGACAGTTAAACCCTCCATCTGACATTTGATTTTCCAATAAATAATCCAATAGTGGTTTAAGAAGATTTTCATCAACTTTAAAGTAAGAAGCGTAATTCAGGACCATTCCATTTATACATATGTCTTTGTTTACTACCATCTCATATTTATTTATATAATTATGGTCCATTTCCTTCTTAAGAATCGATTCAATGAGCTTTTTTATTAGTCTTAAGTTTGGTGATATACAAAGATTTCTCAAATCCAATAGTGTGTAATGTGTGGAAGTCCATTTGGGTTGATAAAATGCTTTTCCCCAATGACCGTTAATATTTTGCAAAGAAAGATATTTTGCACCCCACCCTTCTATTGAAATTTTATTTTGCAAGGATTTCTTGTTTACCTCTAAAAGGTCTCTATACGTTTGATATTGAATTGAAGGATCACCTTCTAAGAGCCAATAAATTAGTTGGTCTTTTTCCATAAAGCTTAGCTAGTTTTGGTAATAATTACATTCGGCCTTTTGGGAGATAAGATTTTGCTGATTTTGACAAATGCAAGATAATAAAGCACGACTAATATAATTCCAATAGTAAGAGAATACAATTCGGGTTGATTAGAGCTTGAAAATAATTTTGAGCCTATAAAAATTGAGAAGATTAAAATCAACAGTGGATATAAATATAAATTTAACGAAGCAAGCAATAAACTCTTTCCTGGAACTGATATCGAAACTTTGTCACCTTTGCTTAATTTGTTTAGACTAGTGATTTGTAAAATTCTTGATGAATCTTCTCTCGGTTTACAGAACAATTTGGCTGAACATTCCTCACAGTTTTCGTTAGAAAGTAATTCTATTTCTGTAATACCTTCCTCTGATTTTACTACAATACCCTGCTCTGTTAGTTCTTCATTCATATTTTCTTTAGTGTCAAGCCTTTTTATAATAGCTGTATCTGAATTTATAAGATTTAAAGATTCCGGTCTTACAGACAACGCAAACCAGAAGGACACATCTTTTTTCGTCATTGCAAATCCCAATTTTCTCTTTATTGGGATGAAGCAATCTCTAATTTACTATAGATTACCTCGGGATTAAGGGCCTTGTAATGACAAATAACTTTAATTTACTGTTTCATTTTTTCCATTATCATGAAAATGTCCCAAAGCGCCGGTTCTGCATTTATCAAAAGGAATTTTACTTTCATCAAGTTTGTCATAATTTATCACGGCTAAATCATTTTCCATAACTATTCCGCCGTCTGAAGGTCTTGCACATATTCCACACCCCATGCAGGCAACGGAACAAACATTTTTTGACTGTTTAGGATTATCATGATTTTTACAGAATACAAATACATTTCTATCAGCCGGATGCATTTCAATAATATCTCTTGGACAAGCTTTTACACACATTGAACACCCTGTACAATTTGCTTCAATCAATTCGGGTATACCATCTTCATTCATAAATAAAGCATCAAATGGGCAAGCTTCAACACAATCACCGCCACCAAGACAGCCATAGAAACAAAGCTTATCGCCGCCTGAAACCATATCCATTGAAGTACAGCTTAATGGTCCGTAATAATTGGTCATTTTAGTTGCAGCTTCGCTGATTCCGCCCTTACATAAAATTCTGGGATAATACTTAATTGTATCGTTTGCTTCTACTCCCATTATTTCAGCAAGGAGTTTGGCTGTTTCGTTGCCGCCAACTGGACAGCCAGTTACCTCAGCTTTTCCTTCAACCAAGTTGGTTGCGAAATCATAACAACCAGCTTTACCACAAGCTCCGCAATTAGCTCCTGGCAATGCATCATTTACTTTTGCAATAAGAGGATTTTCTTCTACGCGTAATTTTTTATCTGCAAAGGCTAAGCCGCCTGCAAAGATAAACGCAAGTCCGCCCATTGTTGCTACCGCAATAATTAAAGTTATATCCATAATTTATTCTCGAATATTTTTATAATTTACTTCAGTTAAAACTCATAATTATAATCTCAATAATTAAAGTCAACTGAGATCTTAATTCATAGTTCTTTAATTGTATTTAATTGAAAGATTCTCATGTAGCTCCGCTCCTCAGAATGACAAGATTTTCTAAAATTAATATTTATCCCGAAATCATTCCACTAAATCCCATAAAAGCTAGTGCCAATATTCCGGCTATTATCAATGTAATAGGAGCACCTTTAAATGGTTTAGGTACATCAGCAACATCTAATTCTTCTCTAATTCCCGCCATAATTGTTATTGCCAGTGTAAATCCGGTTCCGGCACCAACCCCATAAAAAATTCCTTCGATAAAAGAATAATCTTTTAATACAATAAATAATGCTAAACCTAATATTGCACAATTAGTTGTAATCAACGGCAGAAAAATTCCAAGCGCTCTATAAAGTGGCTGACTAATTTTCTTAATGAACATTTCTACAAACTGAACTAACGATGCAATTACAAGTATGAAAGAAACGTATTCCAGAAATTCTAAATTAAACTCAACTAAAATTAAATGATAAATAAGCCATGTAACTATTGATGTTATTGTCATAACAAAAGTGGTTGCCAAGCCCATCGAAAATGCTGATGAAATTTTGTTTGATACTCCAATAAATGGACAAATGCCCAAAAAGTATGAAAGCACAAAATTGTTGACAACTGCTGCTGAGAAAAATATTAAGAAAAGTTCCATTTAATAATTCTCCTATTGAGCCTTTAGTGCGGCTTTAGCTTTTAAATAATCTTGAACAATTGATTCTTTTTCAATTCTTTTTTTATGATCAGCATAAAAGTTTGCCAAGCCCATTAACAAACCAAGAGTTAAAAAGGCTCCTGCTGGTAAAATCATAATCAGCCATGGCTCGTAAAAATCTGGCATTACTTGAAAACCTAATAATGTTCTTGAACCAAAAATTTCTCTAATTCCACCCAGGATAAATAGCGAAATTAAAAATCCGGCACCCATTCCTAATGCGTCTATCACTGAGCGAAAGACACTATTCTTTGAAGAAAATGCTTCCTGTCTGCCGAGTATTAAACAGTTAACGACAATCAAAGGAATGTAAGGTCCTAATGCTTTACTCAATTCAGGGAATTGAGCTTTCATTACTAAGTCAACAATTGTAACAAATGTTGCAATAATTAAAATGTAAGCTGCAATTCTTACTTGTGTCGGTATTAGTTTTCTGATAAGAGAGACAATAAAACTTGAGAACACAAGCACAAATGTTGTTGCTAGAGCCATTGCTATACCATTTAGTGCAGATACTGTTACTGCAAGTGTTGGGCACATTCCCAAGACTTGCTTGAATACA
Source organism: uncultured Ignavibacteriales bacterium (assembly GCA_963710615.1). Taxonomy (GTDB): domain Bacteria; phylum Bacteroidota; class Ignavibacteria; order Ignavibacteriales; family Melioribacteraceae. The sequence continues at coordinate 289,306 of CAVQBF010000001.1, forward strand.
GGATTATTTTCCCATAGTCCTTTTGCAAATTCTTTTGATAGAGTTAATTTACTGCTCATTTTTTTCTCATTATTTTATGTGTTCGTCATTCCGGCATGAATTTAGCCGGAATCTCAGAGTAACTAATAGATTCCCGATTAAAGCATTTGGGAATGAGAAGTCATTTATTCTCTTTTAATTTTTGTATCCCTTCATTGACTATTCTCACAATTGCTTTTGATGAAATTGTTGCACCAGTAATTGCCTGGACTTCGTTAGGGTTTTGAGGTTCAACTCCTTTTACCGATTTTATTTCCGGAATTACTACAAGATTTATAAACTGATTAGTAAATGGAGACTCAGTAACCTTAGTGCCTAATCCGGGAGTTTCAACTTGTTCCAGAACTTCCAACCCAAGAACTTTATCTGCGTCTTTATTTACGCCGACTATCAATCTAATGTTTCCCTGAAAGCCGTTTCCTTCATAAGGCAAAGCGTATCCAAGCGAATTACTGCTGTCATCAAAAACTTCGTATACTTCAAAATTTACGTCTTCTATTTTTTTGTAATTAGTTGCTTCATTCTGTACGACAAAAATGGCTCGCTCTGTTTCAGCTTTTCTGTTTGCAATTATTTTTGGTTCTGCCCAACCATTAATTCCTGAGAGCACTCCACCGGAGATTACTCCGATAATTGTTAATGTTACCAGCATGTGAATGACTAATTTCATGATACTTTACCAAATGTTTTTGGTCTAGTGAATTTATTTATTAATGGTACAAATCCGTTCATTAGTAAAATTGAGTACATAACTCCTTCAGGCAAACCCCCGAAAAGTCTTATTAAAATTAGAACCAAAGCTATGCCCAAACCGTAAATCCACATCCCATTTTTTGTAAGTGGCGATGTAACCCAATCTGTTGCCATAAAAAGAGCTCCAAATAAAAATCCGCCAGCTAACAAATGAAAGATTGGGGTTGGATAACTTGCTGAATCAACGAGCCAAAAAAGTCCGCCAAATATTAGAACACCAACAATAGTTGAAAGAGGAATCCTCCAATTAACTACTCCAATTGCAATTAAAAAAATTCCACCAATAAGCACTGCAATTGATGAAGTTTCACCAATTGACCCTCCGATATTGCCCAACATAAGTGATTGATTATTTAGTTACAATTGAATCGAACTTGAAAGCTGATAGTGGAGTTGCAGAAGTTACTCCGTCTATTGCAAAGTTTGGCTGAGTCCATGTTGTCATTGGAACCGGGAAAGCTGCTTGCAGAAAAGCTCTACCGACCAATGCGGGATTAAAAATATTGTAACCCAATCCTCCGAAAACCTCTTTCCCAATTGCCACAGCTACAATTGCACCAAGTGCAGTTGATGAAAGCGAAAAGTTAGGCGGAATGATTAAACCAAGCAGTAAGCCAGTAATTAAACCACTGCCGTCTTTAATTGTAACTTCTCTTTTCCTTATTAGTTTAATAGCTGCTTCGGTTCCAACAGCGAAACCAACACTAACTAGTAATATAAGTAGTTGATAAAACCCAAAGAAAAGTACGGCTGCAATTACCGTTGGAATAAGTGCAATAACAACAAGCCACATTGCCTGAATAGTTGACCATCTCGAGTGAATATGCGGCGAACTTGTAAGTTCTAATTTGTAAGTCGGATTTTGTTTTGTTTCTGGCATAATCTATAGTTTAAACTCAGTTATGTATTTAAATAACTTTTTATATATCAAAAAATTTCATTGCAATAAAAACGAATAACCCAAAAGTTGCACCAAGGTAAATCCAGCGAATATATTTTCTCCCTTCTTCTTTTTTGCTGCTTATTATTTTTACAGAAGAATATCCAATAGAAGCATCCATTATCATGATTGGAATTAGGTATGGAAGCGAAAACCAACCAAATATAAAAGGAACTGCGGATAGCATAATAACAATAGAGAAAATATAAACACTTGTTCGAACTGCTATAACCTTACCATATTTAATTGCTAGGGAATTCGAATTTATTATCATATCTCCTTGCATATCCATTGAATCAGCTGCAATTTCTTCTCCCAAATCAATTAAGGCAGCAATAATTGCAAAAAACCATATTGATTTATCAAACGGTAAACCAACCGACATACCACCATAAATAAATGTCATTCCTACAGAAAAGCATACCATCAGATTTCCTAACAAACCACTCTTTTTAAATTTTGAATTGTAGAGAAAGCCGACAATAGAAAGTACCACCGCAAAGAAAAATGTTCCAATACTTAAGAAATAACTAAATAAAAGTCCCAAACCTTGAAGTAATATTCCATAAGATAAAGCTTCTTTGGGAGAAATTATTCCTGATGGAATTGTTCTATCGGGCGCATTTATTTTATCGGTTTCAATATCAAAGTAATCATTGAGAACAAGAATAGAAGCTGAAATTAAAAAGATTGAAAAAAAACCAAGCAATATTTCATTAAAAGCGGCAAATTTGCCAAGTGCCAGTAATTGTCCCATAACAACGCAAACTCCGGCAGAAATCGGCAATTCAAATCTTAATATTCTGTAAAACCCTTTTATCTTATTCATTACTTTTCATATAAATAAATATTAAACCAAATTCTTTGTATTTTCATTCACCCTCTTCTTCCCCAATCTAATCCATTGAACAAGAGGTATATTAGCTGGACAAGTATAAGCACATGTTCCACATTCCATGCAAACCGAAATATCCAGTTCTTCGGCTTCCTCTAATTTATCTAATTGAGAGTAACGCGCAAGTTTGGTCGGCATTAATCCAAGCGGACAAGCTTCTATACATTTACCGCATTTTAAGCAGGGAGTTTCAGCATGCTCGTTTACTTCTTCCTTGGTTAAAACCAAAATGCCAGAAGTTGCTTTCATAATTGGAGCTGTAAAATCGTATTGAGTAACCCCCATCATTGGTCCCCCAACAACTACTTTTACAGCATTATCTTTTACTCCGCCGCAATAATCTAAAACATCGTTTAATGGAGTTCCAACCGGTACGAATAAATTTTTAGGTTTATTTATTCCCAATCCGGAAACTGTAAGCGGTGCGTTAATAAGCGGAATTCCTTCAACAATAGCATCGTTAATTGCAACTGCTGTTCCGATATTCTGAATTACAACACCAACATCTAGAGGCAATTTCCCTGGTGGAACTTCTCTATTTAATATTGCCTTAATTAAAATTTTCTCAGCACCTTGCGGATATTTGGTTTGCACAACTTCCACAGAAATATTTGGGAAAACTAAAGCTGCTGTACTTAACTTTTTTATTGCTTCCGGCTTGTTATCCTCAATTCCAATTGCTCCTTGTGTAACGTTAAGTGCTTTCATTATTAAGCTTAATCCGGTTAAAACCTTCACCGGATTTTCCATCATCAACCTATAATCTCTGGTTAGATAAGGTTCACACTCACAGCCATTTAAAATTACGTAATCTATCTCTTTATCTTTGGGCGGAGTTAATTTTACAAAAGTAGGAAATGCTGCACCGCCTTGACCAACAATTCCCGCTACTTTTACACGTTCTCTAATTTCTTCGGGAGTAATTGTTTTAGGATCGAGCACTGGAAATTTTTCAAATTCATTTTCTTCAACAGCATCAATTACAATCGATTCTTTTGGAAAACCGGAAACATTCGGCTCATCTTCAATTACTTTTACTTTACCGGATACAGAACTGTGGATTGGAGCAGAAACATAACCTTCAGCTTCCGCTATTAATTGTCCCGCTTTAACTTCATCCTTTTTCGCTACCAGAGCTTTTGCCGGTTTTCCAATATGCTGAGAAAGTGGGAGAATGATTTGTTTTGGATTAGGCATTTGTTCAAAAGGAAGATTTTCTGTAAGATTTTTATATTCCTCAGGGTGAACTCCGCCTTGAAATGAATTTAATTTATTAAATATTTTCATATCTCAAACATAAAGTGATCAGATTAAATTGTAAAATGACATAAAATATGCCAAACTATTTTTGCGCAGAAGTTTTAGAAAAGTCTATTTTAGTGATTTAGATTGGGTTTTTAACGAGTGTGATTCTAATAAAATTGTGTGGATTTCTCAAAAAAATGAAAAGATTTCGGTTAATTGAGAATAAAAGGACATTTAGTTTTAATTACATAGAATAAAAAATCAGTAAATTAAAATCTTAAGGACAAACAACTCAATCCACCATCTAGTTTTCTAAATTCAGAAACATCGACTTCTATTATTGAATACCCGGCATTAATTATTTTATCTCTGGTTTTAGGAAATCCTTCTGGAACGATAACAAACTTATTTATCCAAATGCAATTAGCAGCGTAACTTTCCTCTTCATCCACTTCTATCATATTAAAATTCTTAAATTCTTCTTCTTGTAAAAATTCACCGAAAGCTAAAAGATTATTATTCTCCAAATATGCAACTCCGGTTTTTAAGTGGAGTATGTCTTTCATAAAAATAGCGGAACCACTGTAACCATATTTATTTAATATTGTTATTAATTGTACTGCCCCATCTTCATTTGTCCTTTCAGAAAGTCCAATATAAAAGTGATCTCCAACCATCATCACATCACCAGGTTCTAAAGTACCTGGTTGAACAATTGTTTCGATGGTTGAATAATAGTACTGTAGGACTTTTTTCATCTCAATAATTTCACCTTTTCTTGATGGAGCGCCGGGATTGGCAATAACTGCACATTTCTTTGTCAGAAGTGCTGTATCTTCCACAAAGGTTGAATCGGGATATTCTTCATCTGGTGGTAAAACCTTTACTTGCAACCCACATTTTGTCAATGCTGATATATATTCATGATGCTGTTTCAGAGCAAGTTCATAATTTGGTTTGCCTAAATTGGCCGTTGTTAAACCATTAACCATACTTTTTGAGGGTGTGCGGACAATTGCTTTTGTGAACATAAGCGATTCCTTTAGAAAATAATTTCAATAGTGAAATATAAGTAAGGAAATTTAGAATGAGGAATAAGCATTGGAGTATTATTTTTTCGTTGAGCAGATTTCGTAATATTGAGTAAGCGAACTATCTCAAAAGCAAATTATAGAGATTCTGATCCCGTTAAAGAAGATAGGGATCAGAATGACGAAAATGATAGTTTATTTTGTTGCGGTCCCTGTTGGGAAAGAACCTAAGTTTCTATCCATGCCGTATGTTACATGGTCTTCAGCATCTGAAGGAATCATTTTAACTAACGGTTTTAATGTAAAAGGGTTCGGACTGTTATCAGGATCCGGCTCAATTGAAATAACTGCAGTTCCACCAGCTAAATTTGTTGGGAAAGTTAAACCCATTGGTGCATTAAGCAAATAATCTTCACCGGGAAATGGAGGGCCACCTTGTGTGCTGCTGAATGGATCAGAATCATCTTTTACATCTACACTTGTAAATGTACCGGAAGTTACCGGAACACCATTAATAACTGTCCAGCCTTCATATTTCCAACCGGCTGGTAATGTTGGTAAATTTAATCCAACGGCTGGAGTACCACTTGATAAATCTAAAAACCAAATTCCGCTTTTTTCATCAGTATCTGCACCATTTGTTGGTGTTGCTAAAATATATTTTCCAGAAATAGATGAAAAATCATCTCCCAATGCAGCACCATGACCAACTGAAAGTGATGCCGAACTTCCGCTAAAATCGCCTGCAATGATGTGAACATCACTAGGGTTAGGACTTGGATCTGGATTTGGTTCAATAGTTAAGATAAACGCAGTCGCAGAACTTAAATCAGTAGAATTTATTTCAAATGATGTTTCACTTAATTTTCCTGTTGCATCAACAGAAAATGTACCCGTTGTTTTAGGTGCACCGTCAACCATAATCCAACCTTCGTAAATTGCAGAACTTCCTAAATCTTCCAGACCTGAAATATTCAAATTAAGTGATGAAGTAGTTGGCTCAACAGAACTGTCTTCATCATTGCAGCTGATTAAAAAGAATGATAAAGCCAATAATAATAAAAGTGTTTTCTTCATTTTAGTACTCCTTGGTTAGGTGATAAGTAAATTTATTAACCCAAAGTACCGCTCCATTATAACGAATTTATCACGATGTCTTAAACTATTCTGAATAGAGTATAACATATCTGAATTCAGTAACGCAGACGACAAATTCAGTTAGATTTAAGGATTTAAACAAATATGTGGATTTTTAGCCTATTTTTGTGCAGTGTTATCTGTATCACAATTGAGATAATATATCCGAATTCGATTGTTTTAGTGGATAATATGTATTATTTTATTTTTATACATTACTTCAAATATCTTTTCTAAAGTTACACTTTAATGGAGGTTCCCCAATGAAGTCTTACCTTATACTATTTATAATTCTTTTCACCTTAAATACTATGGTAATTGCCCAAGATATAGCATCTGATAGTACTAAGATTAATAAAATTCAGGAAATTGAAGACATAGCTTCTCCAGAAGCGGTTGGCGATAAAGTAATAATTAAAGATGGAACAACATCTCTAATTGAGATAGAGAATGAAGGAAGCGGAGGGGCAATAATATTCCCGGATGTTACTTCAGTCTTATCCGGGAATAAATTATATAATAATGGCGGAGTTTTATATTGGAATGGAACTCCTCTTGGGTCAGGCACAAATGGAGCAACCTCAATAACTGAGTTGAGTGATGCTTTTACAGTAAATGATAATATATTTTTGGGATTGGGAGCTGGAGCAGGTATAACGAGTGGAAATTCAAACGTTTCAATTGGAAAATTTACTCTTGGATCAAACACAAGCGGAAGTGATAATACAGCTTTAGGAGCAGGAACTCTTCAAAATAATATAACAGGGAGTTTTAATACAGCAGTTGGTTCAAGTTCTCTTGCAGGAAACGGAGATGGTTCAGGAAATACCGCAATTGGTTATACAGCACTTTTGGACAACGAAACCGGAGAAGAAAATACAGCAGTCGGCAATTCTGCGTTAGTCACAAATTCCACAGGGAGTTTTAATACTGCGATTGGTTCAAATGCTCTTGTTACAAGTTTAAGCGCAAGCAATAATACTGCGGTTGGTTACTCATCACTTTATTCTAATACCACCGGTAATGAAAATATAGCTATTGGGAATAATTCACTTAAAGATAATACAACTGGTTCATCTAATACCGCAATAGGGTATGACGCATTGTCAAAAAATACAACAGCAAGTAATAATACAGCCATTGGAAATAACTCACTCAAAGAAAATACAACAGGTTTTTCAAATACGGCAATCGGTTCAAATTCATTATTTGCCAATACAACAGGCGCCCTCAATGTTGCTGTAGGTGATAATACCCTTCAGTCTAACACAATTGGGCACTCTAATACGGCAATTGGTTTCAGCCCCCTCAAACTTAATACCTCAGGCAATCATAATGTTGCAGTAGGTTCTCATGCACTATTTAATAACTCCACGGGTGATCAAAATCTAGCGATTGGAAATAATGCTTTACAAAGCAATCTAACCGGCAATAATAATGTAGCTCTTGGGATGTCTTCTCTACATGATAACGAAACCGGCGATAATAATACCGCAAATGGATATAGAGCTCTTTATCGTAATTCAACAGGGGGGGAAATATAGCTGTTGGTAATGATGCATTATTTACAAATACAACTGGTGGGAATAATGTAGCTGTAGGTTATGAGTCTCTTTTTTCAAATTCTACAAGTGGTGGAAATATTGCAAACGGATTCCAGGCCCTTTATTCCAATACTACTGGTGTTGCAAATACAGCAATTGGTTACCAAGCACTTCTCCTTAACACTGATGGAATTAATAACACAGCCGTTGGATATAATTCTGGAACAACTTCAGGTTCTATCTATAATTCTTCAGCTCTAGGTTATCAAGCAATTACAACTGCAAGCAATTCGATTGTATTAGGTAACACAGATGTTACAAGCATTAAAGGACAAGTTCCGTTTACTACTTTTTCTGACGGAAGGTATAAATTTAATATTAAGGAAGATGTAGAAGGAATTGATTTTATAATGGGATTAAGACCTATCACCTACAATTTAAATATGGATTTAATTGCGAATAGTTTTCAAAAAAGTAGCATGGAAGATATTAATGGGAATAATAAACTAATGGCGATAAGATCTGAAATGGCAACAGAAAGAGCGAAAAGAACACAAGTTCGAAATACAGGTTTTATTGCACAAGAAGTAGAGGTACTGGCTAAGAGCTTGGGCTATGAGTTCAGCGGTGTAGATATTCCCCAAAATGAAGAAAGCAGTTATGGCCTACGTTATGCAGAATTTGTCGTGCCATTGGTAAAGGCTATGCAGGAACAGCAGGAAATTATTGAAGAAATGAGAAAAGAAATTAATGAATTGAAACAGTTAAGGTAGTGATTAAATATTATTCGAATCTAAATAAATAATTTTACAAAATTGGTATGTTAGTCATGAAACACTATTTTATGTTTGTCGGAGGTTGCTTTATGAGAGTACGTTATTATTTAATGACAAGTTTTTTCTTAATTAATTCTATTCTTCTTTCCCAAGAAATTGCAACAGATAGTACTAAAATTATTAAGATACAAGAAATTGAAGATATTGCTTCTTCTGAGGTAGTTGGAAGTAAAATATTTATTAAAGATGGAACAATCCCTCTAATTGATATAGAAAATGAGGGAAGCGGTGGTTCAATATTCTTCCATGATGTTGCCGGAGTTTTATCCGGTAATAAGTTATATAATAATGGTGGGACTTTATATTGGAAAGGAAGTCCTCTTGGTTCTGGCTCAAGTGGAGCCATCTCTATAAATGAATTGAGCGATGCTCTTACAGTAAATGATAATATATTTTTGGGATTGGGGGCTGGTGCAGGTATAACGAGTGGTAATTCAAACATTTCAGTTGGAAAATTTACACTTGGATCAAACACAACCGGAAGTGATAATACAGCTTTAGGAGCAGGAACTCTTCAAAATAATATAACAGGGAGTTTTAATACTGCAGTTGGTTCAAGTGCTCTTGCAGGAAACGGAGATGGTTCAGGAAATACTGCAATTGGTTATACAGCTCTTTTGGATAATGAGATCGGTAATGAAAATACTGCAGTTGGTAATTGGGCTCTGGTAACTAATACAACCGGGAGTTTTAATACAGCAGTTGGTTCACATGCTCTTGTTACAAGTTTAAGTGCAAGCAATAATACTGCAGTTGGATATTCAGCACTTTATTCAAATACGACTGGTACTGACAATACTGCAAATGGATTTAAAGCACTATATTCAAATACAACGGGACAACAAAATACTGCAGTTGGGCTTCAAGCACTTTATACTAATTCTGCTGGATCTAATAATACTGCGACAGGAAATAATGCGCTTTCTATAAATACAACAGGATCTGATAATACTGCAATTGGAGCAAGTGCCTTAGAAAGTAATACAACGGCTAGTTTTAATACTGCAATTGGTAATTCTTCACTTAAATTAAATACAACGGGAGCTGATAATACGGCGATAGGATATTATTCTTTAAGGAATAATACAACTGGTAAGAATAATACGGCAACTGGATCTTATGCACTTCGTTCAAATACAACTGGTGTATCAAATACTGCAATTGGCTTGGCATCACTCCATAATAATAATACGGGAAGCTCGAATATTGCTATTGGGTTTTATTCATTATTTTCAAACACTACAGGAAGATATAATACTTCTATTGGTAATAGCTCTATGAATGATAACATTGCAGGTGATGATAATGCTGCAATTGGCGCTTTTGCTCTTGAATCTAACGAGACTGGTAATAGAAATACAGCGGTTGGTTATTCTGCTCTAAGGGCAAATACAACAGCTAGTTTTAATACCGCAACAGGATATCAAGCTCTTTACAATAATACAACAGGGGAAGAAAATACGGCGTTAGGTTATTCTTCACTATTCTCAAATACATTTGGAAATACCAATACCGCAGTTGGTAATTCTGCATTGTTTTCTAATACTACTGGAATTGGGAATACGGCAACTGGGCAAAACGCTTTGATGGCAAACTCAACAGGAGGAGAGAATACCGCACATGGAACTGGATCTTTAGAACTCAGCACATCTGGTTATGGGAATTCAGCTTTTGGATTCGATGCGCTGGCGACAATTGCAACAGGAGGCTATAACACTGCAATAGGGAGCAATGCACTTAGTGGGAGTAGTGGAGGTTCTTACAATACAGCAATTGGTTCACTTGCTGGTTCACTTTCACCAATTCGGTCTAATTCAACTTCTTTGGGTTTTAATGCTCAGGCTACATCTGACAATCAAGTTAGAATTGGTAATAGTGCTGTTTCCAGCATAGGTGGGCAGGTTGGCTGGACTACTTTATCTGATGGGAGATACAAACGAAATATTCAAGAAAATGTAAAAGGATTAGAGTTTATTAAAGGCTTAAGACCTGTCACCTATACTGTCGATGTAAATGCAATTGCTGAAAAACTGGGTGAAGATAATCAAATAGATGAGAATGGTCTTCGCATTAAAAGGCAGCCGATTTCAGAAATTGTTTCTGCTCGAAATGAAAAAGCAAGTAAAAGACAAACAGGCTTTATTGCTCAAGAGGTGGAAGAATTAGTAAACAATTTAGGAGTAGATTTCAGCGGAGTAGAAGTCCCACAGAATGAAGAAAGTTTGTACAGCCTACGCTATGCAGAATTTGTCGTGCCATTGGTAAAAGCAATGCAGGAACAGCAGGAAATAATTGAGGATTTAAAGAAAAGAATAATTGATTTAGAAATGGGTAGATAATTTGAGAATTTAGGAATCTAATCAATAAGTGAAAATTTAAATAATTGAGATTCATGCATTTATTTGGCATGCTGGTCAGGTTCAGCCATCTCTATTTAATTCTGCAATGCTTATGCCTGTAGGGGAACATGCATATTCTAACTATAAAAAGGAGAGATTCTTCTCACGATAAACTGCATCGGAATCAGAATGACATTTTTATCAATACCGTCAGATGTAGTTAAGCATAAACTTTTTGCTTATCTCTTTTATAAACCGGAATATCAAAGGAAAAAGTTGTTCCCTTATTTGGTGCGCTTGTCGTTGATATTTCAACTTCATGCACTTCCAGAATTTTCTTAACAATTGCCAAACCTAAACCCAAACCCTTGCTCTTTTTTTCACTGCCTTGGTTAAATCTGTCATAAATATGTGCAATTTCTTCCTGGCTAATTCCAATTCCGCTATCAGAAATTTTAACTTTTATGAAATCGTTCTCTTTTTGAAGCTGAATTACAATTGAGCCGGCTTCCGGAGTAAACTTTATTGCATTATCAATTAAATTTTGGAAAACACGTTCAATCATTGCAATATCGGCAAAAGCTAGAGGTAAATCTTGCGGAGAATCTAATGTAAGATTAATATTTTTAGATTTAGCTAAAATTAGGTTCTTGTGTCTTATATCTTGCGCAAGCTCAGAAAGCTGAAACGCTTCCAAAACTGGTTTTGTTTCTCTCGCTTCAAGCTTTGAAAGTTCGAAAAGTTCCTCTACTAATTTTTTAAGCCGCTCTGTACTATTAAGTATAGTTGTAAGATGTACTTTTCTTTCTTCTTCGGTCATAGTTTCACTTTTCATCAGAATAGTTTCACTATAACCATGAATTGTGGCAAGCGGTGTTCTCAGATCGTGTGAAACATTGGCAACAAGTTCACGCCGCAAATTATCCATGGTTTTTAAGTCCTGCATATTCTGAACAATAGTATCAGCCATTTCATTAAATGAGGAAGAAAATTCATTCAGCTCGCCGGATTGCTTAAAGTCAATTCTTGCGTTTAAATCACCATTTTTAAATTGACGAATAACCCCAACCATTCTTCTTAAGTTTTTTGTAATCAATAGTAGTGAGATAAATGTAATAAATATTGCAGCTATTAAGGTAATACTAGTTGAACGAACTGCCAGACGAAGCATAAAGCTGCCGAATACAAATTGAGCTGCATTATTAAACTCCTCACCGCTAATTATAATATAGAGATAGCCTCTTAAAATATCTCCTTCATATATTTCATCTGCCGTAAAGGTGGAGTGAGCGTTTGGATCTCGAGGATTATTTCCCATGACAAACTCCTTGCCTTCCTCAGCAACAAATTTTTGTATAGGTTCTAGATCGACAGATTCCATAATTATCTTCTTTTCTGGAGCAAAAAATGTCAGAATTTTACCTTCAGTATCTAAAAGGTAAACCTCCAAACTCGGATTTATTACCATAATTTCATGGAAAAGGTGTTTTAACACATCTTCATCAATTTTACCATTCGTAAAAAATTGATTTTCATCCACAATATGCGGAGCAATCTGGGATCCCATTTTTTGAACTGCTTCCTGATAATACATTTCAGCTGTCCAGACAGCTATATATAAATAAACAGCTGACAAAATCATTAAAATCAACAGAAATGTTGAACCTATTTTCCAAGTAAGGCTGTTAAAAAAACTTTTTAATTTATTGTTCATTTTACTTCCATCAAATGGTTCAAAGGGTATAGGCGTTCAGGTTTTCATCGTTTTTTAATGAAATACTACATTCTATATATAAAAACAGATGCCAGAATAAGTCCGCTATGATAAATTCCAAATTTTAAAAAATTAATTTTCTAAAGAATCATTAAACCAGTATCCAACACCCCAAGAAGTCTTTATAAATTTTGGATTCGAGAGATCATCCTCAATTTTGGACCTTAATCTATTTATATGGGAATTGACCGTATGCTCATATCCATTATATTGATATCCCCAAACTAAGTTTAGCAGCTGTTCCCTTGTATAAGTTCTTCCGGGATGAGTTGCCATCAAATGCAAGAGATCAAACTCCTTTTGGGTAAGTTCTACTCTTTCACCCTTCAAAATAACCCTTCTTTTTTGAGAATCAATTTTAAGATTACCAACATTAATAATCGTATTTTCTACATCAGTTTTCTGCACAGCATCAATCCTACGAAAAATAGCTTTTACACGGGCAATAAATTCTCTTATACTGAAAGGTTTAGTTAGATAGTCATCGGCTCCAATCTCTAAACCAAGTACTTTATCAAATTCCTCTGATTTAGCAGTTAGCATCAAAATGGGGGTGTAAATTTCTCTTCTCCTTACTTCCTTGCAAATTTCAATTCCATCCAAATTTGGAAGCATGAGATCTAATACAATTAAATCAAATTGTTCATTTACTGCAAGATTGAGTCCGGCTTTCCCATCATTACTTTTTATAACTTCACAGTGCAAATCGGTTAAATGAATTTCCAATAAATCTAATATTTCTTTTTCATCTTCTATCACTAAAACTTTTCTCATTTCTTACCCTGTTTTTATTGTAAATGTAATTTAAATATATCACATAAATATCACAGAGTATAAACAAAAATTGGATGTTATTTTTCTTATTTTTACAGTATAAATACATTTTAATGGGGAAAATTATATGAATGATAAAAATATTGAATTTTACTTAGGAAATTATGAAGAACCTATTGAAGAAGTAAAAAGCAATTATAAAAAGGAAAACATAGCTGAAAGAATTACTAAAAAAGATTACACAGTTTGGTCCGATAAACCAGATGAAATTACAAACCGCTTAGATTGGCTAATAAGTCCCCAAGAAACGCTAGAAAATATTAACGAAATTACGTCATTTGTTGAGGAGGTAAAAGGGGGCAGATTTACAGATGCACTTTTACTCGGAATGGGAGGTTCAAGTTTAGCTCCCGAAGTTTTCAGCTTATCATTTGGAGTAAAAGAAAATTTCTTAAATCTGCATGTACTTGATAGTACAGACCCTGGAGCAGTTTTAACTTATAAAGAAAAACTTGATCCTAAAACAACACTTTATATTGTTTCAACAAAATCTGGTGGGACAATTGAAACTTTATCCTTCTTCAAGTATTTCTTTAGTTATTGCAAAAATGAAATAGGTGAGCATGCCGGAAAGCATTTTGTTGCTATTACTGATCCTGGAAGTAAATTAGAAGAAATGGCAATAAATTTGAAGTTTAGAAAAATATTTAGGAATAATCCTAACATAGGAGGTCGTTATTCAGTTTTATCATATTTTGGAATTGTTCCAGCAGCATTAGTTGGTATTGATATTGAAAAGCTTTTAATGAATGCTTCATCTGTTGCAAAAGATTGTAAAAAATCAAACAATACAAGTGCGGATATTGGAATAGCAATTTCCGAATTAGCTAAGTTGGGAAGGGACAAGCTAACATTTATTTATTCCAAGCAAATTAGATCTTTCGGTACCTGGGTTGAACAGTTAATTGCGGAAAGCACCGGCAAAAACGGAAAAGGTATTCTTCCGGTTGAAGCGGAGTCTTTGGAATCTCCAATTTATTATGATAAAGACAGGGTTTTTGTTTATACACATTTTGAAAATGATAATGAATTTACTGATAAAATTGACTCACTTAAAGAAGCAGGTCATCCAGTAATTGACATAAGTTTGGAAAACGTTTACGATCTAGGCTATGAGTTTTTCAGATGGGAATTTGCCACTGCCGTTGCAGGATGGAATTTAAAAATTCAGCCATTCGATCAGCCGAATGTTGAATCGGCGAAAATTGAAGCCAAAGCAATGATTGATAGTTATTTGCAGCAAGGTAAATTACCCGAGCTTAAGGCTATCATAGAAGATGAAGGGATTAAGCTTTTTGGTAATACAACTGAGAGCAAATTAAGTGATGCAATTCTAGAATTTTTAGATTCACTAAATAATAAAACTGAGTACAATTATGTGGCAATTATGGCATATGTAACTCCAACACAAGAAATAATTGTACCCTTAAATGAATTGAGAACAAAAATCCAAAAGAAATATAAAACTGCAGTTACTGTTGGTTACGGTCCAAGATTTCTTCATTCAACAGGTCAATTACACAAAGGAGACTCCGGGAAAGGCTTATTTATTCAGTTTACAGAATCAATACCCAAGGATGCAGATATACCCAAAGAACCTGGGAGTACAGTCTCGCAGTTTACTTTTGGAACACTAAAAACTGCTCAGTTATTGGGTGATAGACAGGCTTTACTTAATAATCACAGAAAAGTTATTACTATTGATTTAGGAGATAAAACAGTCAAAAATCTAGAGTATTTGACAAGTTTGATTTGAAAAGCTAATTTTGGAAATCAACCAATCTTAATAATACATAGAAAGCCGTCAGTTTTTAATGACGGCTTCTCCTTTAGTTCTAATAATTATATTCTTTCTTGCGTTTTTGCTTATCATGTTTTTCTTTATAAATTTTATTATCCAACTTTTTAGCCTCTTTTTTCAATTTGGATTTTTCCTTTGGTGATATAAATCCATCAGCTTTAGCTTTTTTATTGAGCTTGCTTAGTTTTCTTTCTTGCTTTATTAGTTTTTTAGTTTCAACTTTAGTTATTTCACCAGATTTAATGCCATTTTCAATTTTCTTTAATTGTTGAATATGCTTCTTTTTAAGAATTTTTGTACTGGATTGTCCAAATAGTCCCGAAGTTCCGATTAATAAAATTGTTAAAATTAAAACTGCCTTTTTCATTTTATCTCCTTTTTGTGATTTACAAATATTATATCAGAAGTTATGCCATTCGCAAAAACCCAAATTTTTTCTTATAATACCATTTTTGTCCAGAGAATGTCTAATTTATTATACATTAGTGATCTATTCTTCATTACTTTAATAATTAATCATATGAAAACCATAGGTTAATAAATAAGTTGATAAGAAGTCTTATTTTAACTATTTTTATGGTATGAAAATTATGTTACAAATAATACCCCTTAAATTGTTCTTCACAGAACAAAACCTAGAAAAAGGATACTATTCTACCTGCATCTGTTGATGCTTAATATCTTTAACCCAACACACCAAAATTATAAATTTAGCTTTTCTATTGAATTAAAGGAGTTTACTATTACTATGAGTAATGGATATTATAAAATGTCTGAAGAATTACTTCAGATTAGAAAAAAACATAAGACTATTAGACCTATTAAATTGGTTGCGCAAAAGTTCATTAACGATTTGATGGAATTATTGTTTCCTCACTTTACTGAAGATATTTACTATACACCCGAAGATGTAGAAAGCAAAGTTATTTTGCTTAAAAGAAACTTTAAGTCGCTACTTATCGCCTTGAATAATAATAGTCGCGCAAATATTGATCAAATTGCAGATGGTTTTTTCGGTGAAATTTTTAACATTAACAAATCTCTATGGGAAGATGCAAATGCAATTTGCGAAGGTGATCCAGCAGCACACAATGTTGACGAAGTAATTTTAGCTTATCCCGGATTTAGAGCGATTGCTATTTATCGTTTTGCACACCAGCTGTATAAATTGAATGTTCCGATTCTACCAAGGGTTTTAACGGAATATGCTCACCAAGAAACGGGAATCGATATACATCCCGGAGCAACGATAGGTAAATCTTTCTTTATTGATCATGGAACAGGAATTGTAATTGGAGAAACATCTGTAATTGGCAACTGTGTAAAACTTTATCAAGGGGTCACATTGGGTGCTTTGAGCGTTGAGAAAAAACTGGCACAGACAAAAAGACACCCAACTATTCAAGATAATGTGATTATTTATGCACAGGCCGTAATTCTTGGCGGAAATACAGTAATCGGAAAAAATAGTATCATAGGCGGTAACGTTTGGCTGACCGAAAGTGTTCCTGAAAACTCACTTGTTTACCACAAAAGTGAAGTAAGATTAAGGAATACAAGCGATCCGGAACCATTAGATTTTGTAATTTAATAAAATAATCGAAAGGTATAAAAATGAGAATTAACAATATATTAGAATCAATTGGCAATACACCGCACCTTAAAATAAATAGATTATTTGGTGATAAAGCTGATATTTGGATAAAGCTTGAAAGAGCAAATCCTGGCGGAAGTATTAAAGATAGAATTGCACTATCAATGATTGAAGATGCAGAAGGGAAAGGCATTCTAAAAGATGGAAGTGTAATTGTAGAACCGACTTCAGGCAATACTGGCATTGGGTTGGCTATGGTTGCAGCAGTTAAAGGATACAAACTGATATTGGTGATGCCCGAATCAATGAGTATTGAAAGAAGAAAAATCATGTCAGCTTACGGTGCAACATTTGTTTTAACTCCAAAAGAGAAAGGAATGAACGGAGCAATTGAGAAAGCAAAAGAAATTGTTGAAACAAATCCTAACGCATGGATGCCGCAACAGTTTGAGAATCCTGCAAACATAGAAGTTCATGTGAAAACTACAGCAGAGGAAATGATAAAGGATTTTCCCAAGGGAATTGATTATTTAATAACTGGAGTTGGAACGGGCGGACACATAACTGGTGTGGCCAAAGTATTAAAGGAAAGATTTCCAAATATAAAGGTCTTTGCTGTTGAACCTACTCTCTCTAATGTGATTGGTGGAGGAGAACCTGGTCCTCATACACTTCAAGGAATTGGAGCGGGATTTATTCCTAAAAATCTGCATACAGACTTACTTAATGGAACTATTGAAGTATTGGCAGAAGATGCCTTTGAGTTTGCTCAGAGAGCTGCGAAAGAAGAAGGTTTGTTTGGCGGAATTTCATCAGGAGCAACTTTAGCTGCAATTAATAAGAAGTTAAGTGAAATCCCCGAAGGAAGCACTGTCATTGGATTTAATTATGATACCGGCGAGAGATATTTATCAATTGCCAATTTGTATTAATAAATAATTCTTAATGATTCCCGATATCTAATATCTTAATTCTTACTTTAAGATATCGGGAATCAAATAAGCCGAAGATTATCAATTATTTTATACCCTAAAAAAGCATATAATTCCTCATTACTTTTTCTTAATTTTGATACCAGTAAGTTTTGTAAAAAGATTAAAGAGGTTAATAATGTTTAAGAGGATAACAATGATTTTAATTGGTAGCTTATTATTGTTTGCGGCATGTACAACAGAAGAAAAAAATCCATTTCTAACTGATTGGGATACACCTTTTGGAACTCCGCCATTTGACAAAATAAAAACTGAACACTACCTTCCAGCTTATGAAACCGCATTAAAAGCTCAAAATGAAGAAATTAATGCAATTGTGAACAATCAATCTGAACCTACTTTTGAAAATACTATCGTTGCTTTAGATCAGACAGGAGAATTGCTTAATAAAGTTAGTCGTGTCTTTGGAGCAATGAATTCCGCAATGAGTAATGAGGAACTGCAAAAAATTGCTAAAGAAATCTCTCCTAAAATTACTAAACATAAAGATGATATAAACCTTAATGAAGATTTATTCAAAAGAGTTAAAGCAGTTTATGAGAAGAAAGAATCCTTAGGCTTAAATACAGAGCAGAATAAATTATTAGATAAATATTATAAAACTTTTGTTCGCGGCGGTATTAACCTTGAAGAAAATGTAAAAGAGGAATTCAGAAAAATCAATGAAGAAATCGCTTTGTTGACTTTAAACTTCGGCGAAAACATTTTGAAAGAAACAAATAAATTTGAATTAGTAGTTGATAATGAAGAAGATCTAGAAGGATTGCCGGAATCATCAATTGCCGGTGCATTTGACACCGCAAAAGAAAAAGGATATGAGGGTAAATGGGTTTTTACTATTCATAAGCCGAGCATGATTCCATTTTTACAATATTCTACAAAAAGAGATTTAAGAGAAAAAATTTATCGCGCTTACTTTATGAAAGGTAATAACGGTGATGAACTAGATAATAAGGAAATAATAAATAAGGTTATAAATCTGCGATTAAAAAGAGCAAATATTCTGGGATATAAAAATCATGCTGAATATGTTTTAGAAGAGCAGATGGCGAGTAAACCGGGAAAAGTTTATGATCTATTAGATAAACTTTGGGAGCCTGCACTAAAAAGAGCAATTGCTGAAAAGGAAGATATGCAGCAATTAATTTATGATGAAGGATATAATTTTGAGCTCGAACCTTGGGACTGGTGGTACTATGCTGAAAAATTAAAAAAGGCTAAATATGATTTAGATGAATCAGAATTACGCCCATATTTTCAGGTTGAGAATGTGATTTCCGGAGTATTTGGTCTAGCTAGTAATTTGTGGGGTATTCAGTTTGAAGAGAGAAATGATATTCCAAAATACCATCCGGAAGTAAAAATCTTTGAAGTTAAAGAAGCAGATGGAAAACATATTGGAATTCTCTACACAGATTATTTCCCTAGAGCGACTAAAAGAGCCGGTGCTTGGATGGATGAATTCAGAAGGCAGTTTAAGAAAAATGGAGAAATGGTCACACCAATTATTTATAATGTCGGTAACTTTTCAAAACCAACGGGAGATAAACCGGCGCTTTTAAGTATTGATGAAGTACATACACTATTTCATGAATTTGGGCATGCACTTCACGGACTACTTTCTAATTGCACTTATGAATCAGTTGCTGCAACAGAAACGCCACGTGATTTTGTTGAGTTTCCATCTCAAGTTATGGAAAATTGGGCATTGCATCCTGATGTTCTAAAAACTTACGCGAAACATTATGAAACAGGTGAAGTAATTCCTAATGAACTAATTGAAAAACTGGAAAACTCAAGTTTGTTCAATCAAGGATTTGAAACTGTTGAATATCTTGCAGCAGCAATTTTGGATATGGATTACCATACTATCAGTGAAACTAAAGATTTAGATGTGTCTGAGTTTGAAAAAGCCTCAATGGATAGAATTGGACTGTTAAAAGAAATAAAACCTCGATACAGAAGCACTTATTTTAATCATATTTTTGCAGGAGGTTATTCATCGGGTTATTACAGTTATATTTGGTCAGCTGTATTAGATGCTGATGCTTTTGATGCATTTGTTCAAACCGGGAACGTCTACAATCCTGAACTTGCAGGATTATACAGAAAAAATATTCTTGCTTCTGGCGGAAGTGATGATTCAATGGAACTTTACAGGAGATTCCGTGGGCAAGATCCTTCTATTGAACCTTTACTTTCTAGAAGGGGATTAAATTAAAAGGATTCATATACCCGTAGAAACAAAATAATCTGTTGAATAATGAATATCTAAATTAGAATTATGAATAGTTTAGTAAAACAAAAATTTCAATCATATCCGGAGAACATAAGAGAAAGAATGTTCGCTTTGCGGGAATTGATTTTTGATGTAGCAAAAAACACCGATGGGGTTGGTGAATTAGAAGAAACATTGAAATGGGGGGAGCCAGCATATTTAACATCAAAAACCAAAAGTGGATCAACAATAAGAATTGATTGGAAACCAAAAAAATCCGATCAGTTAGCTTTGTACGTAAATTGTAAAACATCTTTGGCTGCCGAATTCAAATCATTATTTCCCACAAAATTTATATACGAAGATAATAGAGCAATCGTATTTCCAATAAATAAACCATTACCCAAGAAAGAGTTAAGAATTTGTATCGCAATCGCACTGAGATATCATATTGATAAAAAAATGAAAAGGGGATAAAGTATGGCTCAAATACCAAAACGTTTTATGAAATTTAAAGAGGATTTTCCTGAAATTGCAGAAGCATATGAAAAAATGGGAGATGCGGTTCATACCGCTGGTCCTTTGGATGATAAGAATAGAGCACTTATTAAATTAGCTTTATCAACTGGAGCGGGATTAGAAGGGGCGGTTCATTCTCATACAAGAAAAGCCTTAGAAAAGGGGATTACGAAAGCAGAAATTAGACAAACTATTTTATTAGCTCTCCCTACCATTGGATTGCCAAAAATGATGGCAGCTTTAAGCTGGGTAGAAGACATACTTGAGAAATAATGAGTTCTATTGTGAAGTTGATATTTGGTATTATCTATAAACATATCTCTAAATTAACTCCACAGAGTTTATTATTAGTTTCGTTTGCAATAGTAATATTTATTGGATCAATATTATTAATGCAGCCATTTTCGCTCCAACAAGATCAAATAAGTTTTGTTGATGCGCTTTTTACTTCGGCTTCAGCAACTTGTGTAACAGGATTAACAGTAGTTGATACTGGTTCATTTTTCTCTTCCAGTGGCCAATTAATCATACTTCTCCTCATTCAAATAGGTGGAATTGGAGTAATGTCTTTTTCAGTCCTTTTTTTATTCTTTGTAAGGGGAAAATTTGGTATTGGCGGAAGAGAAATTATTCAAGAGACACTTTCCTTTTTTGGAACCCTTGATATAGGGGCACTGCTTAAATCAGTATTCGTATTTACATTAACAATAGAATTAATAGGTGCTGTTCTTCTTTCAGCTAGGTTTGCTTTTGATATGCCTTTTAATGAGGCAATTTACAACGGCATATTCCATTCTATATCTGCATTTTGTAATGCGGGTTTTAGCTTGTTCCCTAATAGCCTCATTAATTATCAGTCTGATATATATATTAATTTGGTAATTTCTTTTTTAATAATAAGTGGTGGAATTGGTTTTATAGTATTTTTTGAAATCAAAAAAATATTTACTAAAAAGCTTTCTTTAAGAGATCTATCGCTCCATTCTAAAGTTGTGATAAATGTATCACTTATCCTTATTCTAATTGGATCTCTTTTTATTTTTATATTTGAGTATCATGTCTCGATGGATGGTATGGATTTAGGCAATAAAATTATGGCATCAATTTTTCAGTCAATAAGTTCGAGAACAGCAGGATTTAATACTCTCGATCTAAATTCACTTTCTATGCCCTCATTATTTTTCTTAAGTACATTAATGTTTATTGGTGCCTCTCCAGCATCAACGGGGGGAGGAATAAAAACTGTAACTTTAGCAGTTTTAATTGCCTTTATTAGATCGAAAATAAAAGATTCAAAAAATGTAAATTTAGCTCATAATACTCTTCCGTTCAGAGTTGTATCAAAAGCAATAGTTGTTATTGTATTTGCAATTACTATTATTGTATTGTTCTCCTTTCTTATTTCAATTACTGAATTAAATCATATCCCTTTTCATCAGAATGGGGATAGATTTTTAGAAATATTTTTTGAAGTTGTTTCAGCCTTTGGAACAGTTGGGTTATCAACAGGTATAACTGTTGATTTTTCAATTATTGGAAGACTACTAATAATTATATTAATGTTTGCTGGAAGAGTAGGACCTTTGACAATTGCTACAGCGATTGGTACAAAAAATAAAAAAGATATTAAATATGCAGAAGATAATATACTAGTTGGGTAAAAAATGAAAAATATAGCAATAATCGGTTTAAGTAGTTTTGGCTACTATCTATGTGAAGCATTAAATAAATATGGATTTAATATCATGGCTATTGATATTGATGAGACTATTGTTCAGAAAGTTAAACCGTTTGTCAGAAAAGCAATAATTGGGGACGCGAGAGATAAGGTATTTTTAATGCAGCTAGGCATAGAAGATTTTGACACGGTAATTATATCTGTTGGCAGTAAAATGGATTCAAGCATTCTAATTACATTATATATGAAAGAATTGAAAATAAATGAAATTATTGCAAAAGCAAACAATGAAGATCATGCAAAAATATTGGAAAAAATAGGAGCAACTAAAATTATCTTTCCCGAGAGGGATATGGGATTAAGAATGGCTCATACAATTGCTTCTCCAAACTTTTTAGAATTCATTCCTCTTACAGAGGGATTTAGTTTAATAGAAGTATGCCCGCCTAATGAGTGGATTGGGAAAAAATTGAAAGAGATTGATGTTAGAGTAAAATATCATGTACAAATTACAATGATTAGAGAAATTGTTCCATCAAGGGTTGTCATTCCTGACGGTAATTTTATTTTTAAGGATAGTGATATTTTATATATTATTGGAGAAAATGAAAGTATAATAAATTTTCAAAATACTATTAGATAATTATTCTATAGGTTTTTACTTACAATATCCAGAAATTGATCCTCTATTGGATAATAGAGAATTGACCTAATTAAGTCTACTATTGAACACCTAAATTCGATTCGGCATTTAGTAAAACTAGGAAGAGTAATCAATCTACAAATACAAATTATTTGCTTTCTGTAATCTAGCAAATAACAAAAGTTAGATTTTCCTCATTTATTTTCCAACAAATAATCTGACACTTAAAAAAACAACCACAATTTTTTTATTATTATTTCACTTATAACTATTTTAAACAATAAATAAAAATAATTATGGATATAGCTGGATGAGTGAAGAAATTCTAAAACCCATTAGTGTAATGACTAACGATGAACTCTTATCGGTAATTACTGTTGATAGAGAGAATTTTAACGAGGAATATAAATCCAAGGTTGCGAATGAATTACAGCAGAGAGGAATTAATCTGGAGAAAAAATTTAAAACTGCTAGGTTTAAATTAAATCTCAAAGAAGTTGAAGAGGTTGATGTTATAGAAGCATTTGAAAAAATCTCTCTTCTGAAAAATTCTCTCGATATTTTAAACTTTATCAATTATATGAATGAACATTTTGCAGTGCAAAAAAACGAAAACCAGTTTGTTGTGCATCATCACTCACCAAAGTCTGGTTTCTCATCATTTTTCTTAGATAATGAAGCCGAACTCAAAAACTCCTTGCAAAATTTCTTTGAACTCAATAATTGGTTGCCTGAAGATGTTGAGGTAATTGCACATTGGGAGACATTTGTCGAATCAACCTCTTCCGACTATATCCTAAAGTTAGCAGAATTAATGGATAAAAGTGACATTAGTTATTGTATTAATTCTTCTCAGAATATACGTTTCAATTCATTTAAATCTCCATATTCTATTGTATTACCTTTAGATGAACTGAAGGAAGCTGAAGATGTATTTGAAAAAATGGAACAGTTAAAAGAAAGTCTACATAAAAAGCTGGAAGAAGCTGAGAGTAAAGAAGATGTTGATTTACAGCTTGAAATATTATCAGAGATGGAATCTATTACTCCTGAAGATCCATTAGTTTACTATAACAGGGCACAATTGTTAGATGAAAAGGGAGATTATCAAAATGCTTCGGATGCTCTGATTGAGTCATTTAATATTGAAATGAGTAATGGAGCCGTTGATGATATTGAAGATATAGAAAATTATTTAGTTGAAATACTTGATAAGGTTGAAAGTAAATTAAATATATTACATTGCCTTGCAACAATTTATGCATTTAAGGGCGAAGTTGATAATGCATTTGAATATTATAAAAAAATAATAGAGTTAGATGAGAATGACGCAATGGCTCACCTACACTTGGGACATCATTATTATTCAAATACAGAGGATGATGATAAAGTAAAAATTCATTTTAAGAAATTTATGGAACTGGAACCGGAAAGCGAAGAACGCGAATCTATTGAAGAAATATTAAATAATTTATGATATAAAAGATAGTTGATATAAAATGGATTGCTTTGTCATATCGAAATTAGCGATTCTTTGCGATTGTGATATCTTCAACTTACTAGAAGTATAATGCTTATGGAAAAAGAACTCTTAGATTTTTGTAGAGTAAAAAAAATATATGATAAAGGTTTCGGATTTCTTTCAAGTATCAACCATCAGCAAGATGTTTTTTTTCATTTTTCTAAAATCAAGGATGAGAAAGTAAGAGAAGAATTGGAAAAACTAAAACGGGGAACGGTTTATATTTACTATACTTCACAGAAAAAGGATGATAAACGTAAAGTAGCAAGAATGTGGTTGAAGTTGAAAAATGTTCCCGACTATTTAGTCCCAGATTTTAAATTAAAGATTATTGAAGAGCTGAATGAAGGTAACACGAATGTTTTTGAGCTTACGCATGTAATTAAGGAATTAAAAATTTTGGAACATATTTTTAAAGAAGATTTTGAACTCGTTCTTAGATCAAAGAAAATTAATAGCAATCCATCAGTTGTAAAGCAAATTTTAAAAGATGATGAATTAAGTTGCTTTGATGACATTGATGAATATTTCAATTCGATAAGAGATCAAAAAATTGAAAGTGATATTTGGATTGCGGAAATTCTTGACAAGATTTATAGTAAAATATAAATCACTAATAAGAAATTATTGGAAATTTCTCTTCATTCACCAATTTGAACTTATATAGAAATAACATTCTTGTGGTCCATTTTGTTTAAGCATTCAGCAGAAATTTTCTATTTTGCCACCACTCTAATATTTTTATATTTTTTTTCTTGGGTTAAATTTTCTTCAAAATATTATTTTGAATCATTATTTTCACTTTCATCAATTTTATTAATAAAATCACTAATTATTCTATTTTGGTTATTTTGAAAATATTATTATAAATATTTAGAGAAAATTATGAAAATAAATATTACCCTAACTTTACTAATATTAATTTTTATTATTCAACTTTCATTTGCTCAAGACGAAGAATCTATATTTGAAAAATATATTCCAACTTATTATAAAATTGATGGATACAACATTAACATCGAAACCTTAGGAGAAGGTGATCCAATAATTTTTATTGCCGGGGGTCCGGGAAATTCCCATGATTATATGCAAGGTAATTTTGGACAATATTATAAAACCAATAAAGTAATATTTATAGATTTTCTTGGAAGGGGATTATCGGAGGATGCTAAAGATATATCAGAGTATTCTGTTGATGGTGATGTTGAATTACTGGAAGAAATAAGAAAAATTTTGAACTTGGATAAAATTTCCATTGTCGGACACTCTTACGGAACTGTCCCGGCCCAGGCTTATGCAATTAAATATCCCAGACATTTAGACAAAATGGTTTTGATTAATGGTTTCCATAGCGGCGAAATGTGGCAGGCAAATTGTGATAGTTATAACCATTATGCCAAAACTCACTTCCCGGAACTCTGGGGAAAAGTTGATTCACTGAGATCTTTGGGTTATGTTTCAAGCGATTCAGTTTTCAGCAAGCTTTATGGAAGTTTCCCTGTTAAGTATGTTTACTACCATAATACTAAGTTAAATCAAAACGTTCCGAAATTGAAATTCAGGGGAATGAACACAGATGTTTACTATGCGATTATTGGAAGAGATGCTGATTTTTTCGTCGGCGGCAGTATGATTGAGTTAGATTTTAGAAGGAGACTCAAAGATATAACTGCGAAAACTCTAATCATTGCGGGAAGATATGATGGTGTCTCTACTCCGGAATATGCTATTCAATACAAAAGATTTATGCCTCAAGCAAAATTTGTAATGTTTGAACAAAGCGGGCACAATCCTTACTTGGAAGAACCGGAAAAGTTCTACAATCTATTTGAAGATTTTTTTGGTATAAATGAGAATAAGTAATTAAAAGGTTTACAGAACTATTTCCATGCTTATAAAATAATTCCTATCCGAAGCAGGTTCAAAAAAGTTAGCGCCAAAAGCATTTGGCACAATAGAACCATTGTATCTTTCATTAAAAATATTTTTTACTACTAGATTTAACTTAAGTGAATATTGTTTATAATTTATTGTAAAGTTAGAATTGAAATCAACCTTAAAATAGCTATCATTTACATAATTACTTTTTCCTAATTCTGTTCCAGGAAGCGCTCCGTTATAGTCATTTGTGTAGTATTGATCTACCCAATTTACATTTATCCCCATATAAAAATTTTTTGTAAAATTATTTTGTATGGATAAAGATGCTCTGTGGTTTGGTATACCCGGCAAATATTTATTTTTCAACTGAAGATTTATTGGCTCATTTTCAAATACTTGGGTTATAATATAATCAGAGAATTTAAAATGCAAAAAGCTGAAAGATGAAACTAACTTAAAATTTTCAGAAGCGAAATATTCTAATTGAAAATCAGTCCCAATATTATAGGCTTTCCCAACATTGCGGTAGTATGTAATTTCTTGCGGTGATTCATAACTAACAAGCATATCGTAAAAATTCATATAAAAAATTGAAAGAGTGGAATACAAATTTAATTGCTGCATCCAGCCTTTTATACCCAATTCGATATTGTTGACTTTCTCTGGCAAGAGGTTTTCATTAAATCCACCTTCTTCAATTGGATTATTGCTTAATTCATTTATTGTAGGAGTTTGAAAACCGGATGAGTAATTACCGTAGATGTTTATATTATTTGACAATCTAAAATTATATCCCAGCATATAGCTCAAATTATTCATATTAGTGTGATTCTTCAAATTAGAAGAATTTGCGTTAAAGTTATTGTTAATATCAAACTGGTAATCATCAAATCGTATTCCTGTAAATAGCGAAAAACTTCTACTAAGCTTGTATTGTAAGTGAGAAAACACTCCTAAACTACCTACACTTTCGTCTTGATTAATTAAAATATCCGTGTAATTAATTTCGTTTAATAATTTGTTTGGTTCAACACTTTCAAATTCATCAACACCTTCGTTGATATATTCTTTTCTTCTATCCAATTGATTTTCAAAATCAATCCCAACTAGAAACACCAACTCATTATCAAGAAATTTGGTTTTATGATTATATTCAGTTCTAATGCCGCCAAATAATCTGTCTAATTTAATAAATCTTCCGGGAATTGAATTTTTTAATGTTCTGCTGGCAAAATAAATTGTTGATTCTATCTTAGAGTTTGTGTTGAAATAATAGTTTAAAATTATCCCACTCTGCAATTGATCTAGCTTCTTTCCCAATCCAAATTTATAAACAGGAAAACGAACCGTGGAAGGATTTGACTCTGCATCAATTTTATTAAGAGTGCTAGGATTGAGAAGATAAGGTGAATTGAAATAGTTAGCGATAAGTGAAATATTAAATCTGTCTGAGACACTATAATGCGAGATAAAATTCATTCCGTAATATTTTGATTGGGAATGCTCTCTGAAGCCATCTTGCTTAGCAGAATAAACATTAACTTTTGCTTGAATTTTTTCACTAAAATTTAAACCTGTACTCAAACTGATTTTATTAAACCCAAAACTTCCAAAGGTTACCCTGGGATTAAAAATATAATCACGATTGAGTTGTTTTTTACTAGTTATTAAAATTACACCGCCAAGTGCATTGCCGTAAAGCACTGAGCTTGGCCCTTTCAGTATCTCAATATTTTCAATATCATCAACATCAAGATTATTAATCTGTGATTGACCATCAGTGAAAGTAAGTGGAACTCCATCCAAAAATATTTTTATGCCCCTTATTCCAAATTGAGATCTTGCACCAATTCCTCTAATTGTAATTTTATCCCCCTGAGACAAATTATTTCTATTGTTGACAAATATACCAGCTTGAGAATTTAATATATTTTCAAGGGAAGTTGGATTTAAATAATTTTGAATTGTCTTTAGCTCAATTAAATCAATAGAAAAGGGGGCTTCATTTAAATGAAGTGAGTAACGGGTTGATTCAACAAGCACTGAATCCGTTGTATATTTTAAGATGGAGTTAGAGCTATCTTGCGCAGAAATAATTAAGAATAAACTTAATTGAAGCGCAGCAATTAAAATAGCAACATTCATTTTGGGAGAAACTTAGTTATTTGGAACAAGCCTTACAATTTTATCTGGAGAATTTAGTGCCAAATAAATTGCTCCGTTTGGTGAAACCGAAACATCTCTAACTCTTCCGCCATCCTTAAATATGATTTCTTGATGAATTACTCTGTCATCTTCTATATCTAAAAGCCTTACTTCTTCATATTTTAGAGCACCGACAACAAGATGATTTTCCCATTTCGGAAAGAGATTGCCTGTATAAAAATCAATGCCACAGACAGCAATAGAAGGACGCCAGAAAAGAACCGGAACTTCCATACCTGGTAATTTCACATGTTCACTACTCACCGAACCGTCGTAATTTCTTCCATAAGTAATTTTATCCCAACCGTAATTTTTACCAGATTTAATTATATTAATTTCATCACCACCTTTTTGTCCATGTTCACTTTCCCATAGTTCGCCAGTTTCGGGGTTAACTGCTAATCCTTGTGCATTTCTATTGCCGAATGAGAAAATACTTCTTACTGTATTTTCATCATCGATAAATGGATTATCTGCAGGTATTGTTCCATCTAGGTTTATTCTATGAATTTTACCATTTGGTCTGCTTAAATCTTGAGCGTGTTCTCTTTGTCCTCTATCACCTATTGAGAAGAAGAGATGACCATTATCATCAAATATAATCCGACAGCCAAAGTGATGACGTGAATCTATATAATGTTCTTCCTTTGCTTGGTAAATAGTTTGTTCATTAGTCCACGTATTTCCTTCAATTTTACCGCGCACTAATTTAGTCATTCCTTTGCCGTCAATATCATGACTGAATGATAAATAAATCCAGCCATTTTCTTTATAATTGGGATCGACAGCTACGCCAAGCATACCACCTTGTCCAGAATATCTAACTTCCGGAGTACCGCTTAAAGGTGAGGATAATTTACCATTTTTAATTATTCTTACTCCGCCTGCTTTTTCGGTAACAATTATTTCGTCCTCAGAAATGAAGCTAATACCCCAAGGTTCTTCAACCTCATCAGTAATCATCTCAACTTTTAATTCATAATCAAAAGTTTCAACGACATCCTCAACCTTATATTCCGGAGTTTTAAAAGGCTTAGTTTTTTCTTTAATAAAATAGACAAGATCATTAATTTGATCATCTGAGAGGACATTACCGAAAGACGGCATGCCGCTCTCTATTATACCTTTGCTTATACTATTAGCAATTTCTTCATTACTGCTTCCAAACTGCCATTTACCGTCTGCGAGACTTTTAGCCATTCCCCCTTGAAAATTTGCTCCATGGCAGGTAGCGCAATATTGAGAATAGATTTTTTCATTACTAGATGCATTATTACTAAAGAAACCAATAATCAAAAAACTTAATGAAGCAAGTGCTGTAAGGATGATTAAAAATCTTTTCATAATTTTCTCTTTCTGTTTCATAACTTTTATTAGAAGGTGGAATTATATTTGCTCCAAAGATAAAAAATAAATTCTGGCAATTCCATTAGTAATGAGAGATTATAGTTAGATCCAATTCCAAATTACATTTGGATAAACTTTTTGCTTCGTGTCTGCAAATAATATTAAAGAGTAAAAAATATATTAATATTTTAGTTCGATTATTTTTTATAATTTGATGGTGAACTTTACTCAATAATAATCTAAAAGAAATGTATGTACTGTAAAATTGGATTATCAAACTATGGGGTTTCGTAAAATGATTAGAATAATAGTTATATGTGTATTTGCATTTTATAGTTTAACTCTTGGTCAAGCTTATTCTGATCAATTTTTTAGTCATGAAAAAGAGGATCTTATTTCAAAGATCGAAACTATGAGTGGAACAATAATTAGTACTGACGGAAAACAAATTATTCTTTCTGATGAAGTAACAAATGGTTCGGTGATTTTTAAAGAAGACTTTTCTTTTTATCCGTTTGATAGAGGACTTCCGTCTTGGAATGGACATGTACCAAATGATAACAGTTCTTTTAGAGTTTTGATGAGATTTTATAAAGACAGTTGGTCGCCTTGGCTAACTGTTGGCTATTGGAAAAATAATATTTGGAGTTCTTATGGTGCAACAAACTTTTCTGATGGAAAAATTGATTATGATTATGTTGTATTGAATTCATTCTATAATAAATGGCAATTTAAAATAGAGATGAAAAGAACAAATATAATTGAGCCATCTCCCTCTGTACATAAATTAAGTTTTTCAATTAGCGATCAAAGGACTACGGATAATGTTAGTATAAATGATTTAGTAGGTGATAATCCGCCGGAAATTTTTATTCCCACTGATCATTTTTACCAGTATTCAATTGATCCGGAATTTGGAGGTGATATATGTTCGCCAACATCAGTTTCCATGGCTCTTAGAAGTTATGATATTGAAGTTGACCCAAGACAATTTGCAATTGATAATTATGATCATTATTGGGGTATTTATGGAATGTGGCCAAGAGCAGTCCAGAATGCTGCTGAATATAACCTTAATGGTTCTGTTACAAGATACAGGAACTGGAGTGATGCTTATGATGTGCTTGCCGCTAATGGAAGAATAGTGATGTCTGTTGGTCCACCCTTATATACAGGACATTTAATGATGCTTGCCGGATTTGATGATGAGGGTAATCCACTAGTTCATGATCCAGCTAGATCGGATGGTTATGGGTATAAGTTTAATAAAAGATCTCTTACTGAATCCTGGTTTGCGAAAGGTGGAATTTCTTATACTTTCTATTTAGAGGATACAACTGATATTGTTTCTGTGGATAATATAGAAGGTCAATTATTAGTAAATGATTATGGATTCAGTGTGTACCCCAATCCATTTAATTCCCAAACCAATATTGTTTTTCAGACTTCAGAAATAAATTTTACAGAAATAATTGTTTATGATATTATTGGTCGTAAAATTGAAAGTTTACATAAAGATTTACTAAATAGTGGGATTCATAAATTCAAATGGAATGCATCAAAACATCCTTCTGGTTTATATTTTATTAGAGTGGAAAGCGGGAAATTTAATAAAACCATTAAAGTCATATTTGGTAAAATAGTGCTGACGTTATTATTCAGCCTATTGCAATATATCTGAATGGTACGAGTTTATCTCCTGCCTATTTATTTATTAATATGTATTTTAAGTTTGTCAAAAATTCCGTAAATTAAAAATAACATTAAGACGTTACCCCAAAAAAATCTGTTTTTACAAAAATATTTTCAACTTAATCTCTATAATTAAAAGAAAGGAGATGCCATTATGAAAATATTGAGAACATTTTTACTCTGCTTCACTTTTTTTATTTTGAACACTTTGCAATCTCAAACAATTCAATCAAAAATTGTATCTGATGATATGGACAATGTTGCTGTTCAAGATTCATCAGCAAATAAAATTATAATTAAAAATTCTAATAATGAAATAATGCTTGAATTAAATAATGAAGTTGGCGGGGGTTCCATAAGTTTGCCTCCGGTAACAAGTATTAATAATGGTGAAAGTAAATTATATAACCTTGGGAACACATTATATTGGGATAATAATCCCATTGGATTATTAGAGCAGGAAGTTCCATGGGATATTGACAACAATTATATAACATTATCCGAGCCAAATAATTTAGTTGGAATTGGTACGCTGACTCCCCAACAAAAGCTTCATATTGAAAATGGGCAGATACTTGTTAGAGGGAGCAGTAATTGGTTCCCTGGATTAACGATAAACAACTCAATTGGAAGAAGTGTGATTAAATTAGAAGGAACTGTAAGCTCTAATAATTTCTCAAGTACCGAGGTTGTTTTAGGGGATTTGGTCAGTGGAAAGACGTGGAGTCTTTTAAACACAAATTTAAATACACTTACTTTTGTCAATCATCTAAATGGAACTAACTATGAATCATCATTTAGGATTGAATACGGTGCGCCTACAAATAGTCTCACAATAAATTCTGAAGGAAATGTTGGTTTAGGAACATGGTCTAGTAATCATAAGTTGGCTGTGGCTGGAACTATAATATCCGAAGAAATTATAGTAAAGCTTCAAAGTGATTGGCCAGATTATGTATTTAGTGAGGATTATCTATTGCCAACCTTAAGTGAACAAGAACAATACATTCTTAAAAATAATCACCTTCAGGGAGTTCCGTCTTCACAAGATGTTATAAAAAATGGTATTAAAATAGCTGATATGCAATCCATATTACTTCAAAAAATTGAAGAACTTACACTTTACATTATAAAACAAGAAAAAGATATTAAGATACTTTCGCATCAAGTCAAAGAATTAAAGAAAATAACTGGTAATTCTAAATGAAAACGATTCTATTGGTTATTTTTATCAATCTAATTTCAGGTAGTTTTGCTTACGGGCAAATAACTTATTTAAAAGACTGGTCTAAGTATTATGAGACTGTTGAAAATAAAATAATTGGTATTTGGCCTCATAATACAAGGTATGATGATTTATCAAGACTTAAAGAGTTAAGATATAAGTGGGGGTTCAATAATATATTATTAGCTCGGGGTTTTGGAAATTCACACTATAGTATGATTAGAGAAGCAGGATTTGATTCCTTGAATATAATGCGTCAGATTAGACCTGATAGCTATATAGAAAATGTTGAATCAATTCCTGAAACATGGTCATATTATATAGATGAACCTGCAGACTTAAATGAAAATATTGTAATCTGGGCAAATATTAAAAACTGGTTAAAAGCTAAGTATCCGAATTCTAAAATTGTGTTAAGTGGTTACAAAAGAAATGATTTTCTTAAGGAGTATGTGCATACTATATCAGACTACACAATGTTTTCAAGTTACAAACATTGGTGGGAATTTTTAGGTATTTGGATTTCATGGCCAGAAAATCCAGATCAAAGATCAGATTGGGCTCATATGGAAACCTTATTTAGTCATAAATTTGAGTTTTCTTGGGTCGGTGCTCATAAAGATATTTCTGAATATGATGATTTATTAGGAAAAGCAAAAAACCTATTTTTGCAAGGAGTATTTTTATATCAGCTTGAACCATTTGAGAACGAAGCAGACGACACTAACTTGGAAACCTTTACAGAAGCAGCAACGAAAAATGGATATTTAACCAAACATTATCAGCAAATTAGGGAACAATACATTGATGGTAACTTGACCAAAACTCAATTATTGGGACCAAGTTATTCTACTGATATTCCAACAGACTTCGATCATTCTAGCTTGTTATTTCAAGATTATGTTGTTACCAATAATCGAATTGAAGATTATTTTGCTGAATCTAAAATTATTGTAGGTAGTCCTTATAAGTTTATTGTGCCGCCATCCAAAAAATCATCGCTTAATTCAAATAATGAAATTATTTTTAAGCCTGGTTTTCATGCTGAATTAGGAAGTGAATTTAAAGCATATATTGGAGATGATTAACTTAAACTAATTATTAAGAATATTTTAAGTTCCTTTGCGAGCTTTTTCAATCCGTCTGTTTATAAAAGAAGAAGTCTCTAATTATTAAGCAAATTAAGTAATAATTAAATATTATAATAAAGCAGAAAAAGCTTTTTTTGCAAATAGTAATTGCCGCTTATGAAAAGAACATTATTGAGGCTAATCTATCTTGTGGTTTTAGGGACAGCTATAATGTCATGTCAAAAAGAAGTAAATCTAATTGAATTAGAAATAAATCAAAATTGGCTTTTCAGAGATGTCAACGATACTCTCTGGTGCAAAGCAGAAGTCCCCGGGTATGTTCACACCGATTTGATGAAAAATAAATTAATCCCTGATCCATTTTATAGAATGAATGAACATGAACTTCAATGGATTGATAAAACGGATTGGGAATATAAAACCATTTTTAGTGTAGATGAGAATATTCTTGAGAAAGATGCCGTCATAATCAACTTTAAAGGCTTGGATACCCATGCTGACGTTTACTTGAATAATGAGCTAATACTAAAAGCGAATAATATGTTTATATCCTGGGATGTTAATTGTAAGAAAATATTAAAAATCAACAATAATGAATTAAAAATAATTTTCCATTCCCCAGTAAAAGTTGGTTTGGAAAAAATGAAAGAACTTGAATATGATTTGCCTTTTTCTTCAAATGATCAATCTGAATTAGGTGGGTTAGGGAATAAAAAAGTAAGTGTTTTCTCCAGGAAGGCTGGCTATCATTTTGGATGGGATTGGGGTCCAAGGTTAGTAAGCAGTGGAATTTGGCAGGAAGTTGTAATTAAAGCATTTGATATATTGAAAATAACTGATCTCAATATTATTCAAAATAAGATTTCTGATGATGAAGCTATTTTGTCTGCAAATATTGAAATTGAATCTTTAGAAGAGGGAGAATTTACACTTAATGGTTTTATAGATTCTGAAAAGCAATTTAAAAAAAATGTACAAATAAATAAGGGAACAAATATAATCAGTGCCTCTTTTGATATTAAAAATCCTAAACTTTGGTGGACAAGTGGATTAGGTGATCAAAAACTTTATGATATAGAAGTACAAATAACAAAAAATTCTGAAATTTTATCAATTGAACGAAAAAATATTGGACTGCGAACTCTTGAGGTTGTGCAGCAAGATGATAGTGTTGGTAAAAGCTTTTATTTTAGACTAAATTATCAACCTGTTTTTATGAAAGGGGCTAATTACATTCCTCAAGATATCTTTTTGAACCGAATTCAAGATGCTGACTACGAAAGAATAATAAAAGCTGCTGTTGATGCAAATTTTAATATGCTCCGGGTTTGGGGAGGCGGAATATACGAAAAGGAAATCTTCTATGATTTATGTGATAAATATGGGATTTTAGTTTGGCAGGATTTTATGTTCGCCTGCGCAATGTACCCGGGGAATGAAGAATTTTTAGAAAATGTTAGAAATGAAGCAATTCAGAACATTAAACGTCTGCGAAATCATGCATGTCTGGCTTTATGGTGTGGCGATAATGAAATACTTTTAGCATGGAATAATTGGGGATGGAAAGAAGAAACCATTGAAAAATACGGTACCAAAACTGCAGATACTATTTGGGATGCCTATAACAAAGTATTTCATGAGCTATTGCCTTCCGTTGTAAATGATCTAGATCCTCAAAGATTATATTGGTCATCATCACCCAGTGCAGGGTTTGGGGAATTGGAAGATGGAAAATCCGGAGATCGACACTACTGGGATGTTTGGTGGGGCAAGAAACCTTTTGCTAACTACGAAAAAGAGATTCCAAGATTCATGTCTGAGTATGGATTTCAGTCTTTCCCTGAATTTAGTTCCGTCAAAAAATACACTACAGAAGAAGATTGGGATATTAATTCGGAAGTCATGAATTCTCATCAACGGTCGAGTATTGGTAATATTACAATTAGGGAATATCTTTTACGCGATTATAAATCTCCAAAAAATTTTGAGATGTTTTTATATGTAGGTCAACTTTTGCAGGCTCGCGGTGTTGGTATAGGGATGGAAGCTCATAGGAGAAATATGCCATATTGCATGGGCTCGCTTTATTGGCAGATAAATGATTGCTGGCCAGTAGCATCGTGGTCAAGCATTGATTATTATGGCAAATGGAAAGCCCTTCATTACCAAGCAAAACAGTCCTTCAAAAAAATTAAATTATCTCCTTACAAAAATAATGATAATATAAATATTTATATTATTTCAGACGATTTGGAAGATAAGAAAGCAATACTCCAACTTACGATATCAAATTTTAACGGTGATATTTTATATGAACATAAAAGAGAAATTTTACTTAAAGGTAATACGAGTAAAATTTATTTTTCAGAAAATCAAAACGTAATTACTCAGGGGTTTGAAATAAATAACATCTTCTTAAAAAGTGAATTATTTGATAGTGAGAAAAATTGTCTTGACACTGATCTTTACTATTTTGTTGCTCCCAAAGATCTTAATTTACCAAATCCAAACCTTAAATATGAAATTACTGAAATCGACCAACGCGAATTTGAAATCAAGCTCATATCTGATGTTTTAGCAAAGAATGTTTATTTAAATTGTGAAACAGAAGGATTTTTTTCTGATAATTATTTTGATCTTCCTCCAAATGAAAGCATAAAAATAATGTTCACTGCTGATAAAGAATTAAATCAACAAAATTTTATTGATGAATTAAAGATCATTACTTTGGTTGACAGTTATGAAAATTTACAAAGTTTATGATTAATTGATTACACATCAGTTCATTCTTTAGTTTATAAATAAGCAATAAGATTACTATGAAAAACAAAATAACAAGAAGAAAGTTCATTAAAAGCTCGCTAATTATTTCCGGAACAGCAATTACAAGTGTCAATTCCGCAAAGAATATTTTTGCGAAATCAGAGTATAAATCAAATCGACCAATTGTAAGTGAAAGAAAATTTATTAGCACTGCTGTTGAATCAGTTATTCAAGAAGTAAAAGAAGTAATTGCAGATAGAGAAATTGCATGGATGTTTGAAAATTGTTATCCTAACACTTTGGATACAACTGTCAAATATGAAGAAAAGGATGGAATACACGATACTTTTGTAATCACCGGTGACATAGAAGCAATGTGGCTTCGTGATTCAACTGCTCAAGTTTGGCCTTATTTACCCCTGGTAAACAAGGATAAACCTTTAAAGAATTTGATTAAAGGAGTAATTAATCGTCAGACTAAATGCATACTTATCGATCCTTATGCTAATGCATTTAACTATTCGAATGAAGGCAGTCAATGGGAATCAGATTTAACAGACATGAAACCGGAACTTCATGAACGAAAATGGGAAATTGATTCATTATGTTACCCTATTCGATTAGCTTATGGATATTGGAATGAAACTCAGGATATTTCAGTTTTTGATGAAAACTGGATAAACGCGATGAAGCTGGTTTATAAAACATTTATTGAACAGCAAAGAAAAGAAAATTTAGGACCATATAAATTTCAAAGAACAACAGCTGTCTCAACAGACACTCTTCCCTTAGGGGGTTATGGAAATCCTACTAAACCTAATGGAATGATAAATTCTGGATTTAGACCTTCAGATGACGCATGCATTTATGGATATTTAGTTCCCTCAAATCTATTTGCAGTTGTTGCCCTAAAACAAGTTTCGGAGATATTCACTACTGTAGTAAAGGATTTTAAATTTGCAAATGACTGTACCGATCTCGCTTCTGAAGTAGAATCCAGTATTAAGCAAAATGCCATTAGTAATCATTTAAATTATGGTAAAGTGCTCGCTTACGAAATTGATGGCTTTGGGAATAAACTATTTATGGATGATGCCAATGTTCCAAGTCTTTTGTCTTTAAGTTATTTGAATTGCCTAAATAGTGATGATGAGATATATATTAATACTAGAAAATTTATTCTTAGCAAAGATAATCCTTATTTTTTCTCCGGAAAGTATGCTGAAGGAATTGGCGGACCGCATGTAGGATTAAACATGATATGGCCAATGACAATAATTATGCAAGCACTTACAAGTAATGATGATAATGAAATAATCAGATGTTTATCAATGCTAAAAAAAACTCATGGCGGTACTGGGTTTATGCACGAGACGTTTCATAAAGATGATCCAACAAATTATACAAGATCTTGGTTCGCTTGGGCTAATACACTATTCGGAGAACTCATTATTAAATTATATAGTTCAAAACCATATTTACTGAAGAATCAATTTTAATTTGTTATATATAGTATGGTTAGAATAAAATCTTATTTTTATCAAGGAGTTTTATGAGAATTCTTGTTTGGTGCGAGATATTATATTTTATTTTTAATGTGTCGATAAATTCTCAAGTTGACTACACAAATTATGTCAATCCCTTCATTGGTACTGCTGGGCATGGTCACACATATCCGGGAGCAAGCGCTCCTTTTGGAATGATGCAGTTAAGCCCCGATACGGGGTTAAAGGACTGGGATTGGGTATCAGGATATAATTCATCTGACAGTTCAATTATCGGATTCAGTCATACCCATCTTAGCGGAACTGGAGTTGCAGATTATGGTGATATTTTATTTATGCCATTTATAGGGGAAAATAAATTTAAACCGGGATCGAAAGATAATCCCGATGAAGGATATAGATCAAGATTTAGCCACCAAAACGAAAAGGCATCGCCAGGATATTACTCTGTTTTTCTAACAGATTATGATATTAATGTAGAACTAACAACAGCCCAAAGAAGCGGTATGCATAAGTATCAGTTCCAGGCTGATAAATCTCATAAAATACTCATTGATTTATTCCACGGTTTGCAAGATGCCACATTAGAATCTTACATCAATATTATTGATGATAATAAAGTGGAAGGTTATAGAACGTCTAGTGGGTGGGCAAAAAAACACACAGTTTATTTTTATGCAGAATTTTCGAAGAATATCAGCAAGCATATTATTGAGTTAAATGAAGAAATATTAACTGCCAATTCTGCAAAGGGGATTTCTGTAAAATCAATATTAGAGTTTGAAAAATCGTTACCCAGTGAATTATTAGTTAAAATTGGAATTTCTCACGTAAGTCTAGAAGGTGCCAAAAAAAACTTATTAACAGAAATTACCGATTGGGATTTTACAAAAATTTATAATGCTACTAAGAAGAAGTGGAATGATTATCTTGCACGGATTGAAATTGAAGGTGGAACTAGAGATCAAAAAATAACTTTTTATACTTCCTTATACCACGCTTTTTTAGCACCCAATATTTTTAACGATGTTGATAAAAAGTACATTGGGATGGATGGGGAAACTAAAATTGCAGAAGATTTTAACATGTATACAATATTCTCATTGTGGGATACTTTTAGAGCCCTACATCCACTAATAACAATCATTGATCCTGATTTGGCAACGGATTTTATTAAATCAATACTGGAGAAATTTAAGGAAAGCGGATCTCTGCCTATTTGGGAATTAGCTGGGAACGAAACGGGAACTATGATAGGCTATCACTCTATCCCAGTTATTGTCGATGCCTATATGAAAGGGATTAGAGAATTTGACATTGATACAGCCTATGGAGCAATGGTAAAAAGCGCGATGGGAAAGGAAAGAGGACTTGAGTATTATAAAACTATGGGCTTTATTCCCATGGATAAAGCTGACGACGCCGTTTCTACCACATTAGAATATGCTTATGATGACTGGTGTATTGCCACTATGGCGAAGGAGTTAAACAAAGAAAATGATTACCAATATTTTATGTCTCGCGCTAAAAATTACTTAAATGTATTTGATGAAAAAACAAAATTTATGAGAGGAAGATTTTATTCTGGATTTTGGAAAGATCCATTTGACCCAATAGAGCCCTCTTATTTAGGAGCTGGTGAATTTACAGAAGGTAACGCATGGCAATATACATGGTTTGTTCCTCATGATATCCAAGGATTAATAAAAGCTATGGGGGGAGATTATTTATTTAAAGAAAAAATCGATGAACTCTTTTTGACAGAAACGGATACAAGTAAATATCAAATGCCTTCTGATGTTACGGGGTTAATCGGTCAATATGCACAAGGGAATGAACCAAGTCACCACATAGTTTATTTATATAATTACTGCGGTTTCTCATGGAAAACTCAAGAATATACAAGAAAGATAATGGAAGAATTTTTCCATTCCGGAAGAGATGGCTTATGTGGAAATGAGGATTGTGGACAAATGTCTGCATGGTATGCCTTAAGCGCAATGGGGTTTTATCCTGTTTTGCCGGGAAGCAATGAATATGTTATTGGGAGTCCAATATTCGATAAAGTTAAAATTAATCTTACAAATGGAAATACTTTTAAAATTATTGCAAATAATAATAGCAGAGAAAATAAATACATAAATTCAGCAAAATTAAGTGGAATAAACTATTCAAAAACTTATTTTACTCACGATGATATTTTGAATGGGTCAACTATAGAATTTAATATGGTTAAAGTTCCCAACAAAAATTTTGGTGCAGTCTCTAAGGAACGTCCAAATTCAAGAATAAGTGAAAATATTAAACCCATTATTTATAACAAAAACTATGAACCAGTAATTACACCTTACAGATCTCTATTTGCAAATTCTGTTACTACTGAACTAAAAACCTTCTCACCCGATACAGAGATTAGATATACACTTGACGGTACTGAGCCCAATAATAAATCGGAATTGTATAGAAAACCAATTATTCTTAAAGCTTCTTCTATTTTAAAGGCAAAAACTTTTGATGAGTATAAGCTGCCTTCAAATACAGTTGTAAAAAATTTCACGAAGAAAATCGTTAGAGATTTGGCAGACCCATTTTATATGGAAGGTAATTCTATTTTTCCAGTTATAATTGAAAATAATAATTTTAGTCCTAAATATAGTGGAAATGGAATAAATGGAATTATTGATGGTTCTTTTGGCACTTTAAATTACCACGATTCATTCTGGCAAGGGTTTCAAGAATTAGATTGTGAGATAACAATAGATTTTGGAAGGGTTACAGAGATAAAGAAAATAGGGGCAAATTTCTTAAATTACCAGAGCAGATGGATATTTTTGCCAAAAGAGGTATCGGTTTCATTTTCCCAAAATGGCGATAGTTACTCTGATCCAGTTATAATTTTCACAGATAAAATTAAATTAAACAAAAAGAAAGAAATTGTAACGATTGAAAAAGACTTAACTTCTATTCATACAAGGTATATAAAATTTTTCGCAGAAAATATTGGTTCGATTCCTTCTTTCCATAAAAGCGCTGGTAAGAAAGCCTGGTTATTTATAGATGAAATATTTTTTGAATAGCAATACGAATTCAGTTTATCGCTTAAAGATAGTTATAGTCTTCAAAATGCTTAAATAATAATGCTGATTTAGTTAGAATTAATAATATTAAAAATCGATTTATAAATAACTACTGACAATACATACAATAAGGATATTTAGTATGCAGGAAAGTTCAAAAAACTATACATCGGCACTTATTACTCTAACCTCACTTTTCTTTATGTGGGGATTCATGACGGTAATGAATGATGTTCTAATCCCCCATTTAAAAAATATTTTCCAACTTGATTATTTTAGATCAATGCTGGTTCAAACAGCTTTTTTCGGAGCATATTTTATTGGAGCACTCCTTTATTATTTAATATCATCACGATCTGGGGATCCAATAAATAAGATAGGTTACAAAAACGGAATTATTATTGGTTTAATTATTTCTGCTATTGGCAGTGCAATGTTCTACCCAGCAACAATTTTAAATATTTATGGGTTTTATTTGCTTGCACTCTTTATCCTTGGTTTAGGTTTTACAGTTCTGCAAATCGCAGCGAATCCTTATGTGGCAATATTAGGAAGTCCTCAAACAGCTTCAAGTAGATTAAATCTAGCACAAGGGTTTAATTCCTTGGGAACTACATTAGGCCCACTAATTGGAGGAACATTAATATTTACATATTTCGCAGGAACAGAAGCTGTAAAAATTCCTTATCTGGTATTAGCTGGCTTTCTAATTATTCTAGCTCTTATTATTAAAATATCTAAGCTCCCTGAATTTG
Organism: uncultured Ignavibacteriales bacterium; assembly: GCA_963710615.1. Taxonomy (GTDB): domain Bacteria; phylum Bacteroidota; class Ignavibacteria; order Ignavibacteriales; family Melioribacteraceae. The sequence goes on from CAVQBF010000001.1 coordinate 331,181, forward strand.
CAAATAAAGAAAAAATAGAAAAGGGTAAAGGTGCATTAAAATTTCCTCATTTAACTTTGGGTATGGTAGCAATATTCATGTATGTAGGTGGTGAAGTTGCTGTTGGAAGTATTTTGATTAATTTTTTTGGTTTGGAAAACATTGCAGGAATGAGTGAAGATATGGCAAGCAGTTTCTTAAGTCTCTATTGGGGTGGACTGATGGTCGGGAGATTTTCTGGGGCTATTTATTTAAGTGATATTTCAAATCAATTTAAAAAATTTAGTTATATGGTAATTGCGGCTTTAGCTGCATTTCTAATAATCTATATATCAAATTATATTAAGACCGATATGAGTTTTGTTACAATGTTACCAATGTTGATATTTATTGCAGTAGCATTTGTTCTATTCTTATACGGAAAATCGATTCCATCAAGAACTTTATATTTCTTTGCTTCAATAGTGATTATACTATTGTTAACGACTGTGTTCACAAAAGGGGAAATAGCTTTTTGGGCAGTAATTGGTATTGGTATATTTAATTCAATTATGTGGTCAAATATCTTTACATTAGCAATTGATGGTTTGGGTAAATATACAAGTCAAGGATCATCTCTTCTTGTAATGGCTATCCTTGGTGGTGCAGTTATACCTCCCATTCAAGGCGCATTTGCAGATTTGATGGGCGTTCAATTTTCTTTCATTGTTCCTATTCTTTGCTATGTCTATATTTTCTACTACGGTATAAGTGGATATAAAAAAGGAAGATAAAATTGAAGAGTAAAAATATTAAAAATGATAAAAGAATAGTAATGACGCTGGATGCAGGCGGTACAAATTTTGTCTTTTCGGCTATTAAATCATTTGAAAAAATAGTTGAAGATATAAAATTACCTTCTCATGGTAATGATTTAGATAAATGTATGAAAAGTATATTGGATGGTTTTAAGGAGGTATCTCATAGACTAAATGAGAAACCAGCAGCAATTAGTTTTGCTTTTCCAGGGCCAGCAGATTATCCAAATGGGATAATAGGTGATCTACCCAATTTGCCAGCATTTAGAGGAGGTATCGCCCTTGGACCTATGCTAAAGGAGTATTTTGGAATTCCAGTATTTATAAATAATGATGGCGACTTGTATGCTTATGGAGAAGCCATATCAGGATTTTTACCTGAGATTAATAATCTTTTAGAGAAATCCGGCTCATCAAAACGATATAATAATCTCTTAGGTTTTACATTAGGAACAGGTTTTGGATGTGGCATTGTTCATGATGGTAAAATGTTTAGAGGTGATAATTCATGCGGTGCTGAAATATGGTTAATGAGGAACAAATTAATGCCTAACTCCAATGTTGAGGAACATGGGGGGATTAAGGGATTAAAAAATCTTTATGCAAAATATTCTAATTTGCAATTTAATCAAGTTCCCGAACCAAAAGATATTTTTGATATTGGTTTGGGGAAAATAGAAGGGAATAAACAAGCCGCTCTAGAATCATTCTCTGAATTAGCTGAAGGTATTGGAGATGCAATTGCAAATGCAGTGACATTGATTGATGGATTAGTTGTAATAGGCGGAGGACTATCCGCGGCTTCAGAACTATTTTTGCAGAAAGTAGTGGATGAAATGAATAGCCAATTTATTAAATCAGATGGCACAAAAATTAAAAGATTAATTTCAGAAGCTTATAATCTTAAAGATCCTGTTGGTCTTGAAAAGTTTTTAATGTCTTCATCAAGAAAGATTAAGATATATGGAACAGAAAAAGAAATTAAATATGATTGGGAAGCAAAAATTGGTGTTGGGATTTCAAAAATTGGTACAAGTAATGCCGTTGCAATGGGGGCATATGCTTTTGCTTTAGATAACTTAAAGTGATTAATTATCTATTTCAGCTTTTATAGAATTGTTCCTAGTATGCAATGCAGAGCATTAATTAATTTAAAAAACTAAATAAAACTGAATGAATAAAAATTTTCCTTAGAGCTGAGAAAAAGTCGTTTAAAATACAAAACCCCAATAATCTGGGGTCTTGTAATAAGATTCTTAATAGTGATTTAATCTAAAAGCATGTTAAATTAAAATCATTTCAAATCAAACCGATCAGCGTTCATTACTTTTACCCAAGCTTTAACAAAGTCATCAACAAATTTTTCTTTATTATCATCTTGAGCATATAACTCTGCATAAGCACGCAAAACAGAGTTGGAGCCAAACACTAGATCAACTCTTGTAGCCGTCCATTTAACATCTCCGGATTTTCTATCAACAATATGATATAAATTTTCTGAGACCGGTTTCCATGAGTATTTCATATCAGTAAGGTTTACAAAGAAATCATTTGTTAGAGTACCTACTTTATCTGTAAACACACCATGTTTTGTTCCACCATGATTTGTACCTAAAACCCTCATTCCGCCTACCAATACTGTCATTTCTGGTGCCGTTAATCCCATTAGCTGTGTTCTATCTAGCAGAAGTTCTTCAGCTGTTACAGCATAATCTTTCTTTAGCCAATTTCTGTACCCATCATGAATTGGTTCAAGATAAGCAAATGATTCAGCATCGGTCATTTCGTCTGTTGCATCTCCACGTCCTGGAGTAAAAGGAACTTTAATACTTACACCGGCATCCTTGGCTGCTTTTTCAACTGCGGCACTTCCGCCCAAAACAATTAAGTCGGCAATGCTTACTTTTTTATCCAATCCTGCTTGAATTTCAGTCAGTTTACTAAGAACTTTATTTAAGCGCTCCGGTTCATTGCCTTCCCAATTTTTTTGTGGAGCTAAACGAATTCGCGCACCATTAGCACCACCTCTATAATCAGAACATCTAAAAGTTCTAGCACTATCCCATGCGGTATTTATCAGTTCTGTACTACTTAAGCCGCTGTTAAGAAGTTTATCTTTCAATTCCTCAATTTCAGCATCTGATAAAGTATAATCTACTGTTGGAATTGGATCTTGCCAACTTAAATCTTCTTTTGGAACATCTGGACCTATATATCGACTCTTTGGACCTAAATCACGATGAGTTAATTTAAACCAAGCTCGGGCAAAAGTATCAGAGAAATAATCAAAATCATTCATAAATTTTAATGATATTTCTCTGTAAATCGGATCCATCTTCATCGCCATATCAGCATCTGTCATCATTGGATTCTGACGGATAGATGAATCTTCAACATCTATGGATTTATCTTCTTCTTTAATATCTACAGGTTCCCACTGCTGTGCACCTGCAGGACTTTTTCGAAGCTCCCATTCATGGTTAAATAGCATTTCGAAAATATCCATTATCCCATTTTATTGGATTTGTTGTCCATGCCCCTTCTAATCCACTAGTAACAGTGTATCTGCCTTTTCCTGTTTTATGAGGATTATCCCATCCAAGTCCTTGCATTTCTAATCCGGCTGCTTCAGGCTCAGGACCTAAAAGATCGGCATTACCATTTCCATGTGCTTTCCCTACTGTATGACCACCGGCGGTTAAAGCTACGGTCTCCTCATCATTCATTGCCATTCTTTTAAAAGTTTCTCTTACTTGAGCCGCTGTTTTAAGAGGATCGGGATTTCCATTTACACCTTCCGGATTTACATAGATTAATCCCATTTGAACTGCAGCCAAAGGATTTTCCATAGTTTCTGGCTTTTCAACATTTTCGTATCTATTATCACTTGGGGCTAACCATTCTTTTTCTGCTCCCCAATATGTATCCTTTTCAGGGTGCCAAATATCTTTGCGTCCAAATGCAAACCCGTAGGATTTTAATCCCATGCTTTCGTAAGCAATTGTTCCAGCTAAAATTATTAAATCTGCCCAGCTCACTTTATTTCCATATTTTTGTTTGATAGGCCAAAGTAATCTTCTGGCTTTATCTAAACTAACATTATCCGGCCAAGAATTAAGCGGCGCAAATCGTTGATTGCCGGTGCCGCCACCACCTCGACCATCTGCTATTCTGTATGTTCCAGCTGCATGCCAAGCCATTCGTATCATCAAGCCACCATAATGTCCCCAATCAGCTGGCCACCAATCTTGGCTATCAGTCATAAAATCACGAAGATCTTTTTTTAATGCTTCAACATCAAGTTTTTTTAACTCTTCGTGATAATCAAAATCTTCATCATACGGATTTGTTTTCGTATCGTGTTGATGTAGAATATCTAAATTTAATGCGTTAGGCCACCAATCCATCACCGAATCATGTGTTTCGGTATTAGCTCCATGCATCACGGGGCATTTCCCCTTTGTGTTTTCACTCATTTTGTTGTCTCCTTTTCTTTTAATTAGCTTTAATAAATCAATAATTACTTAAAAACTAAACTCGGAACTATTATTACAAATACAAAGAATTAGTAGGTTCAACCTATTTTTATTTGCTGCAATCTTTACATAGACCAAAAAACTCTAGTTTATGATGATGAATGTTGAAGTCGGTTTTCTTTTTGGCTTTTCTATTAATTTCATTGTAAATGGATAATTCGAAATCCTCTATTTTTCCACACTTTTCGCAAATAAGATGATAATGAGGAGTTGTTTTTGCTTCAAAGCGATCGAATGTACTTCCGTAATGAATTTTTTTTACTAATTGTTGCTCTTCTAAAATTGAAAGGTTTCGATAAACTGTACCAAGACTTAGTTTAGGAAATTCATTCTTTAATTGTTCATAAACCCAACCGGCAGTAGGATGAGTTTCTATTGAATTTAATAATTCTAAAATTCTATTTCGCTGCTTACTTTGTCTGTAAACTATTTTTGTTTGATGATTCATTCTAAATAGTAATCATTCCTATTATTAATTTTAAGATATTATTTAATTTGTTTTATGTCAAGATTAATTGAAGTAAAATAACGCATTACCCCAAATTGGATATTTATATTTATCAAAATCAAAGAATAAATAAAATTCTAGGTGCTACTAATAAAATTTCACCATTTACAAAGCGAAAATATTTCGCAACTTTTTTCTTTGTGGCGAGTTGCTTTCTAATGGTTCTAAAAAATTTTATCAAAGGTAAATATTTACATGATTATATAAATGCTGCATATTTTTATATCACCATTTTGGTCTTATAACTGATTGGATTATTTTTACTAGAGTATATCAATGACATTCAGGATTTATTTCTATATTTTACTAAGTAATGTTTGTAACAATTAATGATAGGCATTGAATACTACCAGCACAATTATAGATCTTTCTCGTCGTGATTTTATAAAATGGTCATCCGCATTAGGAATTAACATTAAACTTTGGCGAATTTAAAGAATGCTTTTGCCTCTATAGAAACAAAGACCAAACCATTATACTCTAGCAGATAAAATTATTCGAACAGGCTGTCCAGCACACAATTGCGGGGGCAGATGCCTTCTAAAAGTTTATGTAAAAGATAATAAAATTGTTAGAATAGAAACAGATGATAGGCCAACAGATAACATATCAGATCCACAATTAAGAGCTTGTATTAGAGGAAGATCATATTTAAGAAGACAGTATCATAATGATAGACTTAAACACCCGTTGATTAGAGTTGGAAAAAGAGGTGAGGGAAAATTTAGACAAGCCTCATGGGATGAAGCACTTGATAAAATAGTCAGTGAAATTAAAAGAATAAAATCAAAATATGGGAATCAGTCAATTTATGTCCCTTACGGGACTGGAAGCTACAACCAGTTAAATGGAAGACAAACTGCATATAGATTATTTAATTATTTAGGAGGTTCATTAGGATTTTATAACAGTTACTCATGGGCAGCTATTTCGAAGGCGACTCCATATGTATATGGAACTAATATAACTGGTAATCAGCGTCAAGATTGGATAAACTCTAAGTACATAATAATGTGGGGATGGAATCCATGTGAAATGAGAGATGGTACAAACAGCGAGTATTTCTTAAAGAAGGCGAAAGAAAATGGCGCAAAGATAATTTGTATTGATCCAAGAATGAGCATGAGTGCTGTGAGTCTCGCTGATGAATGGATTCCGATAAGGCCTGGTACAGATACAGCCTTGATGAGTGCTATGGCCTACGTTATGATAACTGAAAATATTTATGATAAAGATTTTGTAGAGAAATATTGTGTTGGTTTTGATAAAACTCAAATGCCTGAGGGTGCTGAGAATGAAGAAAGTTATTCGGATTATATTCTAGGAATTATTGACGGGATCCCTAAATCACCCTCTTGGGCTGAAAAGATAACCTCAATACCTAAAGACACAATAACTCGAATTGCCAGAGCATATGCCACAACAAGGCCTGCAATGCTTTATCAAGGATATGGTATGCAGAGAAGAGCATACGGAGAAACTGCCGTTATGGGCGGTTGTGTTTTAGCTGCAATTACCGGAAACATAGGAATCCCAGGAGGATGGGCAAGCGGTATAGCTCTTCAAGCTGATGAAGGCGGTCCTCAATGGAATGTATTTCCGACAGGAAGCAATCCTATTAAAGCCAAAATCCCATCTTTCCTATGGAGTGAAGCTGTTTTGCGCGGAAATCAAATGACTGGAGAAGAAGGTGTAACTGGAGTAGATAAACTTGATAGTAATATTAAATTAATTTATGCTGTGGCTTCAAATGCCATTGTTAATCAACACGCTAATATTAATCGGACTGCTAAAATACTTGAAGATGAGTCATTGGTTGAGTTTTTTGTTGTACATGAACAATTTATGACACCAACTTCAAAATTTGCTGATGTTGTTTTGCCAGTATGTACTCAATTTGAAATGTGGGGATTGGAAGATGGATGGAAGTATGGTGAAGAAGTAATACTCATGCCGAAAATTTTAGATCCTCCTTTCGATACAAAAAGTGATTATCAGATTTGCTCCGAAATCGCTGAACGTTTCGGTATTGAAAAGGAATATACAGAAGGACGAAATGAAAAGGAATGGATTGAATGGTCTATAGAACATTATAGGAAAACATGGTTCCCGGAAATTCCTAAACTTGATAAATTTGAAAAGTCGAACAAGGGAGTATACTCTGTTCCAGTTACAGAACCTAAAATAGCTTTCAAAGATTTTAGAGATGATCCTGTAAAAAATAAATTAAACACTCCGTCTGGTAAGATTGAATTATTCTCTAAACAGCTCTTCGATATGAACAATCCTGATTATATTCCACCTATTCCAAAATATATTGAAGAATGGGAGAGTCCATTTAACAGTATTGGTCAAAAATATCCTATCTCAGTAGTAGGTCATCACTATATGCCTCGAGTGCATTCTACACATGATAATAATGACTGGGCAATGGAAGCTTTTCCTCAGAGAGTATTCATAAATGAAATTGATGCAGAGAATAGGGGAATAAAACCTGGTGATTATGTAAAAATATATAATGATCGCGGTTCGATTATTATGAAATGTAGAGTAACAACGAAAATTCTGCCAGGAGTTATTGATATTCCCCAAGGTGCTTGGTGGAAGCCGGATGAGGAAGGAATTGACAGGGGAGGGAATGTCAATGTTCTTACATCAGAAAAATGGACTCCACTCGCATTCGGTAATGCACAGCATACTATAATGGCTGAAGTAGAAAAAGTTGGTGAATCATGAAAAAACAGTATGCGTTTTATTTTGATTCATCTAAATGTTCAGGTTGTAAAACTTGCCAAATTGCATGTAAGGATAAAAATAATCTGGAAGTTGGAGTCCTTTGGAGAAGAGTGTATGAAGTATCAGAAGGAGGATGGACGAATAATGATGGCGTATGGTCTAACAATATAAAGACCTATAATATGTCAATTGCTTGCAATCATTGTGAAAATCCAATTTGTGTGTTGGGTTGTCCTACTAATGCAATGAAGAAGAATAAAAACGGAATTGTAACTATTGATAAGAATAAATGTATTGGCTGCAGATATTGTGAATGGTCGTGTCCTTATGGAGCTCCTCAATACGATAAAGTTAATGGTATTATGGGAAAATGTGATCTTTGTATCGATTACGTTGAAGATGAGAGAAATCCAAGCTGTGTTGATGCATGTCCAATGAGGGTGCTAGATTTTGGTGAATTAAGTGAGATGACTAAAAAATATAGTGGAGTTAAAGAAGTCTACCCATTGCCGAATTCAGTAATTACAGATCCGGCCATTATCATCAATCCCCACACCGATGCTATTGAAAATGAAAACAAAAATGCAAAGATAATTAATGAAGAGGAAGTTTAGGTGAGAAATCAATGGTCACTTATATCATTTACTTTACTTATTCAGTTCGCGGTCGGTATTTTTGTTGTAATGACAACTTTATTCGGGTATAATCTTTTTAAATCAAATGTCCCATTTCAAAAAGAATTAATTAACAAGGTATTATGGGTGTTTTTTACTGCACTGATAATTGCCTTAGTAAGTTCGTTTCTTCATCTTGGGAAACCCAAAAGTGCGATATATGCGCTTAATAATCTAGGATCGTCATGGCTAAGCTGGGAAATTCTCTTTATTATATTATTTTCACTTTCAGCCGCAGTATTTGCCTTTGGAAGAATTATCTGGAATATCACTCCTAAGTTGGAATTTACATATCTGGTATTTGTCTCAATAATAGGATTAATGCTGATCTATTCAATGTCCAAAATTTATATGCTTGAAACTATTCCTGTATGGGATTCTTACTATACAATTATTCAATTCTACTCATCGTTTATTATACTTGGACTATTAGGATTGATTTTAATAATCTCCAATACAAATAATACTCTATTAGAAGGGCTTGAATCAACCAAAGTTATTAACACCTCTCTTTCCATTATATTAGTAGTATTACTTGTAAGTATAATTTTTTTGCTTATCAGATTATGGAACTTAAAATTGGGTGGAATAGCAGAATTATCCAGTTTTAATTCCATCACATCAAAAAATATACCTTTACTCTACGCTAGAATTATTCTTGCAGTTTTGGCAATCGGACTGATAGTTTTGCAGCTCTTTTATCTGCGATTTAAATATTCTTCATATTTACTATTAAGCTTAGCAATTATTATAATACTATCAGAAATAACTGGCAGATATCTCTTCTATGCTTCGTACAGAAGGGTTGGTATTTAATTCCCGCTTACTCTCATCCTTACTTGATTTCCTCAAGTGTATTTTTATTCATTTAATCAATTAATATTATCTAAATATTTAATAACTGCTGATACCAACGCAGCTGTCTGCGGGAAAATAGTGGGGGTAGGTCAAAGTAGTGACTCCTTTGAATAGGCAACAACCACAAGGTAATTATGATGTTTAGTTTGATGGAAGTCAGTTAACAAGTGGAAGATTCTTCTATAGGATAGATGCTGGAAATTTTTCTGATTTAAAGAAAATTGTTATTTTGGATTAATAAATAATAAACTAATATGCTAGGGGATGTGATAATGAAATCTCTTATAATAATTTTGTTCATTCTTTTCTTATCAACTGAAAACATCAGTCTAGCAAGTAACAAAACATCTTCAGCTCTAAGTTCAATTGTAAGTGAATATGGATTGGATAAGGAATATAAAGTTTGGATTTATTTCAAGGATAAGGGTCCACTGTATAGAAATATCATGGAGGAAGTTAAAAATCAACTTAATAAAAGATCAATAGTGCGAAGATCTAGATCCATTGGTAATAATTTAATAGATTTTTACGATCTTCCAGTTTTTGATAAATATATCACTTCCCTAGTAAATATTCTAATCAAGATACATCATAAATCTCGTTGGCTTAATGCACTAAGTGCAGAAATTACTGGAAAAAATATTGAATTACTTGAAGAATTAGATTTCATCGATAAAATTGATATAGTAAAAAATTATAAATCTACAAGCCGGAGAAAATCTTTTTCGAATGAAATTACTTATACGAAAGGATTAAACGGAAATCAAATCTATAATAATTTTAATTATGGCCCCTCATTCAAGCAGATGGAAATGCTTAATGTCCCAATCGTACACGATTTAGGTTTTAGCGGTAAAAATATTCTAATCTGTGTAAATGATGCTGGATTTTTTGAATTAAGTCATCAAGCTATGGACCATCTGAATATTATAGCTTCTTGGGATTTTATTGAAAATGACAATGATGTCGGCCCTACAAATGAACTTGATTGGGGACCAAATCATGGAACAGCAGTTCTAAGCGATATAGGCGCATTTGAGGAGGGGCAATTAATTTCCCCGGCGTTTGATGCTGATTTTCTTCTTGCAAAAACTGAAAACACATTAATAGAGAGTCATGCAGAAGAAGATGCATGGATTGCTGCTGCTGAGTGGGCTGATAGCCTTGGTGCTGATATAATTTCTACTTCGGTAGGATATCTTGAGTTTGATGAGGGTGAAGGTGATTATAGCTGGGAAGATATGGATGGAAACACAACACTTATTACCAAAGCTGCTGATATTGCAGCTAGTAGAGGTATTTTGGTAATTAATGCGGTTGGAAATTTGGGAACAGCTTTACCCGGTCAAAACACACTTGCTGCACATGCTGATGGAGATAGTGTTCTTGCAGTAGGGTCATGTGATTCATTATTAGCTCGAGCAAGCTATTCAGGTATGGGTCCAACGGTTGATGGAAGAATAAAGCCAGATGTAGTTGCTATGTCTACAAACAATTATGGAATTAATCCAACTACTGAAAACGAGTACTTTTGGTCAGATGGTAATACTTCAGGAGCGTGCCCACAAGTTGCTGGTGTTGCCGCCTTAGTGATGGAAGCAAATCCAGATTTATCCAATATGGACATTTTAAATCTCCTCAGAAATACTGCCAGCAATGCTTTTTCACCTAATAATGAGATTGGATACGGAATTGTTAATGCGTTGAAAGCTGTAATGTATTTTAGACCTCAGATTGAACACTCCCCACAATCAGATTTGGAAATTGGAACTGATCCTGTAACAATTTCAGCAAAGATAAATAGTTTATATCCCTTAATTAGAGATTCTATTAAATTATTCTATCAAATAGAATCTAATGAATGGGAAAAAATTAAAATGTATGAAACAGAAAATAATAATTTTGAGGCGATTATTCCTATTCCTGACTCCAGTTGTAAAATTAATTATTACATTCAAGCTCACAATACAAAATATACCTCATTCGAACCAATTTTGAGTCCCAAAGTTACTAACACTTTTTATTGGGGTGTTGATAAGATACCGCCTCAAATATCATTACTGTTCAAGCATTTTTCCTCATCAATAAATGCCTTTGGTCCCTCACCAAATAAATTTGTTATTAAGGCAAGTGATAATATTGGAATTGATACAACAACTGGAAAAATATTTTATTCAATTAACAGCATTCCTAAAGGTAATGTGGAATTGCATTATTTAGGAGACAATTATTTTGATGGAACATTTTCTTTTGATGAGGAGTTGATTTTGGGGGATAAGGTCAGTTATTATTTCTCAATTCAAGATAATTCTTCTATGCAAAACTTAAACACTACTGATACCCTTTCTTACTATATAGATACTGTACAAGTTATAGATGACTTTGAAAATGGAACCTCACTTTGGGACCTTGGAGAAGGATGGAATATTACTAATAAATCAAAGAATACAGGGGAATTTTCAATTACAGATAGTCCATTAACAAATTACCTAGCAAATTCAAACAATACGTTATTATTAAAACACTCATTTAATTTAAGTAATTATAAATATGCACGGTTAGAATTTTTTATCAGTCATTTTCTTGAAACGGGAAAAGATTCAATATTAGTTGAAATATCGAATAATAACGGTTTAAACTGGGAAGCATTAGAAGGTTATACTTCTGGAGCAATAAGATATCGAAAAAAAGAAATTGATATATCCAATTACACAGGCAATGAACATATTACACTCAGATTTAGATTAATATCAGATAGTGAAGAAGAATTAGATGGCGTTTATATCGATGATATTAGTATTTATGTTTCAAAGAATAGTAATTTGACAAACAATGAAAATGAAATAAGTAATCTTCCAAGTTATATTAGTTTAAGTCAAAACTTTCCAAATCCCTTCAATCCAAGCACAACAATAAAATACTCAATCCCAACGCAGAGCAATGTAATACTAAAAGTATTTGATGTATTGGGTAGTGAAGTAGCAACACTTGTAAATAAAGAACAACCACAAGGCAATTATGAAGTTGAGTTTGATGGAGCACAGTTAACAAGTGGTATTTACTTTTACAAACTTCAAGCTGGTGATCCCGAAACAAGTTCGGGACAAGTTTTTGTTGAAACGAAAAAGATGATTCTAATCAAATAGCTTATGATTCTAAATATATTTAATACTAGGGCTCACTTAATTGTGGGCTCTTATTTAAATTTGACGCCTCAATAAGACCATCTATCCTATTCCAATGCCCAGAATAATTCATAAATTTACCAAATTCCAACCATACCACCAACTCACTAAAACCTCAAATTCATAAACAGATGCACTTAACTAGGTACTTGAGTATAGTATGGGACTCCTAACTCAATTCGATTGCAAGTCCACTACCCTGTTTAAATCAAATAGATTTGTATTTATTATATATCTTGTTCTTTTCTCAAAATAATATGCGGATATTAAATATTTGATTTCTTAAATGAATTGATCATTTCAAGTGCTCTTTGATTCATACTCAGTGAAGAAGCATATAGGCAAGTATAATTTCATAAGCGATAGATATTGCAGAATAAATATTAGTTTTGATTGTAGTTAATTATATTTTCTTAAGTATTTTAGAACTTAAGTTTGGTAATTTTTTGTAAGGATTATCATGTAATATGGATACTTCATTCCATTGGTTTTTTTGGTTATTTCCTCTTGTATTTGCACTACATAATATTGAAGAAGCAATTTGGTTTCCTGCTTTTTCAAAATCGGCTGGGAAATTTCATCAGCCTGTGGAGAAATTTGAATTTGCCTTTGCAGTAATTATTCTTACCATTGTATCGATTGTTATTACGATTCTATTTTCCCTAAATGGTAAATTAAGTATAGCTTGCTATCTTTATTTTGCATTTAACTTTGGAATGCTAATTAATGTTTTCTTCCCACATTTATTAGCTACAATTGCCTTAAGAAAATATTGTCCCGGATTATTAACCGGTGTACTACTTTTGGTTCCTATTACGATATATATTCTTTTATTTGGGCATAGTAACAAATATTTTATATTTCCAAGATTTTGGTTCATCGCAATACCTTTTACTCTTCTTGTAATCGGCTCAATTCCTTTTCTTTTTAAGTTAGGCAAACATATTCAAATAATCTTTATACAAAATTCACAGAATTAAAGAAAAAAGTAGTATGAGAAAAAATTAATATGTCTACAAAAAATCTTAAGTCACCATTTATGAAAATTGGAAGAATTTCTTCATTGGCGGTTTTCATTCTATTGCTTGTTTATGCCGTTGTGACCTTCTTAGGGTTTTTGTCGCTTGAATCCCCAACAGATCCAATTGGTGATCCATACTTCACACTAATGGAATTACTAATTTTAATAATTGCCCCGTTGATATTGATAGTTATGGTAATCATAAATGCTTACGCTGATAATGAAAAAAAAATATACGGTAATATTTCTGTTTTTTTTATGATCATTATGACAGCTATAACTTCATCTGTTCATTTTACTATTTTATCCATTGGTCACATAAGTGAATTTTCAGACAGCACTTTTATGAAATTGCTCTTTTCATTCAAGTGGCCTTCTGTTGCCTATATATTAGATATTCTTGCTTGGGATTTCTTTTTTGCTCTTTCATTTTTATTTGGTGCACTTGTTTTTAATAATAGCAAACTTGAAAAAGCGTTGAAAATATTGATGATCATAAGTGGGATACTAAGCCTAATTGGCTTGCTTGGAATTCCACTTAATAATATGCAAATAAGAAATATTGGTATTGTTGGTTATGCTATAGTTACACTGCCAGTATTTTTGCTTCTGAGTAAAATATTTGATTCAGTAAATCGAGCTGACAGTAATTAAACTTATAAAGGTAAAATTTTCTTAAGTATCTAAATGAATATGAAAAATCTTGGTTTTTCAATTATTGTCATTTGTTTCTCTTTTTTTTCTAGATTGATATTTCCTCAATGCGATTCTCTTAAAACAGATTCACTCAAATCAGATAACAATCTTATCTATAAAGCTGCTGCATACACCTCAGCTTATTATGCTGGGTCAATGTATTTCTTAAGTAAAACATGGTATAAAGATAGAAAAACTGTTCCATTCCATTTTTATAACGATTTCACTGGCTACATGCAAATAGACAAACTTGGCCATGCATTTGGAGCATATGTTTACAGCTATGTCGGTTATCACACATTATTAAATTCTGGTCTTACAAGAAATGAAGCTCTATATTATGGCGCAACACTCGGTCTTTTTCTTCAAACACCAATTGAAATAATGGATGGAATTCACGAAGGATATGGTTTTTCCTGGGGGGATATGGCCGCAAATACTCTAGGTTCTGCAATGGTGTTTGGGCAAGAGATTTTATTTAATGAACAAGTAATTAAATACAAGTTTTCTTATTCACCATCCCACTGCGCTGATAAAGCTAATGGTCTATATGGTGAAACATTCTCTGAACGCTTACTAAAAGATTATAATGGTCATACATACTGGTTATCTTTTCCAATTGACGTATTAGGTCTCAAAGACAAAGTCCCTTCCTGGCTAAATTTTGCTGTTGGATTTGGAGCTAATGGCATGTATGGTGAGTTTGAAAATCTTGCTTCTTTCAATGGAGTTGATTTACCATTTGCTAATCGTTACCGGCAATATCTTTTATCATTAGATATTGATTGGTCTAAAATAAAAACAGATTCTAAAATTTTGCAGTTTATACTCCAAGCACTAACTTTTATTAAATTACCTTTTCCAGCAATTGAATATAATTCTATGGGTAAGTTTAAGGGATATTGGCTTTACTATTAAATAAATGCTAGCGATTTAAGTGTTGTCCGTTTACATAAATTGTTTTTAAATTCAATTATTTGTTTGAATACCTAGGTTGGTAAAATAAATCAGGAGAAAATATTTATGAAGATTGAAGATTTAAGCCTAGGGTCGAAAAGTAGAATAGAGTTAATTTCTTCTGGATTAACAAAAATATTGAAATCAAATGTTCATATAAATGCTCCAGTCAATTATGTATGGGCTATTTTTAATGATTATAATTCATGGTCCTCTTGGAATTCATTTATCCCTTTAGTTAGTGGAGAAATTAAAGTTGGCAATGAAATTAAAATAAGTGTAAGACCCCCAAATTTAAAAGAAATGGTTTTTAAACCCAGAATATTTTCAATAGAAGAAAATAGTAGGATAAGCTGGGGAGGAAGTTTTAGTTTATTATATAAAGGTGTACACGAATTTATCTTTAAAACTAAAAATGATAATTTAACGGAATTTATGCAGATAGAAAAATTTCAAGGGCCAATTGTCTTATTTATGAATAATATGATAAGACAAACGGCAATAGGTTATATAAATATGAATGAGGAGTTTAAGGATCATATCGAAAACAAAATTTGTGACTGAAATCAACAAAGTTTAATTTATAGCAAGTGGTTAAACTTTTTTTATAGAGTGGATAAAGATTGCTTACAAAGTAAATAATGAAAAATAAGATAAATAAAAATGTATGGCTTAAAATAGACTTAGAGGAATATGAAAATCATATGTCATTGCCTTCAATTGCACAGTCACAATATCTATCTGACTATTTTGAGAAAATACTAAATATATATAAACCTAAAACTGTTGCGTTTATAGGTTGCTCGGGAGGGAATGGTCTTGATAAAGCAAAAACAAAGAAAATAGAAAAAATGATATGTGTTGATATAAATCCTAATTATTTGAGAGAAGCTGAAAGAAGATATGCCAGATATTTTACTAATATTGAATTTATTTGTAATGACATTGCATCGAGCGAATTTATGGTTGAAGAGGTTGAGCTTGTTTTTGTAGGATTAGTATTTGAGTATGTTGAAAAGAATCAAACTATTGAGAATATCTCAAAGATCTTAAAGGCTGGCGGAAAACTTGTTATTGTTCTACAAGTTAAAAATCTATTATTAAGTGAAGTGTCCCCAAGTCCTTATAAAAACCTAGAAAAACTGAGCAAAATATTCTCATTTGTAGCCGCTGATGAAATTATTGAATTATCTGAAAAGTTTGATTTTAAGTTGGTCTCAAAAAGTAGGACCGTTCTAAAATCCACGAAAACGTTTGATGAGATTATTTTAATAAAAAAGTCTTAAAATATTAATAATAGTTTATCAATTTTCATAGATGTAAAAAATGATGAAATTAATTGATTAGGAGATTTCAATTCAAGGTAAGTAAATTTATTATCAAGATTGAAAATAAGTTAGTAGCGAGCCAATCATGGAAGATTTATTAATTCCCTTTTATGAATCAAGTAATAAAATATTAATCAAGTCTAAGAATTGTTATCAATTTGATTTTGAAGGTAAAAAATACATTGATTTTGAGTCGGGAGTTTGGTGTGCAAACTTGGGTCATTGTAATAGCAGAATAAATAAGGTAATTGCAGCTAAAGTGAAGGATTCTCTTCATCAAGGCTATAAATTTATTAATCACTATTCTGAAAACTTATCAAGAGAATTACTAAGAATTTCTGGAATTATGGATGGAGGAAGTGTTTTCCTAAGCTCTGGATCTGAGGCAATAAATTTAGCTATAACCTTAGCACGTAAAATAACTAACCGTAAAAAAATATTAAAAATTAGTAATTCCTATCTGAGTGCATTCGGTTTCGGCCAAATTTCTGCTGATAATAAATTTCTGCTGAATGTTAAGTTTAATGATATCAACTCAATTTCTAAAATAGATTATTCAGATGTTGCTGCTTTGATTTTAGAGACTGGGGGTGCATCGTTAGAGGTTGTTAAGTTCCCTAGTTCAGACTTTATTAATAAGCTAGCGAAAACGATCAAAGAAAAAGGTTGTTTGCTGGTTGCTGATGAAATAACCACTGGAATGGGAAGGTTGGGGAAATGGTTCGGATTTCAATATTACAATGTTCATCCCGATATTGTTGTAACAGGCAAAGCCTTGGGTAACGGTTATCCAATAAGCTCAGTTTCTATCACTGCAGATATTTTATCTAAATTTAAAAAAGATCCTTTCAAATATGCTCAATCTCATCAAAACGATCCTTTGGGATGTGCAGTGGGACTTGAAGTTATAAAAATTATTGAAGAAAAAAGATTGATTGAACGTTCAAATATGATAGGGGAATATTTCAAAAATAATCTTGAAAAACTTAAGATCAGCGGAATTATTAAAGACCTTAGAGCTAGAGGTTTGATGCTTGCGATAGAGTTTAATAATAAAGTCAATAGTGAGATAATTAGTAGGAAGTTATTTGAAAGTGGCTTCATAGTTGGAAATAAAATAAACTCATTAAGGTTTATGCCACCCTTAACAATAAAAAAGAAAGATATAGACCAATTAGTTAGAAAAATAAGTGAAATAATTGGTAAATAAGAATTTAGTTATTTTTAATGATAATAGAATTGACAAATTGAAAAGAATATTCATTTAAAAAACCTTATTATTCGCAGATATAGTGTTAATAATTGAGCATTTTCTTTTTTAGTGAATTAAAAGGATAATTTATAATTAAGGAAGTTATATTTACCAGCGAACCAAATCAAATTTGTAGAAGATACTAAAATTATTAACAAATGTAACCTTAAGATTGTGAAAGATTCTTCTTTAAATAATAAATTCTCTGAAAATATATTTAATTCATTCTGTGGATTTATAAATAATTTTATAAAAACAGACGAAGATCTAATAAATACTTTAATAAATAAATTTGAATGCACAAAGATTTCTAGAAAGGCACTCTTACTTGAATCTGGTAAAACTGCTGATAAAATATTCTTTTTACATGAGGGATTTGTTCGCTTCTACCATTTAAAGGAGGATGGGATCGAAGTAACAAGTGATTTTTATTTTGCTCCAGGGTTCATTACATCTTTCACTAGTTTGATTGAACAAAAACCTTCAATCGTGAATGTTCAAGCAATGGTTAAAATGGATGTTTTATTTATTAAATACAATGATTTATTGCAGCTTTATGAAAAGGAACATAAAGTTGAAAGATTAGGCAGGCTTCTTGCAGAACAGGTCTTTATAACCTCTGAAAAACATCTATTAAGTTTTCTTAATGACTCACCGCAAGACAGATACTTATGGCTATTAAAGGAATATCCGGAATATGTTAAAAATATTCCGTTGCACTATCTTGCTTCATATCTCGGAATTACCCCCGAATCACTCAGCAGAATAAGAAATCGATTTGCAAAATAATTTCTTAACATAAGTCAATAATTTTACCCTCAGTTTGATAGTAGATTTGAAGTGTAAATAATCACTATTAAAATTTGAGGATAAAATGAATACAAAAAGACTTATAAGCCTTGCAGCAGTTGTAACAATCTTTTCCGGATGCGGTTCAGTATCGAGGAATAATTTTGATGAAAAGATCTCTAATCCAATCGAAAAAATCATCTATTTCTCTTCATTAGCAGGCAATTCACATAATACCCAGCCATGGTATGTTTATATTGAGAACGATTCAGTTATTCATATAAAGGCTGACTTTTCAAGAAAACTGCATATTGTTGATCCGGATGCTAGGGGATTGTTTATTTCGCTTGGAGCTTTTATTGAAAACTTTAAACTTGCTGCTGGAAGCTTTGGTTATAAAACAGATATTGAAATAACTGCGGCTAATAAAAATGATAATAACGTGGCTACTATTCATCTCAGTAAATCTCAGGTGAGCGGATACGATCTTAAACAAATTGAAAATCGAAGAACACTGCGTACGGCATTCCATAAAAAGGAGATATCTAAAGAACATCTAAGTAAGCTCATTAATAATAACGACTCTGAAGTATCTTATTTCTCATCATCCTCTAAAGAAGGGAAATTTATTGCAGAACAAACAGTTTCTGCTTATACACAACAATCTTATGATGATCAGGCGAAACAAGAACTTGCCAGCTGGATGAGATTCTCGAATAGTGATGTTGAAAAACATCGTGATGGACTTACAACATCAGGAATGGGAATAACCGGACTTGGAGGATTTTTTGTAAGAAACTTTTTTACCCCCGCAAGTTCAATGAAAGATTCCTTTATAGAAAAAGGTATAGAAAAAACCAAAAACCAGACGGACAATTGTGGCGGATGGGTTTTAATTAAACAAAGTGATGACTGTCCCGAAAGTTGGATACAAACAGGAAGACTTTATCAAAGTATTAATTTAGCATGTAAAGATATGATGATTGGTTTCCATCCTATGAATCAAATGATCGAAGAGGAGAATTTTGAAAATAAAGTAAATAGTTATTTATCTCTAACCGGCGTTATTCAATTTGTTGCCCGGATAGGTTATGTAGATGAATATCCGCCAGCAAACAGTGTCCGCCGTTCTGTTAGAAACATAATCCGGTATACTGAAGAAAATGCAGATTAAATTTCACAAATAAATTATAAATTAAGGAGTATCATATCATGAAAAAGATGCTTTTAGTTGTCATTATCTTGTCAGCATCAACGATCTCGGGACAAAAAACCAATACGGATCCATTAGTAACAAGACAAACATTCGGAACTGAATTGGACTTACTTCCATTTATTAGTGGAGGGTACTACGCTTCTGCATGGTACGGGATCGATAACTTTCGTTTCAGAACAATCCTAACCAAAACAACAGTGCCCCAATTTGTGGTTACCGAAGGTTATCAGAACAATAAACTGAAAGTTTATGCATTCATAGCTGATTATTTTTTTAAGAAAAATTTTGAGGGATTCTGGATTGGATCAGGAATTGAATACTGGGATTCGAAAATTACACATAAAACTGATAATTTAACTGCATCGTACCACAACACTGTTTTTACTATGGGCGGAGGCTATGTGTGGAAGTTCTATGATAATTTCTTTTTGAATCCATGGGTAGCTTTTCATTACATCATTGCAGGTGATAAAGAAGTTCGGATTGGAAGAAACATTTATAAACCAAATCTATTCACACCAGAAGCATCTATAAAAATCGGTTGGTATTTTTAGCTTAATTAAAAAGACTAAAAACGTTATTTTATTACTTTAAATATTAGGATAGATATGTTTAATAAAATAGAAAAAATAAACTCTCGTCCAAAGCCATTTCAATTTTATACAGCAAAAGAATTATGGACTGATAAGCATACATCAAAAAAAATGCTAGACTATCACTTAAACAAATCTATGGATCTAGCGTCCCGTAAAGATGAATTTATCAACCGCTCAGTAGATTGGATACTGAATCATTTTCAAATTAGTTCAAATACGAGTATTGCAGATTTTGGTTGTGGACCTGGACTATACACTACACTTTTTGCAGAAAATGGAGCTGATGTTACTGGAATAGATTTTTCAGCAGAATCTATCAAATATGCAAGAAAGATGGCCAATGAAAAAGCATTGAAGGTGAGTTATTATAAACAAAACTATTTGGAATTTAAAACCGATAAACGATTTGATCTTATTACAATGATTTTTTGTGACTATTGTGCTTTGAGTCCAAAACAAAGGGAACTGATGCTTTTAAAGTTTTATTCATTTTTGAAACCAGGTGGTTTAATTTTGTTGGATGTTCATTCAATTGAAGCCTTTAACAAGATAAAGGAAGTAGCAACATATGAGTACAATCAGCTTGATAATTTTTGGTCTCAAAAAAATTATTATGGATTTCTTAATACATTTAGATACCCAGAAGAAAAAGTAAGCCTTGATAAATATACCATTATTGAAAAATCGAAAACCAGGGTCGTATATAATTGGCTCCAATATTTTAGCAAAGATTCATTAAGGAAAGAGTTTGAGAAAAATGGATTTAGTGCAGAAGAGTTTTACTCTGATGTTGCCGGAACAACTTTTTCTCCAGATTCTCAAGAAATTGCAATTGTTGCAAGAAAATAATGATTTAAGTAATCTCTATAAATTTGACTACTAAAGTCAATAAATAAAACATACATTTTTAGGAACAAGAGTAGAGAATTTTTAAGAACAATTTGACTCTTGCGAGAAGTATTAAAATACAAAGCAAACAAACCATTTATGGTCAATATAATTATTGGAAAACTGCATTCTATAAGTTGAAATATGATTTGGCAAAAATGGCAATCGTGATAGCAATTAATAACTTATAGAAAATAGAGACTATAAATTGCTATATATAATATGTGGGGCATAAAGAACGTGAAAGACAATAATTGCAATAAAAGTATCAGCCCGAAAAGAAATTCCAAATTTATCTCTTGATTGGATAATGATGGGACTGACAAATGGTATTCCAGAGTATGGAATACATGATAAATTATTTATGGGTGAATTTGCTGAAAGATTCATAAATAAGAAAACTGCCAATGATAGGACGGTTTTCTTTGATTATGGGCTAAAATCGTGCACCCTGCCGGGTTCGAACCGGCGACCTGCTGATTAAGAGTCAGATGCTCTACCAACTGAGCTAAGGGTGCGGTGTAAAAATACGGAAATTAGATTTATCTTCAAAAATCAAATATCAATATTCTTATTCACGGACGAATATATTTGTTTAATTTTATTTGATTAAAAATTATGAGCAGTTATTCGGATGTTTTTTTGATTTTGATATTTCTATAGTAAGTCCAGATTGTAATCCCAAATAAGAACTGAACAATTAGATTAACACCACTAAAGATGCTGAGTGGGAATCTATAATCGGTTTGGTAAATTAAAAAGTATGAATACCCAATAGCTTTTATAAAAATTGTAATATTTAATAATGAATATTGATCCAAATAAAATTTGTCTACCTTATTAAGATCAATATAATTTACAGTCAGTTGAAAATAAACAATTGCGATAAATAGCATTGCAGCATTGTGTATCGTTTCAAAATCATAAATAAAGTGAGTTAATACTCCGGCAGCTAGTATTATTCCCCAAAGCTTATAATTTGGTTTTATACCCCTTGTTCTTTCTCGTACCATTAATAGAACTATAACAAGTATTACATATTCAAAGATCAAATAAATATTCATAATAAGAAGATTGGATTTTCCTAAACTTAATCTAAAATAAGTCATTAGAAATTGAGTAACAACAGCAGTTGGAAGCCAAATATAGAATAGAATTTGAAACTCTTTAAGTTGAATTTTACCTTTAATAATAAAAAGTAAAATTACAAAAACGAATAGGAAATAGATGGAGGCGACACTTGCCTCCCTTAAAATTGATAAATATTCAGGCATATTATTTATTGATCCATTCCACAAGGTGGTGGAGGGCATGGATCGCCAATCTGCAAACCTTTGCCTACAATTTTGCCTTTTGCGTTAAAAGCGACAAGAATTGAGATTTTCTTTCCAGAATCATCTGCACCCTGTACAATTCCAAGTCTTGACACACTTTTCTTAGAAAGAAGTTTAATTACTTGTTCACTATCAAATGTTTCAATTGGTGAGTGGCTTTTAAAACGTTTTCCCTTTTTGGCAAGATTTGTCATATATTTCCTTACCTGGGTGTGTTCAATTTGGTGTTTATGAGCTGCTGGGAAAATTGATTTTGACATTATCTTCCTCCTTTTGTGTTGGTAAATGCAAAATGCTAATTTTTTTGTTTACATGAAAGAGAAAAAACAAATTTCAATTTTTACAGTTCCTTTTATAAATTCAGATTGAACAATGTTATTTCATTAGTAGCCAATTTAAAAATAAAGAGTTACAAGCTCAAAAAGTAAAGTATACTTTACAAAATATCTTTATTTAATAATATTATTTAACATTATTTTATAAATTGTGATTTAAAAAAAATAAAGATGCCTTGAAAAATTTAATTATTAATTATTATCCCTTCTTAAAAGTAATATTTGTAAATTAATAACTAAAATGTAAAGTATATTTATCATTATAATAAAATTTATGCATTATTCTGAAAAATTGAATTCAACAAAAGATAATATTTCAAGGAATATTTTTTTAATAAGGAAAGCTTTAGGTATTAATCATGAAATGCTGTGCAAATTGACTGGCTTAACAAGACCGATTCTATCTTCATTGGAAAACTCAACTGGAAATCCAACAATTGAAACGTTAATTAAAATTTCAACTGCTCTAAATATTAGTGTAGAAATGCTTTTTATGTCTAAATCAAAATTTATTGAGCTTAAATTACTTCTAAGACCTGTATATGAAATTCAAAAACAGCACGAAATTGAATTATTTATACCAGATCAATATTGGAAAAGCCTGCTTAAAATTTCTGGAAGTGATGAAAAAAATATACAGGCAAAAATAGCCAAAATATGTAATGAAATATTAAGATTAAATTATGATGTTAAGACTGATAAATTTAATAATATGCTTCTCGGTGCAGTATTGGGTATTGTCTATCAAAATGACGGATTTGAAAATGGACTTCTTTTTGGGGCTTGGCTTGGAGAGAAGTTAAAATAATTTTACAGAATCCAACTAAATTTTACGTAATCTAATTATCAAGCAAATATTGGAGCGATATGTATTTTAAAGCTAGGTTTAACGAGAGTATTGATGAAACAAACTTTCTTTTTGATAAACTTGAGTTAAGTGATCTAACAGGAAAAGAAATTCTGCAAATAGATCAATATGAATTTGAAATTGAGAGAAATTCTGATAATTTAATTGATGGTATTACTTTCTGCAATCAATGTATTAATACGTACGGCATTGAATCAGAATTTATAAAACTTTTAATAGAACTTTTGCCCAATGGTGATACAGTAAAATTATTTGATTCAAATGGTCTCATATCTGATTTTAACCATGAAGAATTAGAGGAATATATATCATAGGTTATTTTTTTATAATACTACCCCTAAATTAAAGATAAATCAAAAATATTAATTGGTCTTGAACAGAGTCCAGGTTTTATAGTTATTAAAAAGTTTACTCAGTATAATGATTTATAACTTTTGCAATTGCAGATTCACAAACTTTACAAAATGGTTTATCTCCTTTACTGAACATTATACAATCAATCATTGGGCGGTACATACCTTTAGGTAAATATCCTGCACCTTCAAAGGCTCCTACTTTACTATAATTTTTTTCATTCTCTAAAAATTCATCTACTTCTTCCGAGCGCTTTTTGTCTTTTAATACATATTCCATTTCAGCTTGTTCAATTGAATCTTTCGAAGCATTCTCTCTTTTCAACTTAGCAATTTTATCATTCATTTCTCTTCTTAATTCTTGCCAAGCATAATCAGTACTATCAAATTCTTCTTTGTTCCAATATGTCGGAATTTCAATATCCTCAGAAATTAAGTTTTCCCATTTAATGTTTTCTGGATCAATCAGGGCAGTTACATTAGGTTCAACCGGTTCTAAAGAAGGTTTGTAAAATTCATCGTAGCCTGTCGATGATGTGTAATATTCATCAGCCAGTCCTGCAAAAGAATGTCCAAATTCATGTACAAATAGATATTCATTAAACTGGTTGTCTGTTGTAAATGTACAAGACCAATTGTATATACCGCCGCCGCCATATCTTTTATGGTTAACCATGATATAAATTGCATCATAAGGTACATGCGCAGCTAAATTTCTTAAAGTTTTGTTATCCTCAGAAAGTAAATATCTTTCCGAACCGAAAGTATTAAAAGTAGCACTTAAAATAGAATTCTTAAAAATATTAGCTCTAGGTTCATCAACCCCGCTTTCTTGAGATGGTTTTAGAACACCATAAACATTTATGTCGTCAATCATTGATTTATATGGTTCATATTTATTAAATACATTTGTGAATCGTTTTAGATCAGCCAAGTATTTTTCTCTTTCATTTATTGTATAACCTTCCGCAACAATAACAATATCAACTTTTTTATGCGGATCACCATTGTAGAGAGATTTTGTAACTTCAACAGAATTATCTATTATCTTATCCTTTATAATCATTATATCATTTGGATCAATTACAACTGAATAAATTTCCTTTAATTTGTTTTGATCATCTCTTTTTAGAATTGATAATTTTATAGGATTTTTTGGATAGGGAATAAGTGCAGATTCATGATATGATCGATTAATTCCTTCTAAAGCATTTTTGCTGGTTTGATATTCCTTAAAAAAACTATCAAATCCTTTTGAGTATATTAACTCTCCGGAACTTTCATCAAAAATGTTGTAATAATATGCCCCATTATTAAAATTATCTAATAAGTTTACTCTACTTCCAGCCCATATTCCTTGTTTATAAATTCTATCAATTGTAAATATTTCTGACTTACTATCACCAACATGATAATAATCAATTCTCATTGTAGCATCTTCAAAATAACTGTTAAACTTGGAAAATTCATTTGCGTGTGTATAGATTAGAATACTAAAGAAAAGTAGCATGAGTTGTGTCATTTTCATTTTTGCCTCAACAATTTATTTTATACTGTGTACAAATTATAAATTATGGAGTAATAGAAAAAGTGCTTTTAGTAATTCTTTGTATTTGTTTATAAGTTAGAATTGAAGTGAAAAAGCAACTTCATAATTCCTAGGAGTAATTATTGGGAATATATTTAATGAATATACATTTGGTTCTACATTACTTTTTTGGTGAAGTTTTACGATTTTCAATCCTATAAATGTACCTAAAGCAGCACCCATAACTACATCCGATAACCAATGGACATCTGCGTAAATTCTTTGATAAGCAGTTAATGATGCTAAAGAATAAAGTGTTACTGATGCATAGATATTATCCAATCTTTCAGAAAGAACCGTAGCAATTGTAAATGCGGTAGATGTATGACCGGAAGGTAACGAGTTTTCGTTAGTTTCAAATTCAAATTCTAAAAAATCAATATCCGTATTCGGGTCATTTGTAAATGGTCTAGCCCTTCCTAGTGTAGTCTTTAAGACTGTAGTAAAAATCCCATTTACAATCATTGCCTCGGTAAGCATCTGGCCTGTTTCTTTCAAATAATTATCTTTAAATATTAAGCCAGTTGAATAAAGCAAGCCACTCAAAATACTCCCATAAATTGGTCTGCCAAAATGCTCGGTGATTCCGTTCAATTTATCTAATGAGTTGCTATGCATTTTTGATACATCTGACCTCACTTGATTTTCAATGCTCATTGCAGCTCCTGAAGCCGCCAGCACCAGACTTGTTAATAATATATCATCATTATCAAAGTGCAAAGGACTTTTAAGTACTTCAAATCCGGCATTAAATGAATACAAAAAATCAGATTTTAAGGTTTTCGTTAAAAAGAGTGGTTCTTTTGTTGGTTCATTGAAATTTACTTGGGAGTAATTTTTCAACTGAAAAGCTAAAATAAGTATGAATAGGGTTCTTAGCATAAAACTCTTTAATCAATATTGTTGAAATAGTATTGTTTAATTTAATAAATAATAGATTGTATTGACATATATGTTTGATATAAATCACATAAAGAGGATTATATTTAGCTTAAATTAAAACAAGGGAAAACATTCTTACTAAAAACATCCCAATGCAAATGGAAACAGTATTAACGATATCATTAAGTTTATTAGCTCTTTCCCTAATATTATATTCATTTTGCCATCTATACCTCAAATCGTTCATTGTTGAATCGTCAACTACAAAAAAATGGCACGGCATCGAACAGTTAACTAAAACTACATCTTTATTACTATTTCTTCTAGTACTAATAAATCTTTTTTACCTCTATTTTTAATTTTATAATCAACTTCAATAAAAGTTAAGAATTTAATTATATTCAGAATAAAATTTCACGTTCTATTTGGAGAATATTGATGAGAGCTTTCTTCACAGCTACTACAATAAGTTTATTATTATTAGCCAATATTGTTTTTGGAGAAGGGGAAAGAGATCTTGCCCTTTATGAAAAAGCAAAAGAGTTGAGCAATAAACTTTTAATTATTGATACCCACATTGATCTTCCATATAGATTAAAAAGTAATTGGGAAGATGTATCTGGGCGAACTCCCAAAGGTCATTTTGATTATCCGAGAGCAGTTGAAGGCGGATTAAATTCAGCTTTTATGTCAATTTTTATTCCCGCAAGATATGAGGCTTCCGGCGGTTCGGTTGAGCTAGTTGATACGCTTATTGATATGGTTGAATTAATTTCTAAAGACCATCCGGACAAATTTGCGCTCGCTTACTCACCAAATGATGTCGTAAAGTATTTTGCAAATGGTATTTTTTCTCTCCCACTGGGCATGGAAAATGGAACACCGATTGAGGGAAGTTTTGATAATCTAAAACATTTTTATGATAGAGGGATAAGATATATAACCTTGGCACACGGTAAAGCAAACCATATTTGCGACTCATCTTATGATCCCAATAAAAAATGGAATGGATTGAGTCCTTTTGGGAGAAAGTTAATTCCAGAAATGAACAAACTTGGAATTATGATTGATATTTCCCATGTCTCTGATAGTACATTTTATCAAGTAATTGAATTAACAGAAACTCCAATAATTGCTTCTCATTCTTCTTGCCGACATTTTACACCGGGTTTTGAAAGAAATATAAATGATGATATGATTAATAATTTAGCTGAAAATGGCGGCGTAATTCAAATTACTTTTGGCTCTTATTTTATTAGTGGCGACTATCAATCAAAAATGGCAGAGTTAGATAATTATTATAAAGATCATCATATGAGCAGATGGAGTGAAGAGGGTAAAGCATATTATCAAAAATTTTCTAACGAAAATAATATCGATTATGGAACAGCTGAAGATTTAGTTAATCATATTGATCATGTTGTTAAACTTGTTGGTATTGATCATGTTGGTTTAGGTTCCGATTTTGATGGGATTGGGGCCTTACCCAAAGGGATAAAAGATGTTTCTTCGTTTCCAAATATTATTTACGAACTCTTGAAGAAAGGTTATTCTGAGGAAGACATAGAAAAAATTTGTTCAGGAAATATTTTACGAGTTTGGAGAGAAGTTGAAGAATATGCAATGCAGAAGAAAATAAAAACAGCTACTCAAAATTGAAAAGTAGCCGTTTATAATATTTTTATTTTGTTATTCGTATTCAGTTATGGATAATTTCCAAATAATCGAATTTAGTTTTTTTGAAGACTATCTTTATAAAGCATTGAGCAGATACGTCTTACTCTTTCGCTATCATCGTATTTTGCACGCTGTTTTACTGCAAAGAAACCTTTATCTGAATCAATCTTAATAAGTGATACTGCTGCACTAATTCTTTCTTCTTCTGTTTCACCACTCTTTAAAACCTTGAGTAGAGAATTTACACATTTGCTTGATCCATATTCCCCTAAAAAATATGCTGAACTTGTTTTCAGTCCTAAATTGTCGGATTGAAGCCCTGCAATTAAATTATCTTCCATCAATTCTTTTTTAACTTTATTGGAACTTGCAAATGCAGTAGTTGCCATCAACAATACTGCTATAAAAAGTAAACCGCTTAGCTTTTTCATTTTATTTTCTCCATCATTTTGTGTAATTCGTTTTCTTTGTTCAATCTTATGACGGATGTATTATTAAAAGGTTTCGATTGAATTTAAAAATAAATGGAGAAATTGTCCGCTTAATAATTATTAATAAAAAGAATAAATAGATTAGTAATTAATATTTATCTGTTATCAATTAGAAGAACAAATTCTCCCTTCAAATTTTTCTTTTCGACCTCAGATAAAACATGTGAAATATTTCCTCTGAAAATCTTTTCTTCCGGCATGGTAAGTTTGTAAGCTAAAACAATGTACTGTTGCGGGCTAAAGTTTCTAACAACATCTTCAAGAATTCTTTTTAGCCTATACGGAGTTTCCATCAAAACAACAAGTTCTTTAATTTTTTTAAGATGATGCAGTTCTTGTTTTCGAATTTCTTTTTTTGGCGATAGCCAGCCATAGTAGAAAAACTTTTCGATGTTTAATCCTGAAGAAATTAAGGCGGGCATAAGCGAATTTGCTCCCGGTAGTGGAACAATTTTAATTTTATACGAAATGCAGTAATCAACTAAAAGATTACCTGGATCTGAAAATAATGGTGTCCCAGCATCTGAAATTAAAGCTGCGGATTCACCTAATAGAATTCTATTAGCAAGTCCTTGAGAGAGATCTTTCTGATTATGTTCATTTAGTGAAACTAATTCTTTCTTGATTTCAAAATGAGATAGCAAACGATTTGCTGGTTTTAATTCTTCGCAGATAATAAAATCAACTTCTTTAAGGATTCGAAGTGCCCTAAAAGTAATATCTTCATAATTACCAATTGGTGTTGGGGTTATGTAAAGTGTTGGAGTCATTATTTTTATGTCATTCTGAACCTGTCTGCCGACAGGCAGGCTGGTTTCAGAGTCTTCGATTAATTCTCTAAAACTGATTGAATTAAATTCCGCATTACAACAAGATAAATTATGGATTTCCGATAAAGACATTCGGAAATGACAAGTCTTTTATAAGCTGTCATTCCGGTTGAGTGGAACGAATACCGGAATCTAAGATGCCCGTATTCATCTATCGATGAAACTGGCATGACAAAATTTATTTGTTAAGCAATTCTTTTATCTTTGCAGTCAACTCATCAAGTTTAACATTGATCCTTTCGCCGGATGCTCTTACTTTTAGCTCTATTTGATTTTCTTTTAGTCCGCGCTCACCTACAATTATTTGCAAAGGCATACCTAGTAAATCGGCATCGCTAAATTTGAATCCTGCTTGTAAATTTACACGATCGTCAAATAGAACATCCATCCCGTTTTCAGAAAGTTCGGTATTTATTTTTTCACTAGCTTCAACAACTGAATCTTTTTTCATATTCAGCCCAATTAAATGTACGTCAAAAGGGGAGAGAGGTTTTTTCCATACTATTCCATTTTCATCGTTGTTCTGTTCAATATAGCACGCTAAAACCCTATCCAAACCAATTCCGTAGCTTCCCATTATTATTGGGTTTTCTTTACCATGCTCATCAAGGAACATTGCACCCAAACCTTCTGAGTATTTTGTCCCAAGTTTAAATATGTGCCCAAGTTCGATTGCTTTGAAAACCTCAATTGGCTTCCCGCAATTAGGGCATGGTTCACCTGCTTCAACTGTTCTTAAATCAAAGTATTCAATTGAAGGCACATCTCGTTTAAAGTCAATTCCGCCAATATGATAATCATTTTTATTTGCGCCGCTGTAAAGTTCATTTCCATCTTTTAATCTCAAGTCCGCAATGATTTTATGTTTAAATCCAATTGGTCCAATAGAACCTGCATCGGCTCCAGTAATTTCTTTTAATTCTTCCGGATGCCCTGGTCTTACTTCTCCACCTAAAACAGTGGCAAGCTTGGTTTCATTTACTTCATCATTTCCGGACATTAAAATAAGAACTGGTTGGTCATTATGAATATAAACCCTTGATTTTGCAGTTTCTCTTTCATCAATCTTTAGAAATTCACAGAGTTCATCTATTGATTTAACCTCTGGTGTACTTATCTCATAAACTTCCTTTTCAGTTGCATGTCTTTTAACTGAATCAACTGTCGACTTAGAAACTTCGGCATTAGCAGCATAGCCGCAAGAAGAGCAATATGCTACAGTATCTTCGCCGGCATCGGACTTAACCATAAACTCTTCTGATTTACTTCCGCCCATTGCACCGCTTGCTGCACCAACAACAAAATAATCAATTCCGCATCTGTCAAATATTTTTCTATAAGCTTTATCATGCAAGCTATAAGCAACATCTAAACCTTTTTCATTAGAATCAAATGTGTAAGCATCTTTCATCAAAAACTGTCTGCCTCTAATTATTCCACTTCTTGGTCTTGCTTCGTTTCTAAACTTAGTTTGAATTTGATACCAAATCTGAGGCATATCTTTATAAGATTTAACAACTCCCTTTGCATGAAAAGTCATTATTTCTTCATGAGTTGGAGCCAAAACATAATCCCGATTTTTTATATGAAACAGAGTATCACCAAATGCCTCAACTCTATTAGTTGCTTCCCAAAGTTCTTTTGGGTTAAGAGCCGGCAAATGAAATTCTTGTCCCCCGATTGCATCCATTTCTTCTCTAATAATTTCGGTAATTTTTTTCATTACCTTATAACCTAAAGGGAGGAATGAATATATTCCAGCAGAAACCATTCGGATCATACCGCTTCTTACCATTAAAATATGACTTTTTATTACTGCGTCGCTTGGATCTTCTTTTAAAGTTGGAATAAAAGCTTTGCTTAATCTCATATTGTTCACAATTAATTTAGAAATAAACTTCAAAGATAAGAAATGATGTAAGTAATTAAAATAGGTCGGTAAGATTAAATCATCGAGAGAGATTACCCGAAATACATCTTTTCATGCTGGAAAGGTACTAAAGCACTTATTAATCCGGGAATGTACAGTTCCTTTCTATTCATTTTACCATTGGTAAAAAAAGCAATTGCTCCGCCTTTTTGTTTTGTGTTCTCCTGCTGCATTATTTCATCCATAACATGACCAAGTTCTTTTCTATTAAGAAGTTGTTTAGTAATAATATCCGGAAGCTCAAAATGTGCAGAAGTACCGAATGACTTTTTACCGCTTTTATGAATTACACACATACAACCAAAAGCAAACCATTTATTATAAATTTGTTGAATTCCACCTTCAATACCAATAAAGAATTCAGAATTGAGAGTTTGGTCATCATTTAATCTTTTTAGTTTCTCAGCTCTGTTTTCAGCACCAAGAAAGGTTTCCTCATTTATTGGCTGATCAGATACATTTGAGTCAATTGACATTCCTATAACTTCAACATTTTCAAAATATAATGCGAACGTTTCTTCAACTGCCTTTAGTTTAACCGGATTTTTAGAACCAACTAGTATTTTCATAATAACCAAATTTAATTTAGAAAGAAAAAGTAAGGGCAAAATAATATAAATAAAATGGATCAATTCCATTAACACCAAGCTCAAACTCAAAAGAAAAGTTTTCTGTCTGATTGAAAATGTAACCAATTTCACTTCCATAAAAATAGAACGGAATAAATCCTAAAGGGATGAGAACTGATCCGCCTAAATGAAAATCAAAGTAGAAAGTTTTATAAAATCTTAACTCTGGACCAACCTTTACATATGGTAAAATCATGACATCATTGAAAAATATATTAGCACCTACTTCTGTAGAAAATGAAATTAAAAAATTGCTATTAAACTCGGTTGAATCAATATTTGACATACGGTAATTTAGATTAAGCAATGCTGGCAAATTGACACTGAAATCATCTTCTTGTAATGTTGAAACAGTAGTTCCCTGAATTCTAAATCGATTGCTTCGAATATCTCTTTTACTATACTCCAAATTCTCAATTTGCTCAACATTCTTATCTTCATCAATAGAAATTTTTTTTGGGAAGAAAAGCTGTAAAGGTTGATGTGCTCTTTTTGCCCAAGCTGATTCTGTGTGCTCTGCTGTTGAATCTGTTTCAATGAATAAATCTTCATTTATTTTAAAGTTTTGTTTTTGAAGAACTTCTATCATTTTATCAACACCAGGCTGTAAAATATTTTCAACACCTTTACCGCCATTATAGATATAAAGAGTTATATCCTTTTTTCTTCCCTGATGTTTTTCAATCACTTCTGTATAATCAAAATTATCATATTTAAATGCTGGAGAAAAACAAGCGGCTTTGGAGAAATAGGCTGAAAAGTTCCAGGCAAGCATTAGTGAAGCCAATCCGCCCATTGATGCACCACCAATGGCTGTATTTTCTCTTTCCGGTAAAGTTCTGTAGGTACTGTCAATAAAAGGTTTGAGCTTCTCTGTAATAAACAGCATATATTTTAGCCCTTTTGGAGTAGGGGAATATTCTTCACTTCTATCTTTAGTATTGTAAATTCCAACCAATATAACTGATTCAATTTTTTTATTTCTAATTAAACTGTCGGCTGTCTCATCAAGCTGCCAATCTGTTTTTGTAAAACTTGTACTGGGATCAAATAAATTTTGACCATCATGCATATATAAGACCGGATAGTGTTTGTCCGTTTCAAAAAAGTAATTGGGAGGCAGCCAGACAACTATATCTCTTGGAAGAAGTCCATTGAATTTCATCTGCTTGTGATAAATTAAATCTCCGGTAATTCGATTATCCGTTTTAAAGTTGAAAAATCCATCTTTCCAATATCCTATTTTGTATACTAATGTGGTATCATTTAGAATTTTTAACGAATGATTTGGAGGGATGTTTCCGTTTTCATCTAAGGCCTCATTTTCCCAACTCCCTTTTGTAAACTTAAATTCCAAGGATGTATTCCGCGGGAATTTAAAAGATTGTTCCCAACAACCATCAACATAATTAAATGGAATTGAATTGGGTTGCCAGTTCCCAAATTGTTTGTTGTTGCCAGCTATATAAATTTGTTCCGTTGAATCAACTGAGTTGGAAAAAATTTTTATAGTTACTTTAGATTGATCGTTCTGAGAGAAGTAAGTTGTTGTGCTAAAAAAGAGTATAAAAATTATTAGTAGTAATCTTGACATAGGGGACTAAAATTTCATTTGCCCCGGATTGAACTCCATAATTCTTTCCGGATACTTAGGATATTCAAAACCGAATTGCTTATAAAGTCCATGGGCATCCCAAGTTTTTAGCATCCATCCTCTTAAGTTTTGGAGCTCTTCAAAAGATAAAATTGTTTTCATAAGCCACTTTGATAAACCTTTACCTCTATGTTCTTCAAGAATAAAAACATCAGCGATGTAAGCAAATGTTGCAAAGTCAGTTACTACTCTTGCAAAACCAATTTGAGTTTCAACTTTATATACTCCAAAACAGAAAGAGTTATCAATTGACTTTTTCACCTTTTCTTTGGAAATGTCTTTTGCCCAATAAGAGTGAGTTAGAAAATTATGTATAATATCTAATTGCAATTTATTTGGATCTGTAGATATTGAGTACTCATCTTGAGTAAATTCTTTAATTTCCATTATTGCCTTACAAATTCAAATGCTTTTTTTGATTGCTCACAAAACTTTATAACTAGATGTTTCTCTTTTCTTCCTGAACTATTCTCAACTCCGGTGTGGACATCAACTCCTGCCGGCTTAACTTTCAATATTGCATCATATACGTTTTCTGGATTTAAACCACCCGCCAAAATTATTGGTTTAGAAGAAAGGTCAACAAATTTCTTGCTTATTTCCCAATTGTGTGTTTTTCCAGTTGCGCCACTCGCACCAGTTGTAGGATCATATGTATCTGTTATGAATGCATCGACGTAAGGTTCAAACTCCTTTAAATTATTTAATAGCTCAACAACATTATCATTACTAATTACAAGACTCTTAATTATTGCTAATTCCGGTTTAATACTTTTTAGTTTTACTAATTCTTCAATTTTAATTGGTCCGTGAAGTTGAATAATACTTACCCCAATTTTGTCACAAAGCTCAATTGCTTCATCAGCTGTTGATGAATATGAAATAACTATTCCGTAATTAGGAGGGTAAAGTTTTTGTATAATTCCTCTGGCCTCCTCCTCGGTGAGATCTTCTTTGTTTACGGGCAGCCTTAAAGGGAAACCCAAATAATTTACACTGCAATCAATTAACATATCAGCTTCTTGCTGATCTATTACTCCAGCAATTTGAATAAAATTATTAAAATTTATTTTCTGCATTTGAAATTTTAGTTATTCTCACCGCAATCAATAAAAGGAACGCAGGGTTTGTCTCCATAAACTTCTTTGAGCAAATTAAAGTTCTCGTCAAGAGCTTTAATAATTAACGTATTGTCAGAATATTCATAAGTCAGAATTGGCGAAAGAAAATTTAATTTTGCAATATTACCTGAATTATCTCTTGGGACTTCTAAAAACTTTGAATCTTTATCTCTGTAAATTTCCATTCTTACCCTATTTTGTTCATCATAAACATATTCAATAGACCAATAGCCGAAAACTTCATCTTCCGAATGGTTGCCATTTTTATCAAAATATTTTAAGTATTTTACATTTCCCTGACTATTGTATTCAAAAACAGTAACAGCAGCTACATCAAATTCATCAGTTAATATTCCTGCTGTATTGTATCTCTCAATTTTTAAAATTTTATCATCTTGGTAGTAAACAGTTTCAAAATTTTTATTTTCTGTTTTAGATTTGTTAACATTCTTTTCAATAATGGCATAAATACCGTTCCCGGGCTCAATTATATTATACTTAAGTGAAGAATTTAAATTATTATTTTCATCAGTCGAGCAGCTTGAAACTGTAAAAATAAAAGCGAGTAGAAGCAAAACCTCTCTGAGCATAAAATATTCTCAATATTTAATTACTAAAAACATTATTTTATTTGATAGTTAATTTGAAAACCATGTAAAGATAATAATCTTTTGAAAGGAAATTACAATGAAATTAAATAGAAGATCATTTTTAAAAACCAGTTCTGTATTTTTAGGCGGAGTACTTCTGCCAGGACATAAACCAATTGAACATTTACTGCTTGACCAAAATAATTTTCGAGAGTTGCGAAACACAATTGGAATTTATAACGAAAGAGGCGGAACGATAGGTTGGTATGTGAATGATGATATGATTGTCGTTATCGATTCTCAATTCCCCGATACAGCAAAGAATTTTAAAAAGGATCTTAATTCAAAATCAATGAGTAAAATTGATTATTTGATTAATACTCATCATCACAACGACCATACATTGGGCAACTTTTACTTAAAGGATTTTGCAGAGAATATTGTTGCTCATGAAAATTGTACAAAGCTTCAGATAAAACATAATAAGGGAAAAGAAACAGAGCCCCAAGTTGTTACAGCAAATACAACTTTTAATAATAAGTGGAGAATTAAGCTTCCCGATGAATACTTAACTGCTATTCATTTTGGGAAAGCTCATACAGGAGGCGATATTATTGTTCATTTTGAGAACTCAAATATTGTTCATCTTGGTGATTTAGTTTTTAATAATGTTTATCCTTACATTGATAATCCAGGTGAATGCACAATTACAGGTTGGGTAGAGGTTCTCGACAAAGTATTATTGTATTTCGATAAGGATACTAAATTTATTTTTGGACATGCTAACTCAAAGGAAAACATAACAGGGGGGAAAACAGATTTGATAAATATGAGAGATTATCTCATTTCTCTAAATGATTACGTTACTCTGAAGATTAATGAAGACTATAGTTCTGATGAAATTGCTGAAACAAATACTATCCCGGGACATGATACAAGAACAGAAGTTTGGCAATCTGCCAGAAAAATGAACTTGAAAGCAGCGGCGGAACAAATTCTAAATCAAATGTAAAATTAGGAATGTATTGTAGAAATTTTGTATAATAGCTTTCTTAAAAGGATAAATTATCTAATTATCAGATTAATAAATAAAGGAGTATAAATGAAAACAAACAGATTTAATAAACTATTCATTTCGGCATTATTCATTTCCCTTCTTGCGTCAGTAGCACTTTTTGCGCAAGGAGATAAAATACCAAAAAGTCTTCGTGCATCGGTATCTCAAAATTTAGGTTTAGATACTGAGGTAACTTTTGAGTTTAGCAGACCCGGAGTTAAAGGGAGAACAATTTGGGGAGAATTAGTCCCTTGGGGATTAACTCCCGGAAATAAGTACTCTGATGAGAAACCTTTCCCATGGAGAGCTGGTGCAAATAAGAATTCTCTGTTAATTACAAATAAAGACATTTTGATTGAAGGGAATAAACTTTCTGCAGGTAGTTACGGAATTCACATGATCCCTGGTGAAAGTGAATTTACAGTTATGTTTAGTACCAATGATTCACTCTGGGGGAGTTATCAATATAAGGAAGAAGAGGATGCATTAAGAATAAAAGTTGCACCAAAAGAAGCTGAACATAAAGAATGGCTTACTTTTGAATTTGAAGATTTAGCAGGAACTTCAGCAACGGCATATCTTCACTGGGAAAAGCTAAAAATTCCTTTCAAAATAGAAGTTACGGACTAGTATATTAAATTTATCTACTCAGATTATAGAGCGGTGTGAATTAACCGCTCTTTTTTTCCCTTCTTACAAGTTTAAAGACATTACTGAACAGAATAATACTTCTTATTATTAAATATTTATAAAAAAATTGTAATTTTGATATAAATCATATAAAATGATCGGAAAATAGATTATCTTCAAATCCAGTTATTTTTAAGGGTTATTCTCTATTCCAGTATGAGCAAAATAATTTCAGTCTGTCTTCCCAAGGGGGGTGTTGGAAAAACTACAAGTGCGGTTAACTTGGCATTTTATTTTGCTAAGTCTAAATATAATACGCTTATTGTTGATCTAGATCCCACTGCTGCATGCTCACTCTCTCTTGGCTTTAATCATGAAAATATATTTGGCGATATTTTTGATGTCTTCAGTTATTCTAAATCTATTGAAGCAGTAATTCATCCTACAGGAATTGATAATTTGGATTGCATTCCCCAAATTAAACTTAATGCGGTTGAAGAAGTAAGACAGCAAAGACTAATAACCAATGAAATGCTATTGAGAAATGTAATTAGCAGAATTTCACAGAATTACAAGTTTATTATTTTTGATTGTCCTCCCTACTTATTTGGTCCTACTAACTTAGCTCTCATTGCCTCTGATTCGATACTTGTTCCAATTAGGACGGACGAATATTCACTTGAAGCAATTAATGATTTGTTAAATAGAATTGAGTATATAAATAGAAGGCATAATCAGAATCTCAAGATAGAAGGGATATTTATCACTGCATATGAACAAAATATTAGAGCATCTTTTAATTTTAAGAGAAAGCTATTTGAGATGAATTCACCAATTCTTCTTAATAAATCCATACCTAAAGATGCTAATATGATGAATGTAACCTTTAGTAAAAAACCACTGGGCTTAGTTAACCCAAAATCCAGGGCTGCAATTGCCTATAGAGAATTAGCAGAAGAAATAATAAATAGAAGTTTTAATTCACTTTAACATTTTTTTCAATTTCTCAATTTCATCACGTAAAGATGCGGCGCGTTCAAACTCAAGATCTTTTGCAGCATTGAGCATTTCTTCTTCAAGCTGACTAATCAAATCCTTCTTCTGATCATTTGTCATATACTTTAAAACCGGTTCAGCTACCTTAGAAAAAGAAGCATCATGTTCAGGTTCTTTTTTACGTAATTCAGCTATTGAAGTAGAACTCAAAATGTCTTCCCTACTCTTAAATATTGTAACTGGAGTGATATTATGTTTTTCGTTATACTCGAGTTGAAGTTTTCTTCTTCTGTTTGTCTCCTTAATGGTTTTAGCCATGGATTTCGTAATTACATCTGCGTACATAATTACTTTCCCATTTACATTTCTCGCGGTTCTACCTGCAGTCTGCATAAGAGAGCGCTCACTTCTTAAGAAACCTTCTTTATCAGCATCAATTATGGCAACCAAAGAAACTTCCGGTAGATCGAGGCCTTCCCTTAAAAGATTAACTCCAACTAAAACATCAAAATCACCAATTCGTAAATCACGAATAATTTCTACTCTTTCAAGGGCATCAATATCACTATGTATGTATCGGACTTTTATGTTAAGCTTATCCAAATAATCTGTTAAATCTTCAGCCATTTTTTTTGTTAAGGTAGTTACCAACACTCGCTCATTTTTAGGAACTCTTTCTCTAATTTCTCCAATTAAATCATCTATTTGCCCTTTTATAGGTTTAACAGTAATTTCGGGATCTAGTAAACCAGTTGGTCTAATGATCTGTTCTATATATGCCCCACCTGTTTTTGTAAGCTCATAATCAGCTGGTGTTGCACTTACATAAATTACTTGATTAGTTAAATTTTCATATTCTTCAAATTTGAGTGGGCGGTTATCTAATGCTGATGGAAGTCTAAAGCCATGTTCAACTAATGTTTCCTTTCTGGATCTATCGCCCAAATACATCCCTCTAATCTGTGGAACGGTAACATGAGATTCATCAATAATAAGCAAAAAATCTTTTGGGAAATAATCAAATAAACATGATGGTCTTGAACCTGGTGGACGGGCATCCATATGTCTGGAATAGTTCTCAACTCCTGAGCAATAACCTATTTCCCTCATCATTTCAATATCGTACCTAGTTCGCTGTTCTAATCTTTGTGCTTCCAAATATTTTTCTTCAGACCAAAAATATTCTAATCTCTCTTTTAACTCATCTTGAATAGTCTGAATTGCATTTGTCACTTGACTTTTTGTTGTGACAAAGTACTTAGCAGGATAAACAGGAATAGAATCTACTTCTTTAATAAAGTCACCGGTAATTGCATCTATAAGAGATATTTTCTCAATTTCATCATCCCAAAACTCAATTCTTACTGCTTCCTCATATTGATAGGCGGGTATTATTTCTACCACATCACCTCTCGCTCTAAAAGTACCGCGAGTGAATTCAACATCATTTCTTATATAATAAATATCAATTAGTGCTCTCAACAATTTTTTTCTTTCAATTGTTTCCCCTTTTTTAAGAAAGAGTATTTGTTGAGCATATTGATCCGGTGCACCAATACCATAAATACAACTTACACTTGCGATAATTATTACATCGTTTCTCCCTTCAATTAATGACGTTGTAGCTTTAAGTCTCAAGCGGTCAATTTCTTCGTTTACTGAAAAATCCTTTTCGATATAAAGATCTCGCTTAACAACATAAGCCTCTGGCTGATAGTAATCATAATAGCTTATAAAAAACTCAACAGGATTGTTAGGGAAAAACCCTTTAAATTCCGAATAAAGTTGAGCCGCTAAAGTTTTGTTATGAGAAATAATAAGTGTCGGTTTATTAACATTTGCAATTACATTAGATATTGTAAAAGTTTTTCCGCTTCCTGTAACACCTAGCAAAGTTTGATGCTTCTCACCAGATAGAATTCCATCAGTCAATTGTTTTATGGCTTCCGGCTGATCTCCCGAAGGCTTATAATTCGATACTAATTCAAATTTATTCATTAATACTATTTCAATTATTTTTTAACAAACAATAAATTTATTCCTATTTAGTAAGGCAATCAAGTTATTTAATTCAGATAAATAATTTCTATATAGTTTTACATCTTGACTTTACAAATGTATAAATCTAATTTTAATAATTGACGAAATAAAAAGGTTAAAATGAAAAGAGAAATTCACAAATGGTATAGTCCAAGTTTGAATAAGGACATGGATATTGTTGTATATGGTCATTACGGAACCCCGCTTCTTATGTTTCCAACTGCTGGAGCTGACTTTTTAGAATATGAAAGATTCCAGATGATTGATTCAATTGCTTGGTTTATTAATGAAGGTAAATTTAAAGTTTACTCCATAAATAGCATTAATAATGAATCATGGTTGAATAGAGAAATGTATCCACCACACAAGTCTTTACGTCATGGGCAATATAATCAGTATGTAATTGAAGAAGTTGTTCCATTTATATATGATAATTGTCAGACTCATGCCCCAATAATTACAACAGGGGCTTCGGTCGGAGCTTATCATGCAATGAATCATTTTTTGAGAATTCCGGCTGTGTTCAGAGGCACAATTGCAATGAGCGGTGTATACGATTTAAAGTATTATACACGCGGACACTATGATGATCATGTTTATTATAATTCTCCTATTGATTTTCTTCCTAATGTGAATGATGAAAATTATCTTAATCAAATGAGAAATAATTTAGGTGTAGTAATTGCATCCGGCCAAGGTGATTATGAAGATCCGAATTCATCTATACACTTATCAAATATTCTTAACTCAAAAGGAATTCAACACTGGCTTGATTTGTGGGGTTACGATGTTAAACATGATTGGCCGACTTGGCGTGATATGCTGCCCTATTTTTTAAGCAAATTTTAGTTTATTCATTTTTGCGAATAAATTTAAAATGATAATCTATTTTTTTTATTTTGAATTAATTCTTTCTTGTATTTAAATAAAAAATAACTATTTTAACATTTCAAATGAGAACATTTAGAATTACATATCACGCGCATCATCATTTTTTACTATTTGAGAGTGTCGGTGTGTAATATTAATAATAATATTAAATAATAAAAAACCCCGACAAATGTTGGGGTTTTTTAGTTTAGGGAAAATAATGAGTGAAAATTTAAAGTTAGCAATTCAGAAAAAAGGAAGACTAAACGAAAAATCGCTGCAGCTGCTAAAAAGTTGTGGAATTGAAATAGAGAATTTCCAAGAAAGACTCTTTGTAACTGCATCTAATTTTAACTTAGATGTTCTCTTTCTAAGGGATGATGATATTCCGGAATATGTCCAAGATAATGTTGCCCATATAGGTATTGTTGGTGAAAATGTGATGTTAGAAAAAGGCTTGGAAGTTGAATCAGTTAAAAAACTTGGATTTGGTAAATGTTCTCTTATGCTCGGAATTCCGGAAAAAGACGAGCTCAAGAATATAAAGGAATTGGAGAATAAAACTATTGCAACGTCTTACCCAAAAATTTTAAGAGATTACCTTGAACAAAATAGTATTAAAGCAAAAGTTATTCAGATAAGCGGATCGGTAGAAATTGCACCGGCTCTCGGCGTAGCTGATTACATATGTGATTTAGTATCAACTGGTAATACACTAAAGCTAAACAAATTAAAGAAATCCTTTAAAATATTAGATTCACAAGCTGTTTTAATAAAGAGCAATAAGTTAAAAGAAAATTCAGAACTAAAAACAACTTTCGATAAGTTAATGCTAAGAATAAATTCTTCACTTAATGCCCGTAAATCTAAATACATTATGATGAATGTTCCAAAGGATTCGCTTGAGAAAATAATTGAAATAATACCTTCGTTAAAAAGTCCAACAATATTACCTCTTTCTGATGAAGGTTTGTATGCAGTACATGCAGTAATAAAAGAAGATAAATTTTGGGCAATTAATGAAGACTTAAAAGAAGCTGGTGCATCTGGAATCTTGTCATTACCCATTGAGAATATAATCATTTAGATCATTGTTACTTCTATTTGAGTCTAGCATGAATTCAGGAAAATAAATGAAAATAATTCATTATAATAAAATAAGTACAAAACAAAAATCATCCCTACTCCAAAGGCCTTCTATTGATATGCACCAAACATATCAAACGGTTCAACCTATATTGAATGATATTAAAGTTAATGGTTTACAGAGTATTTTAAAATATGCCAAAAATTTTGACGATTATACTGGTAATCAAATTAAGGTAACTCAAAAAGAATTTAATAATTGTGAAAATTTAGTATCACCAGAATATAAACGAGCAGTAAGAGTTGCCTCAGCTAATATTAAAAAATTCCACCAACTTCAGCTGCCCAACAAATATTCAGTTGAAACTATGCCCGGGATTAAATGTTCAAGAGAATTTAGAGCCATTGAAAATATTGGTCTTTATATACCCGGTGGAACGGCAATACTGCCATCAACCTTAATGATGCTTGCTATTCCTGCAATTATTGCTGGTTGTAAAAGAATTGTAATATGCTCGCCCGCTAAGAAAAGTATTAGTCCGGAAGTATTATATATTGCAAAGTTTTTGGGAATAAAAGAATTTTATAAAGTTGGTGGCGCACAGGCAATTGGATTGATGGCTTATGGGACAAACAAAATTAAAAAGGTTGATAAAATATTTGGACCAGGTAATCAATTTGTTACTGCCGCTAAAGCACTTGTCAGCATTGATCCAAATGGATGTGCTATTGATATGTTGGCAGGCCCTAGTGAACTCTTAGTTATAGCCGATGAATCTGTAAAAGCAGAATATATTGCAGCAGATCTGCTATCACAAGCAGAACATGGAAATGACTCTCAGGTTATTCTTTGCACAACAAGTAAAAAGTTAATTGAAAAGGTAAACCTAGAAATAGATAGACAGTGTAACATATTAGAAAGAATAGCTTTTATAAAAAAAGCGTTAGAAAAGTCATTTTCAATCCTTTTTGATAAGATTGAGCATGCTATTGACTTTAGTAATAGTTACGCGCCCGAACATTTAATCATTAACGTAAAGAATGTTAAACTGATCACTAAAAAAATTGTTAATGCTGGTTCAGTTTTTATTGGTCAATATTCGCCTGAAAGTGTTGGGGATTATGCTTCTGGAACTAACCATTCACTTCCCACTTATGGTTATGCAAGGTCAATTGGAGGAGTTTCAGTCGAACAATTTATGAAAGGTCTTACATTTCAAGAATTATCAAAAAAGGGATTAGAGAATATTTCCAGAACAGTAATTGAACTGGCTGAAACAGAAAAATTGCAGGCTCATGCAAATGCAGTAAAAATTAGGTTGCAGAAATGATTGAAAAGTTAGTTAGGAATAACATTCTAAAATTAAAACCATATACTTCTGCAAGAGATTCCTTTTTGGATGGACTATTACTGGATGCAAACGAAAACAGTTTAGGCAGTGTAATTAAAGACGAACATAATCTTCAGCTAAACCGTTATCCAGATCCGGCTCAAAATAAATTGAGAGAGAAACTTGCTGCCTACTTAAATGTTTCGACTAAAGAACTATTCTTTGGTGTTGGTTCAGATGAAATAATAGATTTACTGATTAGAATATTTTGCGAACCTGGAGTGGATTCAGTCGTAATTCCCGATCCAACTTATGGAATGTACAAAGTAGCTTGTGATGTAAACAATGTAAAAACTATTTCTGTACCCTTAAATAGAAATTTTCAAATTAATCCAGAAGTAACACTGGATGCATTAAAGAAAAACACAAAAATTATTTTTCTTTGTTCACCAAATAATCCTACCGGGAATTTACTCAAAAAAACGAATGTCCTTAAAATTGTAAAAAGTTTTAACGGCATAGTTGTAATTGATGAGGCATATATAGATTTTAATGAAGATAAATCATTTGTGGAAGAATTAAAAAAGCACAAGAATTTGGTGATTATTAGAACATTTTCTAAAGCATGGGGACTAGCAGGAATTCGCTGCGGTTATTCTATTGCAGATGAAAGCATCACCAAATTACTTTTCAAAATTAAAGCCCCTTATAATCTAAATAAACTAACTGCAAACTCAGTTTTGGAAGCTTTGTCGAAAGTAAGTAAGAAAAATCAATTTGTATTAAAGCT
The DNA here is from genome assembly GCA_963710615.1 of uncultured Ignavibacteriales bacterium. Classification (GTDB taxonomy): domain Bacteria; phylum Bacteroidota; class Ignavibacteria; order Ignavibacteriales; family Melioribacteraceae. The sequence continues at coordinate 375,279 of CAVQBF010000001.1, forward strand.
GAATTCAGAGAGAAATAAATTAGTTATGGAGTTGAAGCAAATAAGACAAGTGCAAAAAGTTTACAAAGCCGATGCAAATTTTATTTTATTTAAAATTAAAAATGCGACTGAAGTTTATAATAGATTAGCTAAACAAGGTGTAATCATTAGAGATAGAAGCAATCAATTAAATTTGGAAGATTGTTTAAGAGTTTCAGTTGGATCCCCAAAAGAGAACAGAATATTTATAAAAAAACTAAAAGAAATTTTATGAGTGAATTATCAAAAAGAACCGCCGAAATTGTTAGAGAAACGAATGAAACAAAGATAAAAATAAAAGTTAATATCGATGGAAATGGTAAATCAAATATAAATAGCGGTGTTGGTTTTTTTGATCACATGCTTGAACAAATTGCAAAGCACGCAAATATTGATCTTGAAGTAAGAGTTGATGGTGACCTTCATGTAGATGAGCATCATACAGTTGAAGATGTGGGTATTACTTTTGGCGAAGTGTTACTTAAAGCACTCGGTGATAAAAAAGGAATTCAGCGATACGGTTTTTATGTCCCGATGGATGAATCAATTGCCCTCTGTGTCATTGATTTAGGAGGACGCTTTCATTTAAACTTCAAAGCGAAATTCAAGAGAAATAATGTTGGTGAATTTCCCACTGAACTCACCGAAGAATTTTTTAGAGGTTTAGCAAGCGGCCTAAAAGCAAATATCTACATAAAAGTGAAAGGAAAGAATGATCACCATAAAATAGAAGCTATATTTAAGTCATTTGCTAAAGCACTTAATGAAGCTTGCAGATTGGACGAAAGAAATAATGGAAGAATTCCTTCTACAAAGGGTATTTTATGATTGCACTAATTGATTATGGAGCTGGTAATCTAAAGTCGGTTGCTAATGCACTTGACGATTTTAATGTTGAGTATATTGTAACAAATAAAAGTGATGAAATAATTTCTGCTGATAAAATTATTTTTCCAGGTGTTGGTGAAGCTGGTTCGGCAATGAGTAAATTAAATGAACAATCCATTATTGAATCAATTAAGTTTACAGAGAAGCCTCTATTAGGGATTTGTCTTGGAATGCAGTTATTGGCCACATTTTCGGAAGAAGGAAATACTAAATGTTTGGATGTTGTGCAAACCGTTGTAAAACAATTTGATAGTACTCAAGTTAAAGTCCCTCACATGGGTTGGAACCAAGTTGAATATAAAAATCGAAATAATCTTTTTACTAATATAGAAAGTGGAGAAAACTTTTACTTTGCGAATTCTTTTTACGTACCGGTAACAGAATATACAATTGCTTCTACTAACTACGGAATAATTTTTAGTGCAGCATTAAAGAAAAATAATTTTTATGGTGTTCAATTCCATCCTGAGAAATCGGGTCATGCCGGACTTCATCTATTAAAAAATTTTATAGACTTATGTTAATAATCCCAGCAATAGATATAATCGATGGAAAAGTTGTAAGGCTTTCAAAAGGTGAATACAACTCAGTTGTAAATTACAGCAAAACTCCACTTGAACAAGCAAAGATTTACGACGAACTGGGCTTTGAATGGTTGCACCTAGTTGATCTCTCTGGTTCAAAAGATGGGAATATTAATACATTAAAAATTCTGGAAAAGATAAAAAACGAAACAAATATAAAGATAGAATTTGGTGGTGGTATTAGAACTAAAAAAGATGTAGAGACTTTAAACGGAATTGGGATGGACGGAATAATTATCGGTTCATTGTCTATCACAGATAAAAATGAATTCGAGAGTATTTTTGATAGTATTAATCCGAACAAGATAATTATTGCTACAGATGTTTTGAATTATAATATTAGAATTAAAGGTTGGACAGAAAATTCGAATGTTCATTTATTTGATCATATTAAATATTGCAGCAAGTTTGATGTTCAAAACTTTCTTTGTACCGATATTGCAGTTGATGGTATGCTTACTGGACCTAATTTAAAACTGTATACTGAAATAATTAAAGAATTTGCTCAAATAAAATTAACTGCATCCGGAGGGGTTAGCAGCATAAATGATATTTTTAGGTTAGCTGAACTTCCGCTAAGAGGGATTGTTATTGGTAAAGCTATCTATGAAAATAAAATAAATTTAGAGGAGTTGGCAAAAATTGCTCTGTAAAAGAATAATCCCATGTCTTGATGTAAAAGATGGAATAGTGGTTAAAGGGACTAATTTTATTGACCTTCGTGAGGCTGGTTCTGCTGTTGAACTCGCTGAGAGATATTACATAGAAGGTGCCGATGAGATTGTTTTCTTAGATATTACTGCTACCCTCGAAAGGCGTAAAACATTAGTAGAATTAGTTGAAGAGGTTTCGAAGGTAATAAGAATTCCATTTACTGTCGGCGGAGGAATCTCAAAATTAGAGGATATCGATAAGTTATTGAATGCAGGTGCTGATAAAGTTTCTTTAAATTCATCAATCGTAAAAAATCCTAATCTAATATCCGAGGCATCAAAAAAATTTGGAAGCCAGGCAATTGTTGCTGCAATTGATTCAAAGACAACTGGTAATATCCATAAAATATTTGTTAAGGGTGGTACAGAAGAAACGGAGTTAGAAACAATCCCTTGGTGCAGAAAAGTAGAAGAACTTGGAGCAGGTGAAATATTGTTAACTTCAATGAATCAAGATGGAACTAAGACTGGATTTGATATCCCACTTCTAGAAATTTTAACTAAAGAGTTAACAATTCCTGTTATTGCTTCAGGTGGAGCAGGAACAAAAGATCATTTTGTTGATGCATTCAACCAGGCAAATGTTGATGCATGCTTGGCGGCAAGTTTATTTCACTATAAAGAATTAGAAATATCAGAATTAAAAAAATATTTATATCAAAATAATATCAGCGTAAGATTATGATTGAAATAGAAAAAATAAATTTTGAGAAACTAGACGGTTTAGTTCCTTCAATTATTGTCGATTCAACCACAAATCAAGTTTTAATGCTTGGGTTCATGAATAAAGAAGCATTAAGTAAAACTATTGAAAAAGAAAAGGTTGTTTTTTTTAGCAGGACAAAAAATAGACTTTGGCTTAAAGGAGAAACGTCAGGCAATTATTTAAATGTTGTATCAATTGATTCAGATTGTGATAATGACACATTGTTGATTTATGCAAAACCGGATGGTCCAACTTGCCACACAGGCTCATACTCATGTTTTGCTGAAGTGGATAAAGACAATACTAAATTTTTAGATTATCTTTTTAAATTAATCAAGCAAAGAAAAAGTGACTTACCAGAGAACTCTTATACAACAACATTATTTAAACGTGGTAGTGATAGAATAATTCAAAAAGTGGGTGAAGAGGCAATAGAATCAGTAATAGCAGCAAAAAATAAAGGTAAGGGGGAAATCATAAATGAAGCTTCAGATTTAATATTTCATTTATTAGTTATGTTTGCCGATCAAGAAATTGAATTTTCAGATGTAATCTCAAATCTTCAAAAACGCCATTCTGATAAAAATTAATTATTTAGTTATATTTATTGCTTAAAAATGTATTTTTTTTAACAATTCTATCAAAAATCAAAAAAGAAACATTAGTTATTAGGATGTATTAATGTCAGTAAAAGAAGAACAAAACAATATTGTAAACCAATTTACTGAACTTGAAGAATGGGATGATAAGTACTTATTACTCATTAAAATGGGTAAAGAACTTGGTGAGCTTGATCCCAAAATTAAAATTGAAAAGAATAAAATATCAGGCTGTCAATCTCAAGTTTGGATGCATGCAAGTTTAAATGATGGAAAAATGGTCATTAAAGGCGACAGTGATGCTATGATTGTAAAAGGTTTAGTCGCAATGCTAATAAAAGTTTACTCAAATCAAAAACCTGAAGATATTTTATCCTCACCTCCAGAATTTCTTAATAAAATAGGAATTGACAAGCACTTATCTCCCACACGTAAAAATGGATTGGGCTCAATGCTTAAACAGATCAAATTATTTGCAGTTGCATTTAAAGCTTTAACTGACAAAAAATAACAAATTCTTCCTTTACACTTTTCGATAAAATTTCAATTAATTTACTTAAACTAAAGAAATATCATAATAATTTGAATCTACTTTGTAAATTAATGTATAAAATCAAATTTCAAGAGTTAATACAATAAAAACTAATTTTAGAGTCTACATGATTAGAAAGACAATTTTATATTTTATATTCACTTCATTAATTCTTGCAAACGGAAAACCAACCCCGGTAGATAACGAAATAATGGAGCTTGGATTAAACTATCAATTCGATAAAGCTAACCAACTTCTTAAATCTCATTACAAAAATACTGATGATCTGAAGTATAATTATCTTTACTTAAATATTGAGCTAATTCATAATATTGATAAATTGAATAAAGTAAATTACCAAAATAGAAGGGCATTAAGAGATTCATTAAATCAAAAAATGATTACCTACACAGAAAAATTTATTGAGAAATACGAAGATTATGAAGATATGAATTTATCAATTCATGACCGTTTTTACCTTGGAAGTATTTATGGTTTAATGGGACGACTTTATGGTGTAAACAGATCCTGGTCATCTGCATTCAGCAGAGGGAAAGATGGCAGAAATATTCTTCAAGAAGTTATTAAGGAAAATCCAAATTATACGGATGCTTATTTACTTTTAGGAATGATGAATTATTACGTAGATAGAATGGGAGGATTTACTGAATTTATAGCAGGAATTTTAGGCCTTTCAGGTGATAGAAAGCTTGGGATTGAGTATTTGCATAAAGTTATGAATGAAGGAAATCTTTCAAAATGGCAAGCAACGATGATCCTCGCAGAACTATATGCCCGTCTTGAAAACAATAAATTTGATGCTATACCAATTCTTAAAAGTATGTACGATAAATTTCCAAATAATTCTCATTTTTCAAATTGGTATTGTTATGAATTAATAAATCTGTTCAGAATTAAAGAAGCAGGAGAGATTATTATGGCTGATAAGGATAATGAAATATATCCTTATTTAAAGGCTAGTTACTTTAATATGGTTGGAGATTATGAAAAATCTAATCAGATCTATGATACCCTTTTAACAGATAGAGCAGAAATATTTCCATGGGTTTACAACAATAATAGGTTAAATCATTTATTAAATTATCTTATGTTAGATGATAAAGAGATAGCAAAAGAAATTGCAAATACTCTAGAGGGAAATACTAAGTTAATTGCAAATCAGTTTCTGCAGGATCCGAGTCTGACGAACAAGATTATTAAGTTTAAGCGGAATTTATTCCTTGAGAATAATGAGTCAGTGGAATTATTAAATAATCCACCTAATTTTAATGGTTCCAAATTCTTTGAAAGCCTTTTTAGTTACTACTCAGGAATATACTATTATGAACGAAAAGATTTTATAATGGCTGAGAAAAAATTTCTAAAAGCAAAGGAATTGGATTTCAACAACCTAGGTTATGATACTATTAAATATTTAATTGATATTTACAAAACAACAACGTTCGATAAAAAATCTGTGGAATCTTTAATTGATGATATAGACGAATTGGAAAATGATGCATTTGAATTTAGTCTACAGGATTTAGAATCTAAATACGATTTATGATTTCGAAAAAAAATATATGGCACTTATTTCTTCTTCTATTTTTTCTTGTTTTGCTAACAGTTTCATGTGTCTATAATCCTATTAGGTCAAACACTTATCCCGATAGTGCAATATTATTTAAAACTAAGAAAGAACTTGATAATAAAGGTAAACATGTTACAGCAAATGGTGAGTTGCGGACACTTATAATTAATGTTGTATTTAAGGATGATACTACAAAAGAAAGCAAGGAATGGGAATTTAGTAAAACTGTATTGCCTGCATGGACTAAAACACTTTTGAATGAAACAACCATTCTAGAGTTCCCCCATCAAAATATGACGCATTATTTTTACGAAATGTCTGGCGGAGATTTTTTGCTATATGGCGATGTCTATCCCAAGGTAATTGTTCCACAATACAGCCAGTCACATTATAAATCAATAGGCGAAGTAAATTCAGAGATTCTGACTAATCTTGATGAGGAAATTGATTTTTCAAAATATGATAATTGGTCAAAAGGAGATGGCCGCAAGTTTGTAAATAAACCCGATGGAAAAGTTGACATGATTTTTATTCTTTACAGAAATTTTGAGGATCACCTTTTTTTTAATAACAGCTGGACTGGTATTGCACACCTTTATCTCAATGAAGAATTTATTACAAATGATGGTGTAAAAATTGCGACTGGAAGATTAGATAAAGGTTCCGGTATTCAATCACGCGGCGGAAATAATGGATACAATTATACAAAATATGTTCTTGCTCATGAGTTTGGGCATTTTTTATTCGGGGCTTTTCATATTGAAAATGTAACAAATTTAGCTTTAATGACTGGCGGTCCGGTTTGGAATGCTAGTCGTGGAATGCATTCGTGGGAAAGAAATAAATTAGGATGGTTGAAATACAAAGAGATTCCATTAAATGAGAATTCAAAAATTGAATTGGATGATTATATTACTACTGGAGAAGCCGGAAGAATAATGTTAAGCAATGATGAATGGTATGTTATTGAAAATCATCAAAGAATAAGTAAACATGATTGGGCTAAGAGTCAGGGTATGTTTTTATACCATATTGAAAATGCAAAAGGATTCTACCCAAAGATTACTGTGAAATGCGCTGACGGTAATTGGAATTTTGAGATTAATGAAAAAGATGAAAAATTATTTAAGACAATACCAAGTCGTTTTGGCAAAACTGAATTGAGTTTTGGTCGTAAGTATAAAAATATAAATTATGCTGCATATCAGGAGGTTTATGGAGATAATTCAGCTTGGGGGGATGAGTTTGATGCTTTTAATCTAGATTACAATAACCTAATCTCTCCAGTGAGTAATCCAATGAGTAATAATAAGGCTGAAATAGATTTTGCAATTAAAATAAAAGAGGAAAAAGACAATAAAATAGTATTGAATATTCTATTCAAAGATATCTATTTAAATACTCCTCCCTCTAAACCCCAACCAATTGTGATTGTTAAAGACAGTACAGGAAACTTAAAACTGTCTTGGCTTAAAAATGAAGAACCTGATCTTGTTGGCTATAACTTATATTATATATCTACACCGAATTCCGTAAGATCAATGTATTTCCCATTTACCGTAAGAAGTACTAAACTTAATGAACTTATAAATATTAAAAGTAACAATATCATTTGGCTTACAGCAGTTGATAAAGATAATAAGGAATCAGTTCAATCTGATTATTTTGAAATAATTTTTGACAGTGATCAAAATAGTTGGAGATGGATTAGAAAGGAAAAACTATAATTATTTTATAATAGTAGACTTATATTTTTACTTCTTATTATTTTTGAAGGAGATTCTTTCCAAATAAAAGAGGATTGAAATGAAATATTTAGCTAGTTTTTTATTCTTTACGTTCGTTGCTTTTTATAACCCCCAATTAGATGCTCAAGAAGAAAAAGGGACTAATAAAATATTTGAAAGATTAGAAAAGGATAACGAAAATTTGGGTCATCGACTCGATGTTATTGAGAAGAAAGTTGATGATATTATCTGGTACCAAAGAGTTGGGGATGTAGCTTTTATTGATAAGGTTTATTTAGCTGGACCGCCAAGATGGAAAATTAAGGACACAACAGCACAAGGCGCAAAAAATCCCTTAAAATTTTGGGCATATGTTTTTATTCCGAAAGGAATTGATTACAATAAAAATTATCCACTAATTGTTTTTCCTCATGGTGGTGTTCACTCAAATTTTACAACATATTACACGCACATAATTAAAGAACTTATTGCGCAGCAATATATTGTTGTTGCAGCCGAATACCGAGGCAGTACTGGCTATGGGAAAACAGTTTATGAGAGAATTGATTACGGTGGATTAGAGGTTGAAGATGTAGATATCAGCAGAAAGTATATGATTGACAATTACAGTTTTATAGATGGAGATCGTGTTGGAATAATTGGATGGAGTCATGGTGGATTAATAACATTAATGAATATTTTTGAACATCCGGATAATTACAAAGTAGCTTTTGCAGGTGTTCCTGTAAGTGACCTTATAGCAAGAATGGGTTATCAAACTCAAGATTATCGAGAATTATACTCAGCTGATTATCATATAGGTCAAACTGCATACGAAAATGTTGAAGAATATAGAAAAAGATCGCCGGCTTGGCAGACACATAAATTTCAAAATACACCTTTGCTTATTCACACCAACACAAATGATGATGATGTAAATGTTTTAGAAGTTGAACATCTTATTAAATCATTAAAAGCTGATGGAAAGAAATTTGATTATGAAATATTTAGAGATATTCCAGGCGGACATTCATTTGATAGAATTGACAGAAAACAAGCTAGACAGATAAGATTAAAAATTTATAACCACTTAGCAGAACAATTAAATCCCCCAAAACAATTAAAATCACTTGATGATATTATGAAAGCAGCATATATAAGATAAACATATATATATGTTGCGGTGCAAAATAAAAACGGATATTCATTAACTTTTTAAGATAGATATCGTCTAAAAGCCATACTCATTTATTAGTACAATAAAATAAATTCTGTTACGTTTACCATAATACTTATAGTTTTCTCTTAATTTCCTTGGCAACCTAATGATTTTACGTTACTTATTCATTTTCATAATTTTATTTAAACTTAATATAATTGCTCAAACCACTCAAAAGCCAGTTATCAATATTAATAAAATAGATAGACAAATTAATATTAATGGTAAAATGAATAATCCTCTATGGTTGCTAGCTGATCCTATAGAGATCAAATTTGAAATAAATCCAGGAGACAATACTCCTGCTAAGGAGAGAACAATTGTAAAATCTTTATATGATGACGAATACCTTTACTTCGGATTTATTTGTTTTGATTCCAAACCTTCTGAAATTAGAGCAAATCTTTCTGAAAGAGATAAAATCTTTCAAGATGATTATGTAATCGTTTTACTTGATACATATGGTGATGCGCAAAAATCTTATGAAATTGCACTTAATCCTTTTGGTATTCAAGGCGACCTTATGGCAACACAAAACGGGGAAGATATAAGTTTTGATTTTACATGGTTTGGAGCTGCTGAAATAAATGATTCAGGATGGACTGCTGAAATGGCTATTCCATTCAAAAGTCTTTCCTTTGAAGAAGTTGAATATCCTAATTGGAAATTTAATGTAGTTAGAACAATTCCAAGAAGCAGCAGAACTCAAGTCTCGTGGGCAAAGTTTGATAAAGATATTCCAAGTTTTCTGTTACAATATGGAAGTATAAATGGTCTAAAAAATATTAAATCTGGGTCTTCAATAGAACTTTTGCCTTATGTTATCGGACAATATAGTGGAAATTTATCCGACTTTAATAATCCCAATTCAGAATATAATTACAATAATTTAGAAGGAAGAATAGGCGGAGGTATTAAGTATTCGCCTAGTCCAAGTTTTTCTCTTGATGCAGTTATTAATCCCGATTTTTCTCAAATAGAATCTGATGCTGAACAGATAAGTGTAAATACTACTTTTGCACTCTATTATGAGGAGAAAAGACCTTTCTTTCTGATCGGCAATGAATTGCTGCAAACACCTATGTATTATTCTAGATCAATAAATGATCCACTTGCTGCCGGCAGAATAATTGGTAAATCAGGGGCTCTTTCATATATGTACCTAGGAGCTTTTGATAGAAATACAGTATTTGTTGTATCAGGTGAAGAAGAAAGTAATACTGCCGAAACAAATAAAAATTCTTTTGCAAATATTGGCAAACTCCGTTACGATTTTGGAGATGAGAATTATATTGGCGGATTAGTGATGAGTCGAAATTTAGATGATGGCTATAACTACATATTTGGGATTGACTGGAATTATATATTTTGGGGAAACTGGAATTTTGAAGGTGAGGGTTTTTTATCCCAAACTAAAGAAATTTATGATTCAGTTGCGATTGAAACTGACAGAAAATTTGGAAGCTCTGATAAAACTGCTAATTTAGATGGTGAAGAGTATACGGGTAGCGGAATTCATTTAGTGCTTAGTCACTCTCAAAAACATTATGAATTTGATTTTGTATCTAATCATTTTTCGCCAACGTACCAAACCTATAACGGACTTTTTAACTCAAATAATTTTCATGAACATTTTATGAGTCATGAGGTTAATTTTTATCCAGAAAATTCTTTCATTGATAATTGGGATATCCAATTAGAAACAAGTGTAAAACACAATTATGAGGGAATTATTAAAGATGTTGGCTTACGACCATCAATTTACTTTCAATTTAAATCCCAGACAAGTATATATATAAATTACCTGCTTGTAAACAACGAAAAGTTTAAAGGAAAGCAATTTAATAATGTGAACAGGGTTATTGCATTTATAAACTCAAGACCAATTAAGGGTCTTTCCATTAATTTCGATGGAAGTTACGGAAAGTTTATTTACAGAGGAGATGATCCATCAGTGGGTTTTGGTCATAACTTGGGCGCATCACTTACTATTAAACCAAATGCACACTTAAATATTGGATTTTCTTATAACAGAGCCGGATTAAGAAACAGAAAGACAGATGAACTTTACTACGATGGCAATATTTTCAGAACAACTGCAATCTATCAATTTTCACCTGAGGCTTTTTTCCGAACTATTCTTCAATACAATTCATTCGATAAAACCTTTAGAATTTATCCTTTATTCAGTTATAAACTTGGTGCCTTTACTACATTCTATGCTGGGGCTACAAGCAATTATCAAAAATACTACGAGATAAATGAAGTGAAAAATACTGATCAGCAATATTTTGTTAAATTTCAATATTTGTTTGGAATTTAGTCTTTTCTTATAAAGTCTAAATAAATTTCCACTTAAGTACTTAGAGAATTATTTATGTACTTTTCATCACAACCTTTTTTTATTTCGTTGGTCTAATTAAATAGAAACCATAGGAATGAATGCAAGACGATAATCAATTAATTGCCAGAGCGAAGAAAGGTGACAATAAAGCCTTTGAAGAACTTGTGAAGAGATACGACCGTCTCGTGCTCAATATTGCTTACTCTTACAGAAATGATAAAGATGAAGCTGATGATATTTATCAGGAAGTATTTATAAGGGTTTATAAGGGATTAAAGAATTTTCAGTCACGAAGTAAATTTTCAACTTGGTTATACAGAATTACAATTAACGTTTGTATAGAGTTTAAAAGAAAAGCTAAAATTAGAGATCATGAACTGCTCAATAATTATGATGACGAAAATGAAAATTCATTTTCCTATGCAAACATAATTGAAAGTGAAGAAAGAACGGATCATGCAATATTAGAGAATGAAACTGCTAACTTGATAAAAAACGAGTTGGATAAACTACCCAAACAATTGAAAATGGCATTTACGTTAAAGTATTACCAGGGTTTTAAGATTAAGGAAATTTCAGAAATGATGAATTGCACAGAAGGAACAATAAAAAGTTATCTTTTTACTTCATCCAGAAAATTGAGAGCTTGCTTAAAACCAATTTTAGAAATGTAGATATACTTGATAGGTTATACAATGAAACATGAAAAATATAAAGAGTTATTAGAATTAAACATTCTAAATGAATTAAATGACCAAGAAAATATTGTTCTGGAAAATCATTTACTTGAATGCGAAGAATGTTCAAAGGAGTTAACCGAACTTAAAAAGATCTATTCACTAATTGCAAATGAATCACCTGAACAATTATCTGAAAGAGATTTGGAGAATGTAAGGTTAAGATTGTTCAATTCAATCAATATTGAGTCTGAGAAAAAATCTATTTTGGAAAAAGTAAAAGAATCTTTCAATCTTTTGTTTGCGAAAAAATATAGTGTAGCATTTGGAAGTATTGTTCTTGTATTAGTTGGATTTTTTGTGGGTTATTTACTTTTCCAAGATTCAAAAATATCACCAATATTGGTATCTGAAAATATTATCGATTTAGACAAAATAGAAAGGGGTGAACTTCAAATAGCAAGGTTAGACATACCTGATTTTTTTTCATTGACGGGTGAATATGAATTTATAATTGGAAATGAACACCCGTTTAGTTATAAGGGTACACTTGAGGATAAGATAGTTCAAAAATTATTAGCTTCTGCAATCCAATCAAGTGAAAACCCAGGATTTAAAATTAGAACTTCAAATAGTATTACTGAATTTATGCCGAAAGATTTTGATCCCGATAGTAAAATAAAAGATGCTTTTATTCACTCATTAAAAACAGATGAAAATCCAGGCGTAAGAAAAGGGGCTTTAAGAGCGTTGATAAATTTCCCTTATAATGATAAAATTAGAGATGCCATTCTTTTTACATTAGAAAATGATAATAATGCTGCAAATAGAATACTGGCAATCAATGCCCTGCTGGCAATCAATTCGAAAACACAGATAATAAACGACAGCATAAAAACAAAATTGGAAAATGAACTGCCAAAAGAAGATAACGAAGTTGTAAAAATTAAAACGGAAAAATTATTACTGGGAGGTAAATAAAATGAAAAAAATAATTCTAAAAATATTATCTATACTAATGATTATTAGTTTAGCTGTTTCAGCACAAAATAAGGACAATATTGTAAAAACATTTCCTGCCAAAGCAGGGGAGAATTTGAAGGTAAGTATTGATCCGGGCAACATTAATGTTGAAACTTGGGATAAAGATGAAGTAAGAATTGAAGTGGTATCAAAGAAAAAATTTAATTTTGAAGAATTAATTGCAGAGAAAAAAGGGAACACAATTAAATTTCATTTGGAACTAGAAGACGGATGGCAAAATAGTGTTTTACTTAAAGTAAATGCACCGAGCAATTTTAATTTCGATTTAAAAACAACCGGCGGTAATATTAATGTTGGAAATGATATTTATGGTAATTTCGATGCAGAAACAGATGGTGGAAATGTAAGCTTCAAAAGTGTTAATGGTAAAGTCAGGGTTAGTTCTAATGGCGGCAATATATCGGGTGAAAATGTTGTTGGAGAGATAAAGTTGCACACAAATGGTGGAAATATTTCCCTTGGGAATGTTAAAAGCGGTAAAACAGAAGTTGATACATATGGCGGAAATATAAGTGTCGGGACCGTTTCCTCAGATTTAGCAGCGAAAACTCATGGTGGAAATATTAACGTTGGAGATGTTGGCGGTAATGCAAATGTATTCACTTACGGTGGTCATATTTCAATGGAAACAGTTTCCGGTTCAGCAAAAATGGAAACTTATGGCGGACACTTAAATTTGAAAGGAGCTTCAGGTAATGTAGAAGCCAAGACTATGGGTGGTCATATTAATTTAGAAGATATTTCTGGAAGTATTGAGGCTGTTACTTTAGGTGGACATGTTTCTGCTGAATTAGATCCAAAGTTAAAAACCGAATCGTTTTTAGAGACCTCTGGTGGAAATATGGAATTAAAAATACCATCTTCGGCTAAAGCAACAATATATTTAACCTTAGAAAGCGATGAGATAGAAGAGAAAGATGCCGACCGATTGGTAAGATCAGAATTTGAAGCAACTACTTTTAACATTAGTGATGATGAAATAAATGCTACTTACAAAATAAATGGGGGCGGGGCAAAAATAACAATTAAATGTGTTGGAGGGGAAGTAACTATTAAAAAATGGAATAAATAATACTTAACTGCAAAGCCCAACCTTAATTTTCCTGATGCCGGTTTCATTACTTTAGAATACCGGCATCTTAACTTATTAGATTCCGGTATTCCGCAAAGAAACAGCGAAAACAGGAATGACAATAATATGTTTACTTAGAACTTCCATTCCATTTGTGTTCTGGATCTGGAATAAATGTTACACCGCTTCCAAGTTCTTGCTGAACGCAAAAAAGCCATCCGCCGGTTATTTTTGCTCTTTGCGATCTCTGCGGGCCATTTTCATTCTTTATATGCTCCCAAATTAATCTTCCCTTGTATTCCTTTTTAGAAAAAATACCCATATTATCTTCTCCTTTATTTAATAATATTTTCGCAAGGAACTCCAAAGTACAATCCTAAATAGTAAGGCCACAAAATAATTGCTAAAAATCCTTTAAAAAAGGTCAGCTTTAAAAATCCTATTGTGAACAACCAGCCGCCAAACCATAAACCTCCGGCAATACTGTTATTAACTACTTTTACTTTTGAGTCTGCCATAATTATTCTCCTCAGTTTATTCATAAATCTGTTATTAGCTAATTAAAAAATTTAGACACTGATTTAGCAAATTAATTTTCTCCAAACATCAAATTGTAGTCTCTTTTCTTTGCTACTTCAGCAAAATCTACAGGTATAATTTCCCAATTCATATTTTCATCTGGCATAACAATTTTTTGTTCTTCTATCCACTTCATCATATAATATCGTAAATCTTTTTCTGTTGAACCAATAACTCTCTGTAGTTAGCTCCTCTTTTGGAATTCCAGCACCTTTTACCAGATGTCCGCCACCACCATTGCCTCTGTAGCTATTAACGGCAACCTTGTAAATTTTTGTTTTATCAAATGGGGTACCATTATCCATTTCGGTTATTGTGATTCTATTTCCTTCAGGTTTGGTGACATCTACAATATATTTTATTCCTTCTGCAGAGTCAAAATTATAGTAACGGTTGTCTAACATTGGCGCATTGCTCCTTTTTGACAGAATCAAATCACCATTTTCATCTTTTTTAAATTTTAGCAAATGATCATCTTCAGTCTTCATTGTATTAAACCAAGCCGCATAAGAATATTCCAGATAATCTAATACTTCTTGACCAGATAATTCCATCGTGTAAAGTAAATTTTCATATCGATAAAGATCAAACATATCCCTAACATATACATCACCTTTAGATATTTCTGAATGAATAGAGAGTGGGGCGGTGAATGAAATATCAGCACCTGTAAGTTCAAGCTGAATTTTATGAATTAAATCAACGAAAGATGAATTGCCAAATAGTGAATTTTTAGCTGAAACAGTCTCTGTAAATTCACCGATTGGTCGTGAGACATATTTTTTTACTTCATCAAATTCTTGTGAAAAAGTCTTTAGAAATTTTTCATCAGGGGAAATTTCTTTAACGTTGATAATTTCTCCGTCAATATTTTTATTCCAAGTATTATTTTTAGGATCAAATTCCAAATTAACATTGGCAACTGTAACACTATTTGCGCGTGAAGCGGGGCCTAAAATTAAAACTGAATCACCTTTTGTATCTGCAACTTTAAAATTCCATTCATGATGATCGTGACCAACAAATACAACATCAAATCCGGGGACTTGTTCAGCAATTAATCGAGAAGCGTTTTCATTCCTAGGTGAATCAGCACTTTGATTATCATATGAATAATCAACACCAGCATGGAATAGTCCAATTAGTATGTCCGGATTTTCTTTTTCTTTAATTATTGGCACCCATTTCTTTGCTGTCAGAATTTTATCTTCAAATTCAATGCCCGACCAAATATTTTTTGGAAGCCAATTCGGAATTCCCGGTGTTATCATTCCCATTATAGCAATCTTAATACCGTCTTTAATAATAATTGAATATGGTGTAAAATAAGTTTCAGCGGTTTCAGTATTAATAGCATTTGCTGCCATCCAAGGGAAATTCAATTCATTATTAAATTTATCATAAACTGGGTGTCCGGTTTCAATATCATGGTTCCCAACAGTTGCAGCATCATATTTCATATAATTCATTACTCGTGCAAGCAAATGAGTTGTATCTGTTTTTTCAAAATTGTAATAATAAACTGCCGGATCACCCTGTAGAATATCTCCATTATCCAGTAAAATAATGGACTGGTTCGCCTTTGCTCTTTCATTTTCAACATAAGTATAAACTTGTGCAAGTGAATTATTTGAGGGCTTATCTGCAGTAAAGTTATACGGATAAATTGCACCATGTACATCGCTGGTTTCTATAATTTTTAAGTTGACTGTTTGTGCAAAGGTAGAAACAGCAACAATAAATATGATCACTAAATATTTAAGATTCATTTTGTTTCCGATTAATTGTTATTTTTTATTAAAGGAATTTAATAAAGTTAGTAGAAATATATATATGATATAATAATCTAACTGAAATTAATGTTTATTATATTGAAAAATTATTCTGAAGGATAAAATGATCCATTCAATCTTGGACAACGATTTGTATAAATTTACAATGCAGAATGCTGTGATGAAATTATATCCACATTCAAAAGTTAAATATCAATTTATTAATCGTAATACAGATAACTTTCCAAAAGGGTTTGGGAAAGCATTAAAAAAAGAAATCACTGATTTTACTTTGCTTCAATTAACTACTGAAGAGGAAAAATTTCTCCGAGAAAAATGTTACTTTTTTGATCCCGTATATATTGATTTTTTAAAAGGATTTAGATTTGATTCTAATGAAGTAACTATAAGGCAAAAGGGAAATAAGTTAATTGTTAATATTGAAGGATACTGGTACCGTACTATTTTATGGGAAGTACCAATTCTTTCGCTTATTTCCGAACTTTATTTTGAGCTTACTAATACAAAAATCAGCAGTCCAGTTTCGATTGAAAAAATAAATATTAGTAAGGCGAAAAAATTTGAGAAACTTGGAGCAAAGTTTGCAGATTTTGGAACTAGGCGGAGATATTCATATCAAAATCATTTAAGTGTGGTAACAACATTCAAGCACTTTGCCCCAAAATCATTTATTGGGACCAGCAATGTACATCTTGCACATAAATTGAAATTAACTCCTATTGGAACGCAAGCCCATGAATGGTTTATGTTTCATGCAGCAAAGTATGGCTTTACTATGGCTAACTCAATTGCTCTTGGTCGCTGGGTAGATATTTATCATGGTAATTTAGGGATTGCTCTTTCGGATACGTTTACAAGCGAAACATTTTTCGACGCTTTTGATACAATGTATGCAAAATTATTTGATGGGGTAAGGCAAGATTCCGGCGATCCGGTTGAGTTTGCTAAAGACTTGGTAATGCATTATAAAAATTTGCGGATAGATCCTAAATTAAAAACTATTGTTTTTTCTGACGGATTAAATTTTGAAAAAGTAAAGAGTATTGAAGGTAAAGTTAAAAAAATGATAAATACATCTTATGGTATTGGCACTAATTTATCTAATGATATTCCTGGTGTAAAACCTCTGAACATTGTAATAAAAATGACTTCAGCTGCTCCTTATGGTCATGACTGGACTTCGACAATTAAACTATCAGATGTCACCGGAAAACATACAGGGAATGAGAAGGTTATAAATCTTGCAAAACAAGTCTTGGGGATTGATAAAATTAGGTAAAAGGAATTCATGAAATCAGCATTAATTATTGTAGATGTACAAAATGATTTTTGTAAAGGCGGTGCACTAGAAGTTAAAAATGGTAATGAAGTAATTCCGGTAATTAATAAATTGGTAATATCTGATAAATTTGATTTTATTATCGCTACTCAGGATTGGCATCCAAAGAATCATAAAAGTTTTGCTTCAAACCACAAGAATAAAAAAGTTTATGATGTAATTAAGTTAAATGGGATTACTCAAGTTTTATGGCCGGATCATTGTGTGCAAAGAAGAAAAGGTTCTCGTTTTCATGATGACTTAAATTTGGGCAAAAAGTTTAAAGTATTTAAAAAAGGCACAAATCCAGAAATTGACAGCTATAGCGGATTTTATGATAATGATCATAAGTCATCCACCGGGCTTGGCGAATACTTAAAAAAGAAAAATATAAAAAAAGTATATGTTACTGGTTTAGCAACGGACTACTGTGTAAAGTTTACTGCTCTTGATTCAGTAATTGAAGGCTTTACTACTTTTGTAATTAAAGATGCTGTTCGCGGCGTTAATATTGATAAGAATGATTCTAAAAAGGCATTTAAAGAAATGAAGGAGAAAAGAGTTAAGATTATAACTAGTTGGAATTTACTTTTAAAAAAAAGCCATCCTTTTGAGATGGCTTAGTAAATAAAAAATTGTAAAATTTTATTTTATGACTTCTACCTCTGCAGCTTGAGGACCTTTTTCGCCATCAGTAACTACAAATTCAACTTTATCATTTTCGTTTAAGGTTTTGTATCCGTCACCAATAATTGACTTATAATGTACAAATACATCTTCGCCATTTTCTTGTGAAATAAAACCATAACCTTTTGAACTGTTGAACCATTTTACGGTTCCTTGAATTCGCTCTGCCATATTACAGATGCTCCTTAGATTGTTAAAAAAAATTTGACAGAGCTTTGAAAATGCTTGGAAGGATAAATAAAATTTAAATCAACTTCTAAAACTAATTTTAAAGATACTGTCATGCCTTACAAAATTATTGAATCTAAAAAGCATAGTCAAATATTTTAGTTAGTTTGGAAATAAAAAGTTATGTTCATAATAATGCCCAAATTAGTTAAATACAAATCTTAGCCAATGATTATAAATAAAAAAGCCCCTAAATATAGGGGCTTTGCCTAGCTAAAAAGTTTAACTAAATATTTAGCCAATAACTTTAACTTCACTTGCCTGAGGACCTTTTTGTCCTTCAGAAACTACAAATTCAACTTTGTCGTTATCATTTAAAGTTTTATAACCATCAGAGATAATTGACTGAAAATGTACAAATACATCATCACCATTTTCTTGTGAAATAAAACCATAACCTTTTGAACTGTTGAACCATTTTACGGTTCCTTGAATTCGCTCTGCCATAACAGATGCTCCTTTGATAAATATTAAAAAAAATTGACAGAGCTTTGAAAATATGGGGAAGGATTGAATTTAAACTTAATCTACTTCTACAACTACTTCTAAAGATACTGTCTTACTGATCCAAAAATATGGAAAGAAATCTCTATTACCAAATTAATTCGATTGATTATTATGTATCTCTATAATGATTTTTTTAATGGTAATGAGAACATTTTTCAACCTAAGAAAAATAGAATTAACTAAATATTCATTAACTTTTTATTTGTTGAAGAGTCATTAATTATTGATGAAAAACTTTTTAGAGATTCCTTTATTACCGTTAATTCTTCAGTGTTATTGATGGGTATATCATTAGATCCTCTTCCGTCCAAAGTTTCAAGAACATATTGTATTGTAAATAAGTCTATGTCTTTAGCTGGTTGATAGGCGTAGATCTCTTCATTTTCTGATGCAACTCTAATAAATAATTTTGTTTCAATAAATTCTGAAATTATTGTCTTAGTTAATAAGATCGGAATTCCCAATTCAAAGGCTATTTCTTCTTCAGTTAAAGCGGTTTCTCCCTCTTTAAAGTTTCTTATCACTAGATGAGCAATAGCTAAGGAGATAATATTCTTTTGTTTTATGCTGATATTCTTTGAATCCGCTTCAAATTCATAATGACTAATATTTTGTAAAGCAAAAGAAATTTCGGCACCAAAAAGAAATATTATCCAACTAATCTGTATCCAAAAAAGAAATAATGGAAGGACAGCAAAACTGCCGTAAATAGCGTTATAACTAGCAACTCCAACTTGGAATGTTACAAATAAGTATTGAGTAACTTGATAAATGCTTCCTGCAATTACTGCAGCATAAAACGCAGTTTTAAATTTAACTTTTACATTTGGCATAATTATATACATCAATAAAAAAAGTGACCAGCTCACTACATAAGGAAGAAATTGCAGTATAATCGAGATAATTGCTGCAAGAATTCCCAATATTTGAAATTTCTCTGAGAGTGTTTCCAATTGAAGTTTTACAAAAAGGGTTGCTCCACTAGAAACTATTAATGCCAAAGGGGCTAAAAAAAGTATTGATAAATAGTTACTGAATTTTCTTATGAAAGATCTTGGATACAAGATTTTCCAAATATCATTCAATGTGTCTTCCACACTATTTAACAACTTAACTACAGACCATAAAAGTAAAACCAAACCAATTCCAGCAATTATACCACCCTGTGTATTGGCAAGAAGTTTATTTGAGTAATCAATAACTTGAGCCATTACCGCTTGATGTTCTTGAAAATTCTCTATAATTATTTTTTCCAGTTGCTGTTGAAGTCCAAACCCTTTAAATAAGCCAAATAGAATAGCCACAATCGGGACAAAAGAGAGTAATGTATAGAAAGTTAGCGCAGAAGCCCTCAATCCACAATTATCATTTTTGAAATTTCGTATAGTTAAAATGACAATTCTTTGCAATTTTATAACGAATGCTTTTTTACTTGGTAAATCGGTTAGTCTAATCTTCCAAATATCGGTAGTTAAAAATTTTATAATATTTCTAATCTTTATATAGAGTTTCTGCATTTTGATCTGACAAATAATTACTAAGTAAATGTAAAAAGAATTGAAATAATAAATAGGGGATTTATTAGGCCAAAATTAGATCTCATTTAATTTGATCTATTAATTGACAATAAAAACAGCATAAAATTGTAAAATTCTACTGTAACTAGGCAAATATTCCTTTTAGCGGAACAGATAAAATTGGTTCAGTCTGTAATTTCTCCTTTTCAAAAATATCATTAACAGCATATATAGCCGAGCTTGCAGATGCTTCCATTAGCATTGCAGGAATTGGTAGTTTTATCCAGTCGCCGGTCAAGTATAGGTTTTTTATCTTTGTTATTGGTTCCATTCTATTTTTATGAAGTCCAGTATGAAATGCCGTAAAATCCTTTTTAATTTGAATATATTCATTCAAGATTTTAGCTGATTTCAATTCCGGCCAATAGGCAAATAGTTCCTCTAAAAATTGGTCTCTAACTTTAGCCTCATCAAAATCATCAGGCAAAGCGTATGAGTGTAATTCGTAAATTCCGCCATTATTTTTACTAGCCCATTCAGCACTCTCTTTTTCCATATTATGATAGAAAGTAACTGAATCTAAAATTTTAAGTGCGTCAGTAAAAACAAAAAATGGAAGATCATCGCCAATCCGTTTGTCCATCCATAATCTTAGAACAGCATAACGCTGAGACTTTTTCTGGTTCATAATTTGATTATAAAAATCAGTCTCAGAATATTTTATAAAATCAGTATTTGCAAAAATCTTTTTAGTCCCGTGGATATCTGTTCCCATTACTAAGTAATCAAAGCTTTCATTATTGAGCACAAATTTATTTTCAAACCTCTGGATTGAATAAATACCGGTATTTTTATGTACTTCTCCGCCATTCTTTTTGATAAAATCAAATGCTGGATTAAGTAATGTTTTCTCAAAATCGTCATCAAGAACATCATAAATTAAACCATGATCATTACTTAAAAAGTAGAAGTGAAAACTCTTAATAAGTTCAGCCATTGAAATGAATTGAGGTTCTGCAAAGAAAGCACGAGAGAAAGTAGTAAACATTAATCTCATTTCTGGAGGGAGCCCTATATGATCTGCAAATTCTTGGAATGTAGTGTTGTCATATTTTTCAAATGTCTTTTCTTTGTCATACTTTAAAAGAGCAAGCATATTTGAAAATTTGTGATTGCTCATTGCATCTTTAAGTGAGTAAATGCCAGATTTTCTCATTGAAAGAATGTTCATTACTGGTGTCTTGCTTATATCCTTAAAACTAAATTCGCCATATTTTTTTGTTTTTATAAGATAATCATCAATGGGAATAAGATATTTGAAGGCATCAATCTTTTTTAACACTTCGCGCAAATTGTAATACTGTCTAAAAAATGCATGGAAACCGTGTTCAACATTGGTTGTAAACCCATTATCAAAATTTACTTTCCAGCTACCTACTTTACCGCCAATAAAATTATCTTTTTCAAAAAGTTTTACTTTAAAACCTTTTTCTGAAAGTAAAATTGCGGCTGTCAATCCAGCAATACCAGCACCAACAACTGCAACACTTTTATCCTCACTGATTTTTTTTGGCAAGCTCTGATTAACAGTATTAACTTGAATTTTGTAGTTGCTCAACCTTTTTTTTATGATATTATCGACTATTCCCATTTTCTCAATCACTTTTTATATGCTAAAAATGTATGTAAAATTGGTTTGCGCCAACTAGGCATTGGCAATCTTTTAACTTTTGTAAATCCATTCTTGTTTAATATCTCAACAAACCTTTTAGGAGAAGGAAATGTAATTACACTTTTTACAAGATATTTATAAATTTTGGATGATCCGCTTAATAATGTAGAAATCGGGATAATAACCGAGTAACCTAAAAATTTCCAGTAAAACTTTGAGAAAAAATTATCATTTAGTGAATATTCATGAAAAGAAATTACCCCGCCAGGCTTTAACATTCTTTTAAGGTTTATTAAACATTTATCAATATCCGGCATATTTCTAATACCGTAAGCCATGAAAATAGCATCAAAAGAATTATCCTCGTATTTCAGCTCCATTACATCTTCAAGCGAGAAAGTTACATTCTTTTGTTCAAGTTTTGATTTAGCAACTTCAAGCATTTCTTGCGAATTATCGATGGCAAGAATCGTCCCATTTGGAAGGAAATTTATACAAGCCAAAGTAGATTTTCCAGTTCCACAGCAAAGATCAGCAAGGTATTCATTACCCTTTAACTTCATCCTTTCAACACTTAAGAATAAATCTTTTTGGTAACCTTGACTTAAAAATGTAGCAAGATCATAATTCTTAGCCACATTATTAAATTCGTAAGGAACTGATTTTTTATTTTCTAAAAGATTAATATTGTCCAAATTGTTTATTCCTCTTCCTTTAATCTTCTTCGCCAATATTTTCTGAATGATAGAGAAATTTCGTCACCTTTAACACTTACTTCGTGAAGGTTATCTTTAGTTCTATCAAGAATTCCTTTTTGTGATCTCAAAAGAGCAATATCTTCATTTACAATTTTATCCGACTTCTTTGCCATAAACCATCTGCCAAAAGGAGGGAAGAATCCGAAAATATTCTTCCATAAAGTTATCTGCATCATGCTAATATTTTTATCATCGACTTGCATAAAATGTTCGAGTATTAATAGAGTTCTATCCTTAAATCTTGCTTCTAGTCGTGATATATTTGGGTAATAAAATCTATAGTAAACTTCTAATTCAGGTTTTGTCCCAAAATACATTTTCTCAGAAACGTTAGCTGTGTTTGCTCGATAATATTTTCCTTCAATTCCATCATCTCGCATATCAATTCTAAAATCTGCAGGGAACTCTTCAATTTGTCCAAGTAGCTGTTTGATAGAATCTTTATGAGTATAACGAATATGATAAGGATCAATTAAACTTTCTGCTGCTGCTTCAAGGTCAGCTTCAAAAACATGAGCCTTGTAAGTGTAATCCCATTCGTTCATTTCAGGAATGTCCGGCGGATTGATTGATTTGGCTTTTTCTTCATCACCTATAAAGACCCAAATCCATTTGTTGAATTCTTTTATTGGATATTTCTTAATGACAGCTTTTGGTGGAATTTTGGTGTCGGGTAATTGAGACGGAATTAATACACAAGAACCGTTACCGTTAAATTCCCAGCCGTGGTATCCGCAAACAACATTGTTGCCATCTAGATAACCAAGTGATAACTTTACATTTCTATGACAGCAGCGATCTTCTAAAGCGATTGCTTCCCCTTCCTTCGAACGGAAAAGTATAATATCTTCCCCAAGAATTTTTTGGGTCATTATCTCATTTTTTAGATCTTTTGAGGGGCAAATTAAATACCATTTGTTTCTAAGCATATAAAACTCTTTAATTTTTTATTGTCATCACGAGTGAAACGAAGTGATCTTAAAAAATGCAAGATTGCTTCGTCGATAAAGTCTCGCAATTACTTTATTTAGTAATATTGATCATCTTCTCAAACAGAGAAGTTGCAATTATTAGTAAGGCATAACCAAAGAAAAAATCTTCTATTGGAATTGTGAAAATCCTAAATCCTAATTGATAAATTTCATCATAAGTTACAATCGGTCGCCATGTCAAATAGCCATTGAATATAAGAGTAAAGAACGATACAAGTATAAAGAAAAACAAGAACTTTTTATTGGTTAAAATTGAAGCTCCCCAAATTCTATCAATTAAAACGGAAGCGACAAAAAACAATCCGGCAAGTGTAGTATATTCCTTGCCGTAAAAATATGTGACTATAGAAAAAACAAAAAGGAATGCAGAAAAAATATTTATTAGCTTTTTACTAATTGAAATTTCAATTCCTTTGAAAGGTATAGGGTGTTTTTTAACCATTTCCCAAGTGAATAAGCACGCAAATGGCACTGTGAAGAAAAACATGATTTCTTCAATCGGTAGATGAAAAATTCGAAAACCAAGTGTGTATTCATCAGCAAAAAACCAATGTCGATTAGTAACAGCAACATCCCAAATAATAAATGGGATTGCAGCTATTATAATTGAAGGTACAGCTTTAGGGATATGATTAAGAAAATAAAACCTTTTTAGGGAGCCAAAGAATAATGGTCCAGATATTACTATAATATTGAAGATTAAGTATTCGTATTTCACTTTATTTTATGTCAATTTTAGCACTTTCACTTCAAAGTAACATTTAATCAGTAAATACAGTTTGTAAAAATTTGAAATTCTTACGCGCTTACTCATTAACTGATTGATATCCATTCTTTTAATTTTTTTGTATAGCATAAAATAATAAATATAAGCTGAGTAAACACCAAGCTTAACACCTATTGGTAATCTTTTAATTCCCAAGTAGGCTTCGTGAAATTCTTTTGCAATTTCTGACTCTAGCTTTTGTTTATTACTATCATTTATTGAAACTTCTTGATGAACATCTGGTAAATAAATCCTGCTCCTATCGCTGAGATCACTCTTGATATCTCTTAAAAAATTAACTTTTTGAAAGGCAGAGCCAAGCATTTTGGCAGCATATTCCAAATCATTATACTTTTCTTGATCTCCTTCGACAAAGATTTTTAAACACATTAATCCCACAACTTCTGCAGAACCGTAAATATATTCATCATAATCATTTCTTTCATAAGAGGTCTCATCCAAATCCATTTCCATACTTTTAAGGAAAGCGTCTATTAAATCACTGCCAATATTATATTTGTTTACAACATTTTGAAAAGCGTGAATTATTGGATTTGTAGAAATTCCATGTTCAATTGCTTCATAAGTATCTTCTTTAAATTTCTTAAGTAAGTATTCCTTATCAGATTGATGAAATGTATCAACAATCTCATCTGCAACTCTTACCCATCCATAAATTGAATAAACCGGATCACGATATTCAGGAGCAAAAACTTTAATACCCAAACTAAATGATGTGCTGTAAGCAACAGTCAGCTTTTTACTTAATTTAGCACAAGTATATTCATAATGTTCAAGAGTCATTTTTAACCCTTTCGGAAACTAATTTTGAACTAATGACAACCATCGGCAAACCTGTGCCGGGTGTTGTTGAAGCGCCTACATAATATAAATTTGAGAAATGCTCATCCTTGTTTTTTGGTCTAAACGCACCAACTTGATCTAAATCATGAGCTAAACCCAAGCCTGAACCACGATAAAGATTAAATGAATCCTGCCAGTCAATTGGTGTTTTAATTGATTTTGTTAAAATGTTCGATTTAACATCATAACCGACTCTATCTGAAAAGTCAGTAATAATATTATCAGCTAATTCATCTTTATCATCCCAGTTGCTTTTATATCTTAAATCGGGAACCGGACAGAGAATAAAAATATTCTCACACCCTTCGGGTGCACATGATTTATCTGATTTTGTTGAAACATTTACATAGTAGTAAGGTTTCTTAGGACTAATCGATGAAGTAAAAATTGTGTCTGCATAATCTTTAAAGTTACTGCCAAGAAAATAATTATGATGTATCAATCCATCAATCTCACCTTTTACGCCAAGGTAAATTGTAAATGGTGAAAGAGTCCAGTGCATCTTATCTAATTTTTCTTCTCTAAATTTTTCTCTTCCAAGAATTTTACCTCTGAAGGAAGCAGCATCTGAGTTGCTAATAAATATATCAGATTGCCATCTTTTCCCATTTTGGTCAACAACCTCAGCAAGTCTGCCGTTATTGTTTCCAATTTCAACTACTTCTGTATTATAATGGAACTCAACTCCACGCTCAATTAAAACTTTTACAATGGAATTAACTATGTTGTACATTCCGCCATTAACACTCCAATAACCATTATGTCGCATTTCTGTGTAACTAAGTAAGGAATAAATTGATGGTGTTTGAAATGGAGTTGAGCCCAAAAAGAAAGCAACTAATGAGAAAATAATCTTAATTTCATCTGAACTGAAATTTTTATCCAGCTCTTGCCACATTGTTCTAAATAAATAAGGGATATGCTTAAAAGGAACCTTCGACATTTTTAGAAAATAATCCAACATTCCCTTATAATTAGATTGAACAACTTGCAGCTCGGTATCGTGAAAGAAATCTCCTGCACGATTTAGATACTTATCAAGCTTTTTCGCTAAATCGGGTTCAACATTTTTGAACTCCTCTTCAAGCTTATTTAAATCTTTAAAAATTCTGTATGGCTCTTTTTTGTTCTCAAAGTAAACTTGATAAATAGGATCCAGTTCTTGCATTTTAAGTGGGTTCTCAATACCGGCGTCTTCAAATAATCTATCAAATTCGTATGTCATGCTCATAAAAGACGGACCCATATCAAACTTAAATCCATCTTGCGTCATCGTATTGAGTCGCCCCCCGGGAGTTGAATACTTCTCAAGGATAGTAATTTTATAATTACTATCCTTTGAGAGTCTTAAAGCTGTGGATAAACCACCTAAACCAGATCCTATTATTGTTATTTTTTTCATTTTATTTATTTGATTAGGTTCATTTTCCTAACTTGATTGAACTTTCCAGCAGTGATTTGATAAATATATGTACCACTAGCTAGATTAGACGCATCAAAATTAACTTGATACGAGCCTGCGTTCAGATTTTCACTTACCAAGGTAGTTATTTCACTACCTAGTATATTATATATTTTTAACGAAACGTTTTCAGCTTTTGGTATAGAGAATGAAATCGTTGTAGATGGATTAAACGGATTTGGATAATTTTGTTCCATCACAAAGGTTTCAGGAATAGTATTAAAATTACTTGCACTAATATCAGTAATTATTGACGGAAATTCAACTACAGTACCATTAGCAAGTGCAGCAAAAATACCAAAAGCTTCACCATTTTGATTAGCAGAAGGTGTTAAGAAACCGGAAGCAAATACAGCAGCACTTCCACCACCTAAACCGCTTAAGTCAGCAGTAAATGAAGCAACAATAGTTTCATTATCTTCAGCCGGAGTTACATCTAAAATGTAAGAAGCAGCTGGTACAGGAACATAACCAGTAATATCAGTATAAGCAGCGTTGTCAACTAAAGTAGCAACATCTCTTGCAATAACGTCAACTGCAGGGGCATCAGTAGCACCGTGCAATACAAAGAACTCAACATTATCAGATGTAGATTCTTCTTGAGCCATATCTTTAACTAAAAGTTCAAAACCAGTACTTCTAGCTTCAGGATTAGCAGCAAACTGAGTTGGATCAAGAACACCATTAGCGAAAACAACATATTTACCCATGTCAGCTAATTGACCAATAGGAATAGTTGCAATTACGCCATCAGTATGGTACCAGTTGAAGTAGGAGCAGCAATAATAACACTTAAATCAACACCAGCAGGGGCATCAACAAAAGGAGTTGCAGCTCTGAAAGCAAAATCATCTAATTTTAAAAGTTCATTTGATCCTTCCATTAAATAAATATCAACTGAAGCGGCAGCAGGATCAGCTGCATTGTGTATTACTTGTACTCTGGCTTGAGGAACATAAGCTGGAAATTCAACTACAGTACCATTAGCAAGTGCAGCAAAAATACCAAAAGCATCACCATCTTGATTAGCAGAAGGTGTTAAGAAACCGGAAGCAAATACAGCAGCACTTCCACCACCTAAACCACTTAAGTCAGCAGTAAATGAAGCAACAATAGTTTCATTATCTTCAGCCGGAGTTACATCTAAAATGTAAGAAGCAGCTGGTACAGGAATATAACCAGTCATGTCAGTATAAGCAGCGTTGTCAACTAAAGTAGCAACATCTCTTGCAATAACGTCAACTGCAGGGGCATCAGTAGCACCATGCAATACAAAGAACTCAACATTATCAGATGTAGATTCTTCTTGAGCCATATCTTTAACTAAAAGTTCAAAACCAGTACTTCTAGCTTCAGGATTAGCAGCAAACTGAGTTGGATCAAGAACACCATTAGCGAAAACAACATATTTACCCATGTCAGCTAATTGACCAATAGGAATAGTTGCAATAACGCCGTTAGCATTATCAGTTGAAGTAGGAGCAGCGATAATAACACTTAAATCAACACCAGCAGGGGCATCAACAAAAGGAGTTGCAGCTCTGAAAGCAAAATCATCTAATTTTAAAAGTTCATTTGATCCTTCCATTAAATAAATATCAACTGAAGCGGCAGCAGGATCAGCTGCATTGTGTATTACTTGTACTCTGGCTTGAGGAACATAAGCTGGGAATTCAACTACAGTACCATTAGCAAGTGCAGCAAAAATACCAAAAGCTTCACCATTTTGATTAGCAGAAGGTGTTAAGAAACCGGAAGCAAATACAGCAGCACTTCCACCACCTAAACCGCTTAAGTCAGCAGTAAATGAAGCAACAATAGTTTCATTATCTTCAGCCGGAGTTACATCTAAAATGTAAGAAGCAGCTGGTACAGGAATATAACCAGTAATATCAGTATAAGCAGCGTTGTCAACTAAAGTAGCAACATCTCTTGCAATAACGTCAACTGCAGGGGCATCAGTAGCACCGTGCAATACAAAGAACTCAACATTATCAGATGTAGATTCTTCTTGAGCCATATCTTTAACTAAAAGTTCAAAACCAGTACTTCTAGCTTCAGGATTAGCAGCAAACTGAGTTGGATCAAGAACACCATTAGCGAAAACAACATATTTACCCATGTCAGCTAATTGACCAATAGGAATAGTTGCAATACACCGCCGTTAGCATTATCAGTTGAAGTAGGAGCAGCGATAATAACACTTAAATCAACGCCAGCAGGGGCATCAACAAAAGGAGTTGCAGCTCTGAAAGCGAAATCATCTAATTTTAATAGTTCATTTGATCCTTCCATTAAATAAATATCTACTGAAGCGGCAGCAGGATCAGCTGCATTGTGTATTACTTGTACTCTGGCTGTTTGAGCCATAAAAGTGCTAGCCAAAAAGAAAACGGCGGCTAATGCGGTAAATCTTAGTTTGTTAAACATTGTAACTCCTATTTATTATTAAAAAATTTTTCTAGTACTGTAAATCTGTACTCAAAGATTTTTTCAACTTTATTTTTTATAAAAAATTTATTTATTAGCTTACTTAAGAATTTCGGATACAAGTCATAATCAACTGTATCCACTATTTTTGTTTTATCTCCTAAATCAAAAAACTCGTGTGTATGCTCCCATTTCTTATAAGGTCCGAATTTCTGAATATCCTGAAAAAGATGTGGAGGATTATACTTTGAGATTAATGTTTTCCAAGGGAATTTTATTAAACCTAACTTTACTGTATAATCAAAGATTGCGCCTTCTTTCATTTCCAATGGTTTCGGCGTTTTTATAATAAAACCTAAATCTGGAGGAGTAATCTTTTCAAGATTCTCAGGACTCTCAAAAAAAGGAAATACCTCTTTTATTGGAGCATTTATTATTTGAGTTTTTTTTAGAGTAAACATTTTGATTTTATTTTATAAAAGGTCTCATATATTTCAATGAGACCTTAATGAATAATTATTTTCTAATTACTATTTTGCTTCTGGAATTAAAACAGTGTCAATTATATGAATTACACCATTTGAAGCCATTACATCAGCAGTTGTTACTTGTGAATTATTGATGAATACTTTTCCATCTTCTACTTTTATTTTTACATCTGACTTAGCTAATGTAGAAGCAGAATTTAATTTTACTACTTCACCCGATGTTACATTTCCACTTACTACATGATATAATAGAATGTTTGTTAGAGCAGCTTTATCTTTTAGTAAACTTTCTACAGTACCTTCAGGTAATTTTGCAAAAGCATCATCTGTTGGGGCAAAGACTGTAAAAGGACCTTCTCCTTGTAGAGTTTCAACCAAATCAGCTTCAGTTAAAGCAGTTGCCAAGGTATTGAATGATCCGGCTTCGAGAGCTATAGATATAATATCCTTTTTCTCGCTAGTTTCTGACTTTTTGTGATCAGAAGCTATTAAGGTTGAAGCAAAGAAAAATATTGTTAATGATACTAGTGTTGCAAATGCGATTTT
This sequence comes from uncultured Ignavibacteriales bacterium, assembly GCA_963710615.1. Classification (GTDB taxonomy): domain Bacteria; phylum Bacteroidota; class Ignavibacteria; order Ignavibacteriales; family Melioribacteraceae. Next base: position 405,600 of record CAVQBF010000001.1, read on the forward strand.
ATTTATTGTGTTTGTCATTTTGGTTACCTCTTAAATTTTATTTTATTTATTTTAAATATTTAGTTATTTACGATAATTTGTGCACCTAAGGCTTGAGCGTCTGACCCACCGACGAAACCTTTAGCAAATACTGTATAAATCATTCCATCAGCAACTGCAATACCGGGTAGTTCTAAAACAACTGTGTCTGTTCCAGCTAATCTTACTTGAAGATCATAACTTCCAGCAGGTAAAGGAGTAAAATCTGAATAATCTTTAAACTCATAGTTACCAAATACTATTGAACCATCAGTAGTAGTAATATCAACAGCAGGCGCATCTGGAGATAAGTGAATAAATCTTACATGGGCATTTCCCATTGCAGGAGCGGTTAAATCATCTACTATTACTAGTGGACTTAAATTTGAAACCTGGTCAACAGCAAAAACTGAATAGTTTGACATTCCCATTAAGTTAAGATCAGCCTCTATTACAGTTGTTGATGTACCTGTTACATTAACTTTTACATTTCTCATACCTTCATCAACTGGAAGATATCCAGTATTGTTTGGAAATGTTAAATTTGATCCGGCTACTGCGTCATCTACTAATAGATCTACTCCGGGTGCATCTGGTGAAGCATGTACTACTTTAACATTTGCTTTTTCTAATACTGGAGCAGTATTGTTGTCATTATCGTCATCTGAACAGCTTACTACTATAAATGATGATAGTACTAAAAGCGCTAGGAGTTTTTTGATATTGTGTTTCATTGTGTTACCTCTTTAGTTTGTTATTATTATATGATTTGTTATTTTTTTTTTGCTATTACTAAACAGAAATCCATTTGCACTAATTAAAAAAGTGTTAAAGCTTTTTTCAGCAGATTCTTTTTTTTGAAAACCTTCAAATTCCATTGTCTTTATATTGAGTTGAAGATTTAGAATTATATGTTTTATTTCGCTTATCATTTCCACTGTCTAGATTTTGTTTATGCAAAGGTAAGCAATTGTCTAGGACTTGTCAAGTAAAATCGTAAAAAAAAATTAATTATTTTGAAAAAGGACTAAAAAGGTTGACAAATGCTAGACAGTTTATTATATTTCGGTATGAAAAATACAAATACATACCCAATAAAAGTTGTATCTGATCTAACAGGCCTAAGTATTCATGTAATTAGAGCTTGGGAAAAAAGATACAATGTAGTAGTTCCTGAAAGAACTGATACTAATAGAAGACTTTACTCTCACTCAGATATTGAGAAATTAAAGTTACTATCTAAAGCCTCTGATAAAGGTTATGCTATTGGATCTTTAGCTTCGTTAAGTATAAAGGATTTGAATAGTATTTTGGTCGGAGAGGAAAATGAAGGAATCGATTCTACATCAGAATTAGATCTCAATAGTCATCTTGGAGATTCCAATATCTATTTAAAGAACTGTATAATGGCGGTTAAAAATTTAAATTCGCATGAACTTGAAAAAGAATTGTATAAAGCTCTTGTTGATTATCCGCAAATCAAATTTATAGATGAAGTAGTTGCTCCTTTATTAGAAATAATAGGAAATATGTGGAAAAGCGGTGAAATTAGAATTTTGCACGAACATATTGCAACAGCAGTAATAAGAAAATTTCTAACAACATTAATAGATAATAATTCCATAACCACAAATGCCCCATCTATAATAATAGCAACTCCTAAAGGTCAGCTACATGAGTTAGGCGCTCTAATAATCGGGGTAATTGCATCTTCCGATGGTTGGAATGTTACCTATATGGGTCCTGATTTACCCGGAGAAGAAATTGCGGCTGCAATTGAGAGACTTAAACCGAAAATAGTTGCACTTAGTATTGTTTATCCAAGTGATGATTTTACATTAGATAAAGAAATGTTAAAATTGCAGAAACTTCTTGGCAAGGATTCATTTATTATTGCCGGCGGTAGAAGTGCAAAATCTTATGAAAAGGTTTTAAATAAGATGGGTGCTAAAATTATCACTCAAACAAATGAGTTCAGAGAAGAACTTGAGAGAAATAGAAGATAAAATTTAACAATTGGTTAAAAAAGTTATAGAAGGTAAGTAGAAAAATATTATGAAAACAAAAAGATTTGAAAATAAAGTAGTGCTTATTATTGGTGCTACAGGCGGAATTGGGGAAATTATATCTCAGAGACTATCTGAGGAAAATGCAAAACTAATTTTATTTTCCAGAAATAACGATAAGCTTGATAAACTTGAACAAAAATTAGATACAGAGTTAATAAAGATTGTTGGTGATGCTTCCAATTCTGAAGATTTAGATAATGCAGTAACTTTAGGAATTGAAAAATTTGGTAAAATTGACTCACTAATTCATGCAGTTGGTTCAATTATTCTTAAACCGATACACAATACAGATGAGGATACATTTAGAGATATTGTTGAGCTTAATTTGATTTCACCTTTTATTGCAATTAAATCTGTTATAAGAAAAATGATGAATCAAAAAAGTGGTAACGTAGTAATAATCTCTTCAGTCGCCGGTTCAAAAGGTTTGATGAATCATGAAGCAATCAGTGCTGCAAAGGGCGGATTGGAAGCGATGATACGTTCGGCATCAGTGACTTATGCAAAAAGAGGAATTAGATTTAACGGTGTTGCTCTTGGTTTAATCGATACACCACTGGCGAAGTTTTTAACGGAGAATGAAATTTCAATGAAAGCTTCTGAATCATTACATCCAATGGGGAGAATTGGAAAGCCCGAAGATGTTGTTGAAGCTATACTTTACTTAGCTTCTGATGATTCATCGTGGGTAACAGGTTCAATAATTCCAATTGATGGCGGAATGAAAGCTAACTAGGGAAAATGTAAATGCAAAATATAGAAAAATATGATGTTGTAATTGTTGGTGCAGGTATTAGCGGTATTACTGCCGGTAAGTATCTGCATAAAAATGGCTTTTCTGTAAAAATTTTGGATAAAGGAAAAGCTATTGGTGGTCGACTAGCAACACGAAGAATAAATTTTAATGATGAGCAATTACAAATAGATTACGGCTGTAAATATTTAGAGGCGCATACCTTTGAATTTAGTCAAGAATTGGTCGACTTAATTAAAAATGACACAATTAAAAAATGGACAACATCAAATCAAAATACATTTCTTGATGAGTTGGAAAAGAACCTCAAATTTATTGGCAGACAAAGTATGAGGCAAATTGCAATTGAGCTCTCTAAAGATTTAAGTATAAGCAATAGTGTTAAAATCACAAATATTAATTATGCCGGAGATGATTGGAACATTATAGATGATAAAAAGAGGTTGATAAAAGCTGAGGCGGTTATTTTGACAATGCCAGTCCCACAATCTCTTGAGTTAATCAATAATTCCAAATTAGAAATTCCTACTGAAATTTATAATAATCTTGCAAAAGTTGAATATGCAAGAAGCATAGCTGGAATTCTTATTTTGGAAAATAATAGTAATATTAAAAATGAAGGCGGATTAAAATTTGAAGATGGTCCAATATCATTTATTACTGATAATAATCTTAAAGGTGTAAATAATAGCTTAACAGCATTGACCATTGAAATGGCAAATGATTTTAGTATTGAAAATTGGGGTAGATCAGATGAAGAAATAGCGGAACTTATAATTGAGGCGTCAAGTGAATATTTTAATTCAAAAGTTTTAAAATCCCAAATTCACAAATGGAAATATAGTACACCTCTAAAAAGTTATCCCAAAAAATTCGAATCCGTTAATTTACCGGGGAAACTCTATTTTGCCGGCGACGCCTTTTTAGGAAATAATGTTGAATCCGCATATCTATCTGGACTATATTCAGCAAAAAGTTTGCACCATGATTATTCATATGAGCTGGGTGAAATTGAAATCTAATGAAAGTTTTACTAACCGGAGCTACCGGATATATTGGGAAGAGACTTCTTCCAAATTTGCTAGAAGCTGGCCATACGGTTGTATGTTTAGTCCGAGACCCACGTCGTTTCCAAGAAAAATATTCTGATACCGAAAAAGTAATAGTCATCAAGGCTGATTTACTGGATAGTTCCAGTTTAGACAATATACCTAAGGATATAGACATTGCTTATTATTTCGTGCATTCAATGGGCTCATCGAAATCTGATTTTGCCAAACTTGAAGAAAAAGTGGCAGAAAATTTTGTTAGTGCGATTGATAAAACTGATGCAAGACAAATAATATACTTGAGCGGAATAATAAATGACGAAAAGAAATTATCCAAGCATCTTAGCTCAAGATTAAATGTAGAAAGAATTTTACGAACTGCTAACGCAAATACAACAATTCTACGAGCTGCAATAATAATAGGTTCAGGAAGCGGTTCTTTTGAAATTATTAGAGATCTGGCTGAGAAGATTCCAATTATGATAACACCAAAGTGGCTTAAAACTAAATGCCAGCCCATAGCAGTAAGGAATGTAATTGAATATTTAATTGGGGTTATTGATAAGAAGGATTCTTTTGATAAAGTTTTCGATATTGGCGGACCGGATGTGCTTACTTATAAAGAGATGCTGCTTGGTTACGCTGAAGTGAGGGGATTAAAAAGATTTATTATTACTGTTCCAGTTTTATCTCCGCGCCTTTCGTCTTACTGGCTTTATTTTGTCACATCAACAAATTTTGCTCTTGCCAGAAGTCTAGTTGATAGTATGAAAAACGAAGTTGTTTGCAAAATTGAAGGAATTGAAAAAATTGTTGATGCAAGGTTAATAGGTTATAAGGAAGCAATTGAGAGAGCTTTTAGGGTAATTGACTCTAACCAAGTTCTTTCTAGTTGGACTGACTCGGCAAGTACAGGAAATTTAGAACAGGACTTTTTAGATAAGATTGAAGTACCAAAATTTGGCTGTCTAATTGATGAAAGAAATCTGAATTATAAAGCTGAAACCGAGAAAGTTAAAAAGAATATTTGGGAAATTGGTGGAGAAAATGGCTGGTATACATGGAATTGGGCTTGGGCAGTCAGAGGATTATTAGATAAAATAGTAGGCGGAGTTGGTTTAAGAAGAGGTAGAAGGAGTCCAACTGAATTAAAACCTGGCGATGCATTAGATTGGTGGCGGGTTATCATGGCAAATAAAAATTTGGGCAGATTGATTTTATACGCTGAAATGAAAGTCCCTGGAGAAGCCTGGCTTGAATTGGAAGTAAATGATGAAAAAAAAATATTTACCCAGAAAGCTACATTCAGACCAAATGGACTATTAGGCAGATTATATTGGTATAGTTTGCTTCCAATACACAAAATAATTTTTAATGGAATGGCAAATAAGATTATAACAAAATAAATGGAGAAAAAATGAATTTAATAACAATCGCTTTAACAGCGGCATCAATTTTTGGAGGAACGAGTAATGATGCCAAATCACCAAATATTTATGAATATACAGTTAAAGATATTAATAAGAAAGAAGTAAAACTTTCTGATTACAAAGGAAAAGTATTGCTAATTGTAAATGTGGCAAGTAAATGCGGATTTACTAAACAATACGATGGCTTACAGGAAATATATGAAAAGTATAAAGATCAAGGCTTTGAAGTACTTGGTTTTCCATGTAATGATTTTGGTGGACAAGAACCAGGGAGCAATGAGGAGATTGCAGAATTCTGCTCACTTAATTTTAATGTAACTTTTCCAATGTTTGATAAAGTTAAAGTTCTTGGCGATCAAAAAGAGCCCCTTTTTGAAGCTCTAACAAATAATAGTGTAACTGGTAAATCAAATATTAAATGGAACTTTGAGAAATTTATTATTGATAAAGAGGGTAATGTTGTGGATCGCTTCAGAAGTATAACAAAACCAGAAGGTAAAAAAATAACATCTCTTATAGAAAAAGAATTGAGTAAGTAATGATTGCAATAATATATTTTATTTTAAGTGGACTAATAATGAACGGTGAAAAAGTAATATTTGATTTTAGCTCTCAAGAAACTGCAGGAAAGTGGAGAATAGTTAATGATGTGGTTATGGGGGGAGTATCTAAAAGCAATATGTCTTTAATTGAAGACGGATTTGCAAATTTTTCTGGTACTTTATCTCCAGATAATAATGGCGGATTTGCATCTGTAAGAGCTAGTTTGGAAGAAAAGGGATTAAATGATTATTCGGGTGTAATCATAAAGGCAAAAGGAGACGGCAATATTTATAATTTAAGGTTTAGAACTAATCAAAATTATGATGGTGTCTCCTACCAAGCTAAGTTTAGATCAGATAAAAATGAATGGACAGAATTTAAAATTCCCTTTAAAGATTTTAAGCCAACATTTAGAGGACGTTTTGTTCCAAATCAGCCTCAACTAGAGTCCAAGAATATTCGCCAAATTGGAATTCTAATAGCTGATGAACAATGGGGAGAGTTTGAAATGGATGTTAAATGGATAAAGTTCTATAAACTTGAAGGAAGTAAATGAGTTTAAGAGAAATTCTTTTTGGGCAGGTATCCATTGATAGAAAATCAGCAAATTTTGCGCTTTTACTAATTCGATTTTATGCTGGTTTCACAATGATGAGAGCTGGTTTAGATAAACTACCATTAACGGATTGGATGGTTGACCAAGTAATGTCAATGGGATTTCCTTTCCCAACTCTGTTTGCATGGATAGCTACTTTCAGTGAGTTTGCATTTGGCTTACTTCTAGTTTTAGGATTATTAACTAGAACATCAGCCTTAGTGTTAGCAATAACAATGGGAGTAGCAGCATTTGGATTTCATAAAGTGCTTCCGCTTGTTGATATGCACATCACTCAATACTTTTTCTGGATATTTGTTCTGTTTATGTTTTTCGGTGCTGGGAAATACTCTATTGATTATTATTTATATAAAGCGAAAACAGTTTTTATAAAATTTGTTCCGGCAATAATGTTAATTTCGTTATTTGTAATTGGACTCTATATTGAGTTTTCTGCAAAACCAGAGATAGTTGAAGAAAAACCACAAATTTCTTCAATTAGTGTTGCCGGGTCTTTTAATGATTGGGATCCAACTTCAAATGAAATGAGTAAGATAAGTGAAAAACTATATGAACTTGAACTCAGAATTGAACAAATTGGATTAATTGAATTTAAATTTATTGTAAATAAATCTTGGGATACTAATTTTGGTGAAGAAAATCAGTCATCAAAAAGGTTTCCGGTCAGTGGAATTGCAGAATTAGACGATGGTAGTAATACCTCAAATATTAAAGCATATATCCCAAACGCGGGTAAATACAAATTCATGGTTGATACTGAGACCTATGCTTATTCCCTTGATTCTGTTTCGGTAATTGGTAATTAAAATATTTTAAGGACAATAATAATGAAAAAAATAATGATGCTGATTTTTATTTCAGCCACCTTTATTGGGTGTGCTACAACCTACACTAATAGAAATCCAGTTGGTGAAATGTTTCCAAATGTTAGTGGGGAATCGTTAGAAAAAAAAGAAATTGAAATGCCTCAATACTTTAGTGGGTCGCAAGTAGTGCTTTTGTTGGCTTATGATATGGACAGTCAATTTGATGTAGACAGATGGCTGATTGGATTGGATATGACAAATACCGATATTAAAGCTTATGAGTTGCCTACAATTCAGGGGATGCTTCCAAGAATGTTCTCAACATTTATTGATGAAGGTATGAGAAAGGGAATTCCAAAGGAACTTTGGGGAGGAGTTATTACTGTTTATGCTGATGGAGCAGCGCTTCAAGAATTTACAGGAAATGAAAATCCAAATAATGCTAGAGTATTGCTTTTAGATGAAAATGGAAAGGTAATATACTTCTTTGATAGAGGGTTTTCAGTTTTTGCATTGAATGAACTTAAGGAAATGATAGAATAAGAATTTGATTTTCTATCTTAGTTTTAGATTGGAAAAAAAAGGAACGAACAATGAAATTATACAACAAATCAAAAAGTAAAGGTAGTGGTCTTTGGAGTGGAATTAAAAAATTTATTGATGATATTCTAATTGACATCGAAGAAAATTTTGGACCTAGACTAAAGCCTATTAAAATTAAAAAAAATGAAAATAATAAATAGAGGTTAATTATGTCGAATAAAGAAAAAATTATTGAAGGGTTAACAAATGCTTATTGGGCAGAACTAGAAACTGTAATGAATTACATTGCTCACTCAACAAATCTTGATGGTGTTAGAGCAGAAGAAATCAAAAAAGCTTTGGCTTTGGAAATTCAGGATGAAATTGGTCATGCTCAAACTTTAGCTAAAAGGATTAAGGAAATAGGCGGAACAATTCCAGGTTCGTTTGATATTAAAACGAATCAAAAATCGCTTCAGCCGATTAAAGATACTACAGATGTTGAATATGTAATTAGAGGGGTCATCGATGCAGAAAATTCAGCAATAAAAGGCTACAATCAATTAATTAAAGATTGTGATGGTGTTGATTATGTTACTCAAGATCTAGTGATTACGTTATTAGCTGATGAAGAATCTCATAGAACAATATTTGAAGGGTATCTTAAGGAGTATAAAAAATAAATTGTGAAGGAAGTAACTTTAATATTTCCCCATCAATTATTTGAGCAGCACCCTGCTTTAAATAAGAGCAGGCAAGTTGCTATTGTTGAACATCCACTTTTTTTCGGTGATTCTAAGTACCCATTAAATTTTCACAAAATGAAATTGACTTTTCATAGAGCAAGTATGAAGCTTTATGAACAAATGTTAATCAAAGATTATAAGAGAGTACATTATCTTGATTATTCGAATTTTCAAAAGGATAAAAATTATTTATTCAATTGGCTAAATAAGAAAAAGTTTAGTTCAATCCATTTTTGTAAAGTGGATGATTTTATTCTTAATAAACGAATTAAAAGGGATTCAGAAACATACGGTATTGAGATTACAGAATATGCGAATATATCTTTTCTAAATGATGAAAATTACTTAAGGGATTATTTCGAAAAAAAGAAAAGCTACTTTCAGCATTATTTTTATATAGACCAGCGAAAAAAGTTTAACATTCTTTTAGAAGATGGTAAACCGGTAGGCGGGAAATGGAGCCTTGATTCCGAGAATAGAAAATCACTGCCAAAAAATTTGGAAGTGCCAAAACTTAATACACTGAAATCTAATTTAGATATAATATCTAAATCGCAAGAATATGTGAATAAGAACTTTGGGGATAATCCGGGGGAGAATAATAATTTCTATCTTCCGGTAACACATAAAGAAGCTAAGAATTGGTTAGATGATTTTCTAGCAGATAAATTGTTATACTTTGGTGATTACCAAGATGCAATAGTTAGGGATGAATCATTTTTGTTTCATTCTCTTTTATCGCCTTTATTTAACTCTGGTTTGTTAACTCCTGAATATGTCGTTAGGGTAACTCTTGATTTTGTTGAGACAAATTCGGTCCCTCTTAATTCAGTTGAGGGTTTTATAAGACAGATTATTGGCTGGCGTGAATTTATTCGGGGGGTTTATTTACTCGAAGGAGTGCAGCAGCGAAATTCTAACTTTTGGAATAATAAAAGAGAAATACCAAAATCATTCTATAATGGAACTACAGGAATTGATCCGATTGATGATACAATTAGAAAACTCCTTAAAACGGGTTATAATCATCACATAGAACGGTTAATGATCTTGGGTAATTTTATGCTGCTTTGTGAAATTCATCCAACAGAAGTCTATAATTGGTTTATGGAAATGTACATTGATGCATATGATTGGGTAATGGTTCCAAATGTTTATGGAATGAGTCAATTTGCAGATGGAGGTTTGATGAGTACTAAGCCTTACATAAGCTCTTCTAATTACGTTAAAAAAATGAGTGACTATAAATCTGGCAGTTGGACAAAAATTTGGGATGCACTTTTTTGGAACTTTATTAGTAAGCATCATAAATATTTTGCTAATAATAACAGAACAGTTTTTATTAGTAGAAACTTGGAGAAAATGCCAAACGAAAAATTACAGAATCACATTGAAATTGCAGAAGAGTTTCTGCAAAGATTGTGATATAATTAAAAAGAATTAGTTAAGATTTTTAGAAAAGGAAATATAATAATGAAAGTAGGAATAATTGGAAGCGGAATGGTCGGATCTACATCTGCTTATGCAATAATGATGAGCAAGGTGGCAAATGAAATAGTACTTCTTGATGCGAATCATAAAAGAGCAATAGCTGAAGCTCAAGATATTCAACACGCTATCCCTTTTGCTCATGCTACAAATATTTATGCTGGGACTTATACAGATCTAAAAGATGCAAAAATAGTTGTAATTGCAGCCGGAGCAAATCAAAAGCCTGGCGAAACTAGATTACAATTGATGGAGAAAAATTCATCGATTCTAAAAGACATAATCTCACAAATTGCAGAGGTTACACCTGAAGCGATTTTGCTGATTGCTACAAATCCAGTTGATATTTTAACTCATATTTCAGTTTGCATTGGCAGAGAATATGGTTTCCCGCCGCAAAGAATAATTGGAACTGGAACAACATTAGATACTGCTAGATTTAGAGTCCTCTTAGGCAATCATCTTGGAGTGGCTCCTCACCATGTACATGCATATGTAATTGGTGAACATGGTGACTCAGAAGTTTTAACTTGGTCACAGATAGAAATTGGGGGAATTCCTTTAGAGGATTTTATTTATAACAGAAATATTGAATTTAATGACACCATTAAAAAGTCAATTGATGATGGTGTTAGAAATGCAGCATATAAAATAATAGAAGGTAAAGGATCAACCTATTACGGTATTGGTGGTGCAATTGCAAAGCTGGTTGATGTAATAAACCGAGATAATAAAGTAGTGATGACAGTTAGCAGTTTTAATAAAGAAGTAGAGGGCATTGATAACGTTACTTTATCATTACCGACATTAATTGGTGGAGAAGGCAATCTAGGAACACTGCCGGTGTTAATAAGTGCTCAAGAAAAATCATTATTAAAAAATAGCGCAAAAATATTAAGAGATAAAATGAATGAGTTTGAAAAAAATGGAAAAGAATAATTTACCGTCTAAGATTTGTTCAATATGCAATCGGGAGTTCACTTGGCGCAAAAAGTGGAGGAAGGATTGGCTTGAGGTAAAATATTGTAGCGAAAAATGCAGGAAAAATAAAAACACTCTAATAAAATCAATAATTCTTAATTAAAATAAGGAGACACCAATTGGAAACAATTTTAATTGCCTTACAAATTATTATTGCCCTTGGAATTTTTAACGTTTGGATTCTAAGATTCGGCAAGTCATCAAATTGGCGAGGTGGCGAAGCTAAAAATATGAAAGAGGAATTTCAAGTCTACGGATTACCATCTTGGTTTGTCGGTGTAATTGGATTTCTAAAAATACTTTTTGCTCTAATGCTAGTAATTGGATTATGGATTCCAGCTTTAGTTCAACCTGCAGCTATTGGTATTGCCATTTTAATGTTAGGAGCAATAGTAATGCACATAAAGGTTAAGGACTCATTAACAAAGTCTTTACCTGCATTTTCATTGTTAGTTCTTTCAGCCATTGTTGCATTTTTCTAGTTGGAGAAGCTCACATTAGATTTATTTGAAATTATTCTGGTATTGTTCTCTGGCGTATCCTTTATAGTTTATGGCATCTTATTTTTTACGTCAGTAAAGATGAGGGAAGAATTTGAAAGATTTGGACTTTCAAAATTTGCAACCTTAGTCGGTCTCCTTGAACTTTTAGGCGGAGTTGGTCTAATTGTTGGACTTAAGGTTCATATCATTCTTTTATTGGCGTCTGGTGGACTCGCATTTTTAATGTTATTGGGGTTTGGCGTTCGGCTGAAAATGAAAGATGGATTTTGGCTTTCTTTTCCCTCTGTTTTTTTTATGGTGGTTAATTTGTACATATTTTTATTTGCGTTTAATTTAGGTTGAGGTCATTGAAATTGAATCATTGGTGAGTTTATGAAGTTTAGCATTATTTTAATAAATATTTATTTAATCATGAGTATGAATATTCTAGGCCAGGACTTTTCTAAACATAAATGGGAAAACCGTTTAATTATTATTATTGCACAAGACATTAATAATTCGATCTATCAAAAACAGATTAAAGAATTTATTGCACATGAAGAAGGTCTTGTGGAAAGAAAGGTTTTGGTTTATCAAATTTTACCTAAGAAGTATAAGATTGGTTTAAATCCTGGTATTAGTTGGGAGGAAAATTCTCACCATCAGGCGAAGGATATTCCTTTTGAAATTAGATTAATTGGTCTTGACGGAAGTGTAAAATTATCTCAGAAAGAACTACTTACTTCAGATAAATTATTCTCTCTAATTGATCGGATGCCTATGCGTAGAATTGAAATTGAAAAAAATAGAGAGCTTGATTAAAAGTGTATGGCAATGAGTATTGCAGGAATTGACGGTTGTAGAAAAGGTTGGTTAATGGTTAAATATTCTGATAATATTTATAGCTATGGAGTATACGAAAACATTGCAGAATTAGTTAAGGATAATAAAGATCTTGAAAGAATTCTTGTTGATATGCCAATAGGATTAAGTTCAAAAAAAATGATAAGAACTGTTGAAAAGAAGTTAAGGAGCAAACTTAAATATAGACACGCCTCTGTTTTCAATCCTCCATGCAGAGAGGCATTAAATGAAAATAACTATTTAGCCGCTAAACGATAGAAATATTGAGGTTGAGGGTAAAAGTATATCAATTCAATCTTTCAACATCAGTAATAAAATTAAAGAATTGGATGAATTTTTGAGTAAGAATCCTGAGAAAGAAATTATTGAAAGTCATCCCGAATTATGCTTTAAGTATTTGAATAATGGCAATGTTCTGCTATCAAAAAAATCAGAAGATATTGGACTGAGCGAGAGAAAAAACATTTTATATCATTATGATGAAAGACTAAAAGAGTTATTTAATCTTATTGAACAAAATACACTTAGAAAAGATGTTGCACGTGATGATATTGCTGATGCAATATGTTTATGTTTAGTAAATAAATTAGGCAGAAGAAACCAGTTATCATTTATAGAGGATAATAACACATTGGATGAAAGGGACATTAAAATTAGAATAGCATATTACTCAGAAAATTCTGTTTTAGTAAATGCTTAAAAAAATAATTTTTTAATAAAAACAAATTATGAACAAAACTAGAAAACAACCACTCTCTGAAGCAGAAATAAGTTATATTATTGAAATGGCATGGATGGACAATCTGCCTTTTGAAGCTATCAAACATCAGTTTGGTTTATTAGAAAAGGATGTTAAGAAATTAATGCGTAAACATTTGAAGAGATCCAGTTTTATAATGTGGAGAAAAAGAGTAACAAGTAAAGTGAGTAAGAAACACAGTAGTAAAAATAAAATTGCACATAATGTAGCGAAGTAATAATCAGAACAATGAAGTTTGAAACAAATTATAATAAAATAGTTTCTCTAATCGATAAAGTTGATCCATTGTCGTATGGTAAAACAAGGAATTATATTGATGGGAGATGTAACATACTTATCTCCATACATTTCAAGGGGTGTGATCTCTACAAAATTTGTTCTCGAGAAAATATTAAGTAAAGGATATGATCCGAACAAAATTGAAAAATTTATCCAAGAGTTAGCTTGGAGAGATCATTGGCAATTAGTTTGGAAGAATAAGGGAAAACTCATTAATAATGATTTAAAGTCTAAGCAAGATGAAGTTGAGCACTATTTCATTCCAAAGTCAATTGTAAATGCTTGCACTACAATAGATGCTATTGATCACTCAATAAATAAATTATATAATACTGGTTATATGCATAACCATGTTAGAATGTACGTTGCTTCTTTAGCTTGCAATATTGCTAAAAGTCATTGGAGTTTACCAGCAAAATGGATGTATTATCATTTGTTTGACGCTGACTGGGGAAGCAATGCCTTAAGTTGGCAGTGGGTAGCCGGTTCAAACAGCAAGAAAAAATATTATGCAAACCAAAAGAATATAAATAAGTTTTGTTACACAGAGCAGCAAGAAACTTTCTTAGATGTATCTTATGAAGATTTAATGGGTATCATTATTCCTGAAGAACTAAGTGAATTGTTGGATTTGAAACTAACCACTTCACTTCCAAATAAAAAGGAAATAGTGATAGATTCGCAATTGCCTACTTTAATTTATAACTTTTATAATCTTGACCCTAACTGGAAATCAGATTTAGAAGCTAATCGAATTCTACTTCTTGAACCTTCTATATTTAACGATTATCCAATTTCTGATCAAACATTAGACTTTGTTTTAGAATTATCAAAAAATATTAGATCAATACAAATATTTGTCGGTGAATTTAATGAACTTGCTAGTAATTCAAATATTTCTAATATATACTTTAAAGAACATCCATTAAATACTCATTATACTGGCACAGCAGAAAGCAGAGATTGGATGTTTGAGGTGCATGGTGATTATTCATCATTCTTCTCTTTTTGGAATAAATGTAAAAAAGAACTTAAACAAATAGTTTAATTAGAAAATGAGGCGAAAAATTTAAATGAAAAATATTATTATTAGCTACATACTTACAACAATTGTATTTTTAATTATCGATCTGTTGTGGCTGGGAGTTATTGCCAAAGATCTCTATAGAAAATATTTAGGAAGCTTTTTATCTGAGAATGTTAATTGGACAGCTGCAATAATATTCTATTTACTTTATATTGTGGGTATTTCAATATTTGCAATTTATCCTGCTGTAAATAAGGACTCTGTTGTTAACGCAATATTACTTGGTGGTTTATTTGGTTTCTTTTGCTATGCAACGTATGATTTAACAAATTTAGCAACCTTAAAAGACTGGCCACTAAAAATTGTTTTCATTGATATTATATGGGGAGCTATTTTAACTGCCTCCGTAAGTGTTTCAGGTTTTTATATTGTTAAATTTTTAAAATAAGTTTTATTATTTTAAAATTATGAAGAATTCCAAAACAAAAATAATAAATGGAAAGCATCTATATTATTCTTTTCTTGCTGGAGGGAATAGTGTCCTTCAAAACCAGAAAGAGTTAAATAGAATAAATGTATTTCCAGTGAGTGATAAAGATACGGGAACCAATCTTGCGTCTACAATTAGATCTGTAATTGATAATCTGAAGCCGCACAAATCTTATAAAACAACAATTGATAATATTGCTGAAGCTGCTTTAATTGGTGCAAGAGGAAATTCGGGAGTAATTTTTGCGCAGTTCTTTTATGGACTAAGTCAAGAGACGCATAAAAAATCATTTATTAATCTTTCTGAATTTGCTCGGAGTGTTAAGGATTCAATTCCTTATATCTACCAAGCTGTTTCAAATCCTGTAGAAGGAACAATTCTTACAGTAATAAAGGACTGGTCTTCATATCTAAATCATCAAAAAGATATAATCCACGACTTTAAATTAGTCCTAAATAATTCAGTCGAGGTTTTGGAAAAGTCATTATGGGAAACCACAACCAAGTTAAAAGAACTTAATAAACATGGATTTGTTGACGCTGGGGCTAAAGGATTTGTAGTTTTCATTAAAGGAATAATTGATTTTATTAATAATAGAAATGTTAAAAATCTATCTCAAAACCAAAATCATGATCTTTCTATTGTTCATAGTGAAGAAATTGTTGATGGTGATATACCTTATAGATACTGTACGGAAGCAATTATTAAAAATTTAAGTATAGCTAAAGAAGAACTTAAATCAGAATTAAATAAGAATGGTGATTCAGTTGTTGTAGCAGGCTCAGAAAAGCTCAGCCGTATTCATATACATACAAATCATCCCTCAAAACTTTTTTACAAATTAAAAGATATAGGTACCATAACATATCAAAAAGTTGATGATATGATTAGGCAGCAAGAGGTATCCACAAAAAGAAAGTGGAAAATTGCTGTATTAACCGATTCTACTTGTGATTTGTCACAAGAACTTCTTGACTACTATCAAATTAATATGGTTCCAATTAACCTAAACTTTGGCGACAGTCATTATTTAGATAAAGTAACAATTCAGCCCGAACAATTTTATAGTTTGCTTGAAAGCAGCGAGGAGTTTCCTAAGACTTCTCAAATTAATGAACATTCCTTTATGGGAGTTTACTCACATTTAGCATCTCATTATGATGCAATAATTGCTCTTCATCTTACTTCTCAGTTTAGCGGTACTTATTTGAGTAGTAAAAAAGCGGCGGATAGAATCAGCAAAGAATTTAATAAACCTGTTTATGTGTTTGATTCAAGGAATTTATCAGGTGCTCTCGGATTGTTAGTGCTAAAAACTTCTCAAGCAATTGAGGAAGGTAAATCTTATGAAGAAATTATTAAATCCCTTGAGAAATGGAGGGAGAATTCCAAAATTTTTGTAAGTGTTAAAGACTTAAAATATATGATTAAGGGTGGGCGAGTTTCAAAGCCTAAAGGATTTATTGCAAATGCACTTGGGCTAAATCCTGTAATATCAATGGATGAGTATGGAAAATCATTGCTATTTGGAAAAACGTTCAGTCAGAATTCAAGCTTAAATAAGATTTTCAAACACATTGCAAAATTGAAGAAGACAAAATCTATATGGAATTATATTATCCTTCATGCACACAATCAGGAAGGAGCAATAGAAGTAGAAGCCAAAATGATTGAAATTGTACAAAAGAAACCTATATCTGTTGTTGATATCTCTCCAGTAATAGGAATGCATGCTGGTAATGGTGCTGTTGCAATATCTTTATTATTTAATAGTGGAGATTAAAATTATGTTTAATGTATTTTTGCAAGGATTTTTATTACTACTTTCTCTGCTTACACTTTTATGGATTGTTAGTGTAATTATTAAAGATGCAAGTATAGTTGATATTTTTTGGGGAATGACGTTTGTAGTTACTAACATTTATTATTTTATTGCCACTAATGATTTTTATACAAGAAAAATAATCTTATTAGTTCTTGTAACTCTTTGGGGAGTAAGACTTTCAATATTCCTTGCTTTTAGAAATATTGGAAAAGGGGAAGATTACCGTTATCAGGAATGGAGAAAGAAATATGGACCAGAACGCTATTGGTGGTTCAGCTTTTTTCAAGTCTACTTACTTCAAGGCATTTTTAGCATAATAGTTTCTATTACCTTACTTGGTGCTAATTTCAGTACACAAAATAATGATCTAAATTGGTTAGACTTTCTTGCGATATTAGTTTGGTTAATTGGATTTACTTTTGAAGCCGGTGGTGATTATCAACTTGCAAAATTTAAGAAGAACCCTGAAAATAAAGGGAAGGTTTTAAATACCGGTTTTTGGAAATATACAAGACATCCTAATTATTTTGGTGATTCTGCAGTTTGGTGGGCATATGCAATTTTCTCTATTGCTGCAGGTAGCTACTGGACAATCGTTGGTTCTTTTATTATGACTTTCTTGCTTCTTAAAGTATCCGGTGTTGCCTTATTAGAAAAATCATTAAAGGCAGGTAAACCTGAATATAATGAATATATAAAAAAAACAAATTCATTTCTTCCATGGTTCCCTAAAAAATAACTATGGTTGATTTTATAAAAGAAAATATTTGGCTTATTCTTTTCATTGTTTGGGGTTTGCCTCTTACTCACTACCGAAGCAAATTTAGAAAAATGGTTTATCAGACTGAAGATTGGCGCATAAATTTAAAACCAGTTTTTTTAAAAGAGCTAAAAGGGCTTTTTACTAATCTTTATCCGGATAATTTGAAATACAAAAAATTAAGAAATTTTTATTTATTCTATCTAGCTGTGTATTTACTCCTATTTTTACTCTACAATTTCAATTCTAGTTGAATCAAGAATTCAGAATTTAGTTATGTTCTGTAATTCAATTTTCTAATTAATAACGAAAGGAATTTAAATGAATATATTTTTGTCAACCCTACTTATTTATTTTAATTTTTCAATTTTTACCTTAAATAATGATCAAAATGAGTCCCCAGATCTAAATGTATTAGTTGGAACATGGGAATTAGATATGAGTCCAGAAAATACTTCCGACGCAAATTTTGCAATGATGGAAATAACAAAAGTGACAAATAATTCACTTGAGGGATTTTTCTATCGAGAGGGAGTTGAAATACAAGAGGGAAGAATAAATACTCAAACCGGAATTATTTATGCTGCTCTAATTTCAGGAGATAACAGTGGGCAGTATAATACTGCTTTTTATTATCAGAGATGGTATTCTCTTTGGGACAACACATTCTCTTTCCAGAGATTTTCTTGCTGTTTGGACAGCTACCAAATTAGATTAAATACTCTTATAAATTCACTTTGCTGAAAAATCTATAGCAGAAATTTTGACTAATTAGTGTTACTCAGATATTCAGCAAAGTTTAATCTATTTATTATCCTATAATTTCTTATTAGTTACATCTGTGCATGGATAATCAGTATATCCCTTTTCACCTGGAGTATAAAAAGTATTTACATCCGGTTCATTTAATTTTAAGTCGTTTTCTAATCTGTAAACTAAATCTGGATTAGAAATAAACAGACGTCCGAATGCTATAAGATCTCCCTTATTTTCATTAAGAACAGTTTCGGCTCTCTCTTTATCAAATCCTCCGCTTGCTATAATTGTTCCTCCAAAAGCATTTCGAATTTTTGATTTTACTGATTCAGTTACTTCAGGAGCTCCCATTGAAGAATGATCAACAATGTGAATATAGGTAAGACCTAATTTGCCTAACTCAGCAGATAAATATGAGTATGTTTCTTCAATATCATTAAATTGTTCCATTCCATTAAATGCTCCGTAAGGTGAAAGTCTGATTGCAGTTCTATCAAAGCCAATAGCTTCTCCCATTTTTTTTGCTGTTTCAATTGCAAATCTACATCTGTTTTCAATAGAACCGCCATATTTGTCAGATCTTTTATTTGAAGCTGTATTAATAAACTGATCGACTAAATAACCATTAGCCCCATGAATTTCAACTCCGTCAAATCCGGCGTCAATTGCATTTTTTGCAGCTTGAACATATTCATTCTGAGCAGTTTCAATATCTTCTAAAGTCATTTCTCTCGGTGTGGGATATGGCTGCATTCCCAAAGTATCTGTATACATTTCACCATCAGTAGCAACTGCTGAAGGGGCTACTACCTCAGCTCCTTTTGGTAAGTTTTCAGAATGTGAAACCCTTCCTGTATGCATAAGCTGGATAAATATTTTACTATTATTTTCATGAACAGCATTAGTTATTTTTTTCCAACCTTCCACTTGCACTTGATTAAATATTCCCGGAATTCTCGGATATCCTAATCCATTTGGTGAAGGAGAAGTGCCTTCAGTAATTATTAAACCAGCACCCGATCTTTGTTTATAATATTGAACCATAAGATCATTTGGAATATTATTAATTGCTCTTGATCTTGTCAGTGGGGCCATTACTACTCTATTTTTTAGTTTAATTTTTCCCAACATGTATTCTGTTAGTAGTTTCATTATGTTTCCCTTTATTTTGTTTTTATTTATTTAAATATAATTACTAGAATTTCGCTTTGTTATAGTATTAGTATCCTGTTAATTCAACATAACCATCTGCCTAAAATATTTTTACCATTGTTTAGTACCAGAAACTTCTACTGATCCCTCCCAATATTTTACCGCAACGTCCATAAATTGATTCTTTAGTGCTGGTTTTATTGTAAGAGATAGATTTCTTTTAGGTATTTCCAAAAGCCAGCCTGATGGGTATTTAGTTCCCAGAGGAGAAGTCCAATAATCGTTGACTTTCAAAATTACATCTTCTTTTCTGTAAGAAATTTTGTTTCCTAATGAATCAACAATTACTCCTTTGCTAAAATTGTCTGCAGTTCCATCAATCTTTCTCATTTGGTAATACATAAGCTCTGTATTATGATTCAATTGTAATGCAAACCAATCCCAACCGACTTGATCTTTTCCCAAAGCACTGGTGCTCCACTCTCTGTCCATCCAAGAATTTCCGTTTACTTCATATTTATCGTTATTTAAGGTTATAGTTCCTTTGGTTTCAAGCCGGGTATATGAATAATAATAAGAGGCATTACCAATCTCACTTCCTTTTTGACTTAATCCATTATCTCCTTGAAGTACTTTTGGTTTCAGGGCTTTTAGCATTAAATTAATTTTTACATTTTCCATTTCAGATATGATTTTAAGTTTAGGCAGATCAAAGAAAATTGAATCACCAACTTGAATTATCTCCCAGTCTTCTATCCAAACATTAAATTTATTTTCGATGGTAGCACCGGCAAGATTATTTCCGTTCCTGCTAAACTTTTCATCAAAATAAAATTCATCATTATCAATATCAGAAACTGCAAAATGTCCCATATACATCTGGTTTGATTTCCATCTTGAGCTACTTCTGACATTATAGGGAGCTAGAGCAGTTCTGAAAATGGTAAATTGATAACCAAACTTCTTGCTATCGGCTGTTGTTAGATTTCCTGTAAAGTACCACCATTCAGTTTTAAACTTTTCATGCGGACCATGATCAGCCGGAAAATTAAAGTTAATTGGATCAACCGCTTTAGCAAAACCAGTAGATTCAAAATTGCCCATGGCTTTTGAGACTTGGATATTAGTCTCTTTTCCAATTTCTATTTTCTTTTCAGTGCAGGCGAAAAATAGTAACCCGATTAGAATGAATATGAGTTTCATTATTCTTCCCTCAATGCAAGAGCCGGAGATGTTTTAGCCATTTTATATCCCGGATAAATTCCAGCAATAATTGCCGTTAAAATTGCAAGCAAAGCTCCTTCTAACATTACTGATGGCAGAATTTCAAACTGCATTGTCCAACCAAAAGATCTTTTATTAATTATGAATACAAGAATGGCTGCTAAAATATTTCCAAGCGGAAGGGCAAGAAGTGCAGTAATAATTCCCATTAACAATGTCTGTAAATTGATCATCTTGAATATCTGTATTGGCAAAAAGCCATTTGCCCTTAAAATCCCCAGTTCTTTTTTCCGCTCTAACTGAATTGACATTAATGAAGATAAGATTCCGATAAAAGCTACAATTACCGCAACAAATTGAAGAGCTTTAGCAATTAAAAAAGTTCTGTCAAAAATTTCAATTGAGGTTTCGCGCAAGAATTTATTTGTACGGATTAATATATCTTGACCTTTAGTATCAATCGATTGAATTGATTCTTTGACTTCGTTGATGGAATATTTCTTATCGACAAAAATAGAAATACCAGAGACACCCTTGGTTTTCCAATACTTTTGAAAATGGTTGTATTGAATTGTAATTAAACCTTCATCTGATGCGTAATCATAATAAATTCCAGCGACATTAAAATTTCTAAACCCATAATCAGTTCTTAAGGAAATTTTATCCCCAACTTCGTAATTATACTTGTAGGCAAAAGGTTCTGAAAGTAAAATTGCTCCCTCTTCAAATTGCTTAAATACGGTTTCTTTATTTCCATCTTTGAATTGAAAGCCAGAATAACTTTTCTCACTAATACCGGAAGCTATCAATCTAAATTTTTGCTCATTCTGGAATAAATCTATTTCTCTGTAAAAATTTATTTCTTCAACACCCTCTGAATTTTTAATTTTAGTAAGAAGTTCTTCAGAAAGAACTGCATCATTCCTGCGGGAAACCAAGCTTGGCGCAGTAATAAAAAGATCAGCATTCAACCTTGCTTCAAGCCATTCAACAACAGTGCTTCTAAAACTATTAATCATTGTCCCGACACCAACAGTTGCGGCAACCGCTAGGGATAAGGCTGCAATCGCAATATATGTTCTACTGATATTCTGCAAAATAGATTTGGATGACATTTTACCAATTATGCCAAACACTTTTTTATAAACTGGGGTGAATATTTTTTCAGCGAGCGTAATGACAATAGGTGTTAATAGAGCAAATCCAATGATTACAGGAAGAATACCAAAATAACTAAACCAAATGTTTTTTGAGGGAATGATTAAGGTTGCACCGCCAAGTAGAATAAATATAATCCCAATAAAGCTCATTTTGGGAATATTCCTTATAAGCCTAGATTCTTGATCTGAACGAGATAATGCAATCCTTGGATATACAGAACTTGCTTCTTTTGCTGGTTTGATTGCTGAGAGCAAGGTAGCAAGAATACCAAGTAAAATTCCTTTAATAATAATTGTGTTTGAAATATAAATTTCTCTAACAGAAACAACAAAGTATAAGTCGTTGATCGCTTGAGAGATAAAAATGATTAGAAATTTCGACATGAAAAATGCAATTAGAAAACCTAATACGGTACCTAAAATACCTAGTATTAAAGCCTCAATAAAAATGAGTTTTGTTATTTCATTAGAAGTTACACCTATTGAACGCAGAGTTCCAATTAGAATTCTTCTTTGAACAACAGAGAAAGTCATTGTATTATAAACAAGGAACAAGCCAACAATCAGGGCTAATAAGCTTAATGCGGTCAAATTTATTTCAAAGGCATCAAGCATCTGTTCAGATGATTTGGTTCTGGAACCGGACCGTTCTAATTGAAAATTTGCTGGAAGAAGTTCTCTTAAATTACTCTCTTCAACTGGAGTTTGAATTATTACATCAATATAATCCAACTTTCCAATTTTTTCGGTTAGCTCTTGAGCTGTTGCTATATCGGCAATAATTATATTTTCGAGTGCATATTTATTTTCTTCTTTTGGCTCAATAGCATGCAATATTTTTAGGATTTTCTTCTTGCCATTTATTAAAACTGGTAAAGTGTCCCCAATTTTTTTGTTTAATCTGATCTAGATTATCACTAGAAATAACTACTGAATTTGGAATAACAAGAAATTTGTTTAGGATTAAACCATAATTATTGTCTTCACTTTTAAGAAAATCCCTAAATGGTGCTTCCGCGAAAAAATCAACTCCCAACAGTTTAAAGATTGTTCTTGTCGAATCATCTAATTTTACATATGATTCAATAATGGGAGCAATTTTTTCTATTCCTTTTTCAATCTTAAGATGAGTATAAAGTGAATCCGGAATTCCGTCTGAACCTCCCTTTATTTGGTGAGTGGCTTTTCCTGCGACAGAATTCATGGAAATGTTAAATGCTTTTGATGAACTATAATTAGCTATATCGATTGAAACTACAATTGCCACTCCCATAGCAATTCCAATAACTGATAAACCAAATTGCCAAGGATGATTTAGTAAATATCTAAGAGAGGATTTAAACAGGCTATCGCAAAAGCATCTTCCTTTTTAATTTCTGTAACTTTTCCATTCCTTATAGTCAAAATTCTATCTGCAAGACCAATAACATCTTTACTATGGGTTACCATAATCATAGTCTTGCCTTTCTTCTTGACTACTCTATCCAGAAGGTCAATAATTTTAACACTGGTTTCATAATCCAAATTCCCTGTAGGTTCGTCAGCCAAAATAATATCTGGATTATGAATTAGTGCTCGTGCAATAGCGACTCTTTGTCTTTCGCCACCGGAAAGTTTATCAGGATAACTTACTAGTTTATCCGTAAGTTCAACTTCATTAAGAATTGATTTTACTAATTCATCTTTATTGGTAAGGTCATTTAGTTCTAAAGGAAGGAGTAAGTTCTCTTCAACTGTTAAGGTAGGTACTAGATTAAAAAACTGAAAAATAAATCCAATTTTGTGTCTACGTAAAAGAGTTCTATTATTTTCAGAAAGTGCAGTAATTTCTTCAGAATTAATTGAAACTGTTCCGAAGTCGGGAATATCAATACCACTTAATATGTTAAGCAAAGTAGATTTTCCGGATCCGCTCTTCCCAAGTAGAATTACAATTTCACCTTTAGCAATTGATAAGTCTAAATTATCTAAAACTACTTGTTTCGAACTTCCTTCTTGGAAGGATTTGCTGATATTTTTTATACTTATCATATCACTTTATTAATGAAAATTTTAATGTGTCATTTCTTTATGTATGAAAGAAACTCTTTTCTCACATCACTATTGTTAAACTTACCTGAATAACTTGAAGTAAGAGTTGAGCTATTTACATCATTAACACCGCGAGATGCAACACATAGATGATCGGCATCAATTATGACTGCAACATCTTCTGTTTGAAGTGTTTCTTTTAATTCGTTAGCAATTTGTATTGTTAATCTTTCCTGGACTTGAGGTCTCTTTGCATAATATTGGGCAATCCTGTTTAATTTTGATAGCCCAATTACATTGTCTTTCGGAAAATATGCGATATGTGCTTTTCCAATAATTGGCACAAAATGATGCTCGCAATAAGAATAAATTGTAATATCTCTTTCTACAAGCATTTCACTAAAATTGAATTTATTGCTGAAAAGAGTGGCACTTGGCTTATTTTCTGGATTTAAACCGCTGAATGTTTCTGTTACGTACATTTTTGCAACACGTCTTGGTGTATCTTTCAAACTCTCATCAGTCAAATCTAAACCAAGAATTTCCATTATGTCTTTAAACTTGTTTTCTATTAACTCAATTTTGAGTTCATCATCAAGCTTAAATGCATCTTCTCTTAATGGAGTTTCTATTGATGATAAAAAATGTTCATCATTTGGTTCATCAAATATGAATTTTTGTATGTTTGTGTTTCCTGGATCTCTCATCTTATTTCCTTTTAAAAAAATGTTAAAATAAACTTTGTTGATCTGATGTTACATATTTTTTTATATAATTATTGACGTCAAACTTTCGTTTGCAGCCATTATAATTCATGTATCTTACTTTACCAAAAACAGGTCGCTCGCCCCAGGCTCTATCATGAACTCCGCCAATTGACCACACA
The DNA here is from genome assembly GCA_963710615.1 of uncultured Ignavibacteriales bacterium. Taxonomy (GTDB): domain Bacteria; phylum Bacteroidota; class Ignavibacteria; order Ignavibacteriales; family Melioribacteraceae. The sequence goes on from CAVQBF010000001.1 coordinate 430,318, forward strand.
ACCCCAACATAACCATTTGGGTCTCTTCCATCTAACTCATATTTATCATTTAAGTAAATTCCAAATTCTATAGCTTGTTCCGGAGTATTTGTCCATTCTAAAATTTTCTTAGCCCAATACATTCTCATATAACCGTGCATCTTACCGGTTTTAACCATTTCGAGTTGAGCAGCATTCCAAAGAGCATCGTGAGTTTCAGCATTTTCGAATTGCTCTAAACTATATGTATATTCCCTTTCATCGTTTCTATGCTCATTCAAGGTCTCTTTTGCCCATTTGTGCAATCCTTCAAAATTGTCGTAATTAGAGTTGTAGTAACAAAAATTATCTGAAAGCTCTCTTCTAATAATTAGTTCCTCTAAAAATGATGCAACTGATTCATCATTTTCAAAATTATTTAGTGCAAGAGCAATTCTTTGAGCTGATATTTGTCCAAAGTGCAAATAGGGTGAAATATTTGAAATCCCATTTTTGTTTGGATCATTTCTATTTGAAGAATAATTTTTTAGTCTATTATCAATAAAATTTCGCAGAGTTTTATTTGCAGCATTTTCTCCGGGCGTAAAAACTTTAGCCGGTTTTACAGAATTATCAATTTTTAATGATTTATATAAATTCTCCCAATCAATTTCATTTGCTTTGAAGTTCGTTGGATTTAACTTTTTTAGTTTTGGGAAATCATCCAAATAATCATGCAGCAATTTTTTAATTTTTGGTCTAATTGTATAAGCGGCAAATTCCAATTTATCTGAAGCTTCCCAGACCGGAACAACATTATGTGCATCTATTTCATAAAAAGGAATTTCAATTTTATTTTTTACTTCTTCTTTCCATTTAAATATAATTTTTAATGGATTAAAATCAGTGATCAATAAAGCGGCATTATTTTCCTTTAAAAATTTTGGAATTTGTTCTTCCGGTTTACCCGTTAGTAATATAAATGGGATATTTAGTTTGTCTAATTTTTTTTCGACTTCTTTTAATCCCTCAATCATAAAATAATATTGACGTAAAGTTGCTTCTAAAAAATTCGTAACAAGATTAAATACAACTATTAACTCTTCATTCTTTTCTTTTGCTTTCTCATAAGCATAAATTAGAGCCCAGTTATCGTTTACACGCTGATCTCTTTGCATCCAATAAACAATTGGTCCATCTTTTAGATTACTTTCTCTTAGTATTTTAATTCTTCTTTTGTTCATATAATTTTTGTCATTCCCACAAACTTTTTTGCAGAAAGCAGGAGTAGGAATCGAGAATTATTAAAATGGATTCCGGATAATTACTTTGTAATTTCCGGAATGACAAGTCCTTAGCATTCTAAAACTCTAAACTAATTCCAATTGAAGGAAGAATTCCAATTCCTTCACTCTCTTCAACTTTTCTTTCTGCAAAGTTCCATCTTATACTTGAAATATTTTTTTGATTATAAATATTTTGAATATCAATATATGTGACCAAAGCCCAACCTTCAAAATTCCATCTTCTATCAACTCTTAAATCCAAAGCATGCGAATCTCTAAAGTTTTCAATCAAATAATTGGATCTGCTTTGAGTACCATCAAAATTAAATGGGGTGTAAGGTGAACCAGTTGCATATCGGAATTTTAATGAGGCTTCCCATTTTTCATTGAAAATATATCCAGCACTTAAACTTACAATCCATCTTTGATCATACTGACCAGATCTTTCAACTCCATCTAAAGATGTAAACTTAGTCTGGCTATATGTCACACTAGCAATACCGTAATGGTTGCGATCTGTTGATTTTTTCTGCATCGAGAATTCAAGACCTCTCGAAAACCCTTTCCCATTACTATTCAATGGTTCTAATCCGTATGATGAATAATTGTCTTCGGCTCCACCAAATCCGACACCAGTATTTGCTAAAACTAAATAAGGGCGCAATTCACTAGTGGGATAGTTTGAGTAATCTTTGTAAAATGCCTCAACCTTTACTTTGATATCATCCCTTAACAATTGACTTATTCCAAAAATATACTGGTCGACACGAATTGGTTTTAAACTTCTATTTTCCGGAAGTGTCAGCCAAATATAAGATGGATTTTGTCTGTAAATTCCAGTGCTAAAATTTACATTGGTTGAAAGAGTAAGTGCATAAGACATAGATAATCTTGGACTGACTGTAAAACCATCATCGAGTGCTGAAAAATAATTTGTTCTAATCCCCAAATTAAATCGGAGTCTATTGAAAAAACTTGTACTGTAGAGTCCAAATGCACTGTACTTAAAAAAATCTTCATTGGCATTTAAGGATGTAATTGGTAAAGTCTCACCAAAAGTAGTAGTAAATTGTTCGGGAAACAAAACATCACTTTCAAACAAAATATATTTTGCAGATGCACCAAAATTTAGTTCAGAGGCAGTTGCAATTTTATAAACTACATCTGCTTTAAGTTCGTGCTCTGCTTCCTTTGATTTATTTAGAAAGATTGGATTAAGCAGGGTATCGTTTTGGAATGCATCATAATCAACATAATTTCGGTTGAGAGTAATATTATAAAATCCTTTATTAAATAGATGTCTATAAGAAATCCCGGTTGCGTACTGATTTTGCTTGTTTCCAAGTATTCTTGCATTATCAAAAATATCTTCTCTATCATTATTATTAAACTTAACGTCGTTGAGAGCACCTATAAACAAATAAGAAATCTTATTGGAATTATCTATATCGTAAGTGTACTTTGCAAGGAGATCATAGTATTCAGGGACAAAATTAAACCCTGCAGCATTAAAAATAAAATCCAAATAACTTCTCCTAATAGAAAATAGGAAGTTACTTTTTTCGTTTACCGGTCCTTCAAGATTAAAACCAAACTGTGATGCTGAGACCAGAGCTTTTCCGCCTATTCTATCCTTTCTTCCTTCGCGTAAATCTATTTTGAGAACTGAGGAAAGCTTATCTCCATAATTTGCCTGAAACCCGCCAGTAGAAAATGTTGTTTCATTAACGTAGTCTAAGTTGATAAAACTCAAAGGACCACCAGTAGCTCCTTGATTCCCAAAATGATTTATATTAGGAATTACAAATCCATCCACAACATAAAGATTTTCGGAAGGTGCACCACCTCTGACAACTAAATCATTTCTTCCGGCGCTTTGTCTTGCTACACCTGGCAGAACAGAGAGGGCGCGAACTACGTCTTCAAATCCGCCTGGAGCTCTTCTGATTTCTTCGTAGCTAAACTTTTTAACGCTGCTTACTTCTGTTGGAAGTTCATCAAAAAGTTCAGATGTAACGGTTACACCCTCTAATTCAATTACTGATTCAATCAACTTGAATTCTACAAAAGCAGGTTTTGCACTATTTACAACAACATCAGATCTAGTAACTGAATTGAAACCAATAAAACTTGCTCTGACTTGATAAGTAGCAGGTTCAAGTCCGCTAATTTTAAATTCACCATTTAAATTAGTAGAAGCACCTCTTTCAGTTCCTAAAACTATTACATTAACGCCAGGTAAAGCCTCATTAGTTATCCTATCGGTAACTTTTCCAGTAATTTCGCCAGTTATTTGAGCAATTATTTCAAAACCTATGGAGGTAAAAAAAAGTAAGATTAAAAATATTGATTTCATGTTTTTCCAAATTTTATATGTAAATATATTGCTTTGTCTAGATTTTGTCAAGCTTTATATTTGACAGCTGATTAAATACTGAACAAAACCTAGACAGTTAAAATTTCTAAATATTCATTTTTACGAATATTCTTAAGATTTATTAAAAGAAAAATGAATATATATTATTTATACTCGGAAAAAACATCAAAAATTAGTAATATTGCGCTAATTTATAACAATATTATAATAATCAAAAATTCTGCTTTTATGAGAAAATCAAAAAAAATTTCACTTATATTAGAAGATAACTCAGAATATAAGTGGATTTTCTTTTGGGCATGAATCATCCTCAGCAGGTGAAATAGTATTTAACACAGCAATGACCGGTTATCCTGAAAGTTTAACCGATCCTTCCTATTTTGGACAAATCTTAATCTCAACATATCCACTTATTGGAAACTATGGTGTCCCGGATGATAAGATGGTAAATGATTTACCGGAAATTTTTGAGTCGTCAAAGATACAAGTCAATGGTTTTGTCATTTCAGATTATTCTTTTGAATATAGTCACTGGAACGCAAAAAAGAGTTTATCGGAATGGCTGATCGAAAATAAGATTCCTGGAATTTATGGTCTCGATACAAGGGCTTTAACAAAGAAGCTACGCGAAAAAGGAACGATGCTTGGCAAGATAGTTTTTGATAATCAAGAAGTGGAATTTCTTGATCCCAACAAAATTAATTCTGTTGATAAAGTGAGTGTTAAAGAAAAAGTAACATATGGGAATGGGAAATATAGAATTATTCTAGTTGATCTTGGGGTAAAAAACAATATAATACGATGTTTGCTGAAACGGGATACAACCGTAGTTAGAGTCCCATGGAATTATGATTTTTCAAATGAGGAATACGACGGAATAGTATTGTCAAATGGTCCCGGTGATCCAACATTTTGTGCAACTACTGTTTCTAATATAAGTGAAGCGCTAAAGAATGAGAAACCTATTTTCGGAATTTGCATGGGTAATCAGTTACTTTCCTTAGCAGCAGGAGCAAAAATTTACAAATTAAAATATGGTCATAGAAGTCATAATCAACCAGTACAGGAAGTTGGAACAAATAAGTGCTTCATTACTTCTCAAAATCATGGTTTTGCTGTTGATGATTCCCATTTAGATGAAGGATGGGAGCCATATTTTGTAAATCTTAATGATGAAACTTGTGAAGGAATTAAACACAATGAAAAACCATTCTTCTCAACACAGTTTCATCCGGAAGCATCAAGCGGTCCGACTGATACTGAGTTCTTGTTTGATGATTTTTTGGAATTAGTAAAGATGAGTAAGGTATAAAATAGAATTTTCAATTTTTTTAAGGGTGGGTGTCAGATTTAACTATATCCTAAAAAATTTATTATTAGATCTTTATAAACCTAGAGCAAAATTAAGAAGTTAAAAGGAAATGTCATCTGAGCCAATATAATTGTCGATGAATCTCTAAAATGTAAAACGTATTGTCATACTAACTTGTTTCAGCATCTTAGATTCCGGATCAAGACCGAAATGACAGAAAAAAAGATAAATGAATAAAGAAATTAAAAAAATACTAATCCTTGGTTCCGGTGCATTAAAAATTGGCGAGGCCGGTGAATTTGATTATTCCGGTTCACAGGCATTGAAAGCACTAAAAGAAGAAAATATTGTAACAGTTTTAATTAACCCAAATATTGCAACAGTTCAAACCTCAGAGAATATTGCAGATAAAGTTTATTTTCTTCCCGTAACACCTTACTTTGTAGAAAAAGTAATTGCCAAGGAGAAACCGGATGGAGTTCTACTTTCATTCGGAGGACAAACAGCACTCAATTGCGGCATTGAATTATTTAAACAAAATATATTTGAGAAGTACCATGTAAAAGTTTTAGGCACTCCAATTCAAGCAATAATGGAAACAGAAGACCGAGAGCTTTTTGCAAATATGCTGAATAAGATTGGCATTAAAACTCCTAAAAGTATTGCAGTCACCTCTATTGAAAATGCATTGTTAGCTGCAGATAAATTGGGTTATCCAATAATTCTCAGAGCAGCTTATACATTGGGTGGACAAGGTAGCGGTTTTTGTGCCAACTCAGTTGAACTTGAATCACTTGCCTCAAAAGCTTTGTCTTATTCTGATCAAATTTTAATTGAAGAATCACTAAAAGGTTGGAAAGAAGTTGAGTACGAAGTAGTAAGAGATCGTTACAACAATTGCATAACGGTCTGCAATATGGAAAATTTTGACCCTCTCGGAATACATACTGGTGAAAGCATTGTTGTGGCTCCCTCGCAAACTCTTACCAATACTGAGTATCATAAGCTGCGAGAAATTGCAATAAAATTAATTCAGCATATCGGCATTGTTGGCGAGTGCAATGTTCAATATGCTCTCGATCCTTTTTCGGAAGATTATAGAGTAATTGAGGTCAATGCAAGACTTTCCCGATCTAGTGCTCTTGCATCAAAAGCAACAGGCTATCCACTTGCTTTTGTTGCTGCAAAATTAGGATTGGGTTATGGACTTTATGAACTTAAAAATTCTGTTACAAAAACAACCTCAGCATTTTTTGAACCGGCACTAGATTACATTGTTTGCAAGATCCCCAGGTGGGATTTAAGTAAGTTTGATGGAGTTTCCAATCAGATTGGAAGCAGTATGAAAAGTGTTGGCGAAGTTATGTCAATCGGCAAAACCTTTGAAGAAGCAATACAAAAAGGTTTGAGGATGATTGGTCAAGGAATGCATGGTTTTGTAGGAAATAAAGATATTCCGACTACAGATATTAAAGATATGCTTGTTAATCCGACTGACATGAGAATATTTATAATTGCTCAGGCATTTAAAGAAGGGCTGTCGGTAGATGAAATTTATGAATTATCAAAAATTGATAAATGGTTTTTAGTTAAGTTAAAGAATATCTACACATATAAAAATGAATTACAGAAATATAATTCATTGGAACAATTACCAATTGAGCTTTTGATGGAAGCAAAGAAATTAGGCTTCTCCGATTTTCAAATTGCGAGATTTGTATTAAAAAGTAGAACTGAATTAATTGATAAGGACTTGTTAAAGGTTAGAGAATTCCGGAAAAGTAAAGGAATTGTCCCGGTTGTAAAACAGATTGATACCTTAGCTGCAGAATATCCTGCGCATACAAATTATCTTTACCTAACTTACAGCGGAATTGAGAATGATGTAAATTATGAAAATGATGGAAAATCAGTTGTTGTCTTGGGTTCAGGGGCTTACCGGATAGGAAGCAGTGTTGAATTTGATTGGTGTGGCGTAAATGCGCTGAATACTATCAAAAAAGAAAATTATCGATCAGTAATGATTAATTACAATCCTGAAACAGTAAGCACGGATTATGATGTTTGTGATCGGCTCTATTTTGATGAGCTAACTCTAGAAAGAGTTCTTGATATAGTTGAGTTAGAGAATCCAAAAGGAGTCATTGTTTCAACAGGTGGACAAATCCCCAACAATTTAGCAATGCGACTTCATAATTCATCTGTTACTATTTTAGGAACATCACCTGAGTCCATTGATAGAGCTGAGAATAGACATAAGTTTTCTCAAATGCTTGATGAACTTAACATTGATCAGCCAAGATGGAAAGAGCTCAATAGTATCGAAGAAATGAAAAATTTTATCGCTGAAGTCGGTTATCCGATCTTGGTAAGACCATCTTACGTGCTTTCAGGTGCAGCAATGAATGTAGTATCTAATGAAAGCGAGTTAGATCATTTCCTTCAATTAGCGGTTGATGTATCAAAACAGCATCCGGTAGTTGTTTCAGAATTCATTGAAAACGCTAAGGAAATTGAGATTGATGCGGTTGCAGATAAGGGTGAAGTTATACTTTATGCAATTAATGAGCATATTGAATTTGCTGGTGTTCACTCTGGTGATGCAACAATGGTTTTCCCTCCTCAAAAAATTTATTTTGAAACAGTAAGAAGAATTAAAGCAATCTCCCGAAAAATTGCTGCAGAGCTAAATATCTCAGGACCTTACAATATTCAATTCCTTGCCAAAGATAATGATGTGAAAGTTATTGAGTGCAATTTGCGTGCGTCACGAAGTTTACCTTTTGTATCCAAGGTATTGAAATCAAACTTTATTGAACTTGCTACAGATATTATGTTAAATGCTAAATATGAAAAACCAACCAAATCTTTATTTGAATTAGACTGCATTGGAATTAAAGCCTCGCAATTCTCCTTCGCAAGATTAAGCAAAGCCGATCCAATTCTTGGGGTTGACATGTCTTCAACCGGGGAAGTGGGCTGTATTGGGGATGATTATTACGATGCATTGCTTAAATCAATGTTATCAGTAGGACAGCGAATACCAAAGAAAAACATACTTCTTTCTACTGGTCCGGTTGAGTCTAAGGCTGAATTACTAAGCAGTATAAAATTATTGATTAAACATGGGTATGAATTATTTTCAACTTCGGGGACACACAGGTTTTTGAAAGAGAATGGTGTTGAATCTGAGCTGCTGTATTGGCCGGATGAAAAAAAGAGTCCTAATACAATTGAATATTTAAGCAAAAGAAAAATTGATCTAGTAATTAATATTCCCAAAGATCATACAAAGAATGAATTGGATAATGATTATACGATAAGAAGAAGTGCAATTGATTTTAACATTCCTCTTATAACCAATTCCAGGCTTGCTCAAGCATATATTACAGCTTTCTGTAAAAAAGATATTGATGAAATATCAATTAAAAGTTGGGATGAGTATTAAGCAAAAATTACATTTGATTTTGCATAGCTTTAATGTCTATTTCAATTTCGCCATTGACTCTAAAAAATAATTGTAGTTTAATATTTTCATCAATAGCTAAATCCTTATTCAAGCCAATTAGCATAATATGAAAACTTCCTGGCTTTAATTCAACAGTAGAGTTTTTTGGAATGACTAAGTAATCAATATGACGCATTCCCATCATGTCATTTTCTTTTTTATAGGTCTCGTGAATTTCAACTACTTTTGCTAAATCAGAACTTGCAGCATAAAGTGTGTCATCGACATCCATATTATTTTTGATCTTCATAAAAGCGGCTGTATTACGATTCATACGTGCCCGGACGCATCCAAGTATTGGAAATTATAAATGATTCTTCATCACCTACTTGTTTAGTTTCTTTTTGCTGGCAAGAAATTAGAACTAAAGCTAAAATAAATATTA
>CAVQBF010000002.1:0-454393 GCA_963710615.1 uncultured Ignavibacteriales bacterium
CCGGGTGAAATATTTTCAAATTTTAGCGAACTACTTCCATCTAAATCAACAATGATTCCAGTAGTGGTTAAAAACCTGCCCTGGTTGCAACTCTATTATTCAAGCTATTTCTCAATTCAACAACAATCCAGTCAACAATATTTGGATTAGTTGCGAAAAAACCCGGGGTCACAAACTCGTTACCCGAATGTATTGGTAAAGAATAGGGTTGGTTTTCGGGTAAATTGCCATTTAATGTTGAGGTCATATTTGGACCGTATAAGGTCCTTCTAAATATATTTTTAAAGTAAAATCGATTTCGCCAAGATTTGCATCATCGGCACCCATAAAAGGAGGATTATTTCTAGTATCTCCATCAATATCATTTGTTATAGATGCTAAATTTGTACCAGTTAATACTAAGGGGGAAGCGAGAACATGAAGATCCGAAATGGAGGTAAATACTAAATCAGTGGAAAGTGAATTTGAATTTGTACTGCTGGCGGTTTGAAAAGCAGAAAGAGATGTATAATCTGTACCTTCCCATTTTGCAATATTTGTTCCGGATGAATATAAATTGTTGTAATCGTTAATGTTTAAATCCGTTTTTGCCAATATATGCATATCCATCTCTTCTATTGAGTAAAATATTGTTTTGCAAATCTATTTTTGAATTAAAAGTTTTCAATTCAATAGCTGAGCTGGAAGCATTACTCGTTAATGGGAAATCCTCAATATTTATACTATTAAAATAGATGTCAATGTACTCACACTGATCTAATAATATGCCATGCCCTAAACTTTGAATAAAGTTGTTTACAATGCTAGCATGATTTGCTAAACTAGCTTGGCAATTCGACAAAAAGATTCCCGCTCCGAAATTACTAAGTGCAATTATTTTATTTTGTTCAATGTTTAGGTTCAAAATACAATTGAATAATGCTATAGCATTTTCACCAGAATCACTGGTAATATTATTTGCAATTATAATCGGTGCAGAAAAATTTTGGATAAATATTCCTCTATTATCTGAAGTAATATCATTATTTGATATTACCAAATTGTTAGCAAAAGTTGGATAAAGAATAATACCCTTAAAGCCATTATTAAATATATTATTATTAAAAGTAATGTTATTAAGTGTACCTGTATCATCACCAGAAAACAACACTTTGAAAGTTGTTTGTATTAAGTCCAGTATATCCATTAAATAAATTGTCTTCAAAAATCAAATTGCCCGCAGAATTTTTCAAGGACACAACTCTAGCGTATGTTGAACCTAGAGTAGTGAAAGTTAAATTATTAATAACTATATGCTGAGTACCATCAAATTGTAATACAAAATTATCAATATTAGGGTTAGTTGGAGCATACTGAATTATTACAATTCCTGAATTCGGTTGAAATGTTACTGTATTTGTTGTAGAGGTGCCGTTTATAGCTGCTAATGATATGTTCTCAGTATAGGTCCCGGCTAGGATTTTAATTTCAACTGGGCCAGATACTCCATTTGTGTTTAAATCAGCTACAATTGAACTTATGGTGGGATAAGTAACTGATGGTATAGTATATATTCCACTAAGTTGTGGAAATATTGAAATTGGCAGAATTAGAAAGACGAAACGGACAAATCGTCTCATTTTGAGGTAATCAGCTTTATTGAATACATTTTTCATTTAAACTCCTCAGAAAGTTGAAAAAGCAAAATTTCTAAGTATAGATACAAGAATTAAATTTCAAATTAGATCAATATTTTTTTAAAATAGGCAAAAAAGGACTTCTTGTCAAATATATTGCGCTAATGTGATAATTATTTGACTAAATAGTGATTTGGGGCACATTATTTAGTTTATTGAATTGAAAGGTTTATCAGATAATGAATAATATACTCTTTGGCACAGTTGATCAAAATCAAAAATCATCCCCAGTATTTTAAATTCAGTTTCTGGTGTTTTTGATGAAAATTGACAAGTTTATATTTGCCAATGTACACTTCATAATTATTTGGTAAGATAAACTCTGGATGAACTCATAATTGGTATATGATTTCTATGTTTGACAACAATATAATACCAGTCTTCAGGGAGCTTTGAACGCTAAGTTCTGATATATATATGGATCAATAATATTACCAAATTCAGTGAGAAACCTGATTTACTGGTAATATCGACAGCTGTAAGCGGATCTGGAGTTTGCGGGTCAACATCTTTCCGCAAAGTGACCAAAACCCAATCTACAATGCTATCTGGAACTGCAGTAATTGTATCGAGTGATTCTATATATGGGGAAATCAAAGGAATGAATGTATTTAAACTTGTTACCATATTTTTATTGGTCGAGTCGTAAACTGCTTGTAAATTGGTCTTAATTGCAATTTCCTTTTCAGAATATTCAACTGAAAGTGTTATTGTATCGGCAATTAATGTGTCGGATTCCATTTTTACAATGAAATCAAAAATTCCAGCAAGGCTATCAGAAATAGATATTGTATCAATTGCGCTATTATTAAATGAAAGATCATTTGAGTCAAATATTTTTAAAGTATTGCTTCCATTACTTTTTACCAGATAATTTTCAGAATTTAGCACCAAATTATTGAACATATCCTTTGCTATTATTTCAACTAAAATCGTATCATTATCAAAACTTGGGGTTCCACTTATTTTATTTAGGGAAATGCTATTTACTGGTGCTGCTGTGAGAGGCTGAATTATTGTATCTAATAGTGTATTTGCGTACGATACCAGAATTTTATCAAATCCTCCATCAATAGAAGTACTTGCCTTATATAATATTTCAGCAATACCAGTTAGATTAGTGTATGAAGAATCTATTTGAAGATTATTTGGAAATAATCCGTTACCATTTAGTGCGTTAAAAGTAATTAAGCTATCATTAATTCGATTTGAAAATGAATCTTCAAGTGCAACATAGAATAATTTTTGTCCACCTATTATTAAGGGGTCGGTATCTGAAAGAATTTTAATTTTTTGAGGAGCAGAAGGCAAAATTGTCGTTGCTAGTTGACCAGACACACCTTGCATACCAATTAAGTTTGCAGTTAAAGATGATAGACCGCTAACAGTATCAATCACAATTATAGTATCTACGGAAGTATTTTTAAACCATAAATTTCCAGGAGTTAATAATTCTGCAGTTGATGTATCCGGAAAAGTAATATTATAATTATAAGATGAAATAACTGGATTTCCGAATTCATTTATCAGTTCTACTTCAACATAAATACTATCGCCGGCTTCAATTTTATTATTAAGCACATTAAGTTTTAGGGAATCAAGTTGAATCTTCTTCCTTAACTCAACACCACTTAATGACATATTTTTAATACCTGTACTTTGATGATAGAAATCAATATTAATCAATGATACTGAATCTGGAATAATTAACGATGTATTTCCGTTTATTGACTGAGACAAATCATATTTTGTCCATTCATTAGTATTTGCTGGGAATTTAAATTCTGAATAAAAAATATTTGCCGGTGAAGGTCTCCAAGGTCCAGAAAAAACAACCCTTAAGGTATTTCCAACATCACCTTTTGTCCAGACAGAAAATTCATTTTCTCCTTTTTCAATGCCTCCCATTGTTAATATTAGAGATATTTTACCTGTTTCGGTTGATAGGAATGCAATGCTATCTTGTGCCGTTTCATCATTTACTAGTACACCGGTTAAATTTGGATCGGGGTAACCAATATTTGTGTACCCATCAGGAATGCCATTTTCATCCAAATCAACATTTAATGGGGGAATTATATTTTCATAAGGATCTGGAACATTATTATATAGTTGATCAATCCAATTATCATATGTATCAATTGGGATATTATTAGTATCAGCCCACTCTAAAAGGGAGTCCATCATAGCTATATAGTTCATCCAATCATTGCTGCCGGCATTGCTGCTGTACCAGTGGATATTGTTGATCATTACCTTATGTTTTGCTATGCCATCAGCTATTCGTGCTTTAACAACCTCTAAGGACATTTCATCTTCAACAAAATCACCCCACTGAAAAGCAAACTCTCTATCATTATTCGGATCATATTCGTTATATACTTTCTCGGCATCATTGGGGTAGGTTGCAGCACCGGTGAAGCCTAAATTTTGCAGTGGAGCTTTAACTTGCAAAGAATTTAAAACTGGGAAATGTCCGCCAGGTTGAATCCAAATAGTTGGAGGGATGAGGTTGTATAGCGAATCACACATTTTTTTTGTTTCATTAACCAATAAGGAAAAAGCATCAGGGGTAATCGTCACCTGTTCTCTATTAAAAGTGAAATATTTAATGGAATTATTTTGTGATAAACTAATATTTTCTTTCCAAATATCATGAAAATGTCCAGTTTTTGTGCTGTTCTGAAACGTATTGACTAAAACCAAGGTATCCAATAATGGGAAATAAAAATATCTGCCTTCTTTATTCAGTTCGGTGTAATGAGTAAGTGTGTGGTAGTCACTAGCAGAGAAAGTAATTGTATTACCAGCTACGGAGGCAAAACCGGTAAATATGGCTGAATTTGTATCAATTCCTTCATGACTCAAGCAGATTTTGCTATTAACTATATGATCTACTCCGCTGATTCCAGAGTAATTAGAAGTATCAAATTTAGTTTGGAAAAAATTAGTTGCGTGACTAGGAGTATGATCCATCATCAAATGCCCTAAATCCTGAAATTTACGAATGCTGTCCGAATAACCTACTGTCTCAAATTCATTATTTGCCAAGTTCATAGCAAAATTAAATCTACTGCCATATTTATGGAATATATTCGCATAATCGCGATACTGCGATATTAAACCATTATCGTCAACCCTAAAGCTTAATCCCCCTTTTTTAGTAGAAATGGCTTGAGATTGGACAAAATTAAAGGAAATTGCCAAAGCAAGTAATAATAAAGGGATAATATTTTTTATCTTCTGCGTTATAGTCATTTAAAATCATTATTAATTATTGCATTTTTGCAAAATTATGTCCCGAAACATAATGGACTATCGAATTAATCTTATGAGATAGGTCACAATCTTAAAATTTTTACCAAATTAACTCATAATCGCTTACCATAAACGTACGGTAATAAACAGAAAATAATAGTAAAACATAGCAAAAAGAAAATATATCCTAAATATTGGTTAGTTACTTCAAAAAATGTATTTTTTTTAATTTTAAAAAAGAAGGAGAGTAGCAATAATCAGAAAAATGTATATAAACAGAATAGTGAGCTTTAAAAGGATTTTACTCGTGGTTTTGGAAGTATGATAAATTTCATAATGATTCTTTATTAAAAAAGGAAGACGAGATTTTACTCATCTTCCTTATAAATAACTGTTAGAGGAATATCACCTAGTTATATTGTTTTTTTCAATTAATACTCTTTCTTGGGTTTGAGAAGGATCCATATCAAATTCAATTCTTGGTACAATTAATGGTGGTGTAACCTGGGTTAAGGTAACTTGACTTGAGCTCATAACGGATAGATGATTTCTCTGGTGAACTACGATCCAATAAGCTCCTTCAGGAGCTTTTATTTTAAGTGGACTGCCGCTAAAATCATACACATCTCCACTCGCATCTACTAGAGCAGCTTTGCGATAAGTACTAGGAGTAGATGCATCAGTCTCTTAGTTCAACTAAAACCCAATCAGTAAAAGTGTCCGGAATAGGATCAAGACTTTCCGGTCCATCGTAGTTCCAAGGAGCCACATTGAAAGGTTGCGATTGTTGGAAGATCAGGAGTTAATGCTGTGCTCATAGGCGGTGTCACTGGCGGTGTAAGCACCCTCGAGAAATACAACTACTTCAAGCTCTACGTGTCCATCATATATTGCATTGTAAATGTTAAGTTTGCCATGACCAAAAAGTGTTATTTGGTACAGTACCTGTATAGGAACTTCAGTAGCGTTCTTCTGAAGTGCATCATACACTTCTTCAGGAGTTGCGCCGGGGTTATTTGCAAATACAAAGCCGCTACTCTCGCGGCTAAAGGACATGCCATACTAGTTGCCTTTCGTAACATAATAGCGTCATGGTCCTAGTCCTGAGGAGTTGCCATCAGGGTCATACTGTATATATATTATCTGTTGTAGTTGCAGGTGCACCAGCAGCTCATAGTGACAAGCCATGCTGTTACCTGGGGCAGCTATCTGTAGTAATTAGCTTCTGCTCCATCAATCCGAGGACCTCGACTGGACCAATTTGAGATGCCGTCTTGATTATCAACCAAAATTAGCTGAAAAAGCCAGCATAATCAGTCCAGCTATGACTCTTGAAGAAAGAATGTAGAGCCCCGGGAGCAGTCATTTCCGTGATCTAGCAGTTCCAGCTGTGCTTGGCCGATGCGTAGGAAGGACCAGGTGCAATATCACCAACCGTATATGCGCCAGCTCCAAACCATCGATCATACATCCATGAGAAGCCGTCCGGTCGTCTCCAGAAGGATTATAAGCACTTTTAGACAGCAGGTGCTATTATCTGCAGAAGCAGGTTGACCATATTGTATAGATTGGATCAGACTAGATGCAAGTTCCTCGCGTACTTCCCCAGCGGTCCACTAAATTTGTACATCAGTAGTTCTACGCCGGACTAGAATTATACTACTTTCAGTACCAATATGTACTATTAGCTGGAGACCATCCAACTATTACAAGTTGAGAAAAAGAGCAGTATTCGGTGCCCCTGCATTGAGCTATATCAACTTGTGCCCTAATTAGTTGCATCACCAGCAGGTGCAATTCTGAACCATGTCTAGAATCATCAGCTGAATTGCCGGCAGAGAGGACAAATGGTATTACCTTGTGCAGGTACCATCAGACCGACAGCTTTGTTCAGTTAAAGAGCTACCGTCATGGTATGTGTTCCATGCGCCAGTCACTCATAGTAAGCATATCGGCATCGTAAACACTGACAGCTGCACTTCATCGCAGCGACAGTCGCATCCGCACTAATGCCTTTCCGCTTGCGTCGTTTCCAATTACCTGCGGAAATACTAAATCGGCTCCAGTGCCGTTGCTCTGTAAGCTCCACTCAACCGTTCGCCAGTTTCCAACTGCAGAGCTTCCATCATGGTGTTCATACCACCCGCCATAACATCGTAGTTCCGAATGACCAGTATAAGTATTATCTGCCATCATGCATCTGCTCGTATCGGATAGCGGCAGAAGCCTTGCGTTTGGTAAGTTGACGGAAGCTCCACTTCCTGCTTTAGAAGGACCTAATCCAGCATCCAAGATTGCAGAACTTTTACCCCAGCTCCACCACCAGCTGTACTCCGGTATCATGTCAGCCGCCAGTGCTGCTGTGCCTAAATTACTACTTGGCCGCGCTTACATGAGTGCCGTGAATCCGCTTGTTTTAACAAATGGTTCAGCTACAGTCTGATTTAGTTTGGACGGGGGCATTTTAGCCGAAACAAAACCTATGGATGGTTTTGCTAAGTGCGAGGTAAGTCCATGTTTCTAAATTACAAGTAATGCCAATCTGTTCCAATCCATTGAATCGAGAAGAAGCTGGGCAATTTTCAACATCAACTGCAATTCCTATCTTTGCCTTCAGCCTCAAACTGAGTTAGCAGCATTAGCAGCGGTTCCAAGGTTATTATTCAGATATGCTTCATGTGTGCTTCCGAATCTAATTTGTGGCTAGCAGATTTTACGACTTAGTGCTTTCATCAAGTTGACAATTTGGGGTAGTTTTGCTAGAAATTGGAGCCAGATGATTTGCAAATAGAAGAGGGCTAAAAATAAGTAATAGAAATAGTATCTCTTTTTGCATTTTGGACTGCTGCTGAATTCATGTTATCTCAGAACTACTCGGGAAACTTTACTGCAACAATGGAAATTACTGACTCTGCAACAAAATTTCGGTCGTTGCGGAAATTCTAGTGCAATCGACGGAACTGCTTAGATTGTTAAATAGTCCTTGCCTTAAGTCAGCTTTCGAGACTTTGTGAAGAACAAATGAACAGATTGAAATTGGTTTTGAGTAGATCCAACATGGAATTAAATCATAAATTGAAGAATATCTGGAATTAAATTTTAATATGAGCAAAAGATATTATAAATAGTCCAAAATAAAAAAGTAAAACTATATTGAGCACATGTTATAGTCTTCGACTTAATTTATGAGATTGTAATTTTCTGGATAGCGGAAAAAGAATAGAGGGATGGATTAAATAATTGTAGAAAGACATTTGTAAGTAGTTTATTAAGATTGGAAACTTTGAGTTTTAATGCTTTTTAGTAATTTTGATCTGATTATTTTTAAGACCATAATAGCATTATTATCAAAATATTAAATCGAATGTATAGCATACAATTGAAATTTAAGAATGGCAAAAATGGATAAAAAAAGCCCTATTACGGGCTTTTTGTTAAACATTTATTTATTAGAAATTAAACAACGAAGAGTGAAATTACTAATAGAACTACGTAAACAGTTCCAACTGCCACTTTAACAAATAAATTCTTTTTTGAATCTGCTTCTAACATTTTAACGTATTCGTCTTCATCTTCGTTTCTGAAATCCCCCTGTTCAATTGTACGTTGCATCTGTATATTTACGTTACTCATTTTTTCCTTTTCAAATTATTAACAAATTACTTTATAAACTTAAATTTACGGTTGCTAAAATTAAGCAATAGTTAAATTAAATGCTATTTTAAGAGTATCATTTTCTTTACTTGTGAAAAATTCTTTGTTTCAATTGTATAAATATACATTCCACTTGCTAATTTATAACCAGCAGAGTTTGTATTAAAGTTTACCTGATGAAAACCAGCATCTAATTCTTTATTAAGCAATGTTGTTACTTTTTCACCGAGAATGTTATAAATGTTAATTGCTATTTTAGCATTTTCTGGTAAAGAAAATCTAATATTTGTTTCTGGATTAAAAGGGTTTGGATAATTTTGAAGCAATTCATATTTAGTTGGTAATACTTCAATTTCAACAGCATCTGAATATTCAAAAGTTCCATCAATATCAATTTGTTTTAAGCGGTACAAAAACTTACTGCCTCCGACTAAATTCTTATCTGTAAATGAGTAATTTTTAATTGAGTTGCTATTTCCGTGTCCTTCTACAAAGGCAACCATTTCCCATTCTCTTTCAACTTCAGAAGCTTCTTCATTTTCACTTTTCACTTCTGACTTTTCACTAGAAACTATACTTCTCTGAATTTCAAATCCGTAGTTGTTTACTTCTGTAGCAGTTTCCCATTGTAGCTGAGCTTTAGTACCTTCAACAGTATTTACTGAGAATGATGATAGTTCTACTGGAAGGGGAATAGTTTGCAACTCCCGTTATAATTTTCACAATGGCAACTCTTCGAGCATTCAGTATTCTAGTATTAATTTGATCCGGCAAGTCAGTTGTACTGACATGTTAGTTGGGAATCTGGCTAGATTATGACAGTCAAATCTGTACAGTTGCAATATTATGTACATTGAAGTGAAGTTAACATTATCCAGCAATTGTCAGCTGTCAAGGCCAGTAGTAACTTGAACTATTCCAGCTGTAGGTTCCTGTTGAGTTAGTGGATCCTTAAATTGTACAAGTTCTGGTGCAACAAATGTCAAAATTGGATTGATAGAGCTGAAGCTATTATAGCTTAAAAAATCAACTATCAATTACCAAGGGCATTTTCAATTGCTTGATCCAATCCTGGTAGGACCTAATATGCTATTTCACATGAAAACTTTGACTTCACAGTTTACGGTATCAGTTATTCAATAATATAAATCTGCAGTATTATGATCAGTTGAGCAAACTTGTCAAGAAATATTACAATAAAGTAAAATTGTAGATAATTGTTTCATAATTTATCTCCATTATATTAAATTTAATTTGGAACTTGAGTTGATTTATCTGATTATTGGTTTATCAAAATCATTTAATCTAGCTTGGATCAATACTACCATCAAGATTTAAATCAGCACCATTATAATCCATGTTGTCCGATTTATTTGGAAGAATTCAGATCTTTATCAGCTTGCATACATTGCACCATCACCATTAGCATCACCAGCAATCATAGCCCAAACCACCAGTTGCTACTTCAACCATTGGCATGCTGGTACCACCATAAAATTGGCTAGCCCCAGTGGCAGTAAAATCATAACTCACAACAGTATGTCGTGGCATTATTTTGCTGAATTTTACTAACTTGCTCTATTTTTACTTGTTCAGGAGCCTCAACTTGATCATTTTCTCTGATCGTATTGGATTTTTCCTGAGCAAATAATGTTGCAGTAAAAAAGCAAACCAGCATTATTAAGATTATTTTTTTCATTTTTACCTCTTAAGCTAATTGTATAAATTTAAGAATTTTTATAGTAAATATTGTGTTATGTATCACAAATACAAATTATTTTAAGTTAAATTTCTCTTATTCTATAAAATAGTACAAAAATATTCGATATTAGAAAATTATTGTGAAATCCAATTAAAATTATTAATTAAATTACTCATTACTGCAAGATGGTTTCTATGTTTTACAACTAATCTATAATCTCCTGGCACAGTTGGGAAACCAATTCCTACAGTTCCATCATCTTGAATAATATTTCCGTTTCCATCAACAAATGCTGATCTGTAACCTAGAGATGTACTTGCAGCTGTACCAGTTCTTAATTCCAAGTAAAACCCAATCAACAGCATGTGAAGGAACAGCAGATGCAGTTCTTAGCTGCCTCCGAATATGGAGATACAGTTAGGAAGAGTGCCTAAATTATCAGCCAAAGGAGTTCCTCCACCTTGATATGGACCTTCAAGATATATTGTTGCCCCGACTCCAATACCTTCGGAAATTACTAAATTCGTAGTACCAGTTGGAATATCAACACTTGCAGCTTTTATTACTGAAGGGTTTATGTTGATCCATTATCTGAGTAACCTTTCCAAGTAGTTCCAATTTCTGTAAATAAATAGGGATCACCTATTCCATTTGTGTTCATTGTTAGTTCCTGTTGCAATAAACTCTGATTCAACGTTTGTATTTAAAGCTGTAGCTCTGAATTAATAAGTTCATAACTTCTCAAGTGATGTTTTTGGCGCAGCTGCACTATAAGCAGTTCCGGTTGTTCTTGTAATTGTTCCAGTGAAATGGGTCTGAAAGAGTTAATCCGGCAAAAGATGTTTCTGCAGCTCTCGTTCCAGAAGTTACAACACCTTTTAAATATCCCGTTCCGTTTTCAATTACATCACCGGATACTTCTATTGATAAAGAACCACCAGTTTCAACAGTCATTCCACTACTAATTTCAATATCAACTTGAGCATTGGTCAATGAAAAAGCAATTGTCATACAAATTAAAATAGTGTTAAATCTTTTCATTTTGTCCTCGATCAATTTCTTAATGTTTAATAAGACTATCTATCTGACAAACAACATAGTATACTAAAGTAAATATTTCAACTACCTATTGAGGTAGTTTTCCTCGATGTAACTAATTTAAGTTAAAGGAAAGAACCAATTAAGGTTGATCCAATATAAAGATAATAAGACAGCTTGTCAAATTATTATAATTATTTAAATGTTAAGTTTACAAGTATGTGATATAAATCACTCAATTTTGTGTATTATTATCCATTTTTACTAATACATGCGAAAAAACTTCGATATTCGGGTCACTCTTTTTTCTTATTTATACATCTTATGGCAATAAATCTTACTAAACACTTAGAGGTGTAAATATCATCTATTATTTTTGAGATAAAGCAGCGGAAATAATTCAAGAAATGGAGCAATTGGAGAATCAGTTAATCAATAACTTAATCTCAAAGTAGTGGAGAGAAATATTTTTTCCTCAGAAAATAATGTACATCATTTTGAATTAAGTGTCAATAGTTATAAATGTGTTTATTTTAACTTATGCATTCAAAATCATTTTTTCACTAAGAACACTACATGCAAACCTTTAAGTCTCTTAAATAATTACTCAACACTTAAAGCTATTAACCAAAAAAAATAGAACATAAAATGCTCTATTCTTTTAATTAAAATTAGGGTATTGCCTTAATAAATAATGCTGTGTAATTATTTTTTAATTGCAGTAAAACGTTTCCCCTCGAGTAAACTTTCCAATTTTGAAAGTCTTTCTTCTTGAGAATTTATTTTTAAATTTTGCTGATCGATTATTTTTTGCTGTTCTTTTATGGCTTCAACTAATAAAGCAGTGATTGGGGCGTATTCCATAGACATATATTCTGATTTGCCATCAACAACTTCAGGGATTATATCAATTGATTCCTGAGCAATAAATCCCATTTGTAAACCTTCCCTATGAGTCTCAGGTTTTTTCCATTCAAAATTAACCCCGCGTAATTTCTTTATTTTTTCTAATGCATTTGGTATTGTTGATATATTTTTTTTTAATCTTTTATCACTTGAAGAAGACCAAGCAGAAGTCCCGCCAGCAGAATTATTCACCCAAAATTTATTAGTCGTTGAATGATTTCGTACGAAAAGTTGCACTTTCCTAAAATTAAAATCTCCCCAAATAAGTGGATCTGCAGGACTACTGCCAGACGCTTTGTGATTTTGTATAAATAACTCTTCTTTAATATTTGTATGCCCTTTAGCTGCTTCATAACCTATTGCAACATTGTAGCTCCCAGCATCGCCAGATGTATTAGTTGTGGCAAGATCAGGTAAAGCATTATGCCCAATTACAGTATTATAATTTCCTAATCTCCCACTAGCACTGCCTTTTAGAGCTTGGTAACCAACCACTGTATTTCCAAAACCACCGCTATAGTTAATCATTGCTTGAGCTCCGAGCGCAGTGTTTTCATGACCATCATTATTCCACAAGTGTGCTTGGTAACCTAAAGCTGTATTGTTATTCCCGTTATTATTATCCATATTTTTAAGTGCTTCAAAACCAATGGCTGTATTTTTTTCTCCTCTTTGACTTGCTACGAGTCCATTTTTATTCAATGCATTTATTCCAAAACCTGTATTATTTGATGGATCCGATATTCCAGGGCTATCATCATTGATTCCTGCACCTTCCCCTAAATATACACTTCCAGTATTTGAAACTGCTTTACCATCAGATAGTCCATTTATTGAACCACTTCCTCCTCCAGAAAGTGTAACCCACGATGCGTTTCCATTAGCATCGGATTGTAAATATTTACCTGCTCCACCGCCAGTAATTAACCTAAATGCATCGGCAGTTATTTTATTGGATGCAGTAAAGTTGTTTGCCGTAATGTTACCTGAAGCATCTATGCTGCCTAAGGCTTGAAAATCCCCGCCGTATACTAAAGCTTCGTTTGGATCTTTCCATAATCTATTTTTTACACTATCCGGCTCATTAGGATCATTTGTTGCAGGTTTGAAATCCATAACTCCAAATTCTTCCCCGTTGTCATCAAATTGTCCAGAAATTTCTATAAGTGTTTTATTTAAACCCTTAAATTTTGCAAAGGCATTTGATGAGGCCTGGGGTGAAAGTGTATTATTCAACTTTTGAATTTTTTGCTCTTTTTTTCTTGACCAAATATATTTGCTAATAAAAATGTAAAATAAATAATAATGATCGTTTTTTTCATGATAATCCCTATTTAATTCAAAGACAATTTGTCGTTTTACTTTATAATTTGGGTTATAAATGAGGAAAAATCAACTACCGATAATGGTAGTAAATTTATTTTAATAAGTAATTATACTAGCTTCATAAGGGCACTAATTCTAAATAAATTGGACTTATAAGTAATTATTTATAACCGATTTGAGCAGAACCCAATTATCTAAATTTCTTGGAGAAATACATTGTTAAGCCCAATCGACTTTTTTATTCATATAATCAAGATAATATCAAAATACTAATCGGTCTTTTTAGCAAATTTCACTAATTTTCAGGTTAAAAATATTGAGGAAAAGATGAAGACTATTAGAATTGTAATTTTTATGCTATTAGCTCAAATAGTCATTACGGCGCAGACAAGAAATTTTACAATTGAGGATGTCGTAATAAATTCCTACACTTCTCTAACTCCTAAAACCCTAAAACAATTAGACTGGATTGCAAATACTGATTTTGTTTATTACGCTGAGGATAATAATTTTTTAAAAGTTAATGTAATAAACGGTGAGAAAAACAATTTATTTTCACTTACTCAACTCAATTTAATGTTCAAAAAGGGTGATGTATTAAAGAGTCTTCCTAAATTAAAATGGATTGATGAAGATGATTTTACCTATTGGAATGATAATAATTTTATTAGAGCAAACTACAGTTCAAATAAAATTAAACAGTTAATAAATATTCCTAAGGTATCTGAGAACCGCACAGTCTCACCAGATAATAATTTAGTAGCCTACACAATTGAAAATAACCTTTACGTTTCTGCTGAAAAAGATCAATCAAAGCAGATTACAAATGAAACAGAGAAGGGAATTGTAAGTGGTCAAACTGTTTCACGAAATGAATTTGGAAGTAAGAGGCGGAATATTTTGGTCACCCAAAAGCAATTATATTGCATTCTACCAAAAGGATGAAACTGGTGTAACAGATTATCCAATTCTTGAGATCGGCTCGGCTCCGGCTACGGTCAAATATATAAAATATCCAATGACTGGTCAAAACAGTGAAATTCTTAAAGTGGGAGTTTATGATATTGAAAAAGATGAAACAATTTGGCTTAAAACTGATGGTGAAAAGGACCAATATTTAACTAATGTTACTTGGGATCCGAGTGAAAAATATATTTACATTGCTCATTTGAATCGAGATCAAAATCATATGAGACTGATTAAATATGATGCAGTAACAGGCGAGAAAGTAAAATTATTATTTGAGGAAAAAGATGAGCAGTATGTAGAACCCGAACATAAACTCCAATTTATTTGTTCGGATGATGATAAATTTGTCTGGTTTTCTGAAAGGGATGGATTTCAGCATTTGTATTTGTACAATACTGATGGCAAACTTATTAAAGCAAATCACTTCCGGCGACTGGGTTGTAAAAAGCATAGTTGGAATAAATAAAAAAAGTCATGAAATTTATTTTGTAGGAACAAAGGATACTCCAACTGAAGATCATTTATATAGTGTTAAAGTTAAAACTGGTGAAATTTCTAAGAATAACAAAACCGGGAGCCAATCATAAATTAATTTATAATGAGCATAATGGATTATTTATTGATATTTACTCAAGTATTGATACCCCAACTGTAAGTCAAATTATTAACAGTAAAGGAGAAATTGTAACTACATTACTAAAGAGCAGTGATCCAATTTCTGAGTATAAAATCAGCAAACCTAAAATATTTGTTTTGAAGGGTGAAAATAATATTGATCTGTATTCTAGAATTATCCTCCCGATTGATTTTGACTCAACCAAAACATATCCCGTTATAGTCTATGTTTACGGTGGTCCCCATGATCAAATGGTTACGAATGAATGGTACAGTGGAAGATATGATTTTTGGTTTCAATATATGGCACAAAGGGGTTTTATTAGTTTTTACTTTGGATAATAGAGGATCTGGAAATAGAGGGTTGGAATTTGAGCAAGCTGTTTTTGGAAGACTTGGAACTAAAGAAATTGAAGATCAGTTAGTTGGGCTGAATTACTTAAAATCGTTAAAATATGTCGATTCAAATAGAGTTGGTGTGTATGGCTGGAGTTATGGCGGATTTATGACCGCTTCTTTAATGTTAAGAACAAATGATGCATTTCAAGGTTGGAGTTGGTGGCGGAACAGTAATTGATTGGAAATTTTACGAAATTATGTATGGCGAAAGATATATGGATACGCCTCAATCCAATCCGGAAGGTTATGCTGAATCAAGTTTGCTGAATTATGTTGAAAATCTAAATGGTAAATTATTACTTGTTCATGGAACATCAGACCCAACTGTTGTGATAGAGCAGACATTAGAATTTGTAAAAAAAGCTACAAATTTGAACAAAAAATTAGATTTTTACCCATATGTTGGTCATGTTCACGGAGTTAGAGGTAAGGATTCAATCAATCTTTACGAAAAAATATCAAATTATTTTATAGATAATTTATAAGAATAGTGTGTTAATTTTTATAAATTTCAGAGATGAAAATTGAATTAAAATAAAAGAAAGGAAAAACAATGAAAAAAATATTAGCATACATTTTGGTTTTACTTGTTGGAATTATTGGCTGCAGTAATGATGAGCCAAAAACAGAAGCAATGGCAAATGATGGGTCAAGAAAAATTGAAGTTGTTGAGCACATGGATGGGGGCGGCTACACATTCCTAAAAGCTAATGAAAATGGAAATGAAGTTTGGGTAGCTATTAGATCAATGCCTGTTGAAGTTGGAGATGTTTACTATTTTACAACTGCAATGGAAATGAAAAATTTTGAGAGTAAATCTCTAAATAAAACTTTTGAATCAATTTTATTTGTTGATAATGTTTCGAAAACTCCTCCTTCTGCATGCATGGTAATAAGTTCTGGAATGCCTGGAATGGCTGGTTCTAGTAATGTAATAGGAACACCAAAGGTTGAAGCAAATCCAAATATTAAAATCACTCCATTAGCTGATGGATATTCAATTGAAGCAGTAAATAAAGATAAATCTTCTTTAGCTGGCAGAACTGTAAAAGTTAAAGGTGTTGTTACAAAATATAATGCATCTATTATGAACAGGAACTGGCTGCATATTCAGGATGGAACAAGTTTTGGTGATTATATTGATATTACTGTAACATCAGACCAAACAGCAAAAGTTGGTGATACAATTATTATTGAAGGCACTGTTGCTGTTGATAAAGATTTTGGAGCTGGATATTTATATGATGTTATTGTTGAAAATGCTTCAATAGTTATTGAAAAAGAAATATAAATAGTTAAAGAACAATTTTAATTTGAAAAACCCAACTTAAGCTAAAAGTTGGGTTTTTTTTCTTCAAAATTATTACACATTCTCTTAATTACACAGATATTGGTATTAAAATTTATTAATAAACCTTAAAGCCGGAAACAAAAGAACGGGTACTGGCGTTCCCTCCTGAAACTGATAAAGGATTAGTAGAATTCACATAAAATATGTGAAATGTAATGATATCACCGGTATTTAGTTTTTCCATAATAAAAGCATTAGTATTTTCGGAATATGTTGTAAGCGTGACGTGCCTGCTGGCTTGTGCAATTATTGATCCGTTTTTTTTTATGCGAATCATCGTGGGCGTATCGGTTACGTTAGAAGATGAGGTCCAATAAGAATGAACATTAAATTGATAAATGCCATCAGAAGGAATAGTATATTCCCCTGTCGAGTTATTAAATGCATTACCATCATCAAAGTTTTCTGTAAATGATGTTAGCTGTGTCTCGATTGCATTAGAAAGGGGAGTAGAATTTGATGTCAAATATGCATAAAAACCAATCTTTTTATCTTCCCAAGTCCCTAATCCATCGGCATCAGAAGTTAAAACTTTGCCCTCACCTGGAGAACCTCCTGTTATTTTAATTTGACCATTAATTTCCAATTTTGCATCCGGATCATCAACTCCAATACCTACATTTCCGCTACTTTCAATCCTCATTAATTCCTGATATCCATTATAAATTGCATCATCAAATGTAACAAATCTAAGTGCATCATTAGTAATCCAAGATAAAAATGGATTGGGGTCATTTTGTCTGCCAGGAAATAAGGTAAGAGCATGAGATTTATTGTAGTTACTTATTTGAATTTGAGCTCCGACGTCTATTCCAGAACTCCTGACGTCTAAAGTTGCATCTGGTGAAGAAATTCCAACACCAACTTTTCCTCCACAGTTGTTAATACATCTCCGTTGTGTTACATCTCCTATCATAATACGTTCAGTCCCCCTTTTGCCCATATTCTGATATCGCCAGCACCACCGCCAAACTCAGCCATTCCGATTGCAAGTCCCTTTGTACCATCACTAATACTAAAATCACCCCAACCATTACCAGATGATGGATTCCAATTGTCTTGAGTTCTCAAATGCAAAACACTCAATGGATTATTAGTTCCAATCCCAATTTTATCGGTAAGAGTACTATTGTAAATTTTACCAGTAGTGCTAGTCCAACCACCAGCCTAAAGTTGATGTGCCAAGTGGTGAACCATTCCAAATAAGAGTTCCATTTAAATTATAAAGTTTATTGGAAGATGGTATCGATGCAGTTGATAAAGGAAGAAAAATTGATCCAACGGTTCCTTCATCAACAACTTGGAGCAGGGTATTTGGGGACGACTCTTGGTCTTGAACTGTAAGTTGAGCGAAACTGAGTGATGTAAATAAGAATATAAAAACAAAAATGTAATTTATCTTTGTCATTCTAAAATCCTCATTTTATTGTAAGTCAAATAAATATATCAAAACAAGACGAAATGTCCAAAATAATATTTTTGTTGTGATTTAGATCATTTATATGAAAATTTTAAAGATTAGTGGGATTTGCATTGCTGCTGCAACGGATGAAGTTTTTGGAGCTGGATATATTTTTGATGTTATTTTTTAAAATGATTCCATTGTGATTGATAAAGAAATATAAAAAATATCAAATAGGATTTATTAAAAGACCGCCAATCGAGCGGTCTTTTTTTATACAATTTGCTCTTAAAGGATAGGATTAAATTCACTGGTTTTAATCAATTCTCATTACAACTATCTCATAAGTTTGATCTCTAAATTTTGTCTGTGGAACTTTAAGTCTTAAACTACTATAAGTTTGACCTGTATAAATTTGAAAAGCAAATGTTTCACCCCCGTTACCAGCGGTCAATTTCCAAGATGGGTAATCACTCCAATAATCAATGTAGGGTGTTGAAGACGGCTGTCTTACTCTGCATGATAATACGTGTGTGTTTGCATCAGTAAATCCCGTTGGAAGACTAATGCTGGTTATATTGTCAGAAGAACTTGTTGTGCCGGTTAATTTTATTATCTCATTTATTAAAGTTCCATTTGAACCAATTATTGCATTGCTCATTTTAGCCGTTCCGTTTACATCCAATTTTTGAGATGGAATAGATGTTCCAACACCCACGTTCGTGGTATTTACATATAAATTATCATTAACCGAAACATTTCCAGAAGGACTATCTAAGTTATTAGTTTCAATAATTGTGGTAGCTTTCAAAGTTCCAGAAACTAATAATCCATTTGAAGGAGGAGTTGCTGAAGTTCCTATGGATGTCCCTCCATTTGAATTAACAGACAATTTGCTAACTCCGTTAAATTGCACAGCCAGTGGATTTTCTCCAGATTTACTGTTTATCTGTAAAGTTGAACTTGGAGTTTCAGAACCAATACCTACTTTACCATTTTTCAAAACTGTTAAAGCATTTGAGAGTGAAACAGATGATGTGCCATTCCCAATCTCAAAGAGAGGATCACTTTCAACCCAAGAAGTAGCAGAACCAACACCTGAGTTAAATCTGCCAATAGTGAAAGAAGCAAAAGTTTTTGCATTTGTCTCAGAACCAATTGCCATCGAACGATTTCCTGTAGAGATATTTCTAAATCCAAATGCAATTGAGCTGTTTCCATCTGCGTCTGATTCAAAACCTGCTGAAATGGATGCATCACCTATAGCAGTTGTATTTCGTCCAAAAGAAGTAGAATTAGTTCCAATATTTGCATCATCCCATTGATTTCCATCAACTCTGCCGCTTCTGAGAGCGCCTTTTTTGGGGTAAAAATGGAACCTTGCCCCGGCTCCTAAATTTAATGCGGCTCCATTTCCATAAGTCCCTTGAAACAAAACACCCTGGTCACCCTTAACATGGAGTTTGGTTATAGTTTCTGTAATTACAGTCCCAATACCTACATTTCTTGATGGACTATACATAAATAAGGCTGTTCCATCATCATCCCAATCGTCACTGAATGTGGCGCTTGCTCCTAGGGCAGTTCCTCCCCAAAATAAACTGCCGCCGTTATTATATAATTTACCAGCATTTGATAATGGAGGCGTTCCAACATCTGGCAAAAATATTGAACCTCCATCAGGGCCCTCTTCCTCAAATTTTAATAGAGTATTTGTTCCTACTTTAATTGCAACCTCTCCATCAAATGCTTGAGGAGAATTCTGATTTTCAATCTTAGCTGGATTTGCAATTTTATTGTCTTTCTGTTTTTTCTTGTGCAGTCAACTGTAGAGCAGAAAATAAAATTATTACAAATAAAATAAGTGCAAAAGTTAATGGATGGTCTATGCTAATTTTTTGGATTCTTTGTCGCATTTTAATCTCGCTTTTTTCTTGAAAATTACTTGAAGCTAAGATAGGTTCGGAAAGGGAACGTATCAACTACCCGTTAGGGTAAAAATGGAAAGGAAACATGAAAGACTAAAGAGTAAAGTATAAAGACAAAAGTAGAAAGAATGGAAAAGGGGAAAATAAAAAGTCATTTGGCTTCGCCGTCATTTGTTGGGAAAGAGGGGAGACGAAGAAACGAAGACGAAAGACGAAAAATGAAAAACAAAAAACGAAAAACGAAAAACAAAAAATTTCAAAATAACTTTAAAAGCTTCCTGGATTTTGGGATTTGTAATTTATTTGAGATTTGAATTTTGTCTTTTGGTATTTGCTTTAAATTTCTCCTCGAATAGATTTTGAGATCAGTTCACCTTTTGAATTGATCTGTAATTTTTTATAAATATTTTTACAATGATATTTTATTGCATCAACCGTGACAAAGAGTTTTTCAGCTATCATTCTCATATTTAATCCATCAACAATATAATTGACAATCTCTTTTTCTCTATCTGTCAAAGGACTTTTGTATTCTTGTTTTTTCTCCTCATCAAAAAATTTAATAACTTTTCTTGCAATTGGCGGCGACATTGGAGCGCCACCTTTAGAAACTTCAATTATTGCTTCTTTAATTTCTGCAAGGGGAGTGCTTTTAATCAAATAACCGGAAGCTCCAGACTTTAAAGCTCTGAATATTTTGTCGTGTTCTTCATGAACCGTGAGCATAATTATTTCGATTTCCGGCAGTTTTTCCTTAATTAATTTAATTGCAGATAAACCTGAGATCCCAGGCAGACCAATATCAAGCAACAATACTTCTGGCGGGATTTCTGTATTATATTGTTTGAAGAAATCTTCAACGGATTCTACAGCAGTTTCACACAAGAATTCATCTTGACTGCTTAAGAAATCCTTAATGGGAATTCTAATTTCTTCAATATCTTCAACTATTGCGACTGAGATCATGACTTAATTTATATTATTTTGAATAACTAATCAACTACACAAAAGGGTAAGTAAAAGTCAAACGTCAAACGTGAAACGTCAAAAGTGAAACGTCAAAAGTGAAAAGGCAAAAGTGAAAAGAAAAATGAAAAATTCACAGTTTGGCTTTTGTCAATTTAATTGAAAACCCATTTTCATTAACAAATTCAATTTTAGCTCCAATTGCATTTGAACGCATTTTCATATTTTTTAATCCATTTCCTTTTTTAACATTTTCAATATCAAAACCTCTTCCGTTATCAGAAATAGTTATTTCAAATATCTCATTATTATAATTGATCAAAACATCTATTTGAGAACAATTCGAGTATTTTACAGCATTATTAATTGCTTCTTTTGCGATCAGCATAACGTTTTGTCTAAAATCAATCTTTAGAGGTTTTTGTAAATTTTTAATATTAGTCGAAAAACTCAAAGATATGTTATTCTGCTCCAAAAATTTCTGAGCAAAGTTATGAATTCTATCAACCAAACTATCTAAATTATCATTTCTTGAATCAATTGACCAAATTACATCGCTCATCATATTAATTACTTCACTCGATTTAGCTTCTAATAAAGCTACTTTTTTCTTTTATCTTATCGGAATCTTGAATATACGAGAGGGAATCGGCATTCACCGAAATTTGAGTTAACAATGACCCAACTTCATCGTGAAGGTCGCTGGCAATTTTTGTTCTGAGGCGTTCTAATTTTAAAAGGTAATTTAATCGATATTGAAATGCTAACCATAACAAACCGCTAATGAAATGAAATGAATAAAAGTCTGAACCACCATGTTTCCCACCAAGCAGGATTTATCGTAAACGAAATGGTTCGTCGGCTCACTCCAATAGCCCCATTCATTTCTTGCTTTCACCTCAAATATATAGTTGCCATTATCTAGACTTGTATATTGAACATTATTATTCTTACTTTCAACCCAATTCTGATCTACACCTGAAAGCCTATATTTATATATTATTTTTTCCGGAGCAGAGAGATTTATTCCGGTGTATATAAATTTCAAATAATTTTGATCATAATTTAGTTCATTCTCCGTACTCAGTAATTTAATTGGAAATGGTTCATTAAAAATTTCTAATCCGGTTAAGTAGATTTTAGGAGGATTTGTAACTGGTTTATCGGCATTTGGATTATATTTTGTTACTCCATTATTTGTGCCTATCCAAATATTGCCAATTTTATCAATATAGGTTGCATTAAGATTGCAGCTATTGCTTACTAATCCGTCGTTACTAAGTATAGTCCTAATAGAAAGCGTATCTAATAAATTATCAAGGATATTTAGACCTTTAGAAGTTGATAAATATATGTTTCCATTTTTATCTTCATTTATATCAAATATTGTGTTTGAGGTTAAACCGTCATTTAATGTTATAGTTCTAAGTAAAAATTGATTCTGAAGAATATTTAATCCTCCTTGATCACTTCCAACTAATAGGAGGTTATCACTCGTTTCATGCAGACAATTAATTATATTATCTGTTAATCCATTCTCTAAGGAAAAATTGGTTTCCTTACCATTTTTATAAAAATTAAGTCCTCTGCCGTGAGTTCCAACCACAATAGTTGAATCATGAATGCTAATAACATCTTGAATAAACTGATTATGTCCTTTTAATGAACTTAGTTTTTCGAGCTTATTGTCAGCAAAGTTATACAGACCACCTTGAAAGCCAATTAAAAGTTTATTTGTTTTGCTATAATTAATTGTCCAAACTTTATTAAGAGCACTAGGATTTGGAACTAAATTGAAATTTTTAAAAGATCCATTTTGAAGAATATGAAACCCTTCATTTGTACCAACATAAATTTGATTTTGATTTCCTAATGAAATAGTATTTATAGTTCTTTTGTTTAATTTTCTTACAATAGATTGTTTGTTATTTAAGAGTAAACCATTAGTAGTACCGAAGTACAAATTATTCATTGTATCCTGACTAATTGCAGTGATACTAATATTATTTAGTTTATCATTAAGGTAGGTTTCTAATTTATTGGGATAATAAATATTTATTCCTTGATCTCGAGTACCAAAATAAATTATTCCATTTGAATCTTCAAAAGCTGACCATATATTATTATCTGTAAGTCCGTTATTTTTACCCAATAAATCAAAATGATTTTTACTCTTAACAAGTACTCCATTATCACCGCAAAAGTACATTGTTCCATCCAATGCAGTTATTATTGAGACTGCTGAGCTGCTATATGTCTGTCCATTGACCTTTATTTTATGGAGTTTTTCATTTTCAAATTTATGGATTCCATTTAGTGTGCCAATAAATAAATTATTTTCATGATCCTCACCAATCGCATAAATAGTTTGAAAACTTGCACTTGAAGCATAGGAATCTTCGTGAGTAAATTCATTCAGCTTTTTATTTCTATATCTAAATAATTTAAAAGACCCTAAATATAATGTAGAGTCCTTGCTTTCAAAAAGAGACCAAATATTGTTATTACCAAATCCAAGCTCTTCTTTAATGTTCACAATTTTGTTATTGCGTATCCCTGATATTAAACCATTCTCAGCTGCAAATAAAATATCGCCATTTAAACGCACTAATATTTTTGTAACCCAATTTGAGAGTAATCCATTATCTTTATTCAAAATATATAAGCTGTCATTGTTATAAACAGTTATACCTTTGCCATAAGTCGCAAAGTAAATTTTTCCGTCTGGTCCCTCTTTAATATCAAAAACTTGAGAGCCGCCTAAACCATTAAGTGTGTAAAAATTCTTAAAGTTTATTCCATCCCATCTGCTAACACCGTTATTGGTTCCAAACCACATATAACCTTTGCTGTCTTCAAAGATGCAAAATATCCTGTTGCTCGCAATCCCGTCTTCTGTTGTTAGAGATTTGTGAATTTTGACTTGAGCATTATATAGAGAAAAAGTAAACAGGAAAATGAAAAAATATTTTAGTTTTCCATTAATCATAAGTTATACTGAAACATCTTTTATGTTTAACCTCTTTAATTAATTGAAATTAACAGAATAAAAATTGAAATACAATACTTAGGAGGCGGGATGGATTAAAATAAAATGACCGCTTTTAGTCGCGGTCTTTTTTTTGTAAATAATGTTTTACTGTCATGCTGGTTCAAACATTGTTGGATACAAGCATCTTTATTTCAAATAGACTCCGGCACAAAGGCCGGAGTGACAAGTGTTTTGTTATTTCATATCAATCAAAGACTGATCATAATCTTCAACATTTTCATAACCCATTAAGTTAAGAATTGTACCGGCAATGTTTGTTAATCCAGGAGTATCAATATCTGCCATTTTGTATTCACCATTAAAATTTGGATCATAAATTACAAATGGAACTGGATTTAAAGTATGAGATGTTTTTGGAGTTCGAACACCATTTTTCTCAGTAAACATTTCGTCAGCATTTCCATGATCAGCAGTAATTAGAGCAATACCGCCAAGTTCTTTAATAACTGGTAAAAGTTTAGCTAATCCATCATCAACTGCTTCAACTGATTTAATAACAGCTTCCATAACACCGGTATGACCAACCATATCACCATTTGGATAATTAATTCTGCCAAATTGATATTTTCCTGATCTTAATAATTCAATTGTTTTATCTGTAATTTCATCTGCCTTCATTCTTGGCGCTTTATCAAATTCAATTTTATCAGAAGGAATTTCTACATAAATTTCTTTATCTTCACAAACATAACCCGATTTATTTCCATTCCAGAAATATGTAACATGACCAAATTTTTGAGTTTCAGAAATTGCAAAAGTACTTAATTCCTTCAGCACACATATATTGGCTAATACTTCTATCAATTTTGGGCGGATTTACTAAATAGTTCTTTAGGTATGTGTAAATCACCATCATATTCCATCATACCTGTATAAAATATTTTTGGAACTCTAACTCTATCAAATTTATCAAATTTCTCATATTCAAAAGCTTTACTAATTTCAATTACTCTATCACCTCTGAAATTAAAAACAACTACTGCATCACCATCTTCAATTGTGCCAATAGGTTTTTCATTTTCATCAACAATTACAAATGGAGCTAGATACTGATCAATTTTATCTGATTCAGCATAGTAGGTATTAATTGCTTCTGTCGCACTTTTAAATTTTCTGCCAATGCCTAAAACATGAGCTTCCCAACCTCTTTTTACAATATCCCAATCAGCATCGTATCTGTCCATTGTAGTAATCATTCTTCCGCCGCCGGAACCAAAATTGTAATCGTAACCTTTCTCTTCAGAAATTTTCTTAAACAATTCTTCAGTCGGAGTAATATAAGTTGGTGCAGATCTACCTGGTACATCTCTTCCATCTAACAGAGCATGAAGTCTAAATTTTGGCACACCAGCTTCAGCACATTTATTTACTAAAGTAAAAAGCTGTTTTATATGTGAATGAACATTTCCATCAGAAAGTAATCCTAAAAAGTGAACTGTTCCGCCATTTTTTCCTTGTCTCAATAACTTTCTTCCAATTCTCTGACTCAAAAATTTCACCAGTCTCAATTGATTTATTCACAAGTTTTGCTCCTTGATCAAATATACGACCAGCACCAATAGCATTATGCCCAACTTCACTGTTTCCCATATCATCATCTGTCGGTAAACCAACTGCAGTTCCATGAGCTTTTAATCTAGTTTGGTTAGGTAATTCTAATATTTTATCTAAATTTGGAGTTTTTGCCAGGTAAACTCCATCACTTTCATCTTGTTTCCCAAATCCAACACCATCCATTATAACAAGTAAAACCGGACCTTTTCTCGGTTCAAAATTTGTCAATTTCTTAAGTTTTAAATCCATAATAATTCCTTAGTTTAATAAATCATTTTTATTTCGAGCGTAAATATACCATTGCTCAAAGGATTATACAATTTAGGATTGTAAAATGAATGATTTGATATTGATTTGATAAGTCTTGGCAATGAATTAGTATATTTTAGGAAAAGTGAATGCAGTAAAACTGGCTACATCGGAAGCTTTTGATTGATTTCTCACACCTAATGTCAATTTGTCTTCAGGCATTTCGCACTTATAAACTTGAGCGGCAGAATTTAGGATTACATAACACATATGACAAAATAACCTCCGAGGTTTTCAAAGACCTCAAAGGTTTTTATATTACACTTTCATTAAGTTCAAAAATGATTTTATATTAGGACTTAAATAACAATAGAAGTAATTATGAATGAATTAGTATACCACTTTTTTGATGATGATGACTTTTTAAGAATTTCTAATAAAATTTCAGAAGTTGAATTAATTACATCTGGAGAAATTAGAGTAAGCATTAAAGAAGATAAGACTTTTTCAGAGCGGAATAGTGAAATTAAAGATTTAGCAGAAAAAGAGTTTTATCGACTTAATATGCACGCAAACTAGAGATAAAACGGGAATTCTTCTGTACTTTTTATTAGGTGAAAGGCAATTTCATATTTTGGCTGATAAAGGTATAAATGAAAAAGTTGATAGTAGGTGTTTGGGAAAAAGTAAGTGAAAAAATTCAAGAGAATTTTAAAAATGGTTATTTTCAGTAAAGGAATAATTGAAGGTATTGATGATGTTGGAAAACTGTTAAGTGAACATTTTCCAATAAAACCTGATGATGTAAATGAACTAACAAATAAAGTTGTATTACCAAAATAGAAAGTAATAAAAATGTTAAATAGAAGAAAATTTCTTAAAAAAGGAATTTTAGCAACAATAGGATCCTTTCTCTTCCCAAAGCTTATTTTTCCAAAGGATGATGAAACAAGTATTTTAGAATATAAGCCAAGCCCAGAAGGATGGATAGAATTCTGAAATTAATATCGCCTGGATTGGTCATTCTACAGTATTAATAAATTTTTATGGTACAATTATTCTAACAGATCCTGTTTTAATGGACAGAGTTGGTTTATATATTGCAGGAACAAGTTTTGGTCCCTCAAGATTAACTCCACCTGCACTTACTATTGATGAAATGCCGAAACCTGATATTATTTTACTTTCCCATGCACACATGGATCATATGGATTATCCAACATTGAAAAAGATTACGAATAAATTCCCTAACAGTATTAGTGCAATAACAGCTCACCTTACAATGGATGTAATTAACGACTTAAAATGGGAATCATTAGTCAGTATGGATTGGAAAGATGAAACTTGAAGTAAAAGGAATTAAATTTACTGCACTTGAAGTTAAACATTTTGGCTGGAGATATCCTTGGGAAAAAGATAGATCACGCGGTTATATGGAAGATGGCAGAAGTTATAATGCATATTTAATTGAGAAGAATGGCAAGAGTATTTTATTCGGCGGTGATACAACAATGACTGATAAATTAAATATTCTTATCTGATAAAAATGTTGATGTAGCAATAATGCCGGTTGGTGCATATAATCCTTGGAAACATGCTCACTGTAATCCGGAAGAAGCATTGCAAATGGCTGATGCAATTGGAGCAAAATATTTTATTCCAGTCCATACTAAAACATTTAGACAGGGGACAGAACCATTTGAAGAACCAATTGATTGGCTGAAAAAATCTGTAGCGAATTATAACATCAAACTTGGTCTGGATCAAATTGGTCAGACTTTCACTCTAAGCTGATTTTCAATTTCCCTTTGCTATAATAAAGATGCTGAATAATAATTCCGGAAACTATTAAGAGTAATCCAATAATTGAGGAAAACATAATTTCTTCGTTTAAAATTATTGCAATAAAAATCATTGAAAGAAAAGGGGAAAGATAAACAAGAGTTGCAGTTTTTGCTTTATTTGTACTAAGAGTTAATACCTTTAAGCCAAAAGAAGAAAGTGATGCTCATTTCAAAAAATCCAATATATACTGCACCAAACAAATAATTATAATTTTCTAGAACTAGTGAATCAAATATTAAAACGTAAATTGTGATTAAAATAGTGCCATACAAAAATGCTGAGAATAACTTAGATAATTCAGATCTATTATCTTTCAAATTCAAGGTCCAATATGCTGCCCAAATAAAAGAACTCCCAACCGCCAAAACCACACCAAATAAATTATGAAATTGTAAGCTGAATAAATCACCTCTTGTTCCTATAAATATTACTCCAATAAATGCTAGAATCATTCCCAAAATAATTTTAAAGGTCACTTTTGAATCCAAAAAAATAACAGAAAATAGGGTAACCGTTATTGGCCAAGTATAATTTAGCGGCATTGCTTCTTGTGCGGGCAGTAAATAGTAAGCTTTGAAGATTACTAAATAAAATAAAAAGGGATTTGTAAATCCCAATAAAAGATTTTGCTTTATGTGTGCTTTTCTAAAAGTATGTTTAATTTCTTTTGGAGAATTTATTTGGAGTAGAATAAAAAGAACAATTGTGCTAACTAAACATGAATAAAATAGAAGCTGAAGATTATTCATCCCAATTAATGTTATCTCAAAAGCAGTTGCGGCAGTTGACCAAAGAAGAACCGCACTAATTGTAAATAGAAATGATTTAAGATTATTACTCACTTTTTTGCTCTAACAATTTTTATATGTAGGTAAGTATAATTATTTTTTAATAAGTAAGGAAAACTTATAAATGTAATCTTTAAATTCATTCTTGTTAAACCATAATCTGATATGAATTGTTAATATATTATTATGACAGAAGAATTCGATAAAAAACAGTTTCTCAAACCAATCAACATGCTGAATATGTATGCCCAAGGTGCATTCCCAATGGCAGATGAAACTGGTGAAATTGATTGGTACCAACCCAAAACAAGAACAATAATTCCGCTTGATAATTTTAATATTCCAAGAACATTAAGAAAATTTATGGATTCCTCAGATTTTGAGTATAGATATGATGAAAACACAATGAAGTTGTCAGAAAATGTGCTGATAGGGAAAAGACTTGGATAACCGAAGAGTTAATTGAAGCTTATAAAGGAATTGAAGAAATAGGCTTTCTTCATTCAGTTGAAGTTTTCAAAAATAATAAACTTGTCGGCGGGTTATATGGAGTTGCAATTGGCGGTGCATTTTTTGGGGAATCGATGTTTACAAAAAACACACAAAGCAGTAAAGCGGCTTTGGTAAAACTGGTTGAAAGATTAAATGAAAAAGGTTTCGTTTTATTAGATGTTCAATTCACAACACCTCACCTTGAAATGTTTGGTTCTGTTGAAATAAATTTTGAAGAATATAATAAGTTGCTTGCAATTGCTTATGAGAATGATGTGAGTTTTTAATAAGCTATATTATATCTTAATTGATTCTAAACAAATATCGTCATTGCGATCCCGACTGGTCGGGAGAAGCAATCTGCCAAAATGAAATAGATTGCTACATCCCATTAAAAAATTGGGATTTGCAATGACAAATAAAATAAATATTTAAAGCAACATTTCCCAAACTAAATTGTCTTTTATATAAATACTCTGAGAATTCTTGAAAACCGAGAGCGATAAAATAATTCAATTTACTCTTTTGTATAACCGTTACAAAAAAAGGTTGTACAATTTTATACTCAGGCTTTCCGGTGACAAATGGTTGCTGAAGATATTACTCAAAATGTATTCTTAAAATTGTATGAGAATTTCGATCAGTTAAGAGATAAAGAGAGTGCAAATTTTTGGATTTTCAGAGCAGCTAGAAATGAGTATTACAATTATTACAATAAAAATAAGCGAAATATTGAAATAAGTGAACCAATAATTAACACTGAAAAAGATGAATTTGAACTTGAAAGCTATATTGAACTAAAAGAGATGAAGGCAATTGTATTAAGTGAATTAAACAAAATGGCTTACGAACAGAAAGAAGTTTATTTGCTTAAAGAATACGGCGGATTAAGCTACAAAGAAATTGCTGAAACACTAGAAATTGATGAAAACTTAGTAAAAAGCAGATTATATAAAGTAAGACAAAAATTAATAGATAAAATTTCAAAATTGATAAAATAAAAATAGGAACGCTGATCATTATGATAAATATGATTAATTATGATCTTAAAATATCTTAATAATCATAAAAATCAGCGTTCCGATTCGAGGTTTTAGAATGCAAAATAAAGAAATGGAAAACATCATAAATCAATATTTTGATAATGAGTTATCAAAAGCGTGAAGAAATACTTCTTTTTACTCAGTTATCTCAAAATGATGAAGCGAGAGAATATTTTAAGGATATGAATTTGCTCAGAACAACTACAGAATCTTCATTTGTTGAGTATCCCGAAAAGTTAGATGAAAAAATATTATCTCAGCTAAAAAGGGAAGAGCCAACTCCAATTTTAAGAATAAATCGTTCTAGAATTTTTGAGATGGTCAGCGTTGGCTTTGCAATATTGTTGTTAGCAATATCATTCTTCTTTTATAATGAATCGATGCAGTATAGAAATAAACTTGAAGTAACAAGTCAGCAGGTAAATCAACAAAATCAGTTGATTCAAGTTCTATTTAATTCATTACCACAAGCTGATGTAAATGGAAAAATAGAAAATGAAATTATAGTAACATCAAAAATGTAGGGTGAGATTATGAAAAAGTTCTTTTTACTATCAATAATAGCATTAGCCATTGTTTTAGTTAGTTGTTCGAATGATAACGAAGTTGAAGTTATACCAGATTATGATCAATTATATTTAGGTGAAAATAAGGTTGATATTTCTCCTAAAATTATTGGGGATGAAGAAAAATTAATCAATTCAATATTTTTACTGACTTCTAATAATTTCTCGCCAGAGAGTAATGCATTCTATCTATTTGGGGTTACAATGTTTATTAGTGAATCTGGTGAATTAGAAAAGATAAAATACAATAAAATTGTACCGGAAAACTTTTTTAAGGATGCGATCATAAATCCTAATATTGAAATGTTATTCAATCAACTTACACCATTACTTAAGGATGTTGAATTTTCACCAGCGATGCTAAATGAAAAAAGTGTTAAAGCTCAGTATTATTTTGATGCTCAAATAAAGGTTGATAGTTCTGGAAAATCATCAATATTTTCTGGTTCACTAGGCATGGCTGGATTAAAAAATTTACGGAAAATTAATAAAAAACAATTTGTTGAAAAAGTTTCGGAAATGCCAATACCTATTGGCGGCATGAATGCAATTGCAATAAATGTACATTATCCAGAAATTGCAAAGCGAGCTGGGATTCAAGGGAGAGTATTTGTGAAAGCATTTATTGATGAAGAAGGGAATGTAGCTGCAACAGAGATCATAAAAGGTATTGGATCAGGATGTGATCAAGCTGCTATTGAAGCAGTACAAAAAACCAAATTTCACCCTGGAAAGGAAAATGGTAAACCTGTTAAAGTACAAGTCTCTATCCCTATTATGTTCAAATTAAATTGAAAACGCTAGCGCAAAAATAAATTAATTCAAATTTTTGGAGGAAAAATGAAAATTCTAAAATTAATATTAATGATACTTTTTATTGTCTCATGCACAAGTATAGCCCAAGAAAAACTTGATAAAATGCCTTCTATAAAAGGCGGCATTGCAGAATTGGCTAAAAATATTACATATCCTGAATCAGCTAAAAAAGAAGGAATAATGGGTAAGGTATTTGTTAAAGCAGTAATAAATGAAAATGGCAGTGTAGCTGATGTTGAAGTGGTAAAAAGTGTTAATCCAGAACTAGATGAAGCTGCAGTTAATGCAGTAAAACTTACCAAATTTATTCCTGGTGTTATGGATGGAAAAAATGTTAAAGCTGAAGTTACAATTCCAATAAATTTTAAATTGGATGATTGCCAAAAGAAAAGTTAGACTACTATTTATTGTCAGGTTAATAACTTTAACCTGACAAAATTATTAAAATGAAAAGCATACGTATATGGGATTTCATAAAAACTATATTATCATTCTTCTATTTATCTTTTTGGGCATGTCACTTGCTCAAGAAAATGTAGATATAAAATCTTTACTAATAAATGGAGATTATGAAGAAGTAATTAATATTTTAGAAATTAAACAAAGCAGTAATGATACTCTTAATTTTTCAGAATACTTTAGTCTCGGTAGCGCATACCAAAGAATGATGAATTTCCAACAAGCCATATCAGCGTTTAGTGAAGCCAAAAAATTGGAGCCTAACAATATTCAAAACTTACTCATGTTGGGCAGCTGTTACTCTTCTAATGGAAATGATAATTATGCAAAGTTCATATTTACAGAAGTATTATTATTAGATGCTGACAATAAAAATGCTAAAATAAACTTGAGTAGTATATTACTTTCACTTGATGAATTTGAGCATGCCTCAAAAATATACGAGAGTTTAGTGAAGTCAGATTCGCTAAATGCATACTTTTATTCACAATTGGGAATCTGTAAATATAGGGATGGTAATAAAGAGGCGGCAATTGAAAATTTTGAAAAATCAATTGCATTGAATCATTCAAATTCAAAAACCATTCTCATGTTGGCTAAACTTTATTATAGCGAAAAGAAATATGATGAAACTTTAGAAATTCTTGAAATTGGATTAATGCATAATCCTAATAATAGATATTTAATTAAAATGCTTGCTGATGTGTACTATAAAAAAGACCAATACCATGAAGCGATTCTAAAGTATCTTTCTGCAATTACAATGGGTGATACCTCAGCAATTATTTATCAAAAACTTGGAATGTCATATTATTATATGTCATTTACTAGCAGCTTTATTAATACTGATACACGAGAATTAAAGTTAAATGAGGGAATTGAAGCTCTTAAAATAGCTTTGGATAAAGATAAAAATGATCCTCTTAATTCACTTTATTCAGGTCTTTGCTATAAAGAATTGAACGAAGAAGAGACTGCAGTTAAATATTTTGAAGAAACTTTAGATAAAGTTTATCCTGATTATCTTGGAGAGGTATTCTACAACCTAGCTTCGAGTTATGATAAAATGGGAGATTACGTAAATTCAATTCAATCTTATAAAAAAGCATTGGACTATAAACCTGAAAAACAATTAATTAATTTTTACTTGGCAAATATTTATGATAGATACTATAAAGACAAAAGTGTGGCTGTATTATATTATCAAAAATTTGTTGATGAGAGTATTGAAGCAGATGAAAACTTGATTGGTTATTCATGGAACAGAATTAAAGATCTCTCTCAAGAAGCAAAATTTTGGGGTAAATGATTTGGAAACTAAAATTAGAGAATTCTTTAATTAAACCCAACCACAGACAAAGTTTGAGGATTGATGACAATGCCGGAAGAGGATAAAGACTCAAGTATCAATTCCTATGTTATTTAAGTTACTGATAGGGAGTAATTTTATTGGTCATTTTAAAAAACCTCCAAGGTTTTTAAAACCTTGGAGGTTTCACAAAATATCTGATCTACAATATTTTCATCGTCACTTAGTCAATATTCCAAAAGCCTGGTGATGGAACTACAGAAAATATTTAATTCCCAAAACCAATCTGAATTTTATAGTTGAGGCATTCAAAAGCAAATACTAAAAAATTATAAATATTATACTGAACTGATAAAGTTTAAAAACGTCTATACCAATTGTAAAAATCTTTTTTACCTTTTAATGGAGGAGGAGATGAGAGATCTAAAAAATCATCTAATTATTTGTGTCCTCTTGGCTTTTGTATTGTTTATTAGTAGTTGTAATGAAAATGATGATAATCCTATTGTTCCAGAGGTTCACAAAAGGGGTGAAATAGCTGAGACAAAAATAAATGGATCTTACACAAAGGAAACAATTCAGCAAATATTAAATGGAGTGCAATTAGACATTCCATTTACTTTGGCAAATTCTGTGCAAGTTGTATCAGCAGAATATTATACTGTCGACCAGAATGATAATGAGCAGCTTGCATCGGGAGCTATTTTTATTCCAACCAATATAAACAGCTTGTCAGTTATAAGTCTACAACACGGAACTGAAACATTCTCAAATGCTGTAGCGTCTGTAAATCCAATAAGCACAGTAGAAGGAATCAGTGGATTATTACTGGCTTCCATGGGATATTTAGTTTTTGCTCCAGATTACTTAGGATTCGGCAGCTCTAATATTAGCCACCCTTACATGCATATTAAATCGTTAACTCCATGCATTATTGATTTTATTAAAGCTGGCAAATTATACATCGCAAATGAAAATATCTCCTTAAATGGTAAATTGTTTCTTACTGGATATTCTGAAGGAGGTTATTTATCACTTGCAGCTCAAAAAGATAATTGAAGAAAATTATCCAACGGAATTTGAGCTAACCGCAGTTGCTCCATTATCAGGTCCATACGATTTAAGAGGAACTTCAGATTCGATCTTAATAAATAAGCAGTACAAAACTCCAATTTATATTGGGTTTTTGTTATCTG
Organism: uncultured Ignavibacteriales bacterium; assembly: GCA_963710615.1. Taxonomy (GTDB): domain Bacteria; phylum Bacteroidota; class Ignavibacteria; order Ignavibacteriales; family Melioribacteraceae. Next base: position 34,560 of record CAVQBF010000002.1, read on the forward strand.
CATATAATAATATTTACGGTTGGAATAAATTAGAAGAAATATTTAACCCTCCTTATTCAAGCACTGTAACTGCTTTATTTGATGGTTCAAAAACATGGAATGAAATTGGGGCTCAGCTCCCATCTGAGTTTAGTGAATTGATAAAAGCTGAATATGTAAATAGCTACTTGAGCGGGGGAGAAAGTGAGCTTACTGCTGCATTGGATGAAAATAGTCTTCTAAACTGGACTCCAAATGCACCTATCCACTTTTTTCATGGCGAAGCTGATGAAATTGTTCCTATTGCAAATGTATATGCTGCCATAGAATCATTTGAATCGAGAGGAGCTACAAATATTCAATTGACAACAATTCCTGGATGGAACACATGCTTCAGCCGGACCAGCAGCAATAATTGGAGCGATAGAGTGGATAGAGAGTTTTAAATAAGAGAATTACTAAGCTTAAATCAACCCCTTTTTCATTGCTAAGGCAATAGCAGCTGTTTGGGAGTTTACGTTAAATTTTTCATAAATATTTCTGATATGATATCTTACGGTATGGGCACTTATGAATAATTTTTCCCCAATCTGTCTATAGTTCATTCCTTCTGATAAACCGCTTAATACTTCATTTTCTCTTTCAGAAAGCAAAGCTTCATCTGATTTCTTTTGCTCATCAAAAGCCCTCAATAAGCTCTACCATTTTTTTTGCAATATGTGAGTTCATAGGGGAACCGCCATCGTAAGCATCTTTTATAGATAGAAGAAGTTCTTCATGGGGAGTTGTTTTTAATAAATAACCTGAAGCACCTGAAATTAAGGCTTCAAAAACTTTTTCACTCTCTTCGTGTATTGTTAATACTATAACATTAACATGAGGTAGTAGTTTTTTAACTTTTTTGGTGCCTTCTATACCTGAAATTCCAGGCAATCCAATATCCATGATAATGATATCAACTTCAATATCCCGAATTACTTCTAGCATAGATTCACAATCCGGAAAAGCACCACTGCAATAAAATTCATTACTACTTTCAAGAAGCATTTCTAAGCCTTCTCTAATAAATTTTTTGTCCTCTACAATAACTACATTAATCATTATTTTATCTTTATATATAAATTTCAAATAATTAGACTTCCATATGTCTAAACTTACTAATTTTGCTTGAAAAAAATAATTTAGTACCTTTCCCAGGAGTTGAATCGATTGTTATTTCACCTTTAACTAGTTTGGCTCTCTTTTCAATATTAACTAGTCCGTTTCCCTTTTTAATATTATCAATATCAAATCCAATACCATCATCTTTAAAATTAACTATTAGACTGCTATTCTTTACTTCTACAATTAAGTTAATATTTTTACATGCACTATATTTAATTGAATTGTTAATTGCTTCTTTAAATAACAAAAATATATGCTGCCTATATTCCATAGGAAGTCTAATTCCCGAAAGACTTTTTATTCCTTCAATAATCAGTGAAACATCAGAAAATTTCAATACTTCTTGATACGAATCTTGCAGCCTGTTAAATAAGTCTTGCAGTGAGTCCTGGGAAGGATTAACAAGCCAAACAATGTCTCTCATATCATCAATAAGGGTTTTTGATACGCTGGCAATATTATTTAGTCCCTTATTTGCATTGTCATTTCCTTTTACCTGAGATTTCACCATTTCACTTAAAAATGATATTTCAGTTAGACCAGAACCAATACTGTCGTGCAGATCAGTTGAAATTTTTGTTCTAACTTTTTCTATTGCAAGCAAATGCCGATATCTATAAGAGGCAACAAAAGCAATAAGTGCAGCAATACTTAGAGTTGCCAAAGTATAAAACCACCAAGTTTCCCACCAAGCTGGATTAATTGTAAATGATAAGGTTGCTGGGTTACTCCAGATATCCCCATTCATTTCTTGCTTTTACTTCAAAGGTATAATTTCCATCATCAAGGCTGGTATATTGGACTGAGGTGCCCTTACTTTCCACCCAATCCTTATCAACACCACTCAATTTATATTTATAATTCGTTTTATGCGGGGCAGAAATATTAATACCAACATATGAGAAATTAAGGTAGTTTTGGTCATAATTTAAAAATGGCTGTGTCTTAAACTTTCTTAAATCTTGAGCTTTATTATAGATTTCAAAACCGTAAATATATGTTTTCGGAGGAGTCAATACTTGTTTGTCCATTTCTGGCTTATATATAGAAAGACCGCCTTTTGTTGCAATTATTATGTTATTCAATGTGTCAACTTCAATTCCATCAGTAATACATTCATTTGAAACTAATCCATCTTTTTCTGTAATCGATCTTATTGAAAAACCATTTATGTAGTCAATAATGTTAATTCCATTTGTTGTTGCTGCATAAATGTTTCCCAAATTATCCAATTCAAGATCAATTATATCATTGCTTAGTAAGCCATTATCATTATTAATGCTGATAATTCTTTCATCTTTAAAAATATTAATTCCGCCGCTCCTGGTTCCAATTAATACTGTTTCATCGGGAAGTTCCAGGAAACACTGAATGGTTAAATCTGATAGGCCACTATCTCTTGTATAGTTTTTTATTTTTCCATTTTTAATAGAACTGAATCCTTGACCGTGTGTTCCAATTAATAAAGTAGAATCTGATGTAATGTAAATTGAATTTACAAAATTGCCTACAATACCATTTGAGGTAGTAATCCTCGAATTATTATTATTATCAAGAACTATCACGCCGCTGTTAGAAGCTAAATATTTACCATTATTGTAATCTTCTAACACAGCGTAAAATGTATTGGGCATATTTGAACTACTTTCTGCATAATATCTTTTGGTGCCGTTTTCATATATTAAATATCCGTTTTCAGTCGTTGCAAATAATTGACCATCTTTTGATTTATAAATAGAATTAATGGGATTTTTAGAGAAGTTTGAAATTTTGTTAAGTTTGTCTGGCATATCAAAAAAGAAAAGATCTTTAGTGGAGCTTAAAATTAAAGAGCCATTATTGGAAAGCTCTAATCCAGTTAATCCATCTAGTTGTATGCCATTTAAATATTTATAATTTTCAAAAATATATTTTTGATAGAGGCAAAAACCACTATTACTAGTTCCAAAGTAAAGATTACTGTCGAAATCTTCCACGGCTGACCAAACAATTTTTTGAGGTAATCCATTCTCAATATTAATATTTGTAATTTCATTATTATTTTCTATATAAACACCATCAGAAGTGGAATAAACAATGTCACCATTCTGCGTGAGGAGGAGATTATGAACAGGTGACTGTATATTAATATTCTTATAATTAACTTTTAGAATTTTTCCATCTAAGAGTTTGTTAGGACCTTTATCGGTCCCTATTATCAAATTATTATCATTATCAAATATGATTTTAGTAACAAAATCACCATTTAATCCATTTTTAGAAGTGAAATGTTTAACTTCACTATTTTCATAAATAAATAGTCCATTGCTAACCGAACCAACAAGAGCCTTATTTTCAGAAACAATGAAATCATTTATATCAAGTGTAGGAATACTAAATTCTTTTCCAATATCTAGAAAATTACCAACTTGTATTTTCTGGATATTTCCACCGCTTACCAGATAAATTTCATCGTCAAATTTTTTAATTATTGAAACAAAATCAGAGATCAGTCCATCTTCTGTAGTTAGCGTATCAAATACACCATTCTTAAATGTAGTAACACCTTTTCCAAAAGTTGCTAGATAAATCGTACTATCAACTCCTTGTTCAATATCCAAAACAATTGATGAAGCCAATCCGTTATTCACTGTATAATTTTTAAAGTTAATACCATCCCAGCGACTTACACCAGCATCAGTAGCAAACCACATATAACCAAAGGAATCAAGGAAAATATCATTTATTGTATTTTGTACTAGTCCATCGGCCGTTGAATACGATTTATGTATCTTAATTTGTGCTGAGAGCTGAAGTGCTAAAATTAAGATTAATATTAAGATTTTAAGTCTTTTCATTACGAATAAAAATGATAATAATTTAGAATAATATAGGATAATAAATGGAAAGATAAAGCAATTTAATCAAAAAAGAGTGTTATTTAGGTCACATTTGAGAGTAAAATAGAAAGTTGAAAAATATAAATATAAGTAAAATTATATATGCTGATTCTGGATACTAAATTCAACATTTTTAGTCCTAAATTCTATTGTTTAATTTTTATTGCTTGACTTAGTATAAGGTATAATTTAGTTTTGAATTTGTGGGTTTTATGTCATTATAATTATTAGAATGGATGGATTTATTGTTATAAAAAGCCTCGTACAACTTATAATTAGTTAGCTATACAAGGCGGATATTGAGGTTTCTAAAATCTAATTTCTTACTTCTATTTTTCTAATTCTTCAATTCTATTTGTTAATTTTTTAATAAGTTCTTGCTGCTCTTGCACAGCTTTTACAAGTGGTACAACAAATTCAGCATAACGCAAAGAATACATACTTTTTTCATTCTGTGGAACTTCAACTCCACTAAAGTCTATGCCTAATTTGTTAACTAAAGATTCAACTTCTTGGGCAATGAAACCTATTTGGCGTTTACTTGATTTACTCTCCCTTTCCTCCATAACTTGTGTACTTGGCGCAGCCTTGGTTCTGATTCCGTTTTCATCAATTTGTATTCCCTCACCAAGTTTTTCTGCAATCACATTAACATCAAAATTGTAAGTTACCGGTCTTAAACCCAATATAAAATCTAAACCAGAGACATTCTCCCTTACATTCCTTTTGTAACGTCCATCTGATAAATTTGACCAAGCAGCATAACCACCAATACTTGTAACAGAAGAATTCCCAATTCTTACTTGGTTGTCTGCTGTTGTTGTTGCCTGATACCCTAATGCAGTTGTGTTACTTTGATCAAAGAAACTTGGACCGGAACCAGTACCTATTGCGGTGTTATTATCTCCGGTTCTGTTATAATAAAGTGCACCTTTACCATTTGCTGTGTTATAGCTTCCAGTTGTATTTTCAGAAAGTGCAGCCCATCCATTTGCAGTGTTATAATCTCCAGTTGTGTTATGGGTAAGTGCGCTTCCACCATTTGCGGTGTTACTATACCCAGTTGTGTTATTGGAAAGTGCAAATCTTCCATTTGCGGTATTATTGAAACCGGTTGTGTTTGAATAAAGTGCTAGATATCCATTTGCAGTGTTATCATATCCAGTTGTGTTTGAGTAAAGAGTTTCGTATCCATTTGCAGCATTACGAGTTCCGGCCGTGTTTGAATATAGTGCCCCTGTGCCTAATGCTGTATTATGCTCTCCATCTATATTCTCCCTTAAAGCATTGAATCCTATAGCAGTATTAAAATGCGTTGAATTATCAATCTCGCCCCCATCATCGTTTAGACCTGCGTTAGTTCCTATAAATAAACTTTGTAAATCTGTTTTGGCATCAAACAAGTCATTTAATTCTTTAGCCCCTAACGAATTTCCATCTGAAGTAATATCCCCTGTAACATGAAAATCACCATTTATTTTTACTTGTTCATTTCCATCAGTAAAATCACCCCATATAAGTGGGAGTGAAGAGCTGTCATTATTTATATATAATTTATTATCACTTTCTTCATGATAACCTGATTGGTAGCCAATAAAAATCCCTCCATTTTTACTATGTGGTCCATTTCCTTTCCCAGCTTCAGTGCCCAGAAATGTATTTCTATCACCTTCTTGATTGTAATACCCCACCTGGTAACCAATTCCTACATTGAAGTAACCAATCGAATTTAGATAGAGAGAACGATTACCCAAGGCTGAATTGCTATGACCAGAAGTATTATATAAAAGTGCACCAGTACCGGCGGCAGAATTAGAAATTCCATTTGTATTGTGTAAGAGTGCATTGTAACCAATTGCAATGTTAGACGAACCTGATAAATTGGATTTTAATGCTCTCTTACCAACAGCAGTATTACTATTTAATGTCCCATCATCACTTAATCCGGCATCTCTCCCCAAGAAAATACTTGTTGCGTCTGTTTTAGCATCAGAAAGTTGATCAAGAGAGTCAATACTAATTACTCCACCGGAACCAAGTATTGTTCCATTAAAAAATAGATTCGCACCATTTCTATATAACTTGAAATCTGTATTTGCTGGAACACCACTAGGAAATTGAATTGCTCCGGTTGTTCCTTCATCAGTAATTCTCATAAGTTGGTTTGTTCCATCAGAAAAAATTACATCACCTTCAACTGCTTGAGGTGCTTGTGCTCCATTTTGTGAGTTTCTAATCGGTAGTTTTTCTGCTTTTTCTTGCGCTAAAATAAAAGATGATAATATTATTAAAAATGTAAAACCGCGAAATAGTATTTTCATATTAAGTCTCCTTGTCTGATTACAGAGATCAATGTAGAGCAAGAATGATGATAAATCAACTAACACATGTGGTAGTTCTTAAAGATGCGTGAAAAGTTAAAAGTGAGAGGTGAAAAGGAAAAAAAAGAACAAATATCAAATTACAAAAACCAAATAAATCAGAATTTCCAAATACAAAATGGTGAAACGGAGAAACGAAAAAACGTGGAGACGAAAAACGAAGGGGCAAAAAAATGGACACTAAAAATGCGGAAATTTAAGGGGTGAAAAGGGGAAAGGATCACGTTGAAAAGTAAAAACGGAGAGACGTGGAAACGAAAAACGAAAAGGCAAAAAAAATCCCCGTAAAGGCTAATTAAACAAAATTTTACGGGGATGACAAGGAATATATTTCAACTGTTTTTATTCTAGAACTATTTGATAAGAAAACTTGACTTCATTTTATTTTGCAGTCATTCTAATATCATTTTTATTAGCAATTACTTGATTAAGTGCATTTTTGATTTGTTCAATATCAGTTTTATATGCCGAGTTCAATTTTACAAGTTCTTGGTTCTTTTCTTCAAGCTCTTTAATTCTGGATTCTAGATTCTGTATACTGGAAACTTGCTCTTTACTCCTATGTTCAAGCGCTTGAATTGCAATTAAGTTTATTCCATCAAAATCGGCTGAAGCAATTGTTGTGTCATTTCCAATTGTTCCAATGCCGTCATTTCCAAAGGCAGCATAAAAATCTTGTGCCATTGGTCCATAATGTCTGAACTTAGATGGATCTTGAGTTTTATAATTCCAAGAAGTAAGGTTGAATTTAGAAATTTTATTTAATACTTTTTCACCATCAACTTTTTGGAAATTTTCTTTCTTTGTCGAATCAGAAATAATACTCCAGGAATTATCACCAGTTATTCATCAGAGCTCCTACTAGATAAATCAGATATTAGTAAAAAATCTATAACCACCATCAAATCTTGCAGAAAATCTATTATGGAGTGGTTAGCATTATTCATTGATGTAACTGAATTGTCACCAATGAAGATTGTCCCGGTTGCTGCTGCTCGCACTTTAACATATCGACCAATAGCAGTTGAATAATCTCCAGCTGCTTCTGCGTTTGATCCAATAGCTGTGGAATGAAGACCTGATGCAATTGTGCTTGATCCCATTGCTGTAGCTCTTTGACCACTTGCTTCTGTTTGATATCCAGTTGCAAAAGAATAAGTTCCTGAAGCAGTTGTTCTAAAATTTAATGCAGCAGAATAACTACCAATATTTACATCATCCCATTGATTTTGGGACCAGCTTACCAGCTCTAAAAGCAGATTTACCTTGATACCACATCATTCTTGAACCTGAACCTTCAACTGGAATTCCACCAGTTGTTAGCACCATCAAATACAACTCCATTAACTGCATCAACATGAAACGAAGCTGTAGGATGCGGAAGGTCCAAAACCCACATTTCCATTTTTAAGAACAGTAACTGCATTTGATCTGTTGTTGTTATCCGTTCCATTTCCAATTTCAAATAAAACATCATTTTCATTCCACTCAGAGAAAATATCAAGCGGATCACCCACATTATATCTTCCTATTGCAGTCCCTGCATATGACATTGCTCTAATCCCTAGACCAAAAGCAGAAGAGTGAAAACCCCAAGCTAGATTTTCTTCTCCGACAGCAATACTGGTTAATCCATGAGCTTCTGTATTATTCCCCACTGCTATTGAGTTATTTAAAACAGCTTTTGATCCACTGCCAACTGAAAGGGAAGTTGTAATATGTGCTCTTCCATTAACTTTTACTGAATCATTTGCAAAATCACCCCAAATTAGTGGAGTAGTAGAATTTGAATTTTCTATATATAGTTTATTATCAGTTGTTTCTGTGTATCCGGCTTGATACCCTAGAAAAACATTTCCATCACCCAATGCATTATAACCGGAAAAACTTCCAATACTTGTGTTATTTTGGCCTGAGATATTATTAGATAGGGCACCACTTCCAATCGCCATATTGGCACTACCATCTTCACTGTCATACAAAGCGCTATGTCCGAATGCTACATTATCATTTCCTGTAGTGTTCTTCCAGAGCGAATAAGTTCCTATTGCCGTATTAGATAAACCTGAATTAGATGTTAATGAGTAATAACCCATTGCTGTGTTATTCGATCCTCCAAAAAGAGCACTTCTACCAAGTGAAGTATTGTAGTTACTTGTGCCAGTAATACCTTGGCCAGCGCCTTCTCCAATATATATGCTATTGGAACCATCATATATTGCATCCTCCAGATCATCTATCCATAAGGCCGTTCCACTTCCACTCAAATTTGAAGTCCCAAAATATAAATCCGTCCCATTTCTATATAATTTAAAATCTGTGTTAGATGGAACACCACTCGGAAATTGAATTGCTCCGGTTGTTCCCTCATCTGTAATTCTTAATAATTGGTTTGTACCATCTGTAAAAATTACATCACCCTCAACAACTTGAGGTGCTTCTACTCCATTTGGTGAGTTTTTAATGGGTAGTTCTTCTTCCTTTTCTTGAGCTAAAATAAATGATGATAATATTATTAAAAGTGTAAAATATTGAAATAGTTTTTTCATATTAAGTCTCCTTGTCTGATTTTGAATTGTAAAATAAGGCAAGAAGTATGTCAAATCAACTAGCACATGTGGTAGTTGTTAAAAATGCGTGAAAAGTGAAAGGGCAAAAGTGAAACGTTGAGATGAAAAAAGTGAAAAAACAAAAATCAAACTGCAAAAAGCAAATAAATTACAAATCACAAATATAAAAGTGAAAAAAATGGAGACAAAAAATGAGGAAATTTAGGGGGGAGAAAAGGAGAAAATATAAATATCAAAATATAAAAAGCAAATAAATTACAATTCCCAAATACAAAATGTTGAAACGTAAAAACGCAGAGACGTGGAAAAAGAAAACGTTAAAAAAGAGGAAGAAATATCAAAAGAAAAACCCACGTAAAGGATAATAAAATAAGATTTTACGTGGGTTGATAGAGAAAATTTATATACTGTTAGTTTGTTGTCAATGGAACAGGAGCTGCACTCATAACAGATAAATGGTTTCTATGTTTTACAGCTACAAAATAATTACCGGCTGGTTGTGTAAAAGAAACCGGGGAGTTTCCATCCAAATTCACTATGCTTCCATCCTGTAACAAATATGCTGATTGAGACTCCAGAATTGTTGAAGAGTTGTTCTCATCTCTTAATTGAACTAAAACCCAATCCACAATTTCATTCCCAGATATAGTTGGGATGGGATTCACTGTTTCCGGATCTTCTGTATATGGAGAATCAAAGGGAATATTAATTGCTGAAATCATATTTGTAGTATTATATGGACCTTCAAGATTAACTTTTACAGACAATTGTATTTGTGTTATTTCCTGCGAACTATTTAATCTGGCAATTCCAATGTCCATGTTGTTATTATTATAAACTGATCCCCCAATTAATATTTTACCAGTTGACTGAAATGCAACACATTGGCATCATTAGGTGGGAAAAGGGAATTGAATGAAAAAGATTTCTCACCATCTGTATCAAAGGATGTATCAAGCTTCCATCAGTAATTATATCGTGCAACTGCAAATGCGTAGTTAAAAGTATTATCTATAATACTTCCCGCTAATAATATTTTCCCGTCATTTTGAATCACAATGTCTTTTGCATAAGCGCTAAAATTGTCTACTGTATTCATTACTTTCCTGAGGTCCCGAAATGAATTATCTATTGCTCCATTTACCTCAAATCTTATCAAAGCAAATTTAGTGCTGCTTCCTCCACTTTGTCCACCAACAATTATTTTATCATCATCTTGAATTGCTGCACAAGTAAAAAGATCATAAGTAGTGCTAAAAAAATCAAAAACATATCCATTTGTTCCGAAAGTAGTGTCTACCGATCCATCCGAATTTAATCGCATCAGAACAACTTTACTCCCAGAAATATCAGTACTACCAATTACAATTATCTTTCCACTTGTCTGCAATAGGATTTCAATTCCGTAATCAAGTGTTGGATTACCTTCCACTTCGTCGATATTAATTAAAAGCTGACCATTATTTCCAAATGTATTATCTGGGGAACCATCGTTATTAAATCTCATGAGCAAAATATCGGAGTTCCATGGCGAATAATTTTCTGTTGTACCAGAAATAATAATTTTTCCGTCCTCTTGTAGTTTAATTCCTCCTGCAGATTGAGCATCATTTCCAATATTTGTAAGAACTATACCGTTATTCCCAAAAGTACTATCTAAATCTCCATTATTTTTAAGTTTTACTAAAAACAATTCATTTGGGAAAGCATTTGTTAAACTGCCGAAAATTATAATTTTTCCATCTGATTGGATTACACTTTTATTTGGATATGGACTACCTGCAAGACTAACTAATTTTATTCCTCCAGTCCCAAAAGTGAGATCAAAATTTCCATTTAAATCATATCGCAAGACCGCAAGATCATTTCCAGAAGTACCGACAGCAATTATTTTATCATCATTTTGAACTAAAATATCATTACATGAATCCCATTCGCCATTTATGTCTGTGACTAATTGTCCGTCTAAATCAAAAGTAGTATCAAAAGATCCGTCTTGACTATAAATAAAATTTGCAAGAATAAATAGTACGGTAAAAATTAGAAATAGTCTCATTATCATTAGCCTCATTGTCTGATTTAGAATTGCAAAATAAAGCTGGAGTTAGGACAAATCAACTAGCAGATGTGGTAGTTTTTGGTAAGAAAGACGAGAAACGTAAAACGAAAAAAAACGTAAAATTATAATTAAACCCCGCATTCAATTTCTCAAATACTGGGGTATCAGACAGGAATGGTTAGTAAATTTTAATTCGCAGTTAATGATACCGGATTTGCGCTCATTATTGGTAAATGGTTTCTATGTTTTACCACTATATAGTAGTCATCTGCTGGAAGAGTAAAACTTAGAGGGGAGACTGCCATCTAATATCTCTAATCGTTTTATCTTTCAATAAAATAGCTGATTTGCTTCCTAAGACTTTAGTGTTATCATTTTTATCCCGTCAATTCAACTAAAATCCAGTCAACTGCAGTTGGGGGAATAGATGCTGCAGTTCTAGGGTCTTCTAAATAAGGTGAATCCAAAGGAATATTACTGTTCAGTGAAGTAAACATATTATTATTTGATTGATTGTAGGGACCTTCTAATAATACTTTAATTTGAGCTATTATATTTAAGGGAATAAATACTCTAGCTCTGAATGCATATGAATTTAATGGGAATTGAGCTTTGAAGTATTTCCAAGGTCCAAAACGCTGATAAGGATTATTAACTAAGCTAAATTCTCTTCTTGCTCTCCACTGGTAAGCAGAAGAATACTCGTTATGTAATCCACTTATATCTTCAAGAATAGGTTTGCCATTTGGATTTTTATTCAAGTCAACAAAACTAGTTGCCCCATCGGAACCTAAACTATTTATTATAGTTTGGCCCGAACTAAAAGGTTCTCCATTTTTTCTGAATTCATAGACCATTCTTCCATCAGCTCTACCAAAAGGACTTTTTGTTCGTAACCCAATTTGTACCTCACCAGTAGAAGCAGTCAAATTTCCAGAGGCTAAAATATTTCCATTTGTTGGATTATTTTGCCTGAGTCTTGAATCGGTATAGTTACCTTTGCTTCCATAATATATATAGGCAGCACCTTCTCTAGTATTGACCATTTGTGAAATTTGGAGCCCCAACAATTATATCACTGAAGCCATCACCGTTTACGTCACCAGCTGTTGATACGCAGTAACCAAAATCAGAATTATCGGAATTACTTTCTGCTGACCAATTTACCGAAGTAGATAACCCATTGTAAGAGCCATGATAAACAAAGACAGTTCCCTCATAAGTTTGATCAATATCATTTCCATATGCTCCAACTATAACATCACTGTAACCGTCACCATTCACATCACCTGCTGTAGAAACACTATGTGCAAAATGAGAATCAAAACTAGTAAACTCACTTCCAAATACTTGCCAATCCGCATCGGCGCTTAATCCATTTGTTGACCCATAATAGCTTTGAGCATACCCACCGCTAAAATCATTTAGTACTCCCAGAATAATATCATCAAACCCATCACCATTAACATCCCCAGCAGTAGTAGCATCTAATTTCACACTTTCCCTTCCGTTACGATTTTCAATGGCCGATGACCAAAATGGACTTATATCTAAACCAATTGGAGATCCTCTATAAATAGCAATCTCATATTCAAAAGAAGTTATAACCTTTTTATATGATAAAATAATATCACTATAACCATCACCATTTATATCTCCAGCTGTTGAGGCACTAAAAATTGTTGTTAAATCTTCAATTTTTGATTCCCAATTTTCATTATCTGATAGACCTGATGAAGATCCCAAATAAAGGTAAACTTTCCCTCTATTTCTATTATTTGTTCCATCATTATATAAACTATCTCTATCAATTCTAACAAGAATATCACTATATCCATCTCCGTTAATATCATCTGCAGTAGAAACTCCAATATCGGTGATTCTATATGAAATATCATTATAATGTTTAGACCAATTTTCTGTCAGTGATAATCCATTTGAACTACCATAATAAACCGAAGCATATGCAGATTCATTATTGGTTGGATCTAAGGTCCCAATAATAATATCGCTATATCCATCACCATTAACATCCCCGGCAGTTTGTATGCTATGTCCAAAATATTTAAAATTCTCGTTCCCTTCACCTATCCAATTATATGTTTGGGATAAACCATTTGAAGAGCCATGATAGGCAAAGACCACACCTTCACCGGGTTCTCCATTGTCATAGTAAGGTGCTCCAATAATTACATCACTATATCCATCTCCGTTAACATCACCAGCTGTTGATACACTCCACCCATATTTTGCTTCAAGATTATTGCTCTCAGTTATCCAATTACTACTCTCAGATAAACCATCCGGTGAGCCGTTATAAATAAATACTCTACCTTTGTTATCATAATATGGTGCACTAACAATTACGTCGCTAAATCCATCTCCATTAATATCTCCTGCTGTTGAAACACATTTCCCATATTCTGAGTTTGGCAGAAAGAATGGCCATCCATTATCAGACCAATCATGCGTTTCTGGTAATCCGGTTGAGGATCCAAAATAAACATAGCTGTCTTGAAATACATTATCACCTACAATAACGTCACTATATCCATCACCATTTATATCTCCTGCTGTTGATACACTAATCCCAAAATCAGAACCATTCCTTGTCCCCAATATATTATCATTTGCAGTAATCGATAAACCAAGTTCACTTCCATAATGAATAAATGCCCCTCCAATTACATTGATCCCAATTTGATAGCCCTTAGCCCCAATTATTACATCACTATAACCATCTCCATTTACGTCACCGGCAGTTGCAACGCTGCATCCAAAATATTGATAATCGCTATTCCCTTCTATTGTTAAATAAGATGACGAAGATAAGCCTTCAATTGAACCATAAAAAACAAATGCAGCGCCTTCACTGAGTTGACCGTTTGCATAACCAGAGGCTCCAACAATAATATCACTAAATCCATCTCCATTTACATCGCCTGCAGTTGAAACACTCTCACCAAAATTTGAATTTGGCCAAGTACTTGAAAATATCCAATTAGTGATTTCAGATAATCCGGTGCTTGAACCATGGTATACAAATACAGCCCCATTATTAGAAGAATAACCACTTGACCCTACGACAATATCACTAAAACCATCCCCATTTATATCACCAGCAGTTGATATACTTGAACCAAAATTACCAGAGGGCTGCAGACCATATTTAAACCAATCTGATGTTAGCGAAGGCCCATCTTGAGATCCCAAATAAAGATATACCCCTCCATTTTCATTTGCCCCATAGTTTGGGGCTCCAACAATAATATCACTATAACCATCTCCGTTAACATCGCCTGCAGTTGATACGGAGGCCCCAAAGTTAGCAGAAGCTTGATTACTTTCGCCAGACCAATCTTCAGAAAATGAGATCCCAGAAGTTGATCCAAAATATAAGAATGCAGCTCCTTCATCTATTTGTCCATTATCGTAATATGGAGCTCCAATAATTATGTCTCCATAGCCGTCACCGTTTACATCTCCAGCAGTTGTACTCCTAAAACCAAATCCACTATCTTCTTGGCTTTTCGAAACAACATTACTTGACGTACTTGAAAGGGGATCTATAACTATTGGATAAACAGCATCGTTATCATTTACAACAATTTGGATATATTTAATTTCTTCATTTACTTTGTTTTTCGTTTCATTAAACCATCCACGTAATTCTTTACCATTAGCATCCCAAATATTTAAGCTGTTATATCTCATATATTCTTTTGCATCTTCACTTTTTATAGCTAATGCATCAGCACCAATCAATAATCTTTCTTTTGTTTTTACTTCTAAAGAAAGAGTTAATAAACCTTTTTCGTTTTTCGGTTTGTTATATATAGTAAAATCTTGTCTCATTCCTTTTTCATTGTTTATATAATCCACCTTCAAATTTTCATCTTTTACATAAGCTATATTATCCTTTACAACTATTTCATTCCCAAGATATTTATTTTCTATTATTCCATTCCGTCCATAACCCAAGACAGTAAATTCAGCTTTCCAATCATCTGTAATTTTAATCCTTTCTTTTTCAGCTAGAGGATTGTTTTTATCAATTTTATAAGTTTCAGTAATTCTTGGAGAAACAATAAATCCATTACTTTTATAGATAAATCTCAAATTATTTTTTCTGTTAGGGGATTGATAAGAATTCATTTCCTCTGAATAAGTAATGTGATATTCTTGCTCTTTTATTTTCTCTAGAGCTTTGCTATACCAATCTTGGTTTATTGAATCACCTCTGGAAAATGATAAATCAGTTGATGCTTCAAGCAAAATTAAAATTAATAACCATTTCATTGCGTAAACTATTTTATATTGATACATAGTGTTGTCTTAATAATTAAAATACTTTGTAACCAGAGAAATTAGATGAGTATTCATTTTCACCTCCTGAAATAACGCCATTTGAACCAGGAGATGCAATTTGAAGATATGCATCAACCCAAAGAGTAATTATATCATTAGCTGATAAAAAAACATTTATTGAAAAAGATACAGAATTTTCATAGTTCTTTATAACAGGTGTCTTATAAGAAGACCCCGTAAATGTTGAACCATTTTTTTTGATTTTAATTTCAGTATCAAAATCTGAATTGACATAGATCCATGTAATATTTATATCAAAATGATAGAATCCTTCAGTGGGCGCTGTAAATTCACCAGTACTTTCATTAAAAACACTTCCCTCATCCATATCAACAATAAAACCATTTATTTGACTGGCATTGGAAGAAAGTAAATTTTCATTAAAATTGGATCCCAAATGAGCGAAAAATCCAATCTTTGGGATCGTTGTATTCTGCCATGTTGTATTGCCATTTGCATCTGAAGTTAAAGTGTAACCTTCAGTTGCTCCTTCAGTTAACATTAACCGCGGCATTACTACTTTATTTGTAACTTCAAGTTTACCATTAATGTTTACTTGCTTTGTTGAAAAATCTCCTCCAATTAAAGGAGTATTGGAACTATCATTATTGATATACAGCTTATTATTATTAGTTTCATAAAAACCAGCTTTGTAGCCAATAAAAACGTTACCAGATTTTGAGTCTGCGTTTACTCCACGGCCAGCTTGATACCCAATTATTGTATTCCGAGAGCCTGTAATATTTTTCATATTGGTTGCATTACCAATTGTGACATTATACATGCCGCTTACATTATTCAAAGAACTATTATTTCCAATTCCAATATTACTATTAGAAAAGTTTTCAGAATTTCCTGCATTCTTGCCAAGAAAAAGACTGGTTGAGTTAGTTTTTGAATCAGCTAAATCGTCAATGGCTTGCGGAATGGTTTTGTTATTTAAGAAAGTTATGTGCCCATTAACATTAAGATTCCCGTCAACTTTAATATTGCCATCAACATTATGATTGCCTGTAATACCTAGGTTGCCATTTAATTGGATACTATCAGAAGCAAAGTCACCATAGATCAAAGGAGTAGATGAGTTAGAATTTTCAATATATAATTTATTACTTCCAACTTCGCTAAAACCTGCTTGATACCCTAAAAAAACATTACCACTCTTTGTATGATCGGAGGTCCCTTTACCCGCTTCGAATCCAATTATTGTGTTGTTGTTTCCATCTTTATTGAAATAATTTGAATATGCTCCAATACCAATATTACTATTCCCCAGAAAATTTTTATACATAGCCTGATACCCAAATGCCGAATTCTGAGACCCTTGCAGATTTGAATACATCGATTCCGATCCGTTCACTGAATTTTTATTTCCTCCAGAATTATAATACATTGCATTTGTACCTAGAACAGTATTATCTGAACCAGAATTATTTGTAAATAGAGTTTGGTATCCAATTGAAACATTTCTATGACCAATTGAATTTATAAATAATGCACTATTGCCAACTGCGACATTATAACTACCCACAACATTTAATCTTAAAGACCTGGCTCCAACACTTGTGTTGTAATTATTTATTCCATCAGAATTTCCACCATCATCAACTATACCTGATTCTTCACCAATAAAAAGGCTTTCTCCATCAAATTTTGCATCTTGAAGATCATTAAGCTGACTTGATCCACTACCTAATCCGAGTTCAGTATCTTCAAAATAAAGCCTACCATTATTGTTATATAGTTTGTTAATTTTTACAGCTGGGATTCCGTTTGATAATTCTATTGCTCCAAAATCACCCTCGTCTGTAATTCTTATGAGTGCATTTGATCCATCTGAAAAAGTAACATTTCCTTCAACTGCTTGAGTGGCTTCAGTTCCATTTACTGAGGTTTTAATTGGCTTTTTTTCTTCATTTTGTTGTGCAATAATAAAAGATGATGAAAACAATAAAACTAATAATATGTGAACCGTATTTTTCATACTAAAATGCCTGTCTGATTTTGAATTTTAAAATAGAGTAAGAAGTAGGTCAAATCAACTAGCAGATGTGGTAGTTTTGGGGGAGTGAAGGAAAACGAAAAAAAACCAAGATACATGATATATTTAAAAATATTAAACCCCGCATTTAATTTCTCAAACACGGGGTATCAGACAGGAATGGTGAGTAAATTTTAATTTGCAGTTAATGGAACCGGATTTGCACTCATAACTGGTAAATGGTTTCTGTGTTTTACGACAATATAATAACTATCAGCAGGCAAATTAAATGATAGAGGATTTTCACCATCAAGGTCTCTAATAGTTTTGTCTTGGAATAAAAATGCAGATCTACTTTTCAATACCTTTGTATTGTCATTTTTGTCTCTTATCTCAACTAATACCCAATCGACAACCACTGGAGGAATAAAAGGTGCTGTCCTGGGATCCTCAGGATATGGTGAATCTAAGGGTATTGCTTCATTCAGTGCTGTTGACATATTATCAATTGCATTAAATGGACCTTCTAACAGAACTTTTATTCTAGCAATTATATTTAATGGAACAAAAACTCTAGGCCTAAATGCGTAGGGTTGAATAGGATCAAATGAACTGTAATATTTCCAAGGTCCGTATTTTTGAAAAGGATTATTAACAATACTAAATTCTTTTCTAGCCCTCCATTTATAGGCGTCAGAATATGAACTTTCCAGTCCATTTTCGGTCGCAAAAATTGCTCTACCATTTATATTTAGAAGTAAATCTGCAAAATTTGCTACACCATCAAAACTCACACTATTATTATATGAATCACCTAGGCTAAAAATTTCTCCATTTTTAATAACTTCATAAACCATTCTACCATCTGCTCTTCCAAAAGGGCTCTTGACTCTTAATCCAAGAACAACACTTCCTTCACTTTCGGTTAAATTACCCGATGCAATTAAACTACTGGGGGATGGTTTATTTTGCCTCATTCTAGTTTCTAATGAGCCTCTCACATTACCATAGTATAAGTATGCACCTCCATGTATTGTGGTGCCATTATATCCCGGAGCTCCAACTATAATGTCGCTATATCCATCACCGTTTACATCCCCAGCAGTTGAGACACTAATTCCATATTGAAATTCATTTCCTCCCATACTCGACCAAACTTCATCGACGCTCAAACCACTGGCTGATCCTTCATATAAATATACTTTCCCATCAGAAACAACTCCCGAACCAATACCATCATATCCGTATTGACCAACCAATAAATCACTATATCCATCACCGTTCATATCTCCGGCAGTGCTCACGCTGAAACCATATTGTCCAAAACTCTGATTGCCTATTACCGACCAATTTGCACTTGCAGATAGTCCGGAGGATGAACCATGATAAACATAAGCTGCTCCTTCTTTGTTGGTTGAATTAAAACTACTAAAAACAACATCACTGTATCCATCTCCATTTACATCTCCTGCTGCTGATACATCTAACCCCAAAGAAGCATAGTCTAGATTACTTTCCAATGACCAATCAGAAGTTTGAGATAATCCGCTAGCTGAACCATGGAAAACATACACAGCTCCCTCTCCGGGTTGTCCATTTGAATAGCCGGAAGCTCCAATAATAACATCACTGTAACCATCACCATTTACATCGCCGGCTGTTGAAACTGCATTTCCTAAAAAGGCATTAAGTGCACCCTCTATAATCCAATCTGCAGAAATTAAAATACCGCTTGAGGATCCATAATGAACAAAAGCTGCTCCCTTTGCCCCGAACCCATATGCTGAAGCACCAATTATTACATCAGTGTACCCATCACCATTTACATCTCCTGCAGTTGAAACTGTATTTCCATATCCCGAATTACTCTGATCCCCATTTATCATGGTTGATGGAGTTAGCGATAATCCGCTTGAACTGCCGTGATAAATATAAGCTGCACCAACTTTATTTACTCCAATTATTTTTCCCGGCATCCCAATAATTACATCAACATATCCATCCCCATTTACATCCCCTGCTGTTGAGACAGAACTTCCAAAATTCGCATTAGCCTGATTCCCCTCAAGAATAAGTTTATTAGCTTGATCAATGCTATTATTTGCTCCATAATAAATAAATGCCGCACCTTCCGATTGCTGACCATTATCATATTCAGGCACTCCAATTATTATATCACTAAAACCATCACCATTCACATCTCCCGCAGTTGATACATTTCTTCCAGCCTGGCTTCCAATTTGAGTTCCGAATAACTCCTCTGCATTATTGTCAATTATTCCTTCAATTGTACCATAATAAATATAAGCTTTACCATTACTATTAAAATCACTTTCACCAACAATTACATCACTGTAACCATCACCGTTTACATCACCTGCTATGCCTACTGATGCACCAAAAAGTCCATTATTTTGATTTCCCTCTACCATCCATGAATTGCTATTTCCTAATCCTGTTGACGAACCTTGATATAAGAAAGCAGCACCTACAAAGTCCCCACTAACCAAATATGATTTAGCACCAATAATTACATCTGCATATCCATCACCATTTACATCACCCGCAGTTGATACCGCATCTCCAAACCCATCTACAATTATACTGCTACTTAAGTCGGCACTCCAATCAGGGGCTTGTGTTATTTCTTGACTTGTTAAATTATCACTATCAATATCATATCCATGATAAACTTCAACAACTCCACGATAAACTGCATCAATGGTAGAGTTTTTTCCAATTATCACATCACTGTATCCGTCACCATTTACATCTCCAGCTGTAAAAACACTTTTACCAAAATTTCCACTTACTTCATCACCAAATTTGAAGAGGTTTCCAGTAATTCCGGATGCTGAACCAAAATAAATTACAAACATGCCTGCACTATTAAGTGGATTTACTCCATCGAAAGTTAAGAAGTCAGGATTTCCAATTATTATATCACTGAATCCATCTCCATTAAAATCTCCAGCTGTTGAAACACTCTTTCCAAAATGAGCTAAAGCCTGGTCTCCATCATCAAACCAAAAATTTGATAAATTTAGGCCGGTATTATCTCCATAATAAACAAAGATTCTTCCCTCTTCACTTTGTCCTTGTGTAAAAAATGGAGCACTTATAATTACATCACTGTAACCATCTCCATTCGCATCTCCGGCTGTAGAAACGGCATAACCTAATTGAATATTTTGGGTTCCTCCACTAATAATGTCGCCTTCATCATATGAGAGTCCACCTGCATACCCATAGTATACTATTGCTCTTCCTTCATCAAGGTTTGTAGTTCCATAATTCGGAATACCAATAATTATATCACTAAATCCATTTGCATCAATATCACCCGCTGTAGAAATACTATAACCAAACTTGGCATCTTGCTGAGCTCCAAGCATTTCCCAATCTGGAGTGGTAGATGGTCCCGTAGATGATCCATGGTAAACAAAGACTTTTCCCTTATCATCAAAATATGGTGAACTAATCATTACATCACTAAATCCATCACCATTTACATCACCAGCAGTTGCAACTCTAAACCCGAATTCAGCATCTGTTTGCGTCCCAACCACTGACCAGTTTTCTACAGTAGATAAAGGATCAATAGTAATTGGATATTTTGCATTTTTATCATTTACGACAATTTGAACTTGTTTCAAATCTTATTAGCATTTTTCTACTCTTTTCAAACCAACCTCTCAATACTTTTCCATCAGCATCCCAAATTTTTAAGCTGTTGTATCTTCATATATTCTTTTGCAGATTTACTCTTTATTACTAAAGCATCTGCACCAATCATTAGTCTTTCTTTTGTTTTTACTTCTAGAGAAAGAGTTAATAAACCTTCTTCGATTATTCGGTTTTGTATAAATGATAAAATCTTGTCTCATGCCTTCTTCATTGTTTAGATAATCCACCTTCATATTTTCATCTTTTGCGTAGGCTATATTTCCCTCAGCAATAAATTCTTTGCCCATGAATTCTTTTTCTATAATTCCATTCCTTCCATAACCCAAGACGGTAAATTCCGCAATCCAATCATCTGTCACTTTAATTTTTTTTCTCTGTGCAGTTTGGACATTTTCATCAATTTTGTAGGCTTCTATTACTCTTGGACTTACTGTAAAACCATTATTTTTATAAATAAATCTTAGATTATTTTTTCTGTTGGGTGATTGATAAAGAGCTTAGTTCTTCAGAATAGGTAATATAATATTCTTGCTTTTTAATGTTTTCCAAAGCTTTGCTATACCAATCTTGACTGATTGAATCACCATTTGCAAGTAAAAAGGCAATAGGCGAAAGTGAGAAAAGTAGAAGTCTAATCCCAAGTTTCATATTAAGTCTCCTTGTCTGATTTTTTGATCGCAATTTAATTTAAGAGGTAAGTCAAATCAACTAGCAGATGTGGTAGTTTTTGGTTGCTTGATTATGACATACAAGATTTGAGATGTGAGAAGAAAAAAGAGAAATGAGATTAGATTCCGGATAATTTCTTGCGAAATTTCCGGAATGACATTTCTCTGTCAATCCTTAATAATTTCTGTAATCAAAATAGTTATTCTGGTTGCCCGCCCCTACCTGCGCTAAGCAAATTAGTGGAATGACAGCAAGGTTAAAGAATATTAAGTTTAAGTCCTCCAATAATCCATCTGCCGGGCAAAGGTACACCGGGAATTTCTTCATAAGATTTGTTAAGCAAATTTGTTGCAGTAATAAAAATGTTAAAAAGAGAAAAATTTCTGTTAAGTTTTGTATCGATAGTAAAATGATCTCCAAGTGTTACTCGATCTTCGTAATTTATTGTCCAACTTTGAGTTATGGCAAAAGGAAGAGAGTGAAATAGTTTAATTGATAAATCATGCTTAAGATGTTCAAGCACATATCTTGAGTTTAGATCTAAGTCAGCTTTATCAGAATTAAGATATGTATAATCAAATGTTAGTCTCTGAAATATATCATTAGAAATATTTCTAAGATTAATTAGTAATCCTAGTTCAAATCCATTTGTATTTATTTTTGTAAAGTTTTTTGCTTTCCATATTTCATCGCTATTATCCAAAACATAATCAATTAAATTTTTGCCGTCCTTTATAAAATAAGAAGTCTTAAAATTTACAATTCCATAATTATAATTAAGTCCAAGCTCATAATTATCAGACTCTTCAGGGATAAGATTAGAATTACCGAGTGTAATAGGATCGCTATAATATAATTCAGTGTATGTCGGAATTCTAAAAGCTCTCCCATAGTTAGCAAATATTTTTAAGTTTTCAGAAAAATTATAAGCAGCATCAATTCCCGGCCAAAACTTCCAATTTATTTGCGGATAATAATAGGCAAATCCGCCCAAGCTAAAATTAAGGTTTTTGCTCGCGCTTATTTTTTGTTCAATAAAGAATCCATTTGTCTGCCTTTTATGTTCACCTAGATTATTGCTGGCTATCTGATCTTGAGAATATTCAACTCCAAAGCTTGTTAATTCACCTAGAATATCGGTCGAGATTTGGATTTCTCCACCATAAACATTTGTTTCATGATTATTTTTATAGAATGAATGATCAAATTTGTTAAGTACAAACTCATCATTATTTTTTCTCCAATAAATTTTTGGCATTATATTTAAATCGTCAAGTTCAATCTCCGCAGATAATGCAGCCAGATAAGTCTTAGTTTTTTCTGCCTGATTGGGGAATCGAGTAGTGTAATAACTATTTGCTCCAAAGTCCTTTTTGGTATAACCTAAAATAGTTTTAACAACTGTTGATGAGAAGTTAAATGAATTATTTATCGAAAAAATATGATTATCAAATTCTGTATTTGTTCGGTAACCATTTGATTTACTTTTTTCAATAGACATTTGATGATTTGTATTTCCGCTCTTTAGTGATCCATTTATTCCCAAATTGAAATAATTATTTTCACCTCCGCTTAGGTATAGCTGTAAGTTATTTATAGCATTCTGTTTTGGGATAATATTTATTACTCCGCTAAAAGCATTTGCTCCGTAACTTCTTGAACCTTGACCTTTCAGAATTTCAATCCGCTCAATTTGAGAAAATGAAATTGGGAGATTCATGTTATGGTGTCCCGTTTGAGGATCGGATAGTTTAATACCATCAATCAAAATTAAAGTTTGCTCAAAAGATCCTCCACGAATAGAAACATCTGCTTGAACACCTTGAGGACCTCGTTGTTTAATATCCAGTCCGCTGTTGTATTCAAGTAAATCATGAAGATTATTAACTGGCAGTTGAGCTATTTCTTGCGAAGTTATAACATTTAAACTTCGCCCAACTTCTGAAAATATTGTAGGGACCCGATTGGCTGTAACAATTATGCTGTCTAACTTGTAGTTAGTTTCAGTCTGAGCGATTGTTGTTATGCCAACGATGCTTTGTATATAAAATAGTAAAAAAATGTATCTCATTTGTTGCCTTATTTTTTGACTAAAAGAGTTTATAAAATTCTCATTTAGATTATATATTATTTGCGTAAAGAGTTCAAATTATTGAAAATGTATGTTTTCCATAGAATTTTTAGATTTTATACGTTATTCACGAATTCTTTAGCGGGGATCTTGGTTAATAAAATTAAATTGTGAATAATTTTTAATAGCGGCTTAATAGGATTCCCGATTTAAGCTTTCGGGAATGACTAGGAAAGGTATGCAGATTATGCTTAAAAAAGTAAAAAAGATTTACTAGAATCTGGTTCTAGTGCTGAATATAAAGAACAAAAATGAAGCTTATTTTAAAGATTATTTGTAAAACTAGTCCAATACTACTGGATTCCCACTCCTACCAATGGTAGGTAAGTTTGCGGGAATGACAAGCAAACATAGATTCTGAATAAGACTACAAAGTAACGATATCTGTATAAATAATATATGCCATTAACATTAACAGAATTACAAAGCCAAAATTCTGTATAGCCAATTTAAGCTTAATTGGAATTTCCCTTCTAATTATTCCTTCAATCAGAATAATAACCATATGTCCGCCATCTAAAACGGGGAATGGTAAAATATTTATTATTGCCAGACTTAAACTTAACATTGCCAAAAATAATAAAAAGGGTATAATGCCAGCATCTGCTGACTGAGAAGCAAACTTAGCAATTTTAACCGGTCCACCAAACGAGCTTTCAAATGCAACATCACCTTTAATTACACTTCCAAGCATTTTAAATGTCAAGGCTGTATAACCGCCAATGTTTGATACACTTTTAACAAGAGATTCACCTAAACCATAATCTTTGTAGTCAACCTTTCCAATATACGCATCACCAATTGCTATACCAATTAGTCCATTCTCATCCGGAGTTACAGCAACCATTACAGTATCTTCATTTCTCAATAACTTTAAATCAAGCTCAACATTACTACTGGATGAAATAATTGTAATTACATTCTGAGTAGATTCAGTATTTATACTATCAATTGAAAGAAAAATATCACCAGATTCTAAACCGGCTTTTTCAGCAGGTGAATCGGGCATTACACTACTAACTAAAGGTTTTGTATTACCAATCGGGAAAAAACTAGTTTCTTGAGCAGCTTTAGAAAGCACATCTTTTGAAGCTGTAAATTCAGTTTGAGTCCCGTCTCTATTTACTTCAACTACAACATCTTCGCCAAGATTATCTATTAATAACGTATTAAGTAAACCTTCCCAGTCGGAGACTTTCTTTCTATTAACAGATAGAATTTCATCATAAGATCTGAAGCCAGCTTCATATGCTAAAGTTGTATCGGCAACAACACCAATGGAGGTTGTCTGCATTACTTGTTTGCCTTGGAAAAAGTTTATCCCCCAAAAAACCATTACAGCTAAAGTGAGATTCATCATTACACCGGCAGTAATTACAAATAATTTTTGATATGTCGGTTTAGCTCTAAATTCGTAAGGTTTAGGTTCTTGATTAGCAAACTTAGTATCAAAGCTTTCATCAACCATACCGGCAATTTTTACATATCCTCCCAGTGGCAGTAGGCATAATTTGTAATCAGTATGACCTTGGAGATCTAAATCTTTATCTAATGTCCCAAATGTAAATCCGTTAACTTGATTCCAACCAAATAATCTTTGACCAAAACCTATTGCAAATGCATCTGTTCTCATTTTACACATTCTGGCAGCAACAAAATGTCCCAGCTCGTGCACAAAAACAAGAATACCAATTGTGATAATAAAATATATAACTGAATCGAACAAAATTATTTCTCCTAATTAACATTCAAAATTATTTGTCATTCCGGCTAAAAAAAGTGAATGCCGGAATCTAAGTGTTTTTAATTTGCACAGTATTTTTAGATTCCGATATCTCGCATAAAAACTGCGGGAACCGGAATGACCGTAAATATAACAGACTTTCCCAACAGTCAAATTCGGGAATGAGAGTGCAAAACAAATTAATTAAACTTCTGTGATATCTCTCTAGTTCGACGATCACATTCAATAATTGTTTCAAAATCTACAATCGAACTAATATTCATTTCATTTAAGGAATTTTCAATCAATTCGGGTATTTGTAAAAAGCTAATTTCTCTATTTAAAAATTTATCGACTGCTATTTCATTTGCCGCATTCAGTATACAAGGTGCAGTACCTCCTTGTTCCATTGAATCGAATGCAAGTTTCAGACATTTAAATTTTATTAAATCAGGCTCAAAAAATGTCAGCTCTCTTAAAGTAGGAAAATGAGTATCAACAAAAGCACTTTCAAATCTTTCCGGGTAAGTTAATGCATATTGAATAGGCAGTTTCATGTCAGGTAAGCTTAATTGAGCTTTAATGCTACCGTCAATAAATTCAACCATTGAATGCACAATAGATTGTGGATGAACGACTACATCAATTTTATCTTTGCCTAATTTAAATAACCAATGAGCTTCAATTACTTCAAGACCTTTATTCATCATTGTTGATGAATCAATAGTAATTTTACTTCCCATACTCCAATTAGGATGGTTTAATGCATCCTTAATTGTAACACTTTTTAAGCTTTCCAAAGAATTGTTAAGGAAAGGTCCACCAGAGGCAGTAATTATCAGCTTTTCAATATAATTATTTTTTTCCCCAACAAGACATTGAAATATTGCACTATGTTCAGAATCAACCGGCAGAATTTCAGAATTATGTTCTCTTGCTAAATTTGTTACTACTTCTCCGGCCGCAACTAAAGTTTCCTTATTGGCAAGTGCAATTCTTTTGCCTCTTTTAATGCTTTCGATAGTTGGAGCCAAACCTGCAAAACCAACTAAAGATGATACTAAAATATCATAATCGCCGGTTTTCGCAACTTCAACTAATCCTTCTTCTCCGCTTAACACCTCACAACCATTTACAATATTTTTAAGTTCTTTGAACTTATCTTTATTTCTAACAACAACAAACTTTGGTCTAAATTCTTTAATCTGATCCTCAAGAAGCCCAATATTGGAATTTGCCGTTAATCCAAAAACTTCAAATTTATCATTGAATTTTCGGATTACTTCCAAGGCATTAACGCCGATTGACCCTGTTGAACCTAAAAGAAGAATTTTTTTCATTAATTGTGATTCAATAATTGAATGAATTAAACCTATAAAACTAATATTTTTTCAATCTAATTGTAACAAACAATTTGAAAGATTAAGAATAAAATCTATGTGTGATGGCAAAAACGAAATTTAGAATTACCAAAACATTTATTATTAAATTTATTTTCACAACATTTCTATATTGAAAATATGTAGCATCGTTGTCATCTTGTGACATTAAAGTTCTTAACTTTTTTGAAGCTGGAATAATTCTTAAAAAAGTGTTAAGAAGTATTATAACAAATAAAATTTGCTTTGTCGCAAGCCAATGAGCGTGAGACATATCAAAAAAGCCCCAACTCGGATTCAGCAGAACCATAATTATTCCGGTAACTGCAATTCCAACAGAGCCTACAATCCCAAATAAATTTGTGAATTGAAGATAAATTGACATCAACTTATTTTTAATGTCAACTTTAGTCGCATTTTCAATCTGATTTTTCAAAATAATTTCTGCCGCAAAAAATATCAGCCACATACCTGCAAATATAATATGCAGAGTCACGTAAGTTGAATAGTATTTCATAATTTCGCCTTTATAGCTTTATTGAATTTTTAGATTTTTCAAATTCTGAGATTAATCTTTCCATCAAAACTTTAACAGTTGGAATATCATTTATTAGACCGCTATTTTGACTTGCTTCAAGCATTCCTCTTTCAAGATCTCCTTCAAAAATCCCTTTCATTTCTCTTTTACTGTTAAGGAATATTTTTTGTGATTCTAAATCTACACAATTTAATTCCATCTTGTTAATTTCTTCACTGAACTTATTTCTAATAACTCTTGCCATGCCAAGCTTCTTAAGAATTAGATGTGTATCAACATCTTTAGCATTTACTACAGCTTCTTTATACAATTGATGTGCAGATGACTCCTGTGTGACGGCAAATCGCGTTCCAATTTGAACTGCTTCAGCACCTAAAGCAAGAGCTGAGGCAATTCCTTTTCCATCTACAATTCCGCCCGCTGCAATAACCGGAATTTTAAGTTTATCTACCAATTGCGGTATAAGAGAAAAAGTGGTTAGTTCATCTAATCCGTTGTGTCCGCCCGCCTCAACACCTTCTCCTACAATGGCATCACACCCAACACTCTCAGCTTTTAACGCATATTTTAGCGAAGGGACAACATGAACAACGAGAGTATTATTTTTCTTGAATAAATCAATAAATTTCCCAGGATGACCGGCGGATGTGAAAACAATTTTTATATTTTCTTCAATGATAATCTTTGCCAAATCTTCAGCGTCACCGCGTAATAATGGTAAATTAACACCAAATGGCTTTGACGTAGCAGATCTACATTTTTGGATATGTTCTCTTAATAACTCCGGTTTCATTGAACCTGAACCAATGAGACCAAGTCCGCCGTTATTTGAAACTGCAGAAGCCAGTTTCCATCCGGAGACCCAAACCATTCCAGCTTGTATTATTGGGAATTCAATTTGCAATATCTGTTTTATTCTATTAATTAGTACCTCTAAAGTAAAATTTTACAAATCCGATAATTTTGTTTATGGCTAAGATTTTATCTAATTTTAAATTTGAAAAAAAATTAATTTGAATTAAAAATAAAAAATAACAAAAGGGGTTTAAATGTCCTACTTTTTTACATCCGAATCAGTATCAGAAGGTCACCCAGATAAAGTATCAGATGCTATATCCGATGGAGTGTTAGACGCAATAATTAAAGAAGATCCAAATGCAAGAGTTGCTTGCGAGACCTTTGTTACAACCGGATTAGTTTTAGTCGGTGGTGAAATTACAACTACAGCTTATGTAGATATTCCTGAAATAGTTAGAGAAACAGTTAAAAAAATTGGTTATACAGAAGCGGAATATAAATTTGATTCTGAATCTTGTTCAGTTTTAAACGCAATTCATTCTCAATCTCCTGATATTGCGATGGGAGTTGATACAGGCGGTGCAGGAGATCAAGGAATTATGTTTGGTTATGCATGCGATCAAACTCCGGAACTTATGCCAATGCCAATTGTTTATGCTCATAAGCTTGTTAAAAAATTAGCTGATGTAAGGAAGAAAAATAAAAAATTAATGCCTTATTTGAGACCTGATTCAAAATCTCAGGTTACTGTTGAATATGATGATAATAACAAACCTTTGAGAGTAGATACTGTAGTTATTTCAACTCAGCACGATGCGAAAGTGAGCCAGAAAAAAATTAAAGCAGATGTTATAAAACATATTATTAAAAAAGTTATTCCAGCTAAGTATTTAGATAAGAATACTAAATATCATGTAAATCCAACAGGCAGATTTGAAATTGGCGGACCACATGGGGATAGCGGTTTAACCGGAAGAAAAATTATTGTTGATACTTACGGCGGATGGGCACCTCATGGCGGCGGAGCTTTTTCGGGAAAAGATCCATCGAAAGTTGATAGAAGCGCTACTTATGCTTCAAGGTATATTGCTAAAAATGTTGTTGGCGCTAAACTTGCAAAAGAGTGCTTAGTGCAGTTAGCTTATGCTATTGGTGTTGCTGAGCCTGTTTCTGTTTATGTCGATACTAAAGGAACAGGAGTAATCTCTGATAAAGAAATTTCTGAAATGATTCAAAAAGAAATTGATTTAACACCAAAAGGAATTATTGATAAACTTGGATTGAAAGCCCCGATTTATCAGAAAACTGCCGCTTATGGTCATTTTGGTAGAAAAGAGTTTTCATGGGAAAAATTAGATTTAGTTGAAAAATTCAAAAAGTATAAGAAAGGTTAAAACGAATGAACGAAGTAAAAAATGAAGTAGAATATCTTCCATATAAAGTCAAAGATATTTCCCTTGCTGACTGGGGAAGAAAAGAAATGAAATTAGCCGAAGCAGAAATGCCCGGGTTAATGTCTTTAAGAGAAAGATACAGAGATTCGAAACCACTAAAAGGTGCTAGAATTGCCGGTTGTCTTCACATGACAATTCAGACTGCTGTATTGATTGAAACTTTAAAAGAACTAGGTGCAGAAGTTACATGGTCATCATGCAATATTTTCTCAACACAAGATCATGCCGCTGCTGCAATTGCAGCTGCTGGAATTCCAGTTTATGCCTGGAAAGGAATGAACGAAGAAGAATTTGATTGGTGCATTGAGCAGACATTATTTTTTGGTGAAGAGAGAAAACCACTAAACATGATTCTTGATGATGGCGGTGATTTAACAAATATGGTATTTGATAAATATCCTGAACTTGCTTCTGGAATTAAAGGATTATCGGAAGAAACAACAACCGGAGTTCACAGGCTTTATGAGCGAATGGAAAATGGAACACTTCCAATTCCTGCAATAAATGTTAATGATTCTGTTACAAAATCTAAATTTGATAATAAATATGGCTGTAGAGAATCATTGGTTGACGCTTTAAGAAGAGCAACTGATTTAATGATGGCTGGCAAGGTTGCAGTTGTTGCTGGATATGGAGATGTTGGCAAAGGTTCAGCAGAATCTTTGAGTCGAGCAGGAGTTAGAGTTATTGTTTCTGAAATTGATCCTATCTGTGCTCTTCAAGCTGCAATGGAAGGATTTGAAGTAAAGAAATTCTTAAAAGCTATACCTGAAGCAGATATTGTAGTAACAGCTACAGGTAATAAAGATATTGTTACTGAAGAAGCTTTCAGGTTAATGAAAGATAAAACAGTTGTATGTAATATTGGTCATTTTGATAATGAAATTGACATGGCTTGGTTGAATAAAAATTACGGCAATACAAAAGATACAATAAAACCTCAAGTCGATTTATACAATATTGATGGAAAAGAAATAATTGTGTTGGCTGAAGGAAGATTGGTTAACTTAGGCTGTGCAACCGGTCATCCATCTTTTGTAATGAGCAATTCATTTACAAATCAAACTTTGGCTCAAATTGAACTTTGGAATAATCCTGATAAGTATGAAAACAAAGTATATATGCTTCCAAAACATCTAGATGAAGAAGTGGCAAGACTTCACTTAGAAAAAGTTGGAGCTGAGCTTGATACTCTGAATGAAGACCAAGCAAAATATATCGGTGTTAAGGTTAATGGTCCTTTTAAACCGGAATATTATAGGTATTAAGCCAATTAGTAAATCATAAGAAATAAACTAAACCCGTTCACTTGAGCGGGTTTTTGTTTAATCTAAATAATTTTGATAGTTTTTATATACAATCTTTATTGAATCTTTTTAAGACACACGTCATCCTATATTAAATAGTAATTATTTAATTAATTATAAATTTTCCAATAATGGTAAAATATAGGAGTTAAAAATGGAAGAACAACAAGTATTTAGCTTACCAAGACTAAATGAACCAGCACCCGCTTTTGATGCAAAAACAACACATGGTCAAATTAAACTTTCAGATCTAAAAGGCAAGTGGGTTGTATTATTTTCACATCCTGCTGATTTTACACCAGTTTGCACAACTGAATTCTTAGGATTTGCTGAAAGATATGACAAATTTGAAGCCTTAAACACACAGGTAATCGGGTTAAGTATTGATAGTATTTATTCACATCTAGCATGGGTAAAAAGCATTAAAGACAATTTTAATGTTGATATTCCATTTCCAATTATCGATGATTTAAGTATGAAAGTCGCCAGAGCTTATGGAATGATTCACCCCGGAGCTTCTGATACCTCAGCAGTGCGTGCTGTATTTGTAATTGATGCAGAGGGTATTTTGAGAGCAATGGTTTACTATCCATTAACAAACGGTAGAAGTATTGATGAGATATTAAGAATTGTTCAGTCACTTCAAACAAGTCAGAAACATGGAGTTGCTACTCCGGAAAACTGGCATCCAGGTGAAAAAGTGATTGTACCTCCGCCTCTAACTCAAGAAGATCAAATAAAACGTAAAGATGAAGGGTATGATTATACTGATTGGTATTTTAGTAAGAAAGAGCTCTAAAAGATTAAAGAAGCCATCAAATTTTGATGGCTTCTTTATTATTTAATCAATTTTGATGCATATGAACATCTCTTTGAGGATAAGGAATTTCAATATTGTTTTCATCGAACTTCTTTTTCATTGCTTCTGTCAGTTCCCAGTAAACTGGCCAATAATTTTCAGTTTTAACCCATGGTCTTACAATAAAATTAACACTGCTATCTGCTAATTCATGCAATTTTATAGTAGGTACAGGATCTTTCAATATATTAGAATTTGCATCCAGTACATCAGTAATTACTTTTTTAGCTTTATCTATATCATCGCCGTAACCAATTCCAAAAGTTAAATCAACTCGTCTTGTATCATTCATAGAATAATTTATAATATTATCAGAGGCTAATTTAGAATTTGGGACAAATATTACTTTATTATCCGGTGAGGTTAAAGTTGTAACAAATATTCCAATTTCCTTAACAACTCCGCTCAATCCGCCTCCTTCTATAAAATCACCGACTTTTATTGGTCTAAAAATAATTAACATTACTCCGGAAGCAAAGTTTGATAGTGAACCTTGAAGAGCGAAGCCAACTGCTAAACCAGCGGCACCAATAACCGCAACAAAAGATGCTGTTTCAATTCCAGCTTGACTAATTGCTGCAATTACAACAAATACAATTAGTGCGACCCTTACCATTGCAGTAAAAAATTTAACTAATGTAGGGTCAACCTCCTTTTTAACTAAGGTTTTATTTAATGCCTTTGTAAGTAGTTTTGCAATCCATAAGCCAATAATTAGTATTAAAATGGCTTCAATAACTTTAATTCCGTATTGTGTAACATATTCTTGTAGCATAATAAGATAATTCTCCATTAGTCTCCTTTGATTTTATTAAAAATGAATTGCAAACTTATTAAAAAATAGGGTTGATTTCAGCTTATATAAATATTAAACAATATTTTAATATCTTAATTTTTTACAAGGTGTTAGAAGGGAAATTCTTCTTTATAATCTATTTCTTCATCTATTTTTTCTTCTTTTGGCTTTTGGGCCTTTTGGTGGATTGCATTTCCATCAACATAGATAGCTTTATACGGAATAGTAGGACAAGCAAATTCACAAGCTCCGCAGCCAACACAAATTTCATCGGTTACTTTTGGAGCTTTCTTATTTACTTCTAAATCAAGTTCCATTTTTACTGCTTTTGTAGGACAATGTTCAGCACACGCCCCGCAATCAGTTTTTTGAGTATAGACAACACAATTATCTTTAATAAATATTGCCTTTCCCATCTGAATAGATTTTTTTGATTCAAGGTCATTGCTGATTATGGCTCCACTTGGACAAACTTCCGTACAAATTTTGCAATCATAATTGCAAAAGCTTGATAGGTAATCCATTCTTGGCTGCATTATTCCAAGTAAACCATATTCTAAAAATGAAGGCTGCAAAACTTGTGTGGGACAACTTGATACGCACAAATGACATGCGGTACAATTATTTGTAAAATTTTCAATAGAAATTGACCCAGGAGGTGAAACCGGATTAGTTCTATTTTCAGGTGTTTTGTTTTTTATATATACTTCAATTTTCTCCTGCGCCTTAGCTATAATACTTGATCCA
Organism: uncultured Ignavibacteriales bacterium; assembly: GCA_963710615.1. Taxonomy (GTDB): domain Bacteria; phylum Bacteroidota; class Ignavibacteria; order Ignavibacteriales; family Melioribacteraceae. Next base: position 68,029 of record CAVQBF010000002.1, read on the forward strand.
ATTATAAATACGCCAATTTTTTTAAAAAAACTTCTTTTATCTTTATCATATGATACTTCATCATAATTTGAATATCTTGGGACATAACTTATTCCGATTGATGGACAGGAATCAAAGCAGTTAAAGCAGCCGACACATCTGCTAAAATCGATGTATTTTGATTCTGATTCAATACAGTTTGATTTACAAACAGTCTCGCATTCACCGCAAGAAATGCAGTTTGATTCAATTATTCCAATCTTAAATAAAGAAATCTTTGATAGCAATCCGAGGAAACTGCCAACAGGGCATATTGTGTTGCAGAATATTCTGCCATGGAAATAACTCATCCATCCTACCGTAACAAGCACTAAAAAAGAAAACGATAGTGAAAAAATATTAATTCCTTTGAATTCAACAGGACTTATCATATAAGAATCAAATATTTCTAGTACATAAGATGCTAAATTGTTAATACCTATTAACAGTGGTCTAAATACATTAGTTACTATCCTTCCAAAATTACTGTATGGATCCAATAAATTTAGCCCAATTGAAGAACCGAGGAGAAATACTAAAATAGTTGCAACAAGAATTATATTTCTTGTCTTAGTAAACGGCTTAGTAAGCCAGTAATTTTTATGCTTGATTTTTTTTCTTATAAAGGTAAATACATCTTGAAGAATACCTAGCGGACAAATAGTTGAACAGTAAACACGTCCAATTAAAAGAGTAATAAATATGACAATAATAAAACCGATGGCTGCAAATGAGACAACGGAAATAAAACTCAGTATGGATGGAATGAATTGAAAGAATAAAGGATAACCTGCAAATGCCGATTGAATTGAAAAACTTAGATCAAAGTAAAGAAGAGAAATTGTTATAATAAAAATTAGTGAGACTATAACTCTAACTTTCTTCAGAAATCGAAGGTCCATATAATTATAGAATCACTCTATTTATCTTTAATTTTGATAAATCCATATTTCCAATCTTCATCTCACTTGCATAATTGATGTAATCGATATCTGAGGGTGCTTTACCAAAAAGTTTTGCTGCTGCCGCATCTGCTGCAACAATATCAGCAGAAATAATTTGTGATTTCATAGTCACGACATCAGCTTCTGAAACTCCTCTTGGTCCGTTTTTTTTCATTACAGAATATGCATCAACAATATTCAGATCTGGTTTTCTAAATGTGGAAAAATCTGCTATACATTGATGAAGATCATTTCTGTGCCAATATCTTCTATCCCATACAATTCCCATTAGATTTTTCATAGATACGGTTAGTGTTGCGCCACCGTGACTTTTTAGTATAGGCACATTTATAAATACATCCGATTCAAGGATAAGTTCATGAACGGAAGCATCCTTTAATCTTTTCCCCATTGGTACATCAACATCTTGATAATAACTCTCGCTATTACCGGGAACAACTTTTGCTCCTGCATCTTTGGCAGCTTCCTCAATACCGCTTGAACTGTAACAGCTTCTCCAGTCATCACAAGTATGATCGAAAACATAGACATCTTTTGCTCCTGCATCAAAACAATGTTTTACAATCTGTCTTATCAATTTAGGATTTGTATTAGCAGCTCTTTCAGGTATTGTATCCCATCCAATATTTGGTTTTATAACTACTGTTTGATTTTTCTTAACAAAATTTTTCATGCCGCCAAAAGATTGTATGGCTTTATCAAACATAGCATCAGGTTCTCCACCTTTAATCGCTACTAAATCATAAATATCAGTATTTGCAGTTTTAGAATTTGTAAAAGCATTAATACTTTTACCAAAAGAAATATAACTGTAAGCTGCAATTCCAGCATATGTAGTTTTCTTAAAGAAGTCTCTACGGTTCATAATTGTTCCAAAATAGTTAATTGGACATATTTATCTTTAGTTTTATTTTAAGATATAAATATATTATATTTGTTTCAAGTAAAATTGAACAGGAAGATTAAATGGAAGCAATATTAAATGGAAGAATAAGTAAAAGTATTATTAAAAGTTCAGCACTAGATATATTTGCCATTACTGCTATTTATTTAGTCCCTATACTTTCACATATGTTTGCATTGCCGGTTTATTATATTGAGCCGATGAGATTAATGCTAATTTTGGCAATTGCACACACGACTAAAAAGAATGCATACCTTCTTGCCTTAACTTTACCAATTTTTTCTTTTATAATTTCTGCGCATCCTGTGTTTCTCAAGACTTTGTTAATTACCGGAGAACTTCTTCTAAATGTTTGGTTATTCTTCTTTCTTTCTGAAAAAATTAAGAATAAGTTTGGTTCAATGTTGTTAAGTGTTGGACTTAGTAAGATTGCCTATTATTCTCTAAAATTTACATTGTTAAGTGCTTTATTGTTGGAAGGAAGTTTAATCTCAACACCTTTGGCAATTCAATTCGTAATGATGTTTTTATTCAGTGGTTATATATTTTTAAGTAAGAAGTAGAATTATTTTTAACCAAGGCGATTAAAGTTAAACAAGTTAAAACAAGAAAAATTTAAATCTCCTCTCCCTTAAATAGGGGAGTTATGCCATATTTTTCAATATCTTCTTGCATCTCTTCATCACTCGGTCTTGAGTCAAAATTTGCTGCTGCTTGCAGCAGATGTTTTAGTAATTGAACATCTCCTACAGTATTTATAAAAATATTTGGATTCCCCAATGACCAATTTACAGCATTAGCTATACTTTGAGGGTCATCCAAGGGATCATACCAAACAGCATGTTTACTTTTCTTATCACCTAATGGACCTTTTGAGATTGTTTTAATAGTTTGAATTGCAACTTTATTTTCAACACAATATTTTTCCAGTTTTGCAAAATCTGAAGCATATTTTTCATCTTGCATCATTATAAAATTGTAAGGTAAAAGTACTGAATTAAATTTATACTGCTCTAAACTTTGCAAATGTCTTCGTGGCGCTGCGAGTCCATGTCCGGTTACTCCAACAAATCTAACTAAACCTTCTTCCTTTGCTTCAATAAATGCATCAATAGTTCCACCATCATTTTGAGCGGTTTCCCATTGATCTGGATTTACCAAATTATGCATTTGCCATAAATCTACGTAATCGACCTTGAGCCTGTCTAAAGATTTGTACAACTCTTCTTTGGCTTCCAAATAAGTACGTTTTTCAGTTTTTGTAGCCAAGAAAAAAGTTTTACGGTGTTCTTTCATCCATGGTCCAATTCTTAGTTCTGAATCACCGTAGCTTGCTGCTGTATCAATATGATTAACTCCATATTCAAGTAATAAATCCAAAGTTTCGTTTGCTTCGTCTTGAGTTACAGACCAAAAAGCAGCTCCGCCAAAAATAGTTCTTGTGCTATTATGTTTGGTATTTCCAAATTCCATTAGAGGGATCATATTCTACCTAAGTAATTTATAATTAATTATGAGTATACTCCGGAAATCTTCTCATCGCAATTTTTACATTTGTCATCATTCATTTTAATATCTAAAACTGAATGCCAATCCCTAATAATTACTGGTTCTTTGCAGTTCGGGCAATAGGTGGTTTGTCCTTCAATACTATGAACATTACCGACGTAACAATAATTTAGACCTTCAGCAATGGCAATATCTCTTGCCATATCTAAAGTAGAGGATGGGGTTCTTTGCTTATCTCTCATTTTAAAATCGGGATGGAATGCTGTGAAGTGAAGAGGAACGTTTTCGCCTAAATTTGCTGATATCCAATTACATAATTGCTTGATCTCATCTTGTGAATCATTCTCCCCTGGAATAAGAAGAGTTGTTATTTCTAACCAAACCTCAGTTTCATTTTTAATCCAGAGCAGTGTATCCAGCACATCATTTAAATGTGAAAAAGTAAGCTTATGATAAAATGTTTCAGTAAAAGCTTTCAGATCAATATTGGCTGCATCAATATATTTGTAAACATCCTTACGAGCTTCTTTATCAATATATCCAGCGGTAACCATAACATTCTTTATATTTTTTTCTCGGGCTAATTTAGAAATATCAATTACATATTCCCCGAAAATTGTAGGATCATTGTATGTATATGCAATGGAAGGAGTTTTATATTTTTTAGCAAGTTGAATTACCTGCTCGGGTGAAGCATATAAAGAATTAATTTCATCAATTTTAGATTTACTTGTTGTCCAGTTTTGACAGAACTTACAGCCTAAATTACAACCAGCGGTTCCGAAGCTTAGAACATCTGTTCCAGGAAGAAAGTGCGAGAGGGGTTTTTTTTCAATTGGGTCAACTGCAAATCCGGTAGGTCTACCGTATCCAATAGAGTAAAGTTTGTTATCTATGTTTTCACGTATGTAGCAAAAACCTTTTTGCCCATTACCAATCGTACAGTATCTGGGACAAAGTGTACATAGAATTTTACCATTGGATTGAGGTTCCCACCATTTAGCTTCTTTAAATTTCATTGACTTATCATTTTAACAAATAGTAAGGCAAAACAATTCTACTATTTATACAACTAAAAATCGAACCCAATTTTTTCGATCAGTTTCATCAATTGGAGCACCAGCAGTAAAAACCACAACATCTCCCGTCGAAATTATTTTATCTTCTTTAAGTATTTCTGTTGCACGTTTAATATAAAATTCTTCATCCATTATATCCTTAAGAAAATATGGCTTAATTCCCTTATGAAGATTTAAATGATTGAGTGTATCAAATGAGTCGGAGAAAGCAAAAATATGTGCATCTGGATTGTACTTTGACAGTATGTTTGCCTTCCGGCCTTGATGTGTGAAAACCACAAGAGCTTTAGCATTTACTTGATTTGAAATTTGAACAAATGCCTTTCCAGTTGAATCAAAAATATTATCTGCTTGGTTAGAAGGATGTTCAAATATCACCTCTGCCTTAAACTGAGTTTGTGATTCAGTTGAAAGAAGGATACTTCTCATGGTGTTAATTGTACTTATTGGATATTTGCCTACCGCAGTCTCACCGCTTAGCATTACCACATCAGTTCCATCGAGTACTGCATTTGCAACATCAGAAGCTTCTGCTCTTGTCGGTATTGGATTGTTTATCATTGATTCCAGCATTTGGGTTGCAGTAATAACTAATTTACCAACTGAGTTACATCTTCTAATAATATTTTTCTGAACAATTGGAACTACCTGGGGAGCCAGCTCTACACCAAGATCACCTCTTGCGACCATTATCCCATCGGCTGCTTCCAGTATCTTCTCAAAATTTTCTACAGCTTCCGGTTTTTCAATTTTTGCAATAATTGGTTTATCATAACCTTTACTCTTCATCCAATCTCTTAAATTATAAATATCTTCAGCATATCTTACAAAAGAAAGGGCTACATAATCTACTCGATGTTTAAAGGCTAAGTTCATATTTTTTTTATCTTCATCAGTGAAGGCAGGTGTACTCAACTTCATACCTGGAAAATTCATCCCCTTTTTAGGTTTTAGTACTCCGCCATCAATAATTTTACATATTACGGACCTTTCTTTTTTTTCAATTATTTCAAGTTTAATTAATCCGTCGTCAATAAGAATTTGATTTGAAATTTTAGAATCATTTATTAGTTGGTCATATGAACATGAAATTATTTTTTCATTGCCTATTACTTTATCAATCGTTATTTCAATATTATTCCCGGATTCAATTTCATATTCATTCTGTTCTAATTTTCCAACTCTTATTTTAGGTCCCTGTAAATCTTGAAGAATAGGAATTGGCATTTTGCTCGTTTCACAGACCTCATGGATTATATTAAAAAGATTTACGAAATAATCTTCATCACCATGTGAGAAATTTAATCTGAAAGCATTAACACCAGCATTAATAAGCTTAATAAGCATTTCTTTATTGTCTGTAGCCGGCCCAATAGTTGCTAATATTTTTGTTTTAACGAATCTACTGTTCAATTTTTGCCCTTCACTTTTATAGGTTTCTTTAGGTTTGTTTCCTTTTGCTCGATGTTAGCCGGATGAGGTTTTAATCTCAATTTCATTTCTCTAAGATGCTTTTCAACTTCACCATAAACTGTGTGCGGTTGATATCTGCAATTCTTTTGAAGTCTTCCAGCTTTAACTCCAGTTAATAATTCAATAGCTTCATCTACGGTTTTAATTGGATATATGCTGAATAATTTTTGTTTAACTGCATCGATGACATCGTCTTTTAACATTAGGTCTTTTACATTTTGTATGGGAATAATAACACCTTGTTTTTTATCAAGTCCTCTTTCTTTACAAAGATCAAAAAATCCTTCTATTTTTTCGTTCACTCCGCCTATTGGTTGAATATCACCCTTTTGATTAACTGAACCGGTAATTGCAAATGATTGTTTTATTGGGACTTCTGATATAGCTGAAAGTAATGCGCAGATTTCAGTGACTGATGCACTATCTCCGTCAATTTTTCCGTACCCTTGTTCAAAAACTAAGCTTGCAGTAAATGAAAGGGGAAAACGTTTACCAAATTTTTCTCTGAAATAACCTGTAATAATTAACATCCCTTTATTGTGGGTGTTACCGCTAAGTCCTGCTTCTCTTTCAACATTTATTATGCTGCCATTTCCTAATCCAACCGAAGCTGTAATTCTTGCCGGTTTACCAAAAGAATAATAATCCCCTCCGTATACTGCTAGACCGTTAATCTGTCCAACTCTCGATCCTTCTGTGTCCAATAAATAAGTATTGTTGGAGAACATTTCTTTAAGTTTAATATCGTATAAACTGTGTCTTTCAAAAGCAGAATCATAGGATTTAATAATATGATCTTTAGTTACAAGCTTATCCCCGACATCTTTTGCCCAAAAGTTGGCTTCTCTTGCAAGGTCAGCAATATATGCAAATCTTGTGGTTAACTTATTTTTGTCACCTGCATATCTTGATCCAAATTCAACTATTTTACCAATAGCAGATTTATCAAACTCTAAAAGTTTTTCTTGAGAAACTAATTTTTTAACAACTTTAGCATACTCGATTAATGCATCTTCAGTTCGATCCATTTCATAATCGAATTCAGACTTTATTTTAAATATTTTACCAAAGTCATCTTCATACTCGGTTAAAAGTGAATAAGAATAATTATTTCCTATTAGAATTACTTTACAGTTTATTTCTATTGGCTCTGGTTTTAATGTACTTGAACTTACTTGATATAAACTGGAGAAATCTTGAATTTCCAATTTACCATATTGTAAAACTCTCTTTAAAGTTTTCCAAACTCCAGGCTCTGAAATAGCATCCATAGCATTAATTACTATAAAACCGTTGTTTGCCCTTAATATCGATCCAGCTTTTATCTTAGTAAAATCTGAATACCAAACTCCAGAACCGTCATTGACTTTTTCAATTGCGCCGAATAAATTTGTAAAAGTTGGGGATGTTTCAATAATTACAGGTACTTCTTTTATATTAGAATTGTCTAAAAGCAGGTTAACGTCATACTTTTTTAGGAATTGTTCCGAATCTTCCTCTTGACTTGAACCAGCTTTGAATGTATCTAAATTCTCTAAAATATTCTCTGTTATTTTATCAAGGTATTTTCTTACTTTTTTTGATTTATATTTGTTTTTGAGCTCTTCAAATGAGGCGGACATTAAGTTCTGAACTGCTTTTATCTCTAAATCACTCAGTTTAGCTTGATACTTTTGATTTAATTTTAGGCTTTCCTTAAACACTGAATATAATTCATCTTGGTGCTCAGTATATCTTTTTACAAGAGTGTCTGCCTGCTTTCGAGTAATTTTTTTTGCACTCACATATTCTTCTATCTGCTGAATATATACTGGTTTATTATCGATAACCGCAAAAATTTCCGGGCGTGTAACTTCCTCTGTTTTTAATTGACCTAATGTTAAATTGTGTTTTTTTAGTTTTTTTTCAAAATCACTCATTAATGCTTGCTGAAGACTACCAAGTTCGGAAACAAGTTTTTTCCTTTGCGAGAGAAAGGGTTCTTTTTCTAAAATTTGCGGAATATTTTCTTGAAGAAACTTTATTGATTCTTTAAGGTCTGCTTTAAATTTTTTGCCATCACCTGCAGCAAACACTAAAAGAGATGGATGATCGGCATCTCTGAAATTATTAACATAAACATAATCATTTAGTTTAACTTTCTTTTTAGGTAGAAATTCTTTGAGTAGTTTCTTGACAGAAGTCTGTTTTCCGGTTCCAGAAAGTCCGGTTATAAAAATATTATATCCGGGACTATCAATATCAATGCCTATTTTTAGTGCTTTAATTGCTCTGTGCTGACCTACAATTCCTTCAATTGGAGTTAAAGTATCTGTGGTGTCAAATTCAAAACAATTTGTGTCGCAAGTCCATTTCAGTTTGGAAGGTGCAAGAGCTTGATGTTTTCTGGCTTTGATGAATGGAGTTTTTTTGACCATAAGAACATTTCCAAATATTTTTTTTCAAAATATAACCATTTCTTTGTTTCAATTAATACTAAATTTGACATGTTGGATTTAATTTTATATGTAAACTATATTTATTACAGGTTAATTCCACCTCAATAGAGTTGGGTTTAGGGTGAACTATTTTAAAAATTATGGAAAAAGACTTTTTATCAGTTATAGCAAAAACGGTTGCATTCAGTGAACTAAAAGAAAATTATTTGAATAATGAAAGCAATACTTTTTATTCTTCGGTATTGCATGGTTCCTCAAAAACAATTTTTATTTCTGCACTTACAAATTCTAAAGATCAGATTCTACTGTTGCTTCCCGATAGAAATACTGTAAATGAATTTAATGTAGAACTTTCTATTCTTGGTTTGGAAGACAAGCTTGTAGCAATTGATAGCATTGATATCGATTCTATTCAGGAAAGACTAACTACTATTAAAAATAAAGAGAAGTCAATAATAATTTCCACTTACAAACTTCTTAAAGTAAAACTTCCTGCAAAAACCGAGATTGATAAATATACCACGAAACTTGATGTTGGCAGTGATATAACATATGATGAATTGATTGAATATATGACCGAACTAAATTATGAGAGTGAAAAATTTGTTGTAGATCAAGGTTACTTTGCAGTCCGAGGATCGATAATTGATTTTTGGTCATATAGTGAAGAACACCCATGCAGACTTGAATTTGACGGAGATTTTTTAGAATCAATTAGGTATTTCGATCCAGAAAATCAACGATCATCTGGAAGAATTGATTCTGTGACACTTGCTTCATCAATTCATAAATCTGATGCAGACTATACCTCTGATATTTTTGATTACTTGGAAAACCCAACTGTTATTGCTTCTTCTTATGAATTAATAAAATTAAGTAAAGAGATCTCTGCAGATGTTTTAGAGGAGTTGGAAGAAGAAAATGATCTTGATGAAGAATTAAAATCAGAATTAAAAAGTAATAGTGAATCTGAAGAGGTAATTTTTGAAAAAGTCATTGAATACAACGAGGAGATTAACTTAGATAATCTTTTCAGTAAAAATGCAAATTGGTTTATTGAGGATTCATTAGGAATCAATGAAAATAAGTTTATTGTAGATATTTTATCTGCTCCAGTAATTAATTCAAATTTTAATCTTTTGTTTAATACCCTTCAGAATTATGCAGAAAAAAATGTCAAGATATTCATCACCGCAGAAAATGAAATTCAAGCGAGAAGATTATTTGATCTGCTAGCAAGTTTTAATGAAGAACTTAATGAACTGCTTGAAGAAGGAAAGGTTAAGATTAAAGTACTGGCTATTAAGCAGGGCTTTTACTTAAAGACTGAGAAAATATTAGTACTTACAGACTATGAAACTTTTAATAAACCATACCGTACTAAAATTTCTAAAAGACAAAAAATTAAAAAATCACGAGTAAAAGAATTTGCATCTCTTAAAATCGGTGATTTTATAGTTCATGAAAATTTTGGAATAGGTAAATATTCCGGATTAGAAACAATAAAAATAGGTATGGTTGAGCAAGAAACGATAAAGATTCTCTATGCAGAAGGCGGAATTGTTTATCTAAATATGAATTATTTATCGTTAATAAAAAAATACTCCTCCGGTGATAAAGCCCCGCCAAAACTGACTACTTTAGGCAGTAATGAATGGCGTTCAGCAAAGAAAAAAGTTAAATCCAAAATAAAAGAAGCTGCCCGCGATTTAATTAAACTTTACGCGCAAAGAAAAGCTACAAATGGATTTAAATTTAGTAACGATACTGTATGGCAAAAAGAATTAGAAGCTTCATTTTTATATGAACCAACTCCCGATCAAGCAAAAGTTACGGAAGATGTAAAAGATGATATGGAACAAGAACATCCAATGGATAGACTCGTCTGTGGAGATGTTGGGTTTGGTAAAACTGAAGTAGCTGTAAGAGCAGCATTCAAAGCAGTAAATGATGGGAAACAAGTGGGGATTCTTGTTCCGACAACTATTTTAGCTGAGCAGCATTTTAATACATTTAAAGAACGGCTTTCGCAATTCCCGGTTAAAATAGCAGTGCTTTCCCGTTTTGCAACTAAAGCAAATCAGAATATTACTGTTAAAGAATTAGCAGAAGGGAAAATTGATGTAGTTATTGGTACACATCGATTACTTTCTAAAGATATTAAATTTAAAGATCTTGGTTTATTAGTTATTGATGAAGAACATCGCTTTGGTGTAATGGCCAAGGAAAAGTTAAGACAGATTAGGGTCAATGTTGATACCCTTACACTTACGGCAACTCCAATTCCCAGAACACTTAATCTTTCTTTACTTGGAGCGCGTGACTTATCGATGATTGCAACGCCTCCGCCAAACAGACAGCCAATCTATACCAAAGTTGATACTTTCGATATTATTAAAATTCGGCAATGGATTCTGGAGGAGATAAAACGTAAGGGACAAATTTATTTTGTTCATGATAGAGTTCAATCGATTGACAAAATATCTGATTATTTGAAGAGACATATTCCGCAAGTTAGAATATTGGTTGCTCACGGTCAAATGAAACCGACACAACTTGAAAAAGTAATTTACAGCTTTATGAACAAAGAAGCCGATGTTCTTATTTCAACTAAAATAATAGAGTCGGGAATTGATATCCCTAATGTTAATACAATAATTATTAATCGTGCAGATAGATTTGGACTTGCTGAATTACATCAATTAAGAGGAAGAGTTGGAAGATCAGACAGACAAGCCTATAGTTATTTTCTGGTACCTTCACTTAATACCATTACAAAAAAAGCTGTAAGAAGATTGCAGGCAATTGAGGAATCAACCGAGTTAGGTGGAGGATTTAATTTAGCAATGCGTGATCTTGAAATTAGAGGTGCCGGGAATTTATTAGGTACTGAGCAATCTGGATCTATTGATACGGTTGGATTTGAAATGTATGTTAAGCTATTGGATGAAGCTGTTGAGGAATTAAAAGTTGATGAATTTAAAGATGTTTTTAAAGAATTACCCAAACACGCTCAGCGCACTGATCCAACTATCGATACATATTTTGAAGTTGGAATTCCCAAATCATTTATGCCTGATCAATCTGATAGACTTAGTTTTTATCAGGCACTCTTTTCAATGATTAAATTAGACGAACTTGATGATATTAAGGATGAGCTAATTGATAAGTTTGGTAAATTGCCGGTAATTATAAACCGACTAATTCAAATTGCTGTTTTACGATTTTATGCTTCATTTGCTCAGTTTGAAAGAATAGTTATTACTAGGAACAAGATTATACTAATTCTTCCCAAAGGTGATAATGAAGAATTTTACCAGAATTATTTTAGTAAGCTAATGGAACTAATTGTTTCTGAATATGCTGATACGATCAAATTTGTACAAAATAAAGATGTGATGAAGCTGGAATCCAAGAATGATTATGACTCAGTTGAAGAAGTTTTATTAATAGTTACTAATTTTATTAAAAAGCTTCTTTTGGTTTATAATATAGATGTCTAATTTTATGAAACTAATATTGGTAGAGTTCGTCTTAATATTTAGATAATCTGACTAATAAAATGAATACAGAAAATAGAAATACCGATCAAAGGAAATTATTTGATACTATTAAAGATGATATCTCCGGAGGTGGGTTTAGAAGTGATATAACTACTGATTTTGAAGATATGAAGGAATTCTTTCTAAATGATGAAAGGAAGAAGCAAATTGCAGGAATGGGTAGAATTAAAGCTTTCTTTTACATGTCATGGTGGCTTCTTAAAGAACTCCTTCTTAAATTAACACCAACAAGAAGATTGGTATTAATAATAGGAATTTTACTTTTAATATTACCCGGCCGTTTCGGAATGAGTGGAGGAGACGTTAGTCTTTCAACCAATACAAATATACTTGGGGGGATCTTAATTTTATTTGTCCTAATGCTTGAATTAAAAGATAAACTTTTGGCAAAAGATGAATTAAGCGCAGGAAGAACTGTACAAAGAGCACTAATGTCTGAAAGATCTCCAAAAGTCCCGGGTTGGAAATTATGGTTATTTACCCAGCCTGCAAACGATGTAGGCGGTGATTTAGTGGATATAATTAATCTTGGCGATGGGAAATATGGTGTAACAATTGCTGATGTTTCCGGTAAAGGATTAGGAGCTGCATTGCTCATGGCTAAACTTCAGACTATAATAAGGGCTTTGACACCTGAGTATTCATCCCTTTCAATTTTATTCGAAAAACTTAACTCAGCATTTCACAAAGATATTCTACCAAATAGTTTCGCTTCAATGATTTATATGCAGCTGAATGAAAACGAAGATAATCTAAAAATTGTTAATGCCGGTCATCTTCCACCTTTTGTAATAAAAAATAGCAAAGTAAATAAACTAAGTAAAGGAAACGTTGCGTTAGGGTTGGTCGGTGATTCTGAATTTAAGTCGGAATTAGTAAAGATAAGTAATGGTGATTATTTCTTAGCATTTTCTGATGGAGTTACTGAAGCAAGAAATATTAGCGGTAACTTTTTAGGTGTTGACCGTTTAGCTAAATTTGTAGATACAGTTACTTATCATTCTCCCGAAGATTTAGGACAGAAGATACTCCAGCAAGTAAAACTATTTATAGGCGATGCAAAAACCCACGATGATTTATCTATTGTTATTCTTAAAAGAGAAAATATTGTATAGCAGTTTTTATAAGTCTAAATTAAAAACTTCTCAAATGAAAATCCTTGTCCATTTAATAATTCTAATTATTCTAGCAAATTATAATTTTTTAACTGCCCAAAGTTTTTTACTTAATAGTGATTCACTCAAACAGAAAAAGGTCATTTATCCAACTGCAGAAATGGACTTTAAACCCGGCGATAATGTGGAATGGGCAAAGCGAGTAACTGGAGAAAAAGATTGGAAAATTGAAGACTCTCAAATATTACCAGGCTCTGAAATTAGCTGGGACGGCGTAGGATGGTTTCGATTATTTTTAGATGTTGATTCCAATTTAGTTGGAAAGAATGTAGGCATCTATTTATTTAGTACAGGGGACTTACAATTTTATCTCAACGGGAATTTAATCTTTAATTTTGATGAGATGGTGAGACTTCCTCAAACAATAGTTTTTGATAAACCCGGGGAAAATTATGTGGCGATTCGATTTGAAAATCCTGATTGGCAGAGACTGCATAATGCAAATAGCTGGGCTGGCTTTCGGATTGTATTTGCAGATTATGATTATGCATTAGAAAGTAAAATTAAAAATGATAGGACTACCTTAATTGAAGAATTAGTATTTTTAATCCCTGCACTTTTGCTAGCACTTTTACACTCTTTTATATTTATATTCGATAGAAGGAAAAAACAAAATTTTTACTATGTACTTTTCCTTTTAAGCTTTTCAGTCTACATTTTTATCCTTTATTATTTTAGGTATTCATCAGATCAACTAACCGTATCTTTTCTTAATAGATTTTTTCTTTTACTACTCAATTATATACTATTTTTTGGTGCACTCACAATCTTTAAAATATGCAGTTTTAAACAAAAATATATCATTTGGTTTTTTGTAACTGCAACACTTATTGGCATTTTGGGATTTATATTCCCAGGCAAAATTAGCTTATACTACTTAACATATATTTTTATTATCTACATTTCATACAGAGCCGGTGCTGCACTTACCGGAAAAGAAAACATTCATAATAATGTTAAGATAATACGTGTCGGATTTATTTTCCTATCCCTATCCGGTATTTACCAAATATTGCTAAGTTTTGGAATTATTGGACCGCTATTTGGGACGAATAATGTTTTTCTATTTGGAGTTCTAATATTTTTACTCTCAATGTCTGTTGGTCTTGCAAAGGAATTTGTGGATAATCAAAATGATTTAGAAAAGCAGCTTTCTCAGGTTAAAAAACTATCCGCAAAAACACTTAAACAAGAATTAGTAGCAAAAGAGTTAGAAACAGAAAAAAAATATCTGGAAATTGAAAATGAGCGGAAGTCAATTGAATTAAGTGATGCAAGGAATTTACAACTTTCAATGCTCCCAAAAGATATACCAAATTTCGATAATTTGGAAATTTCTGCTTATATGAATACAGCCACTGAAGTTGGGGGTGATTATTATGATATTATCCCGTTAACAAGTAATAGTTTAATTATAGCTCTAGGTGATGCAACTGGTCATGGTACCAAAGCTGGTTTAATGGTAGCAATTATGAAAAGTATGTTCAAATCTTTAGCTTCTAACTATTTGATAACCGATTTTTTTTCTAAGTGTAATGAGATAATAAAAGATATGAAATTAGGCAATCTTTTTATGTCCTTATCAGTAATTAGAATAAATGATAATTACATAGTTGCTTCTTCAGCAGGTATGCCGCCAATACTAATCTTCCGATCTTCAACGCGTAATATTGAGACACTCTTATTTAAGAGTATGCCATTAGGAGCTTTCAAGAATTTTCCTTACGAAGAGAAAGAAACAGAAGTTAGACCAGGTGATATAATATTTATTTTTAGTGATGGTCTATCGGAATTATTTAATAAGGACAAAGAAATGTTTGGTATCGAAAATATAAAAAAATTGTTAGTTGAACTCGAGAGTGAACCAACTGACAAAATTATCGGGGGGTTTAAGCAAAAAATTAATAAATGGCTTAATGAAAAGTCTCTTGATGATGATGTTACTATGATTGTAATTAAAATTAAATAGCAATAATCAAATTCGGCAATTAATATAAGTTGCATATACAACTACCATCCATTTTCACATTTGCAAAATCAATAAAACTATAGTAGATTACATTTATTATTAATGATTTTATTTTAAAAGTTTGTATTTTGACCTAAAATCGAACTTTAATATAAGACAGAATGACTTTTAATGTAAATTGAAAATTTTCTAGAAGGAAAACTTAGCAAATGGATGAAAATAAAAAAGAAAATCGTCAAGATATTGAAGAGCTTGAAACTCGTGAATGGCTTGAATCATTAGAATTTGTTTTAAGGAATGGTGGGCCGGAGAGAGTAAAACAGCTCCTCCACGATTTAGATACTTATGCTCATGAAGCAGGAGTTGAACTTCCTTTTACCGCAAATACACCTTATGTGAACACAATCCCTAAAGATCAAGAACCAAAATTTCCGGGTGGTAGAGAAATTGAGCGAAGAATTAAAAGCTTGGTTCGTTGGAATGCAATGGCAATGGTAGTGCGTGCAAATAAATTAGATCCAGGAATTGGCGGGCATATTTCAACCTATGCCTCAGCTGCAACTTTGTATGAGATTGGCTTCAATCATTTTTTCAAGGGAAAAGATAATAATAATCAAGGTGATCAAATTTACTTTCAAGGTCATGCTTCTCCCGGTATTTATGCAAGGGCTTATCTTGAAGGAAGATTAGATGCTAAGAAGCTCCACAATTTTAGGCACGAACTTGCAAAAGGAGGTGGTTTATCATCGTATCCGCATCCTCATTTAATGCCTGAATTTTGGGAGTTCCCGACTGTTTCCATGGGACTTGGTCCAATTATGGCAATTTACCAAGCTAGATTTAATAAATATTTAGAAAATAGGGGTCTTAAAAGTCAATCTGATTCAAAAGTTTGGGCATTTCTCGGAGATGGAGAAACAGATGAACCCGAAACTTTAGGAGCAATTTCACTTGCGGCAAGGGAGCAACTGGATAATCTAATTTTCGTAATTAATTGTAACCTTCAAAGATTAGACGGCCCTGTTAGAGGAAATTCAAAAATTATTCAGGAGCTTGAGGCAGTTTTCAAAGGCGCAGGCTGGAATGTAATCAAAGTTGTTTGGGGAAGTGATTGGGATCCTCTATTAGAAGCTGATAAATCTGGATTATTGACTAGAAGAATGAATGAAATTATTGACGGTGAATCTCAAAAATATATTGTGGAAGGTGGAGATTACATTCGAAAACATTTCTTTGGTAAATATCCGGAACTTATTGAACTTGCGAAACACTATACAGATGAAGATTTAGAAAGAATGAAGCGTGGCGGTCATGATCCTGAAAAAGTATATGCTGCATATAAATCAGCAGTAAACACAAAAGGTAGACCAACAGTTATTTTAGCAAAAACCGTGAAAGGTTATGGATTAGGTGAAGCAGGAGAAGGGAAAAATATTACCCACTCTCAGAAAAAATTAAATGAAGAAGAGCTAAAAGAATTTAGAAGTCGATTCGGAATTCCTATTTCTGATGAGGATGTTGTAAAGGCTCCTTTCTATAAGCCAGAAGAGGATAGCCCGGAAATTATTTATCTGAAAAAACGTAGACAAGAACTTGGTGGATATGTACCAAAAAGAATTGTTCGTAACCAGAAAATTACAACTCCTTCCGAGGATCTTTTCAAAGAATTTTACGAAGGCACCGAAGGCAGAGAAGTCTCAACAACTATGGTCTATGTAAGGATATTAACTAAACTTCTCAAAGATAAAGAAATTGGTAAGCTTATTGTCCCCATTGTTCCTGACGAAGCTAGAACATTTGGTATGGAAGCATTATTTAGACAGATTGGAATTTATTCTACTAGAGGTCAATTATACGAACCGGTAGATAGAGATAGTTTACTTTACTACAAAGAAGCAAAGAATGGTCAGATTTTAGAAGAGGGAATTACTGAAGCAGGATCGATGTCCTCATTTATTGCGGCAGGTACTGCCTATGCAACTCACGGCATTAATGCCATTCCATTCTTCACTTTTTATTCTATGTTTGGTTTTCAAAGAATTGGTGATTTTGCATGGGCTGCAGCTGATATGAAATGTAAAGGATTTTTAATTGGGGGAACTGCGGGCAGAACAACACTTGCAGGTGAAGGTCTTCAGCATCAAGATGGTCATAGTCATGTTTTGGTACATTCGATAACAACTGTAAAGGCTTATGATCCTGCTTTTGCTTATGAGCTTGCTATTATTATTAGGGACGGTATTCACAGAATGTATGAACTTCAGGAAGATTGCTACTATTATATTACGGTAATGAATGAAAACTATGCTATGCCAAAAATGCCAGAAGGCGTTAAAGAGGGTGTTATAAAAGGAATGTATAAATATAAGATTTCTGAAAGCAATTCGAAATTAAAAGCACATTTATTGGGTAGCGGATCAATCTTAAATGAAACTTTAAAAGCTCAAGAAATTTTGGAAAAGGATTATAATATATCTGCAGATGTGTGGAGCGTTACAAGTTATAAAAATATTCACTACGATGCACTGGATACTGAGAGATGGAATAGATTAAATCCCGATAAACAAAAGAAAAAAGCTTATGTTCAAGAAGTGACTGAAGGTGAGAAAGGGGTTTTCATTTCAGCTTCCGATTATGCTCAAATTTTACCTGAATCGATTTCAAATTGGCTCCCAGGCAAACTGACTTCACTTGGTACACTTGGATTTGGTAGAAGTGAAAGTAGAGAAGCTCTAAGAGATTTCTTCGAGGTGGATGCTAAACATATTGTTTACACAACCCTTTATGCTCTTTACCAAGATGGTAAGCTTGAGAAAGAACTAGTGAAAAAAGCTATGAAGGATTTGAACATAAATCCAAATAAATTAAATCCAATTAAATCATAACCGAAAAATAAATTAGAGAAATAAAATGGCGTTTGAATTTAAGTTACCTGAACTTGGTGAAAATATTGAACAAGCTGATATAGTAAAAGTTATGGTTTCAGTTGGCGATAAAGTTGAAGTTGATCAAATTTTGCTTGAAATTGAAACCGATAAGGCAACAGTTGAAGTTCCAGCTGAGTTTTCCGGTATCGTAAAAAGTGTTAATGTTAAGGATGGAGACACAGCAAAAGTCGGTGATGTAATTTTTACTTTTGAAGAAGAGGGGCAGACTCAAACAGATAGTGAACCGGAAAAAGATAAAATTGAAGATAAAAAAGCTGAAGAAGAACAATCTGATAATGTTGAAGAAACGAAAGAAGAAAAGAAAGCAGTGACAACAAAAGAGGAAAACTTGCCGGGCGGAATAATTGAATTTAAGCTGCCTGAACTTGGTGAAAATATTGAATCTGCCGACATTACAAAAGTATTAGTCTCAGTGGGTGATAAAGTAGAAGTTGATCAAATTTTATTTGAGATTGAAACCGATAAAGCTACTGTCGAAGTCCCTGCTGAATTTAGCGGAATAATAAGAGAAGTAAAAGTCAAAGATGGTGATACGGCTAAAGTTGGTGATGTCGTCTTAATTGTAGAATCCGGAACTAGTATAGCAGCTAAATCTGAAGAGGCAAAAAAGGAAGAACCTAAAAAACAGAATGATCGAAAACAAGAAGATGAACCAATTGACAAAAATGAAAAAGTTGATAAACTTAAGAAGGCCGAAACAGCGGAAAAAGATAAAAGCAGCAGTCCGGTAAAACAAACATTCCCTACCAACATAGCTCCGGCAGCACCAACAGTTAGAAGATTTGCAAGAGAAATTGGTGTTGATATAAATGAAGTTAGCGGTAATGGTCCCGGTGGAAGGATTTCAATTGCTGATGTAAAAATATTTGCTAAATCAATTAATGAAAAATTGAAATCTTCGGGTGGTGGTATGCCCGTTGGAATTAAGCGCGAAGCATTGCCTGACTTTACTAAATGGGGAAGTGTTAGAAAAGAATCAATGAGCAATGTACGTAAAAAAACTGCTGAACATCTCTCATACGCTTGGGTAACAATCCCTCACGTAACTCAATTTGATAAAGCTGATATTACTGATTTAGAAAGGTTACGTAAGCAGTTCGGTAAAAAAGTTGAAGCCGCAGGCGGTAAACTTACAATTACTGCAATTTTAATGAAGGTCTTAGCATCTGCACTAAAAGTATTTCCACAGTTTAATTCAAGTATTGATATGGATAAAAAAGAAATTATCTATAAAGAATACTTTAATATTGGAATTGCGGTCGATACGGAAAAAGGGTTGATTGTCCCGGTTGTAAGAGATGTTGATAAAAAAAATATTTTGCAATTAGCAGCAGATCTAACTGAAATTTCAGAAAAAGCCAGAGATAAAAAAGTAACACTGGAAGATATGCAGGGGGCCTCATTTACAATTAGTAATTTAGGTGGAATTGGCGGAACGGCATTTACTCCAATTGTTAATTCACCTGAGGTTGCAATACTTGGAGTTTCCAGAGGAAGTTACGAACCAATTTATAAGGATGGTGAATTTGTTCCAAGGTTAATGTTACCACTATCACTTTCCTATGATCATAGAATTATTGATGGAGCGGACGCAGCAAGGTTTATAAGATGGGTTGTCGAAGCATTAGAACAGCCGTTTTTACTTACTTTGGAAGGATAAAAATTATAATAAAAAGTATTGTCATGCCGGTTACTGAGTTTAACTAAGTATACCGGCATCTTTACTTTTAGAATATAAGTAAACGATTTCGGTTTTTCCTAAGTTAAACTGGAATGACAATTAGAAATTTCGGAGAAAAATTATAATGAGTACTAAGACACAACTTGCAATAATCGGCGCGGGACCCGGCGGATATACAGCGGCTTTTCTTGCTGCAGATATGGGAATGCAAGTAACATTAATTGATAAACAAGTAAATCCAGGTGGTACTTGCCTATACTGGGGATGTATTCCATCTAAAGCTTATTTACATGTTGCCAAATTATTAAATGAAGCTAAAGAAGCCACAAATTGGGGAGTTGATTTTGGTGAACCCAAAATTGATATCGATAAATTACGATCTTTCAAAGAGAAAGTAGTTGCACAAAATACAGGCGGTACAGGACAATTAGTCAAGCAGCGTAAAATAAATTATATTCAAGGTGAAGCGAAATTTAACAACTCTAATTCTGTAACCGTAAATAAAGTTGATGGCGGAACTGAAGAAGTTACTTTTGAAAATGCAATTCTTGCAACCGGATCGGTACCTGCTAATATTCCAGGTTTAACAATTGATTCTCCTCTAGTAATGGATTCAACTGACGCACTAGAGTTGGAAGATATTCCTAAAAGGTTACTTGTTGTTGGTGGCGGAGTAATTGGAATGGAGCTTGGTTCAGTATATGCAGCATTAGGAAGCAAGGTAACGGTTGTTGAACTTATGCCAAGTTTACTTCCCGGAGCAGATAAAGATTTAGTAAATGTATTCCAAAAAAGTATTGAACCGAAATTTGAGAAAATCTTACTTAAGACCAAAGTAGAAAGGTTGGAAGATACGGGCAAAGTTCTAAAAGTAAAATTAGAAGGAGAAGATCTTGAAGATACAGAACTGGAATTTGATAAAGCTCTTATCTCTATAGGCCGTTCTCCTGTTACTAAAAATTTGGGATTAGAAAATACTAAAATAGAGTTAACTGAGAGAGGTTTTGTAAAAGTTGACCAGAAACGACAAACGAATGATCCAAATATTTATGCAATTGGTGATATTGTTTTAGGGCCAATGTTAGCACATAAAGCCAGCGCAGAAGGCAAGGTCGCAGTGGAAGCAATTGCTGGACATAAAGTTGCGTTCGAACCTGCCGCTATTCCGGGAGTAGTATATACTGATCCTGAAGTGGCTTGGTCAGGATTAACAGAAATTGAGGCAAAGGAGAAAGGAATTAAAGTTGAAGTTGCCAGATTTCCATGGGCAGCCAGTGGCAGAGCTAGAACAATGGATAGAACGGATGGTTTAACAAAAATAATTATTGACCCTGAAACAGATAGAGTCTTGGGAGTTGGTATTGTTGGACCGGGAGCTGGTGAAATGATTGCTGAAGGTACACTTGCAATTGAAATGGCGGCTTTAGCTAAAGATGTTTCTCTCACAATTCATGCTCATCCAACATTATCAGAAACAATGATGGAAGCTGCAGAAGTCTATTTTGGAGAAGCAACACATTTATACAGGCCGAAAAGAAAAAAATAATAGATATCAGAAAAAAGTCTAAAAAGTTTTTTGTAAAAGATTTATAAATGACTTAAACCTCCGAGGTTTTGAGCAAGCAAGAATTGTCAAGAAACCTCGGAGGTTTTACTATTATAAATGAACAATCATTCCATCAAAAGCAATTATAAATTTTTCTTTTTCAATCGCACTCAAATTATTATGCCAATTTTTTAATTTCATTTCATCATCAGTATGTGTCAAATATATTTTTTCTGGGTTAAGAATTATTACGGCATTTTCAATCTCTTAAAAGAAAGATGTGTTGTTTCGGTAATAAAAATATCTGCTTGAATATTGTCAAATAAATAGAGATCATCAGAGCTTCCTATATCAGAAGTATAGACTATCTTTTTCTTGCTTACATTAAATAGAAAACTTGATGAAATAAATTTTAACTCATCAATATCAATCCCATGTTTATTCCTGATATGAGAATTTTGTTTTGCGTTGAATTTAAAATCTTCAGAAACTTCACATTCTTTATCAAAACCAAATTGAATTATTTCCACATGGAAATTTAGTTTATCAATAAAAATATTGCTCATTTCTAAAAATGCAATTAGGGATTTTATTAATTCAGTGTGTGTATAAATCTTAATTGGTTCTGTACGGTTTTCTATTATCATTTGTGTAAGCAGAGAAGGTAGTCCGGCAACATGATCCGAATGATAATGGGAAATAATAATGTCTGTAATAGTTTTAAAAGAAATATTCTGATTTAACAGAGCTCGAGAAATGCTGTCACCAACATCTATCAGTATACTCTTTTCATTAGTATTAAATAATAGTGATGAGTGAAAACGGTTTAGTGATGTTCTTCCGGAGCCGGTACCGATAAAATTTAAGTGCATAATTATGGCATGTTAATTTAATTCAACAACTCTGCCTGAAATTGAATACTTTCTTTTTAAGTCGTCAATAAAATTTTCAGCATCCGAGCGTTTGTTAAAAGTTCCAACTGTTACAATATGAAGTTGGAGATCATTAACTTTCTTTGGTGTTATTTTTGACGAAAAGCCATCGGTTGTAAATTTACTCTTTAGATTTTGAGCATTTTTATAATCGCTAAAAGCTCCGGCTTGAATTGTAAATTGTTTTTTATTCGGGTCTTTAAAATTAATAGGTGAGGGATCGACTATAATCATCTCATCCACATTAGGAAAATTTCTATCCGTATTTTTAAGATATGCTGATTTAGGATATTCCTTTTTAAGTCTTTCCTTAAGCTCTTCTGCTTTTTTGTACAAACCTAACGCGTAGTAAAAGGAAAAAGATCTGAACAGTGCTGCATCTGCAAATGGACTTTTAGGAAAATCATTGTAAACAATCTCGTATAAGTCTCTCGATTTTTCCCCATCTTCGGTGATAACAGCCTCCAAAAATATAACATTCGGATCAGCAGCTTTATTTTGTTTTAACTCAGCAAGGTCAGATTTTACTTCCTCAATATTTCCCGCTTCAATTTCTTTCAGCTGCGGAATAATATTTACATATTGACTATAAACAATTTGCGAGAGTAACAATGTTAAAACAAATATTTTAATTTTCATCTTGATCTACGCGATTTTTTGTTCACTTTGTTCTTTTATATCAACTTTATTTATAAAATCTGCAAATAAAGTACCTGAAGTTGCACGGTTTATTTTAACTTTTACATAATCTGCTTTAGCAATTCCATTTTCATTTGGAATAATTACAACTTTGTTTGTATCAGTCCTTCCTGCAAGAAAATCCTTGGACTTTTTACTGAATCCTTCAATTAATATAATAGCTTCAGTTCCAATTAATTCCTGGTTAATTTCATAAGAAATATTCTGTTGTTCGTCAATAATTTCTGTCAGTCTTTTTGATTTAGTAAGTTCGTCAACATCATCATCCATTTTGTAAGCTTTAGTTCCTTCTCGTGGTGAATATTTGAACATATAAGCTCCGTCGTATCTAACTTTTCTCATTACTTCTAAAGTTGCAAGATGATCTTCATAAGTTTCAGTTGGGAATCCGGAAATTATATCAGTCGAAAATGAAACACCGGGAATAATTTTTCTAGCTTTTTCAATTATTGTTAAATAGTGTTCAATGGTGTAGGTTCTGTTCATTAGTTCTAATATTCTATTGGAACCTGACTGAACGGGCAGATGAATATAATTGCACAAGTTTGAATGCTCGGCAATCGTATAAAGTAATTTATCTGAAAAATCTTGAGGGTGAGATGTTGAAAATCTAACACGAATTGTTCTATCAACAACTGCGACAGCTGCAAGCAGATCAGCAAAATCTCTTCCGTTATCGAGATATGAATTTACATTTTGTCCTAAAAGAGTAACTTCTTTGTAACCTTTCTTTGAAAGCTCTGCAACCTCATTGACCACAGATTCTACACTTCTGCTTCTTTCTCTACCACGGGTAAATGGAACTACACAAAAAGTGCAGAATTTATCGCATCCTCTCATAACCGAAATCCAAGCTGAAAGTCCATCATCATCAACACGATAGGGAAGAAGGTCATCATAAGTTTCCGTTTTGGAAAGTTTTACACCAATTCCTTTTTCTCCGGCTAATGCAATATCAATGAATTCCGGTAATCTTCTATATTCATCCGGACCAACAACAAGATCAACCACTTTCTTATCTTTTACTAAATCATCACGCAACCTCTCAGCCATACAGCCAAGAATCCCGATTACCATATTTGGCTTATCATTCTTAAGTGTTTTTATATTTCCCAATCTGCCGTAAATTCTTTGTTCGGCATTTTCTCTTATGCTGCAAGTGTTAAGCAGAACTACATCTGCTTTATTTATATCATTAGTTAGATCATACCCCTTATTTTTTAACACACCCTGCACAATTTCGGTGTCAGCCAGATTCATTTGACAGCCGTAAGTTTCTATATATACGTTATTTCCTGACAATATTATTCCTTTCTAAAATCTATTTTAAATCAAACCAAAATTTACCTATAAGGTTGTTTAATCTCAAGATGGATAAAAATGCAAAGATCAAAAATCCAAACACAAGAACTCAAAGTAAAATTCACAAAGAACACAAAGAAAATTAGAATTAGAGTTGATAATTCATTTATGCAAGCTTAACTTTATTTCTCAAAATGAAAGGAATAAAATGGATCTTCAAAATAAAATAGTATTGGTTACTGGCGGTTCACTTGGCATTGGTTTAGAAACAGCAAAAATGCTTAAAAAAAGAGGTGCAGAAGTCATTATTACAGGAAGGAATAAAGAAAGATTAGAGAAAGCAGCTCAAGAAAATGATTTATTTCATGTAGTCTCCGATGTTTCCAAAGAGGATGATATAATTAATCTTTTTAAATTTATTATGAAAAAATTTGGAAAATTAGATGCATTAATAAATAATGCAGGATACGGTTATTTTGAGTTAGTGGATAATATTGACACCTTAAAATTTAATGATGTTTTACAAACTAACGTAATTGGTGCTGCAATGGCTGCAAGAGAAGCTGCAAAAATATTCAAAGAGCAGAATAGCGGAGCAATTGTAAATATTGCATCAACAGCTGCAACCAAAGGATTTGCAGGCGGAACACCTTATGTGGCAACCAAATTTGCACTGCGAGGCATGACCGAGTGCTGGAGAGCTGAATTACGTCCTTATAATGTGAGAGTGATTTTAATAAATCCATCAGAGGTTCAGACAGAATTTGTTGCAAATTCGGGAAGAGATAGAAGGGAATTTAATCCCACAAAACTTTTGAGTGAAGATATTGCTCATGCAGTAGTTTCGTCGCTTGAAATGAATGATAGAGGGTTTATAACAGAGTTGACCGTTTTTGCTACTAATCCAAAATAATTTGAGAAAAGAATGTTTGAGGAATATAAAAAACAAGCTGCAGAAAAAGCAGTTGAAGAAATCGAATCCGGAATGATTGTAGGTTTAGGTTCTGGCAGCACCGTTTACTATGCAATTCACAAATTAGCGCAAGAAATAAGAACAGGAGCTTTATTAAATATCAAAGCAATTGCAAGCTCGCGTCAAACGGAAAAATTAGCAAATAAATTGGATATTCCGCTCATTACTTTTCATGATAGTCAAAATATTGATATTACAATAGATGGAGCAGATGAGGTTGATAAATATCTAAATTTAATTAAAGGCGGCGGAGCGGCACATTTACGAGAAAAGATTCTGGTCCAGGCAAGCAATAAATTCATTGTTGTTGTTGATGAAACAAAATTATCAACCAAACTTGGTGAAAAATGGGCAGTTCCTATTGAAGTTGTTAAATTTGCTTATCCTGTTATTGAAACTTTTATCGAATCAATAAATGGTGAACCAGAATTAAGAACTTTTGATAGCGGTTCCCCTGTCGTAACGGATGAAGGTAATTATATAGTTGATGCAAATTTTGGAGTGATAAGAAATCCCTTTGAACTGGCTGAAAAGTTAGAAAGTAGAGCCGGGATTGTTGAACATGGTTTATTTTTACGTTTGGCCTCAAAAGTAATTGTAGCCGGCAAAGATGGCATAAAAGAATTGGTAAAAAATAGTTGAAACCAAATAAAGTTCATTTTGTAAAATAATATTAAAAATTAATCAAATCCTTGAAAAAATTATTGATAGTTTATAATTTTGCCTCGTTAAAAAATTATAGGTTTGGAAATTTATGAGTATTAGTGTTAGCAATCTCACCAAAAAATATCAAACTCAACGTGCAGTTGATAATATAACATTTGAAGTAAAAACCGGAGAAGTACTTGGCTTTTTGGGACCAAACGGTGCCGGAAAGACAACTACAATGAAAATTATTACCGGTTTTATAGCTCCTTCAGATGGAGATGCCAGAGTAAATGATATTTCAGTTTTAGAAGAACCGGAAAAAATTAAACCATTAATTGGTTACTTACCTGAAAGTAATCCACTTTACCAAGATATGCCGGTTTTGGAATATTTAAGATTTATCGCAGAACTCCAGAATGTGCCAAAGAATAAAGTTGATGATAGAATTGCGCAAATGGTAAAGGTCTGCGGATTAAATGTAGAAAAGCATAAGAAAATAGGTGAGTTATCAAAAGGTTATAAACAGAGAGTCGGTTTAGCTCAAGCATTGATCCATGATCCTGAAATTTTAATTCTGGATGAACCAACTACCGGGTTAGATCCAAACCAAATTGTAGAGATTAGAAATTTGATTCGGGAGATTGGCAGGGAAAAAACAGTTATTTTAAGTACTCATATTTTACCAGAAGTAGAAGCAACCTGCGATAGAATACTAATAATTAATGATGGTAAAATTGTAGCTGACGGTACATCTGAGTCATTGCGTAAACAAGCTCAAGGGCAAGAAGTTTTAAGAGTCGGTATTTCCGAAGCTGATGATAAAAACAGAGTTATTGCATCATTGCAAGATTTAAGTACAGTCGGAATGGTTGATCCGGTGAGTGAGAACAATTTTACATTTATTGTTAATAGTAAAGATGATGCCAGTTCTAAAAAGTCGATATTTGAAATGTGTGTGAAAAATAATTGGGTGCTCTCAGAACTGACACCAATTGAAACAAAATTAGAAGATATTTTTAGGGAGTTAACAACAAATTGATATTAAATGTTATTCCCGAACGTTTCTATCGGGAATCCATTGTGGCAAATTATGAGTAATATCATGCTGAATTTGTTCAGCAACTTTCAATTAAAATAGATTCCGGCTCAAGTCCGGAATGACGAAAATATATTTAGGATAATTCATGAAACCAATTTGGACAATTGCAAAGAGAGAATTTAAAACATTCTTCGATTCATTAGCAGCTTATATTCTGCTTGTTGTATTTTTAGGATTAAGCGGATTTTTCACATGGCTTTTTGGTTCCGATATTTTCTTTATTGGTCAGGCAACATTAATGCCTTTTTTCTCAGTAGCATATTGGACATTATTTTTCTTTATCCCTGCACTTACGATGAAAATGCTGGCAGAAGAAAAAAGAAGCGGAACTTTGGAATTGCTGCTTACCAAACCAATTACCGATTGGCAAGTAATTCTTGGTAAATTCCTTTCAGTATTAATGCTAATAGGAGTTGCTCTTTTACTCACAATTCCTTACTACATAACAATTTCTTTCCTTGGACCAATCGACCATGGAGCAGTTTGGAGTGGTTATGTAGGAATGATTTTAATGAGTATGGCGTACACAAGTATTGGTTTATTTGCCAGCAGTATTACAAATAATCAGATTGTTGCATTTTTGCTTGCTCTATTCATTAGTGTATTTTTCTTAATTATTTTTGATGTACTTGCAAGCAGTTTCACCGGAACAATGGGTTACTTTTTCAATTATTTAAGTCTTTCAACACATTACGAATCAATTTCCCGCGGTGTATTGGATTCTAAAGATTTGATTTACTTTTTATCAATTACAGTTACCGGCTTATTGCTGGCTGATACAGTTTTATCAAAAAGAAATATAGTTGAGTGATAATAGATTATGCTTACAAAACAAAAAGTTAGAACTACGTTATTTTTAGTTATTGCGATTTTAATTCTGGTTAATTTACTCTCTACAAGATATTTTTTTAGAGTCGATTTAACAGAAGATCAGAGATACTCACTTAGTGATGCAACAATTAATATCTTGGAAGATTTGGATGAACCTGTAACTGTTACTTCTTATTTCTCGGAAGATCTGCCTCCTGATGTTGAGAAGGTACGACAAGACTTTAAAGACTTGTTAATTGAGTATGCTAATCTTTCTGAAGGTCAGGTTGTCTATGAGTTTATCAATCCCAATGAAGATCAAGAATCTGAGATGAAAGCTCAGCAAAGTGGGATTTCTCCTATTATGATCAATGTTAGAGATAAAGATCAGCTGAAACAACAAAAAGCATATCTCGGTGCTTTAGTTCAAATGGGCGAAACAAAGGAAGCGATCCCTTTTATTCAACCCGGGGCTGCAATGGAATATGCTCTTTCCACTGCAATTAAAAAAATATCTATTAGTGAAAAACCGGTTCTAGGTTTACTTCAGGGTAATGGTGAGCCAAGTTTAGCAGCGCTTCAGCAATTGAACGGTCAGCTTAATGTAATGTATGATGTAAAAACATTTAGCTTTTCAGACACAATGGGCGTGCCTGCAGATTATAATACGGTTGCCGTAATTGCTCCAACTGATTCAATTATTGATAGAGATTTTAATTATTTAGATCAGTTTTTAGCTAGAGGGGGCCGACTTCTTTTAGCTATCAATAATGTAAAAGGAAATTTCCAAAATGCTTCAGGCGAACTTATTTCAACCGGTTTTTCTAATTGGTTGAACAAGTATGGAATTACTATTGAAGACAATTTTGTTTTAGATGCAAACTGTAGTTCAGTGATGGTTCAGCAGCAGCAAGGAATGTTCAGAATGAATACTCCAGTTAGTTTTCCGTACTTACCAATAATTTCTACTTTTACAGATCACCCAATCACTAAAGGATTGGAATCAGTAATTTTTCCTTTTGCCAGTTCAATTACGATTGCCCCAAAAGATACGTCACTTAGTTATACGACTTTAGCAACAACCTCAGAAAAAGCATCTTTGGAAACTTTGCCTCTTTTCTTCAATATTACGAAACAGTGGAAAAATAGTGACTTTGGAATGTCAGAAATTCCGGTTGCTGTTGCTGTTGAAGGTAAAATTGCAGACAACTACACTAAAATGGTGATTTTCAGTGATGGCGATTTTGCTGTAAATGGAGAAGGACAAGGAGCTCAGCAGCTTCAGCCTGATAATGTTAGTCTAATGACCAATGCAATTGATTGGCTGGCTGATGATACTGGATTAATAGAACTTAGAACTAAAGGTGTTACATCCAGACCATTGGATGCACAGCTTGAAGATGGTACAAAAACCGTCATTAAATATGCAAACTTTTTATTACCTATTGGATTAATTATTTTATTTGGAATAGTAAGGTTTCAATACAAAAAGAAAATTAGAAATATTATAAAATCGACTGATTATGTTTAAACTAAAATCAAATACTACTTTATGGATTGTTTTTGCAGTTTTATTAATAGCTGTAGTTTTAATATTCACAACTGAATCAACCAAGAAAGAACGATCGTTCAGAAAAGAGTTGGTTACTATTGACACAAGTGCTGTTACAAGTTTATCAATTTATCCAAAATCCAAAAATGGCCAAGAAGTAAAATTATTGCTTGACGATAATACAGATACTTGGAAAGTAAGTGGTGAAAACTCCCGAACATATTCAGTTCCCAAAAGTAAAATTGATAATTTATTTACACAGTTATTAGCAATAAAACCAAAAAGAGTTGCTGCAAGAAGCAAAACAAAATGGAAAGAATATCAAGTTGATTCAGCCGCAACTCGAGTTGTAGTTAATGAAGATGGTTCAGAAGTTTTAGATTTGATCATAGGCAAATTTGCATTTCAACAGCCTAGATCAATGTCGACCTTTGTAAGATTAAATGATGAGAATGAAGTCTATGAAGTTGATGGGTTTCTTGACATGACATTTAACAAAGATGTTAACAGCTTCAGAAACGAAACCATTGTTAAATCAGATAAAAATAAATGGGAAAAGCTGTCATTTTTCTACACTGAAGGAGAATCTTTTGAACTTGTTAAAATGGAAAATAACTGGATAATTGATGGATTAGCAACTGACTCTGCTAAAACAGTAAATACCTTTAATTCATTAGCAAGATTGACAAACACAAATTTTATTGATAAAACACCAGATGAAATTTTACCTCAGCAAACCTCAAAATTAGTTATTGAGGTTGAAGATTCTGAACCAATAGAAATTATTGGTTATAAGAATGACTCAAAATATTTTATTCATTCCTCTCAAAACCCAGAAAATTATTTTGACGGCAAAACAATCGGAAGTAAAATTTTTATTGATAAAAAATCCTTTTTGAAAGAATAAAATTAGATTTCAATTTAACTTTGAAATATTGTTATAATTAA
Source organism: uncultured Ignavibacteriales bacterium (assembly GCA_963710615.1). Classification (GTDB taxonomy): domain Bacteria; phylum Bacteroidota; class Ignavibacteria; order Ignavibacteriales; family Melioribacteraceae. Next base: position 98,260 of record CAVQBF010000002.1, read on the forward strand.
TTAAGTTTTGCTTCTTTTTGTATAAAAAAAGTCTATAGATGGAAACCAAAAAAGCCGATTTATCTTCATTAAGAATAGATCGCTCTAATTATCAAAAACAAAACTCTAGTAGAAATAAAATTTTTAAGATCTTTGTTATTTTATTACTGAGTTTATTAGTTGTTCTCGCATTAAATTTTGGATGGGAAAAATTAATTAATAAGGGTCAGAAAGTTAGCTTAACAACTGCATCACTTGTTTCCCAATCACAATCAAATGCAATTCTTACCGCAAGTGGATATGTTGTAGCCCAGCGAAAAGCTGCAATAGCTTCTAAGGCTACAGGACGTTTGGTTTATTTAGGTGTTGTTGAAGGCGATGAAGTGGTAAAAGATCAAATTATTGGTAGATTAGAAGACGATGATGTTAAAGCACAGCTGGAACAAGCCAAAGCAACTTTAAAATTATATCAGGCTGACCTGATTGCCGCTGAAGCTAATTATGTAAGAGAGCAAGAATTATTTGCCTCAAATACAAATTCCGAAAAAGAATTATTAGCTGCTAAAGCTGCATATCAAAGAGTTCTTGCTTCAATTGATTTGACCAATGCACAAATTAGATCAGCAGAAATTGCAGTTGAGTATACATTAATTAGAGCACCATTTAACGGAACAGTTCTCACAAAAAATGCAGACGTTGGTGAAATTGTTTCCCCACTTGGAGCAAGCGCAACATCCAGGGCGGCGGTTGTTACAATTGCAGATATGACTTCACTGCAAGTTGAAGCAGATGTTTCTGAATCAAATATTGAAAGGATAGAACCCAAACAGGAATGTGAAATTACTCTTGATGCATATCCGGGAAATAGATATGCAGGTTTTGTTGATAAAATTGTCCCTACAGCCGATAGAAGCAAAGCAACGGTATTAGTAAAAGTTGCATTTAAAAATTATGATAAAAGAGTTTTACCCGAAATGAGTGCTAAAGTTCTCTTCTTAAATGAAGCTGTTAATGAAGAAACTTTAAATGAAAAACCTATGCTTTTAGTACCTAAATCAGCTGTTGCAAACAGAAATTCTAAATTAGTTGTTTATCAAGTATTAAATGATCAGGCTCTTGAATCCGAAGTTACAATAGGAAAAGAATTAGGCAGAAATCTTGAAATAACCTCTGGTTTAAACAATGGAGACAGAGTAATAGAAAATGTAACAGATGATATTAAAAACGGTACGAAAGTTTTTGTTGAGGAATAATTGAACTAGATTTCTCAGCCTTTCATTTTTTGACTATTGGTTTTCAAAAAAATCTTTAAAATCTGAAACTACAGTATTCATTGTAATTGAGTTATTTCACTTCACTCAACTTGATAGAAAAATAATAAAATATTAAAAATATAAATCACATTTTTAACAGAGAAAAATATGCCTCCAATAATAAAAATAGAAAACGTATCAAAGACATATATACGTGATAATTTTGAAGTCCCGGTACTAAATAACATTAATCTGGAAATTGAAGAAGGTGATTTCCTCGCTTTAATGGGTCCTTCCGGTTCTGGTAAAACTACATTGCTAAATTTAATTGCTGGTATCGATACGCCAAATAAAGGTCAGCTATTTGTTGCTGATACAAATATTGCAACGCTAAGTGAAACAGCATTAGCTAAATGGCGTGCAAATAATGTTGGATTCATTTTTCAATTTTATAATTTAATTCCTGTTCTAACTGCATTTGATAATGTTGAACTTCCTTTACTTTTAACAAACTTGAGTAAGGCTGAAAGAAAAAGACAAGCTGAAACTGCCTTAGAAATTGTTGGATTAAAAGATCGAATGGATCATTATCCAAAACAGCTTTCTGGTGGACAAGAACAGCGTGTTGCGATCGCACGCGCAATTGTTACCGATCCACTAATAATTGTTGGTGATGAGCCAACAGGGGACCTTGATAAAAATTCTGCAGAAGAAATTTTAACTTTATTGGAACGATTAAATAAAGAATTCAAAAAAACTATTTTAATTGTTACTCATGATCCTCATGCAGCTGAAAGGGCCAATCATACAAGACATTTAGAAAAGGGCGATTTAGTTTAGGAGCGATTATGAAAGTATTTAAACTAATATTTAAAAATGCCTTGCGTCATAAACTTAGAACAATTCTTACAGTACTTGGAATTGCGATAGCTGTAATTGCATTTGGAATATTGAGAACTGTAGTCACTTCTTGGTCTGCTGGAGTTGAAGCATCGGCAAGCAATAGATTAATTGCACGTCAGGCAATTTCCTTCATTTTTCCTTTACCTTATACATACGGGGCAAAAATTTCAACCGTTCCTGGAGTTGAAGAAGTAACTTTTGCCAATTGGTTTGGTGGAACTTATATTGATAAAAATAATTTTTTTGCCAGACTTGCAATTGATCCGGAGACGTATTTTGACGTTTATCCGGAATATATTCTTACAAAAGAAGAATTAGAAACATTTAAGAGAGAAAGAAATTCCTGTGTAATTGGTTCTAAAATTGCCAAGCAATACAACTTAAAAGTTGGTGATGTAATGACTCTCGAAGGTGATATTTTTCCGGGACAATGGCAATTTACTATTAGAGGAATATATAAACCAAAGGAAAAATCAACCGATGCGTCTCAAATGTTTTTTCAGTGGGATTATCTTAATGAAAGGATACGAGTAGAAGCTCCAGGCAGAGAAGGTAATGTTGGGTGGTATATTATAAAAATTGCAAACTCGGTAAATTCAGCAGAAGTTTCAGCTCAAATTGATGCACTTTTCAAGAATTCTAATGCAGAAACAAAAACTGAAACAGAGAGAGCATTCACTCAAGGATTTATTGCATCAAGCGGGGCAATAATTACAGCAATGGATTTTATGTCGTTTGTAATAGTTGGAATTATTATGCTGGTGTTAGGCAACACAATGATTATGTCTGCAAGGGAAAGAACTAGAGAATATGCAGTAATGAAGACTTTAGGTTTTTCAGCTAAACATATAATCGGATTAATTTTAGGTGAATCGCTTTTTGTATCCATGCTTGGGGGAGCAATAGGTTTATTTTTTACCTTTCCAATTGTCACTGGTTTTGAAGAAGTTATTCCCAAAGGATTTTTTCCGGTTTTCAGACTTGAAAGTATAACCATAATTTTATCAATCACTGCAGCAATTTCAATTGGAGTGGCAGCAGCTGTTTTCCCAATTGCTCGAGCACTTAAGACTAAAATTGTTGATGGCTTTAGATTTGTAGGTTAATAGATTGTTTTTTAACGGAGTATATAATGGCAGTACCCTTTAAATATAGTTTGAATAATTTCAAATCAAGAAAGTTAACCACCTTTATAACCATTTTTGGTATTGCACTTGTTGTTTTTGTTTTTGCAGCTGTTCTTATGATGGCATATGGAATTGAGAAAACACTTATATCTACTGGTCAAGAAGATAATGTTCTAATTGCCAGAAAATCTTCAAACGGAGAAATCTCAAGCATAATTCCCGTTAATATTCAAGATGTAATAAGAACTCTACCTTTTATTGCAAAAGATAATGAAGGTGTTCAAATAATATCGAATGAACCGGTGGTAGTAATTAATCTTGAGAAAGAAGATGGTGCAGTGAGCAATATTACTGTCCGAGGAGTTTCTCCAACCATTCGAGAATTAAGACCTCAGGTAAAGTTAAAAAATGGAAATTGGTTTAATTATGGAACACGCGAGTTGATCGTTGGCTCTTCAATAAATAGCAGATTTGAAGGAGCTAAAGTTGGGGACCAAATAAAATTTGCAGGAGATTTTTGGAATATTGTAGGAGTTTTTGAAGCTGAAGGCAGCGGTTTTGAATCAGAATTTTGGGGAGATGCATTGCAACTTTCAGATGCTTTTAATAGAGGAAGTACAGCATCAACTGTTACACTCAAATTAGATAATGCAGCTAATTTTAATTCTTTCAAAACGGCCTTTGAAAGTGACATTAGATTAAAAGAGTTTGAACCAAAGATAGAAAGTAAGTTTTTTGAGGAACAATCGGAACTTCTTTCAAATTTTATAAGAATACTTGGAATTTTTATTACTATCATTTTTAGTCTTGGAGCAACAATTGGCGCATCTATTACAATGTTTGCGGCAGTTGCAAACAGAACTACTGAGATTGGAACATTAAGAGCCTTAGGTTTTAGGCGTACAAGTATTTTAATTGTTTTTCTTTTTGAATCATTGCTTATTTCCATAATTGGGGGTTTGATTGGTTTAGCTTTCGCTTCATTACTGCAGTTTTATTCTATTTCAACATTAAATTTTGCTTCATTTGCTGAATTGGAATTCGGATTTGCTTTAACCCCAGCAATTGCAGTATCATCACTTATATTTGCAGTATTAATGGGAATTGTTGGTGGTTTTTTCCCATCAGTTAGAGCAGCAAGATTTAAGATAATATCAGCTTTGAGAGCAATTTAGAATAGATTTTTTCGCGAATATCTTTAGAATTTTTAATTAATTCATTTGTCTCAATAAACGTTGTTTACAGTAAGACGATTTATTAATTTGAATTCAGAATAATATTATTAAAAGTCAGAAATAAATATGATAAAAATAGCCTTGATAAACGGAAGCTCGCAGAAAAGAAATTACACTGAATTTGTGCTTAATGTTGTCAAAAATGAATTAGAAAAGAATAATATCTCTGCTACAGATATAAGGATCAAAGAATTTAACCTACCTTTTCCGGATGAGGAAATTGAAAATGATAATTCTGATAGATTAAAAGAATTATTAAAATCAGCCGATGCTTACATTGTTGGTTCTCCAGAGTACAACGGAAGTTTTAGTGCCAGACTGAAACTAATGATTGAAAATTCCGGATTTCCTTCAATGATGAAAGGTAAGCCCATTGGATTAGTTGGTCTGGCGAGTGGAGTGCTCGGCGCCACTAAATCGCTTGAACAGCTTAGAACTGTATTTTCTCACATAGGCGGATTTGTTTTACCTAGGGTTGTTTCAATTGCAGAAGTTGAAAAAAAGTTTGATGAGGCAGGGAACTGTATTCATTCAAAAACTGAAAAAGATATCCGGATGGCTGCAAATAATTTAATTGAATTTTTACAGCACACGAAATCTAAGTAGATTGAAAATACTATATTACCGATAAATAGGTTTCTGTAACAAACACAATCTTATATTTCAAACATCAAATATCCGGTCATTTCGAATCCCAACATTTTTTGTAGTGTGAGAAATCTATTAAATTAAAGGTGTCTCTCCTGGACGTATGCAAACTGTGCTTAATTTTTATTGCAAATTTTGTTTGCTGGTTATTTTTTATAAACTACTTTTAAAATAGTCTAAATTAAATCTTATATTCTTTAAAAAATTGCCATACAACCACATTTTAGATCGAACTTTTGCTTACCAACTTAACTTAATATGACATTTTCCATCTTAAATTAAACTTCAACAAAACCATTTGTTTAAAAACTGTAACTTTAATTAAGTGAGAAGTTTTGTGAATTTGAGTAAACATTTGAAAAAAAGGTATGGAGTCTGAAATAGTAAACTTATAGTTCTGCCACGATAAACCGTGACAGTTCATTAATGTTTCGGATCTTATTTTGTACCAGCTGCTAATACTTTTACATCATTTACCGTCAATGCATTTCCAGCAATACCCCAATCACCGCTTTTTACCTTTTTTATTCGACTTTTAATGGTGAACCAACAACTTTCATTTCGTGTTCTTCAAAAACTTTTACAACTTCGTCATTTGTTGGCGGTGAAGTCCAAGAATCTGTTAGCTTGAAAAAGTCCTCCATCTTTCCAGCGGGTTGATAGGATACTATAGTTTTAGCTTTTTCAGTTAATTGAACAAATGCGTGCTGAACATTTCTTGGAAGAAAAATAGTGTCACCTATTTTCATAGTATAGTTGTCTTCACCTACTTGAAAAAAATACTCGCCTTCAAGAACATAAAACCACTCATCTTGATTAGGATGAATGTGTAGTGGCGGGCCGCCTTTAGGTGTATATCCAGTTTGTTCAAACACTGCTAAATCTCTTTCTGTGTCATTTCCACTAATTTTTATATCAAGGTTATTTAAAGTAATTCCCTTCATTTTGTAGTGTTTACCATATCTAGCTTCACCAGAATTTACTTTGAAACCAGTTTTATTTCTCATTGCTTTTCCTTTTTCTATGAACATATAGAATTTATTATTCATTATTGCTAAAAGATTTATTGGATAAAGTAAAAATGCAGTAAACAATAGTTTTATCGGATTAGAAATCTCTTGAATTTAAGATGTCACATCTTCCTTACAATAGAGTTATTAGCATAACACAAATACGTTTATTTGTCATGCCGGTTTCGCTTTTCGAATACCGGCATCTGAATGTTTATTTGTAACGAACTTAAGATTTCGGTATTGTGTGCTTCATTAAACTCACTATTCAAAACACAAACGGGAATGACCTGTCCTATTTATTTACTCAACAAAATGGATAAAGTAGTTCTGTGAAATTGTTTTTGATACAGCCACTACAATCCTAATAATTCTTTTAACTTACCTAGATCACTCGTTGGTAAATTACAAACATAATTTTTACAGACGTAAACTGTGGTCTCACCTTTGGGAGTTGAATAATCTTTTGTAAATGGTGCAATTTTATTTATTTCATTTTTATTTTCCGAATCAATTAACATTACAACTTTATTCGGGATAAAATGAGAGTTTATAACTTTTAAAATCTCTTTAGTTTTTTCGGATTCCTTCTCACCGACAATAATTATTTCAATTGATTCGTTCAAATAAAATTGGAGTCCGCATAAAAACTGAGCAAAACCGGTTGGAGCTCGATCAATGAAATTTTTAAATGCCAATCCTAACTTTTCCGCATAATCCAAATAATTAATATTAGCAGTCAGCTTATTTAGTTTTAGCAAGTTAGAATACATCACCGAATTTCCCGAAGGAATTGCGCCGTCGTAAAATTCTTTGGGACGGGAAATTAATTTGGAATTATCTTCAGAAGTAAAAAAGAATCCGCTGTTATTTTCATTATCCCAATAATTATCAATGAGGTGTTCAGTAAGTTCAATACTTTTTTGAAGATACTCAATCTTGAAAGTGGTTTCGTACAATTCCAGCAATCCCCAAATTAAGAAAGAGTAATCATCAATTTGAGCATTAATTGCAGCCTCACCGTCTCTAAACCGATGTAATAAATTTCCATTTTGCATCTACCATTTTAGTAAAAATAAACTCAACTGCATTTTCAGCGGCTTCTGCATATACCGGATTATCAAAAACCCGTGAAGCTTTAGCCAAAGCTGCAATCATTAATCCGTTCCAATCGGTTAAAATTTTATCATCTTTATACGGATGAATTCTCTTTTCTCTTTCATCAAATATTATTTTACGTAATGAATTTAGCTTATCACTGAATTCACTTTTCTCTAAGTCAAACTTTTGAGCCAATTTTTCTTCAGTATCAGTTAAGTAAAAATGATTTGTTCCGGTTTGATGACCACTTGCTTCTTCAAAATAATTGCCGTTTTCTTCCACATTATAAATTTCTGAGATAAATTCGCCATCCTCCTTTCCCAGCAAGGAAATAATTTCTTCCTTACTCCACAAATAAAATTTTCCTTCTTCACCCTCGCTATCAGCATCTTCTGCTGAATAAAATCCGCCCAAAGGAGATCTCATATCTCTTAAAATATAGGTTAGAGTTTCACTTGCCGTTTGCTTAAACAATTTATTTTTTGTCAATTGAAAAGCTTCGGTATATGCAATTGTGAGCATTGCCTGATCGTAAAGCATTTTTTCAAAGTGGGGAAGAAACCATTTTTTATCCGTTGAGTATCTATGAAATCCAAAGCCAATCTGATCGAATAATCCGCCCTTTCTCATTTCGGTTAATGTCTTTTCAACCATATTCAACGAAGTCTGATTATTTGTATTGCTAAAATATCTTAATAAAAATGATAAATTATGGGGAGAAGGGAATTTAGGTCGATTACCAAATCCGCCAAATTCCGGATCAAATCTATCTGAAAATGATCTGTAAGCTCTATCTAAAACTTCCGGTGTGAGAGTTTCGTCCGGATTTATAGGGATTATGGTAGAAATATTATTGGTAATTTCATCTGCCGATTTATAAATCTCATCTCTCTGATTTTCCCAAGCTGATTTTAACTTTGGAATTAATTCCATCATTCCGATTCTGTTGCCTCTTGTATGTTTTGGGTAATAAGTACCTGCAAAGAATGGTTTTTGATCGGGAGTCATTACAATTGTCAGCGGCCAGCCTCCGCTTCCGGTTAGCATTTGGCAGACCGACATATAAATATTATCGATATCGGGTCTTTCTTCTCTATCGACCTTAATTGAAATAAATGCTTCGTTCATTAATTCAGCTACTTCTTTATCTTCAAATGATTCGTGTTCCATTACATGGCACCAGTGACAAGTAGAATAACCGATTGAGAGAAAAATAGGTTTGTTTTCTTTTCGCGCTTTTTCAAATGCTTCGTCGCTCCAAGGAAACCAATTAACCGGATTATGTGCGTGCTGCAGTAAGTATGGACTTTTCTCATTAATTAACTTGTTTGTATACGTTCTTAGCTATATCAATCATTTTAATATCCGTTTCATTTTTATATGCAGAAAGATTAATAAATTTATAGTAATAAAAATAATGTTAAAATGCTTTTAATCATTTAATGCAGAATAAGACATTAACTCTTTTAACAGAAATGTACGAAATTGCAACTGAACAAGAAAGGCTTTTTACCAGATTGGTTAATGATAAATAGAAGTGCACACTCTTTATGCTAGTTTTTTCAAATGATAAGTTAATACTTAAATTGAAAACAGCTTTTATAAAGAATATTGAAACAGTATCAAAAAGTTAATTAATCTTTAAAATTCTAAACGGAAATAAAATTATAGATTTCAACACTTCAAAAATAACTTCTACCGCAAAACCTAAAATTCTAAATGGCAATAATAAAAGCCAAATAAACGGGTAAATTATTAAGACACCAATTGCCAGCGGTAATGAAATAATTGCCAGAATAACCCATAAAATAAAAGTAAACATATTTTCCTCATAATTTATTTTCTGTAAAAATAGACGAAATAAAGTTTAATAAGTTCTTAAAGTACGGTTAAAAAAATGCGATAATCAATTAATATAATAATGGTAAAAATATAATGATTCAAGAAAAAGTTTTTAACCCCCAATTAGCTGCAGATTATAAGGTAATTCTTGATTCTACCAGTGATTTAATTTGTGCGTTCGATAAAGAATATCGTCTAGCCTATTGCAGTCAATCATTTAAAAAGAATTTTGAAGTTTTTGTCAATGAACCTTTGGATGAAAACAAAACATTGGATTCATATATTGGTCTTTCCCGCTTTATTGATCTGGAAAGTAAATGGAAAAATTGGCTTGAAAGAGCTTTTACCGGGGAAAGTTTTAGGGAATCAATTGAACATAAAATAATCGGCAGAAAATTAGTTTACTCAATTGAATTTAAGCCTGTAAAAAGAAACAATGAAGTTGCCTACATTCAAATAGCTGCTCGAGAAGAAACACTCAAACAGAATTATGAAGAACTTTTACGACAAAAACAAGAAAAGCATCAGCCAATAATTGATACAGAAGTCGATAAAATTGATGCTGATAAAGAGCAGATTATTAAGGAAAGAGACGATGCACTTGAACTATTGATTGAAAGCGCCGAACAGCTTCAGATTGTTATGCAGGGCTCTAATGATGGTTTTTGGGATTGGAATTTGCAGAAGGATCAGCTTTTCTTAAGTGCTCAATATTATGAAATTTTAGGCTACAGAAACGGAGAAATTAAATCCGATGTTCAATCGTGGCAGAATAGAATTCATGAAGATGATCGTGATTTTGTTCTAGAAGCTCTTCATGCTCATTTGGAAGATAAAACTAAACAGTACAAATGCGAGTATAGAGTAAAAACAAAAAAAGGTGATTGGAAATGGATTCTGGACAGAGGTAAGGTAGCTGTAAGAGATGAAAATAATAATCCATTAAGAGTTGCCGGAACTATAAGTGATGTAGATGAACGTAAAAAAACCGAAAAAGAACTTAAGGAGAGTGAAGCAAAATTTGTGAGCATGGCGGAAAATTTGCCGGTAATGATATGGTTAACAGATAGAAAAATCAAACCTAAATATGTAAATAGAAAAGCCATAGATTTTATTGGTGAAGATAACCTTGATAAAGGTATGTTAGATTTTGTCCATTCTGATGATTTGGAATTTCTGAAGTATAATTTAGGACAGACAATAAGAAGAAGACAAACCAATAATTGTGAGATCAGATTAAAAGACACTACCGGAGAATTTAGATGGATTTTGGCAAATCTTGTCCCGAGAATGATGGGTAAAGAATTTAAGGGTGTTCTGGGTGTTGGTTTAGATATTACCGAACGAAAAGAAATTGAAACAAGATTGATGGAGAGTGAAACCCAATTTAACGAAATCACTTCTGTGATTGGTGATGGTATTTTTATGATGGATTCTGAAGGTAAATTACAGTTTGCCAATCCTGAGTTTACTAATCTGCTTGGTTATAAGGAATCTGAAATAGAAGGTGAAGATATTCATAATATTCTTCATAATCATAAGGAACCTCAAGATTCTAATTGCCCTCTGAAAAATGTATTTAGTGCAGGTAATACTGTAAGAGTAACCGAAGATTATTTTATTACCAAATATGATCAATTACTTCCTGTCTCCTACGTGGTTTCACCAATAAAGAGAAATAATACAATAGTCGGCTGTGTAGTTGCTTTTCATGATATAACGGAAAGGTTAAACTCGCAAGAAGAAATGAAACGATTTGTTGAAGAACTTCAGTTCAATAAAGAACTGATGGAAGAAAATGCGATGGAATTTGCACGGCTGAATGAAAAATTAACTGAATCGGAAGCCCAGCTTAAAGAAACAAATAATAGCAAGGATAAGTTTTTCTCAATTATCTCTCATGATCTAAGAAGTCCGTTTACATCAATTATTGGTTTTGCAGAGGTAATGCTGGAAGATATTGATAGCCTTTCAAAAGATGAAATAAAAGAATTTACTGGCAATATTTATAAATCCTCAAAAAACATTCAGAATCTTTTGGAAAATTTATTACAGTGGTCAAGGGTTCAAACCGGAAGGATAGAGTTTAATCCTATAAAGTTTGATTTAAGCAATTTAGTAAATGATGTTGTTGCCTTGTATCAAGTAAATGCTGCAAGAAAGAAAATTTCTTTAACAAATGATCTTGAAAAGAATTACAGCATTATTGCCGATAAATTTATGATAGATACTGTTATGAGAAATTTAGTGTCAAACTCAATTAAATTTACACCTCAAGGCGGAGAGATAAAAATTTGCATAAATGAAGAACCGCAAGAAAGTTTGCTGCAAATCTCAGTTGCTGATAATGGTGTTGGTATGAAAGATGAAATTCTTTCTAAACTATTTAAAATAGACGAACATGTTACCACAAAAGGAACTGAAAAAGAAAAGGGTACCGGCTTAGGTCTAATTCTCTGCAAAGAATTTATTGAAAAACATAATGGTAAAATTTGGGCAGAAAGCACCTTAGGTGAAGGGAGTAAATTTAAATTTACTATCCCTTACAGCTTATAAAATTCAGCCAAAGATCTCTCAAAATTGTAAACTTGAGGAAATCTAGAATCTAGCCTGATACGGAAAATGGAGTAAAGGGGAAATATATCAGAAAACTAAACGGAGATAACAGAGTTAGAAGAATCACCGTAATGAGTAACAACATGTTTTTCTGCATCATCATCAGTAAGCCAAACTACATTATCCAATAAATACTTAAATTCATACTCTTTTCCAACTTCAAGATCAACTACTACAGAAAAAGAACCATCCTTAACCAACTTTTTCATGCGGTGAGAGGTTTTATCCCAATTGTTAAAAGTGCCTAGAATATTAGCTTTTTTATGATTGATACCAACTTCGGCAGGTATTCTGAATGTAACCTTGCAAACGGGTTTAGATTTCAAGTATTTTTTTGATATTGACATTTCTTGGGTCCTTTCGTATAAATTATACGTAAATAATATACTATTTAAATATAAAAAAAAATCCTTACAATAAATTGCAAGGAAATTCTGCGGGGCCGACGAGACTCGAACTCGCGACCTCCTGCGTGACAGGCAGGCGTTCTAACCAACTGAACTACGACCCCAATAAAATACAGACACCAATTATAATACTTTTTATAAAAAAAAGCAAAATAATTTCATTCTTATTTCATCTATATTAGTGCAATTTTTACTTTTAAAACTCTCCCAGCCATCTAATAACAGTATGGTCCATTTCTTCTACTCCAAAGCTTACACCAACCTGTAATGCCGAGTGAACACTTTGGTTTTCAGCTGTGACAAGTTTTTGTTTTTTAATTGCATCTTCAATCTTTACACTGGTAATTTCCGAACCTTTTAAGGCAACCATTCTTCCAAACTTTCTGTTCATTGCAAGATTAATTGCATAGGTCCCAAACCTAGTAGAGAGAATTCTATCGTAAGGTGTTGGACTGCCGCCCCTTTGCAAATGACCTAGAACAGTATAACGAGTCTCAATCCCGGTATTTTCAGCAATCATTTTTGAAACATGCTCTGCAATTCCACCAAGCTGAATAGGATCTGTTCGTTTAATATCTTTAGCCTTAACAACCATTTCTTCATTTTGAGCTTTTGCGCCTTCGGCTACACAAACAATACTAAATCTTTTTCCCTGCATACTTCTCTGTTCTACTTTATCATAAACTACTTCCCAACTAAAAGGAAATTCAGGTAAAAGGATTATATCGGCTCCACCTGCTAAACCGCCATTTAATGCAATCCAGCCGGCGTAACGTCCCATAACTTCAATTACCATAACTCTATGATGTGTAGAAGCAGTTGTGTGTAATCTATCCAAAGCTTCAGATACTACAAAAACCGCTGAATCGTGACCAAAAGTTTGATCTGTAGCTTCTAAATCATTATCAATTGTTTTTGGTACGCCGACAATATTCATTCCCATTTGAGCTAATTTATTTGAGATATGCATTGTTCCATCACCGCCTATTGCAATGACAGCATCAAGATTCCATGCCTCATAATTTTTCATTGCTTTTTTCGAACGGTCAAAAATTTGTATCTCATCGCCCATATCTTCCGGCCAATGAAATGGATCTCCCTTATTGGATGAACCTAAAATACTTCCACCCTGCGCTAGAATACCAGAAACATCTTTATTATAAAGTTCAATTGCCTTTCCGTTTACTAATCCTTCAAAGCCATCTTGAATTCCTAAAACAGTTAGTCCATGATCATGGGCAGGTTTTGCAACACCTCTAATAACTGCATTTAAACCGGGACAATCGCCGCCGCCGGTAATAATTCCAATTCTTTTTAATTTTCTTTCTGTAGGCATGTAAAATCCTTATTTGATAATCAATAAATATAACTTTTTTCTAAGTTTATTGCTCAATCTCAGAATAATCTTCGAATATTTTTTTTGTCGTTTTAAAATGAAGTTTAATAAGTTCATTCATCTTTTCTTTATTGCCATTATTCAATATTTTTTTCGCTTCATTTTCTACTTCTTGAGAAGCACCTTTCAGAACATTAAAACCCTCTTTTCTTTTTTTGTTAAACCAGATATTCATTTGGTTACGGGCAAGTATCGAGGCAGCTGCAACACCAATATATTTTTCTGCTTTAGGAAGTTGAACGAAATTTACCTTCGAAAATTGATTTTTGAATGAAATGCTGATTGGGGTTTTACTGAATTGATCAATAATTACAGTATCGGTTTCAAATTTTTTAAAGATATTTTCTATTACCTTAGAATGAGCCCAATCCAGTAATTTATTTACATTCTTAAAATCCTCGTATAGTTTATTGTACTTTTGAGGATTTATAGAAATCACAGAATAATTATTTGGGTAAGCTTTTCTAATTTTTGCAGCAATCTGATCAATTTGAAAATCGTTCAGTTCTTTACTATCCCTTACATTTAAGTTTAACAGATAATTCTGAACTTCTTCATTTACATACATGCCTGCAACTACAAGCGGACCAAAAAAATCGCCTTTACCAGTTTCATCAGTCCCGATGTACTCCATATATTGCTGATCTTCTTCCTTTTTAAATTTTAACGAGAAGTTTCCGGTTACAATACTTTCTGCCTCGTTATATGTTGCTGAATTAGTGTTCCCTTGAAGTATTGTTTTGACGCCTTTTTTCCCAAAATAAACTAGGAGTTTAATTTTCTCATTATTCTTAATTACGGTTGTTTCAAAATTGTATTGCTTTTTATCAATTGGTGTACAATTAAAATTATATTCTCTTAGTGATGAAATCAAAGATTCAATTTTATTTTGAGCTAATTTTTGCATTTATTAATTAATTTATTATTGGTTGAAAAATATGTTTTTTTTTGACCGAATAAAACTGCTTTGGTAATTTTTATAACATTGAAAATGAAGTTTTAAATAGTGTAAATTAAACAAATGTTTTTGTTCTCAATGAGATAAAATGCTAATATTATCTACTTACTTAGAGTATTTTTTTATTATTTTTTATTTATAATTTTTATTATTTGTATGCTTTAAGCAAATAATTATTTAGTTGTCATTGGACTTTTAATTATATAGATATTTTTTTTATATATGTTTTATTAGTTATTTATAAAGAAAGCCTGATATCTATTTTCGGATGGAGTTTAGTTTGTTTTTTAAGCAAAGGTTCTACATTATTCTTCCTATAGTTTTAGTTGTTAATATAGTTTGTTACTCTCAAATTATTGAAGACAAAATTTTAGTTCGAATCGGGGAGAACTACCTTTCTAAATCTGAGTTTGAAGACCGTTTAAATTTTACCCCAAAAGTTGGAATTGAAGATAAGAATAATTCTAACGGAGTTAAAAGGGAATTACTTTACACTTTAATAGCCGAAAAACTCTGGTCAAATTATGCAAAAGAAGAAGGATATGAAAATAACCCGTCAGTAGTAACGGCAAGAAATGTGATGCAAAAAATGTTCGTCAGAGATGAACTTTATCAAAGAGAGATTATAGGGGAAATAGAATACACCGAAGATGAAGTAAAGGAAGCTGAACAAAAATATAATAAAATTATTTCTGCAAGTGTTTATTTCTCTGAAAATAGAGAAACAATATTTGAACTCTACAATATTCTAAAGCAAAATAAATTCGAAGAAAATTATTCAGAGAATCCCCTAAATAATTCAATTTCTAAAAAAGATCTTATTATTTCTTATGGTGATTTGGATATTGATCTTGAAAAAGTAGTTTACTCGTTAGATCCCAATGAGTTCAGTACACCAATTCAAATGGATGGTATATGGAATATATTCTCTGTTGCAGATATTACAAAAAGAGAATATGCCAATCTTTCTGATAGAAATAATTCTGTAAAAGAGATTGTTAAGATTTTAAGTAGCAGAAAAGAAGAAGATAATTATGCCCAATTTCACAAAGAGTTTTTTGCAGATAAAAAAGTTGATGCTGATGGAAATTTGTTTAAGTTAATTGCACAGAAAATGAGTGTCATTTTTTCTAAAAAAGATAGTGCGGGAATGTTTGTTTTTGATAAAAATAACAAGAAAGTAATTTACTTTGATAGTGAAGACCTTAGAGAATCTGAAGTAGCGTTAGCGGAAATTTTAGACCAGCCTTTTATTAAATTCTCTACAAATCCTATTAATGTTCGTACTTTTTTAAGGGAGATAAGTTTCTTATCTTTCAATGTCTCCAATCCCGATTATGAGGCAGTAAAGTTAAAGTTGAATGATCAGCTTAAGGATTATATTAAGTATGAACTTTTGGCTAGAGAGGGATTTAAGAAAGGTTTGGATAATTCACCTAATGTTACAAAGTGGTTAAAAATCTGGAATGATAATTTTTTATATCAAGTGGTTACAAATGATTTTTTGAAAAAATCTACAAATAAATATTTAAGTATTAGTGATTCTGAATATCTTGAAAATAATATTCAGAATGTAAATAAAGAAGTGAAAAATGAAAAATTCGAATTGTTTGTTGAAAAGACAATTGAATTAAGTGATAAGTATAATATAGAAATAAACAATGAGATGTTCGACAGCATCAATCAAGGGAACATAAATCTTTTTGTTATGCGCAACCTTGGTTTTGGAGGCACTATTACTGCTGTCCCTTCATCTCCATCATTTATAGAATGGTTTTTAGAAAAAGAAAAAAGAAATTCTAAAAATCTGTAGTTAATTATTTTATACAAGAATGATTAATTCTTCACCGTAAAATTCTTCATTATGGAGGAAATATGACGAATACTTTAAGATTTTTTCTTGTATTGCTTTTAGTATCCTCAAGTATTTTTGCCGGGACAACGGGAAAAATTGTTGGTAGGATTACTGATGCCAGTACCGGGGAAGCTCTTCCTTTTGTAAACGTAATAATTATGGGTACAAATTCAGGAGCGGCAACCGATATTGACGGTTATTATGCAATACTAAATGTCCCGCCCGGAACATACGAGGTGAAAGCATCGGCAATTGGTTACAATTCAGTAACGGTGCAAAACGTGAAAGTTTCTATCGATTTAACAACTGATATTAGTTTTGAACTCTCATCAGCCAGCATTGAACTTTCGGAAGAGGTTGTTGTTGTAGCTACAAAACCTCTAATTCAGAAAGATTTAACTTCATCTACTGCAATTGTTGGAGATGAATTAATTTCCGAACTTCCTGTAACAGATATTTCGGATGTACTTTCCTTGCAATCCGGAATAGTTATTTCCGGGGATGGAGGTCTTCACTTGAGAGGTGGGAGAGCCGGACAAGTTACATATCAAATTGATGGTGTACCAGTGACTGATTCTTATGATGGAAGTACTATCGTTGATGTAAACTCCAGTGCTGTTCAGGAACTTCAAGTAATCAGCGGTGCATTTAATGCTGAATACGGCCAAGCTCTCTCGGGTGTAATTAACCTTGTAACCAAAGATGGCGGCAACGATTTCCACGGAAGTTTTCAAACCTATGTCGGTGATTATATCTCAAACAATTCAAATATTTTCTGGAATATTGATAAAGTTAATCCTGTTGCAGTAAGAAACTTTGAGGGAAGTTTAAGCGGTCCAATTTTGCCCGAAAAATTATCATTTTTTACCAACTTTAGATACTTATATAATGATGGTTACATTTACGGAAAGAGAGTTTATTTACCAACAGATATTGCTCAAGAGGTTGAAGGTACGGGTGGTACTGAATTTGTTATTTTTAGAGGGAATTCAGGGGAACTATTAAGCGATTTTGCTAAAAGGCAAGACTCAGTTGATCATGATTATGTTGCTATGAACTGGAGCGAAAACTATTTCGGTCAAGCAAAATTAACTTACACAGCAATTCCGGGTATTAAATTTGCTTACAATTTCTTGTATGATAAAAGAAATTATCAAGATTATGATTACGGGAGCTACAGTCTTCTAACCCCTGATAACAATCTTCAAAAATTTGAAAACTCTTTTTCAAATATTTTTTCAATTAATCATGCAGTATCCAACAGTAGTTTCTATACTCTAAATTTGAGTTATTATCTTAAAGAATTTGAGATGTATCTCTATGAAGATATTTTTACTGGTGATCCAAATATGCCGACTGAATATGTCGACAATCAAATTAGGCAACGTCCTGCTCATAACTTTGCAATAGGTGGAACTAACAACCAAAGATTTAATAGAAAATCTACTACTTTTAGTGCAAAACTTGATTGGGCAACACAATTAAATAAAGAAATCAATTTGCAATTTGGAGGTGAGTTTAAGCAAAATGAACTCTTCTTCCATGATATAAATCTTGTACCAAAAACAGATGAAAGCGGACAAAGAGTTTTCCCTTATAATGTTGTAATTCCTCCGCTTACTTCTTTAGATAATGATCAATATACACATAATCCAATTGAAGGTGCGGCTTACGTTCAAGCCAAGTTTGAAGCTTTCAGTATAATTTTTAATGCAGGTGTAAGATTTGACATATTTAATCCGGATGGACAAATATTAACAGATCCAAGTGATCCAAATATTGTAAATCCGCTTAAACCGGATAATAGATTTAATGACTTAAATGGAAACGGTGTTCTCGATGCAGGCGAAACTGTTAAAACAGTTGCTGATAGAGAGGAATATTGGTATGAAGACGCTTCAATTAAAACTCAATTAAGTCCAAGACTTGGATTGGCTTTCCCAATTTCTGATGCAGGGGTTATTCACTTTTCCTATGGACACTTTTTCCAATTACCTCGTTATCAATATTTATATGAAAATCCTGAATTTGAAATTGCAGATGGTTCCGGAAATGTTGGCTTAATGGGTAATGCTGACTTAAGACCGCAGAAAACAGTTAAAGGAGAAATTGGTTTACAACAGCAGCTTGGTGATGATATGGCTGTGGATTTTACTGTATTCTTTGAGGATTTCAGAGATTTAAGTGGAACACAAAATGCTGAAATTCTTGTATTTGGTGGAGATAAAACTTACAGTAAATATCAGAACTCGGATTTTGGATTTTCAAGAGGATTTATTGTAAAGTATACAAAAAGATTCGGCGGCGGTCTTGCAACTAATATTGATTATACCTATTCTGAAACAAAAGGTAATGCTTCAAATCCCGCTGATGCAAGAAACGCAATTACAGGCGGAGCAATTCCCGAGACATTTATTGCACCGTTAGATTGGGATCAAACGCACACATTGAACATTTCTGCAGCATATAGTAAAATTAATGATTATGGATTTTCTATTATAGGTAATTTCTATTCAGGACAACCTTACACACCAGGTGTGAACAAAAATACTAGAATTACACAGAATGGATTTCCTAGGAACAGTGACAGCAAACCCTCTCAGTTTAAAATAGATATGAGAGTTTACAAAGACATTATGATTGATGATTTTAAGATTACTATTTTTGCTAAGGTATTCAACTTACTTGATTCTGAAAATCCTGTTAATATAAATTCTGATTCAGGTGATCCGTACTTCAGCTTTACAAAATTAGAAGCAGAAAAAATAAATCCAGTATTATATAATAATACACTAGACGAATTTTATACCAATGCAAGTTTCTTCTCGGAACCAAGAAGAGTTGAACTTGGGGTATCATTTAATTTTTAATCCAGTAGGAGCAAACAATATGAAATTTTGGAAAATAGTTATTTCACTTTTTGTTCTCCTCCAGGTTACGCTGCAGGCTCAATATAGTGATCCAGCGCTTCGTTCAATTGGATACCACACAGGAAACAGAACGGGCATCTCCTTCTATAATGATGGACAGATTGCCGGCTTTAGTGTGGGAATTGATATAAGAGGTGAGTGGCCGCTTGGTTCAGGAGAAAATTATATTGGTGATTGTATTCCGCTAATTGGTGTAGAATTCATCAATGATCTTAATGATACACTCCACTCGGTTGTAATCTCAAGGGGACCAAGAAATGGTCAGTTTGATGAGAAGCATCCGACAAAAAACTATTTCTGGGGATTTAATCCAACTCCAGGATTTAGAAATCCTAACTACCCGTCAGTTGCAATGAGTCATTTGCCTGATTCATGGCCGATTGAGGGTTGGAATGATCCCGTTGCAAAAACTTGGAAGGATGAACAAGGTAAAACTCAATGGTTCGGATTCTTCGGTAGAGGTATTGCAAATGCAGATCAAGAGTCATTCTTTGAAGCTGATGATCATTGGGATGATGAATTTAACGCGCATTTTCAGCCAGATGCAAATGATCCTAACC
Source organism: uncultured Ignavibacteriales bacterium (assembly GCA_963710615.1). Lineage (GTDB taxonomy): Bacteria > Bacteroidota > Ignavibacteria > Ignavibacteriales > Melioribacteraceae. The sequence continues at coordinate 118,080 of CAVQBF010000002.1, forward strand.
GAAATGGAATGGGTCTAAGAATGCGTCAAAGAGGATTTCAGTGGTCAAGTTTCCTAGCCGAAGATGCAATTTTTTGGTTATATGATATAACTAATGACGGGACTCATACTTATCGAAAAGCTAACTTCGGTACTGTTGTTGGGACTTTAGCTGGTGGTGATGGTGATAGTCAAGATGATTTAGGTACTTTCTTAGTAGACGAGTCAATTACCTATTCTTATGATGCTGATAATGTCGGTAATAAAGGACAAAAAGTGGGCTGGGTCGGATACGCCTTTCTCGAGTCACCAGGAAATCCATTTGATGGGATTGATAACGATAATGATTCTAAAGGAAGTTCACCAAGATTTACACAAAATGATTTTTCTCCCATAGTTTATAGGGCTGGAGATAAAATTGTTCTTATAAATGAAAATGGTAACAATAGTTATGATAGAGAAATTTATACTGTTAAATCAACTATCGATACAGTTTATTCGCTTGGGAAACAATATATAATTGAACCTGGAGTTACAAGTTTCAGGGAAGGATTTATTGCTGCTTTTGGCGGTAACAGAGGTGAAATTGCAATACCTGATGTAACCGCTAACGATGGACTTGACAATGATTTGGATGGGTTGATAGATGAAAATGAAGCTATTCATTACTTAACTCGTGTAAACAGAGGTGATCCTCCAGTAAGCTATGTAAACTACATAACTGGTGAAGGACAATTTGATCCATTGATTGATGAGAGAAGGGATAATGATATTGATGAAGATGGAGATTGGACAGCTGAGTTTGATGATTTAGGGGAAGATGGATTGGGACCTGAAGATACCGATTATCCCGGACCAGATATTGGAGAAGGTGATGGTGTTCCAACTCAAGGCGAACCAAACTTTGGTAAAACAGATCCTGATGAATCTGATCAAATTGGTTTAACAGCTTTTAACTTTTTTGAAAATAGTGCAAGTCCGAATTTGAGTGACGATGAATTGGTCTGGGATAGGATGACGCCTGGTAGATTTGATATAATTCCTGCACAACCACAGGATGGTGACTTTATATATGCGTCTGGTTATTTTCCGCTTTTCTCAAAAACAACTGAAAGATTTTCAGTATCACTTCTTTTTGGTGAAAATGGTGCAGACATAAACAATAATAAAGAGATAGTGCAAAGAATTTACAACTCAGGCTATGTTTTCCCTCAAGCTCCAAGAAAGCCTGAATTAACTCTTGCTCAAGAAGATGGCAACGTAGTTTTATATTGGGATGGCTCAGCTTCTGAAAATACAAGAGATTTTGTTAGTAAACAACAAGACTTTCAAGGTTACAAAATCTATAGGTCAACAGATGCTAATTTTAGAGACAGTAGAACCATAACAAATGCATTGGGAGTTTTATCGTTTGATAAACCAATTGCTCAATTTGACTATGTTGATTCTTTGAGTGGCTTCTTTTATCCGAGTCCTGATCTGCTCGAAGCTTTTGGCGGAGTTACATATTACTTGGGCGATAACAAGAATGGTCTTGATACTCCAAAAGGTATTACGAATATTTATGTTGATACTACTGTTGTCCCCGGCCAGACTTATTATTATGCAGTAACCGCATTTGATAGAGGTGATGAAGCATTAGAAGTTTTCCCCGAAGAAAATTCTAAATTTATTTTCAGATCGAATACTGGAGAAACTATTACTGATGTTAATACTGGATTTATTACACCGGGAAGAAGACCAGCAGGTTATGTGTCGGCATCTGCCTCTGAGATGACCAAATCTGACGACTTTATTGGAACAGGAACAGGATTTGTTGAAGTTATCGATGATGAGGATATCAGAGATGGTTTTGAGTATAAAGTAATTTTTGAAGACACTTCAGCTATTAACTTAACTTCAAACTGGTCTCTAATTGATTTGCAATCTCCTGATACAGTAATTATTCCAACAAATAATGAAGTTAGTATTCTCAGTCCGGGAGAATCTATAACTTTTTCGGAAAATGTTGACACTATAATTGTTAATAGTAATCCGTATAAAGTTAAAACTCCAGGGACTTATACAGCAGCTTACGATACTTTGATTAACCGTTATGAAAACTTTAGAGGCTCAACTCCAGTAAAACATGGTTTTAGAGTTCAACTATTGAATGATGCTATATCAATTGATTCATCTCGAACTGGTTTTGATGGAGTTATTGATTCTCTTCGGCCAAACTTTACAACTGTGAGTGTATTTAAATCTAATAGAAGAGATGGAATAGGTTTTCCGGGAGATTACAAGATTGAGTTCTTCCCAGATGTTGTTGGTCAGTCTGTCCCTGATACTTTATTTCCTCCAATACCGAGCAATATTATACCCGCAAAAGATATAACCTTTAAAGTTACAAATCTTACAACCGGAGTAGTGGTTGATGTTGTTACTAACATAATTGCAACTGCGACAAGTACTGCGTATAACCTTTGGTTCAAGGAAAATCTGGATGGTGTATATTGGAGAACATGGAGAATAGTTTTCAGATATACCGGAGCAAATAAACCTCTTCCTACTGAAGGTCAATATTTACTCTCATTCTTTAAACAGTTTAATAGTGGGGATGAGTTTAGCTTTGTAATGGAAGGTGCTTCGCTTGATAATCAACTTGCTAAAGAGGATCTGAACAAAATCAAAGTTGTACCAAATCCATATGTGGTTACACATTCAGCAGAGCAGAGTTTGTTGAGTACTCAAACCAGCGGTAGAGGTGAAAGAGAAATTAGATTTACTTATGTCCCTCCGGGTTCTAAGATTTCTATTTTCACAGTTCGTGGTGAATTAATTAAAGAATTATATCAAGATAATTTATATACCGGTGATGTATTTTGGAATTTAAGAACAGAAGAGAATCTTGATGTTGCCTACGGAGTTTATGTTTATGTGGTTGAAGCTCCCAATATAGGCAGTAGAATTGACAAGTTTGCTCTTATCAAATAGTGGAGATAAAAAAATGAAAAAAATCATTCTCATATTTTTAATTAGTTTTGGATGCTTATTTGCACAATCCAAAGTTGGCTCCACTGCAGCGCCATTTTTAAATGTTGCAATAGGAGCAAGACCCATCTCAATGGGAGGTGCTTTTTCTGCTACAGCCAATGATGTTAGTGCACTCTATTGGAATCCAGCAGGAGTTTCCCGAATTGAAGGCAGTGAAGCATTGTTTTCATATTCAAGTTGGTTTGCTGATATTAGTTATAATTGGTCGGGAGCTGCATTAAACCTTGGTGGTATGGGAACATTGGGCTTAAGCGTTACCTACCTTGATTACGGTGAAATGGAAATTACTACTCTTGCTGAACAAGATGGTACCGGACAAATGTTTGATGCTAATGATTTGGCTTTAGCCTTATCTTATGCATACAATTTAACAGATCGATTCTCAGTTGGTGGCTCGGCAAAATATATACAGCAGAGAATTTGGAATTCATCAGCATCTACAGTTGCGTTTGATCTTGGTGTGCTTTATTATTCTGATATTTATGGTATTAGAATCGGTGCATCAATTTCTAACTTTGGAAGTGAAATGACCTTAAGTGGCAAAGATCTTCTTGTACAGCATGATATCGACCAACAAATTGATGGTAATAATGATGAAATTTTAGCATCATTAAAAACTGACTCTTATCCGCTGCCTCTATTATTTAGAATTGGATTAGCAGCTGACATTATTGATTTGGAAGATCATGTATTTACCATTGCAGTTGATGCATTGCACCCGAATGATAATGATGAATCCCTAAATGTTGGAGCAGAATATGTGCTTTACGATCTGATTGCGTTAAGGGGTGGATACAAGTCTTTATTCCTTGATAATTCTGAAGAAGGGCTGACTTTTGGAATAGGGCTAAAATATACATTTGCGCCCGGTTTGGGATTATATTTTGATTATGCTTATCAAGAGTTTGGTGTTTTAGATAATACCCAGCACTTTACACTTGGATTAAGATTTTAGAATTGGTGATTTATCTAGTACTTAGAAAGCCGGTTAGTATTGCCGGCTTTTTTATTTTGTAAGCTGTATAAGTAATTGTTGTGCGTTGGGATAATCATGTCTAATTTTTAGGCATTCTTTAATAGAAATAACAGCAGCATTTAAATTACCCGATTTTAGATTAGCAATTGCAAAGTTGTAATACACTTGAGCATCTTTCGGATTCATCGAGATGCTTTCATTTAAGTATTTTAAAGCTTCCGGGATTCTATTTTTGGATAGATTTATATTACCCAACCATTTTGTACTAAAGTCATCCGGTTTAATTCTATACCTTTGAGATAAAAATAATTCTGCGTCATCAAATCTTTTTCTTGTTATCAATTCTTGAGCAGCAAAATTATAATAAGTTAGTTTATAAGGATACTGAGAAATAAGAACACTTAGCTCTTCCACAAACTTTTCAATTTGATTTGTTGATAAGTAATACTTATAAGCTTCTTGGTGCGCTTTTTCCCAATTAAGATTCTCTTTAACTATCTTAAAAGCAAGAGTATCTATTCTATTATTCAGCACCCTTTTGCTAATCGCATCGGTTCTTTTTTCCTTTACAAAGGGATAATCATTTAAAAGATTAATTATTCGAAATTCAGCAGCTTTTTGGTCAAGATCAGAAAAGTCAAAATTTGATTTTACCAAACTATCTAGTTTTTCAATCTCAAAAATTGTATTAATATCCTTAATATATTTCTCATCAATTATTTTTTTTACCAGTAGCTTGCCAATAATTTGCTGTCCTTCTAAAGTAGGATGCAGGTGATCAACCATTATGTTATTGCCAACAATATTATATGGACTTATCTTTTTAAATTCATTATCAAGATCAATCAAGCCAGTATTATATTTAATTGACAATTTTTTAATTATTGCATTAAATGTTGAGGGGGCTCTAAATCTTAAACCATCTAAATCGCGGGCAAGCGAAAATAATGAATCTGCTTTTGAAAGACTACCTATCTCAAGATTGTGCAATCCTTCTTGAAAAACTCCTTCCGCAGAAATTGAATCTTCCTTAAATGAAATAAAAGGTTTTTGATCTCTTAAGTTGCTTACTAATGTACCTATAAGAGTTGGTATTCTTTTTTCTTTTAATAGTGAAAGAATATCTTCAAAATTATCTCTAAACTGCTCAACACCGTTATTAAAAGTTTCTGAGTTTAAACTTATAGCTTTTTCAGAAGCCATACGAGCCATAAGCGTTCCACCTCTAATATTCTCTGTTTCATTCGAGAAAAGATTTATGGTACTACTTAGAATATTTTTTACTAATTGAGTAAGTTTGAATTGATTGAGGAATAAGTAAAGTTTAACAATTGTTTGTGAGCTTCCGATTGATTCTGTAGAGCCAACTCCTAATGCACCATAATATTCGTTATGCCCCGCATATATAATTACCAAATCCGGTTTTTGCTCAATTACACCGGGAAGTAAATCTAAAACCGTGTAACTATTAACTGCTGTTATTGCAAGATTCACAACTTCAATGTTTTTATTAGGGAAAGAATAATTTAATGCATCATTGAGATAACGTGAAAAACTTCCATTCGGCTGATAAGGAAATCCAGCAGTTGAGCTCCCTCCAAATATAAAAACTCTAAAACTGTTTTGTCTCTTAACTTTGTCAAAGGAATCGTGATTAGAGTGAGGATAGTTTTTGACACTAGAAAAATATCTTGCCCCAATATCCGGATTTAATATTAGTTTATCTTCAGTTATCTCATACCACTGAGATAGATCTTTACCATAATCTAATGACCTAAGTAATAATTCTGTCCCGACAATCATTGTAATTGGAATGAGAATTAGGACAGCATAAAACCATTTAGGAGCTTTTTTCATTTCTTAAGAGCTAATTATTAATTTAGAATATTTTCCAATCGCTGTTTTAATTTATCAGCATTTTTATAATTCGGATTTATTTTTAAGCACTCAATTATATATTTGTAGGCTTCGGAAAAATTTTCTTTTTGAAAATGGGCGCCGGCAAGATTAAAATAGATTTGAGGATCAACAGTGTTATACTTTGTATTCTCCGTTAAATATTTAATTGCATCATCTAACTCATTATTTGCCATGCTCATAATCCCAAGCCATTTTGTATTAAATTCATCTGGTTCTAGTTTATAACTTTCTTTTAGAAGTTTACCAACAGATGAGTAACTTTGGGCATTAATAAGTTCTGCGATTTCTGAATTTATCAAATACTTATGTGTTGGGAACTCCTCAAGCAAAGCTAATAATTCCCTAACATAAAGATTAAACTGATTCTTTTTCTTATAATAATCGACTAAATTTATTCGGGCATCCAGACGAGAAGTCCTTCCTTCCAATACATCAAACGCAATTTTTTCTTCAGCTGTAGTTGGCTTTAATAATTCTTTTTTATCTATGATTTGATTTGAATTTGTAAATGGCCAATCATTCTTTAAAATTTTAATTCTAAATTCAGCAGAAACCGAATCGTATTTTGTAAAATTGTAATTAGTTTTAACTAAGCTATCAACTTGATCTAGAGAAATTTCAATTTGATTTGTTTTTATTAATCCAGCTTCTAAAATTGCTTCAAAAAAAGATTTGCCAATAATTTGGTAGCCTAGTAAATTTGGATGAAGATGATCAACCATTAGTTCATTGCCGACAATTCCATTTTCGCTTTCGAAATTTATTTTAGAATCAACATCAACAACATCAAATTTATATTTTGCTGAAAGATTATAAATAACTTCATTGAATTTTTCAGGTGCACGAAATCTTAATCCGTCTAAATCTTTAGCCAATCGGAACAGAGAATCTGCAACCTTAAAATTAAAATTATTATAAGTTTCTCTCGCTTTTTTAAAAACAGTCTTCGCAGACTTGCCATCTTGTGTCCCAATAGAATTAAAAGGCTCCAAATCCTTTAAATTTGATATTAATGTTCCAGTTAATACAGGGATTTTGTGCTCTTTACATATTGAGAAAATATCATTCAGATTAGCTTCAAATTGCGAAACACCTTGATTAAATAAATCCGAATTTAACTCAATTAATTTCTCTTGTGCAATATTTGACATCATAGTACCATCTGTTCCATTCTCACTATTGTTAAATATGGAATGAACAACTGCTACTAGGTTTTCTAGTAGTTGATAAATTTTGATGCCTTTAAGATTTAGCATTAGATTAGTAATAAATCTACTTTTGGCAATTCCCTGACTTGAACCTACTCCAAGTGCACCATAGTATTCATTATGGCCTAGATATATAAGAATTAGATCAGGTTTTTTCTCGATTATGCCTTGCAACAAGTCAAGAATTGTATAAGAGTTAATTGCTGCCATACTAATGTTAGCAATTTCAAATTTTCGATTTGGGAAAGCATAAGACAAACTCTTCCGAATGTATTTTGTGAATGATCCTGAATTTTGGTAGGGATAACCGGCACCAGAACTGGCACCTAATGTTATTATTCTAAACGCATCTTTTGGTTTTTCTTTCAATAAAAATGATTCTGTTGAGTATGGTAAATTTGTAATCCCGCTAAAATATTTACCTGCAATATCTGGATTCAATATTTCGTATTTATTATCAATACTTACCCATTCTGTGTATTCATTTCCGTAATTAATAAGTCTCAGAAAAACTTCAGCAAAAATTATTAGAGCAATAGGGATCAAGATCAGAATAAAATAAAACCACTTGGGTGTATCTTTTTGTTTTTTAGTTAACATCAATAATAATAGGTATTATCTTAAATATTGTTATTTAGAAAGATATATTATTTAGTATTGAATTTCAGTAAATTTATACGCTAGTTTCAGTTAAAAATTAGGAGATTTATAATGAGCTCGCCAAGAAATTTTACACTTCTTTTTTTACTTCTCAGCTCCATTATTTATTCACAAACTGTTCCTGTTACTCTTCATTATAAGCCAATTATTGAAGAGTTTACTACACTCAGGCTTGTAGGTAATTTTAACGGTTGGAATAATGCGGATCCAACTATGGTGATGACGGATACAGATGGGGACGGCGTTTATGAAATAACTAAAGAATTTGCTACCGGAGTTGAACACATGTATAAATTTGTGTTTGATGCAAACTGGTCATTCGCATGGAATGATCCAGATAATCCAAATATTAAAATAACTGATAATGATAATTCTATTCTAAATGTTACTGATCCTCTAATAACATATTTATTGCCAAGAGGTGTTAATACGGCAGGGAATGTGTATATAGATACAACTGTATTAGGTGAGCCGATAAGAGCAATATTTGCATACACTGCAGCAAATCCAATTGATATTAATTCTTTAAGTGTGACAATAGATGGTGTACAAGTTGAAAACCCTGCTCAATATTACATTGAGGAGAAGAAGGAATTTTATTATCAGCCTTCAATCCCTTTAGGTGAAGGAGAACATACGGTTGTTGTTTCTATTTCATCTTCTGCTGGTACTAGAACTAAATCATCAACGTTTAAGCGATTACCAGGTTTAGTAGTATATAAAGCTCCAGTAGATTTTTACTACGACATATATAACACCGGGACTTCTCTAATTCAAAATATAAGTAAAGTTTCACTAGTTGGGGATTTCAATAACTGGAATGAACTTTTTGACCCAATGATGGATAAAAACAATGATGGTTTGTATGAAGTAACCACATATTTAGAAAAGGGGAATTATGAATATAAATTTAAATTAAATAATTCTCTTTGGATAAATGATCCCGATGAACCCAAATTTAGCGATGTAAGTGATAATAATATATTTACTGTTGTTATTGACTCAATACCTTCAATTAAATTATTATATCCCAGTGAAAGTAGTGTTTTTGATAATTCTACTTCAAGCTTTACTCTATCTGTTTTATTGAGACCAGGCGTAAAATCAGCAGGAGTTAATGAAGGAAGTATCAGCATAAAATTAGATGGGGTTGATGTTTCCCACTCTTTTGATCCAGACACAAATATAGTTTCAGCAAATATAAATCTTAATGAGGATGGCGATCATTATGTATCTGTAAGTTTTTCTAATAAGGAAGGGCTATCATCCACGGAAAATTATGCTTATGGCTTATACAATAATGAAACCGGATTTTATTACACTGACGCAAAAGATGATGAACCATACACCTATCCGGTAGGTGTTGCGGATGGAAGTGCTGATATTCTAAATGTCATGATAGCTGAAGTCCCTTCTCATGATTCATTAAACTTTAACATTACGATCGAAGATGTTACTAACCGCACAAGAATTGGCTTATTAATTACAAATCCGGTTAACCAGACTATCAGTGATCCACTCTCTCTTGATATCGTTACTGAGTTTTGGGAAAATGAGGGCGTATTTATTCCTATTGGTGCCCCTGGAAATTCACATCAAAATATTATTAAGGAAAATATTTATTGGCTCGGAATTGATTCTTATGGAAAAAATCTTAATGTAAACATGGATGCAATTAATTCTGATAGATTTGAATTTAAAATTAGCCTGGCTTATTTAGATAGTTTATTAGGAAGTTGGACGCGTGAAAGAAACTTTTACCTTTTCTCCTATATTGCAGCTGATGATATGAGCGGAAATGGATTCGAAGTTACTTCAGCAGAAGGAGGAAGTGATTTTGAAGAAGATCCGGATATTTACGACTCCGCATTTTTTAGAAGCGGTTTTTGGCAGGATAGAGTTTTTTCGAATTATATCCCTTCCGGTCAGAGAATGGGCCCAAGATTTGTCTCTCTTAATGGTTTTGGGAGAGGTAAAAAATCTTTCACAGCATCTGATATTTCTGATAGTTTAGCAACTTATGGTCCGGCAATTAATTTTTTAACTCCATCTGTTACTTTTTGGTATCCTGATGTAACAGTTAAAGGGACCTTAAGTGATTCAGAAATTACCATGGTTAAATTTTATTTCAATGGAGTTGAATCCACAGAAAATGTCACAGATTCAGAATTTAGTGTGCCAGTAACTCTGGAGGAGGGAGAAAATATAATTTTCGTAAAGGCTGTAGATAAAAATGGGTACGAATCGACAACAAAAAATTTAGTTCTTATATATGAAAAAGATAATTCACCACAGGTTTCTATTAGTGGAAGTGTTTCCGGTAGAACAGTTACACTGAATGCCGAAGGAACTTCACCAGATGATGTTACATTTACTTATTACTGGACAGACGATGACGAACTTAATCCTGCTAATTTAATGGGAGCTGCAACAACACAAGGAATCACTATTGATATTCCAATCATTGAAGGTGAATATTATATAAATGTTAGAGCAAGAGATTCAAAAGGAAGATTTGCTTATGCTAGACAATTAATATTTGCTAATCCAGACTCTGTTTATCTAGCGAGAATAAATGATCATGCAAGTTGGATTGATAATGCCGTCTTCTATGAGATTTACCCACGTTCATATAGTTCATCTGGTGATTTCCAAGGTATTCAGAATAAAATTCCTGATATGCTTGATTTAGGAATTAATGCTGTTTGGTTTATGCCGATCTACACCGGTCCAACAATTCATGGTTATGAAATAACTGATTATTTTGGATTTGAAGAAGATTTTGGAACTGAGCAGGATTTTAGAAATTTGGTTGAAGCATTACATGATGCAGGGATTAAAGTAATTTTAGATTTTGTTGTAAATCATACGGCAATTTCGCATCCGTTCATGCAGAATGTTTTAGAATATAAATCAGAATCTCCGTGGGCTGATTTCTATTTATGGGATGGTGAGCCGGGCAATTCTAATTATGAATACTTTTTTGATTGGGCCAGTCTGCCGAATTTAAACCATAATAATAAGGATGTTCGAGATTACTTTATTAAAGTGGCAAAATATTGGGTGCAAGAATTTGATATTGATGGTTATAGATGTGATGTTGCCTGGGGAGTTGAAGAACGAAACTCAGATTTTTGGAAGGAATGGCGAGCAGCATTAAAAAATATTAAACCAGAAGTTTTCCTTGAGGCAGAGGCATCTTCGTCTCAAGAAGTTTACTACCAGCAAAGATTTGATTCTGCAAATGATTGGGATTTAAGAAATAAACTTCTTGGGGTTTCAAATGGAACTTTGGCTATTGATTCACTTGATGCTGAGTTAAGAAAAGATTATCCCGATCATGCGCGACCATTCAGGTTTGTTGAAAACCATGATGAAGTTAGAGTGGCGTCTTCCTATGATTCTCAACGCTCAAAGTTAATGCATACAATTCTATTTACTGCAAGCGGCATTCCGTTAATTTATTCCGGCGGGGAAGTTGGTGAGCTAACAAATAGGGGAATGATTGATTGGACTGATCCCAATAACTTGAGACCTTACTTTAAATCACTTGTACGATTAAGAAATAAGTATTTATCAAATCCTCGAATGGAAAGAATTACTACTTCACTGCCATCGGATGTTTATGCGTATATCTCGACTTCCGAAAATCATAATATTTTAACAATTGCAAACTTCAGGGGAGAAAGTAAAACTGTTTCATTTCCGGTCGCTGATCTTTCAGAAGGTACAAAATACTTAACTAATCTTATTGACTTTTCAGTGATTGATATTCAAGCAATTAGTGGAACTCTTGATATAGAACTTGATAGCTATGAGGCAAAAGTTTTCTATTTAGGCGATGAACCAGTTGGAGTTGACAATGAAGATTTTGAAAATATAATTATTGATGAATTTAAGCTGAATCAAAATTTTCCAAATCCATTTAACCCAAGTACAAAAATAAGTTTTCAATTACCTACCAATGAGTTTGTAACGCTTAGGATTTATGATGTGGTTGGACAAGAAGTTAAAACTTTGTTAAACAGTGAAATGCAAAAAGGGAAGTATGATATTGATTTTAATGCTTCTAAGCTTTCCAGTGGAATTTATTTTTACAGAATTCAAGCAGGAAAATTTATTGACACTAAAAAGTTAATTTTAATGAAATAGAAAAATGGTTTAATGATCTATGAATAGAAAATTTTTGATTATAACAATTTTATTTTACTTAGTATTATTCTCAAATTTAGTTTTTGCACAATATGAATTAAAGAGTAAGTACTTAATTAATCCAGATCTCAATATTGGATTTGTTGATAGCTGTGCCTCGTTTTGGCTAAATGCTTATGATGAAACTAACGGAGGTTTTTACACCAATGTTGGCAAGGAAGGAAATGTTCTTACCAACTGGGGTACCAACAAAGATATGATTACACAATCCAGAAATGCTTATGGATTGACGAGAGCGTATATGCTAACCGGAAATGATACATATTTGGAATATGCTGAAAAAGCTTTGGAATTTATGCACTATAGTGCGTGGGATAGTATAAATGGAGGATGGTATAACAGTATTAATAAGTTTGGTCAGCCCAATAATATTAACGAAGATAAAACTGCTTTTAATCAGCATTATGCATTACTTGGGATTTCTGCATTTGCAGAAGCTAACAAAGATTCATTAGCCGAATTTAGATTAGAAGATACATGGATAGACAATGCAGCTATTCTATGGGATCAAGACGAAATAAATTTTGGATATTTTGATAGAGGGAATTACGACTATTCTCAACTAACCGGAAAAAGTTTTAATGCAACCGTTGATGCACTGACAACACATTTGTTCTCATTATACCTCCAAGAAGAAAATGAATTTATCTATACACAAAATATTCAATTCGTAATGGATAATATTCTTGAAAGACTAATTCCATCAATGGATAATCAAGCAATTGGCTTTGCTGAAGAGTACAACACTGATTGGTCAGTTAAAAGTAATGAAACAATGACAATTATGGGGCACTTGCTTAAAACTGCCTGGTGTCTTGGCAGAGCTTACCACATAGATAATAATCCTGAGTTTATTGCCGGTGCGGAAAAAATAATTGATAATGTTCTGCTTAAAGGTTATGATCATCAAAACGGAGGACCTTATAAAGATTATAATAGAGTAACCGGCGAAATGCTGATGTGGGGAAATCCGGATACTGCAAAAGCTTGGTGGCAAATGGAACAAGCTGTTGTAGCTGGTCTTATAATCTATGACATTACCAAAGATGACAAATATTTACAAATGGCTGATGAAACGCTAGATTTTTTTATGAAATATTTTGTTGATCATGTCTATGGTGAGGTTTATGAAAATAGAACAAAATATGGCGAAGAAACTTGGGGCGAGCACAAAGGCAATGGATTTAAAGCCGGATATCACTCAATAGAATTAGGCTATTATGCTTATCTTTACTCAAAATTATTTCTACACAATGAATCAATCACTCTATATTATAATATTGAACCGGGAAAATGGCGAACTATTCCCCTGAATCCTCTAATGATGAATTTGGATAATCTGTTTATTAGTTCTGTGGAATTGGACGGTGAAGAGTTTACAAATTTTAGCAGGGAAAGAAGGGAAATAATAGTTGAAAAAAATATTGGTGGGGAATTTAAAGTTACCTTTGACATAGATACGACTATGACATTTGCAGATGTCGCTAGTGAAGTTAAGCCATTATTTGAATTGAGTCAAAATTATCCAAACCCATTCAATCCAACTACAACCATAAAATATACTGTCCCACTTGTGAGACCTACAGAGTTCGCTATTCAAAAAGCCACTCTTAAAGTTTATGATATTCTTGGACGAGAAGTTGCAACCTTGGTTAATGAAAATAAACAAGCGGGAACGTATGAAGTTAACTTTGATGGTTCGAATCTTAATTCTGGTGTTTATTTCTACTCTCTAATAACCGGTTCATTGAGAGATACAAAGCGAATGCTTTTGGTCAAATAGGGGTTATTAATGCTAATCGTCTAAGTATTCTATTTCCATTGAATAATCCCATTTGTCAAAATATAAATTGCCCCCTGACCATTCTACCTCACCGCGTTGAAAATCGATCGTCTCACTTCTGGGATGTTCCTTTTTAGGTGAAAATGGAGAACTGAAATCATCATTTACAATAAAGCGGTATTGGTCAATTCCACCCAAATAAAAGTATCTGACATTCTCATCATCGGATTCAATTAATCCAAATGATTGATCAACCGGAACCCAGCCGTAACCTTCAAAATAAGCTTCACACCAATCATGTAAATTTACCTCACCTGGATGAAGCATCCAGCCGCTTTGCCATTTCGTTGGTATTCCATTATAACGTGCAAGTGTCATAAAGAGTATTGTTTTTATTCCGCAATCTCCATGCATATTAGTAATGCAGTATTCAGAGATATTTAAAATTGTTGAGTATTCTCTTGCTCCAGCCCAAGGAATATTATTGCTAATCCATTTAAATATTTTTTTAGCCTTTATATATGGATTGGTTTCCTCACCAATTATTTTATTAGATAAAGTTTTTACCTTTTCCGTAAATAAAATATGAGGTGATCTTTCAATTGTATATTTTTTATAAATGTCAGATTTTATATCATATTCTGAAATAAGATTAGGATTTATATTGAAATTAACTGCTTTGTTTGAAAGTATTAAATCATACTGAAAAATAGTTGGTTGATCTTTAACCGCTTTCTTTTCGAAATAAACCGATCTTTGAAGATTTGAATTATCAGCAATAGTAAATTTATCATCTGAATCAAAACTTACTATTTCTTGCCTCTTGTGTCCCTCTCTTGGATATGGCATCCAGCAGCGTAAAGTCTCATCAGCAGGAAGTGTATTTGCTGGTATTGTAATCTTGTATTTTAATCTGATTCTATTAGCAGAACCGTAGCTTCCATTATTTCCTTCCACATCATAAATTATTTGCGGAACAATACTTTCAAGTAGTAAATCTAAATCATCTTTGGATTTGCCAGTAATAGCATCTTTTCTTTCCTTTGCTGCATTATTGATTCTAAATAAATTTGTATGACTCCTATTAAAATAGAATTTTTTACCGTCAATGATTTTATATTCCAAAGAGCCATCATCCTCCCACGTTTTTAGCATACTCTCATCTGCTTCAGGAATATAAAGATGAATGTAATCAAGAACAAATTCTGCAGAACGAGTGAAATCTTTTCTTATTCTATTGTGTCTTTCAATCTCAAACAAGAGTGAATCTTCCTCAGACTGGGACAATGAATTGGTAGTTATAATATCCATTATCATTATTTCAGCTTTGCTAAAATTTCCTTCTGCGATTTCTTTATTGATTTCAGGATATTTAGTTTGTGCCATAATAACCATTGTAGTGAGTATTAAATAGATTGCAATATTTTTCATCTTCTTTATAAGGTCTGTGATTATTTAAAGTAATTAATTACTGCTTTCATTATTTTATTTCTATCCCGCTCATCCTTGATTGTTTCGAATGGAAATCCCAAAGCAACAACCGAATAGTCTCCATTGTAGCCTGTCGCAGCACTGAAATAGTTTTCGGTATACCTTAATAGAGTTTGACCTCCGTTTACCGGCTTTAGTGCGTCGGGAGCCTCTGCATTATATATTGTATCGTTCATTTCTGTTACAAAATCAAATGTATATTTTTTTGGTAAGAAAGTTTCTGATATACTCATAACTTGTCCGTTCTTTACTGCATGGTCGGATGCTAACGAAAATTTGAGTTTCTTATTAATGAAATCTACTTTAATTGAATCAACAGTATCACTTAAAAAAACATCGCTTGCTAAATATGAACCAGAAATAAATAAATTGCCTCCATTCTCCAAATAATCTGAAATAGTTGTAATCATTTTTTGATCAAATACTTCGTATTGAAGTCCTAGTAGACTATCGCTGAATGGCTTAGTCCAATTAGTGGTTTTTTCTTCTCCCATGATCAAATCCACCATATTAAAATCACTTAAATTAATTTTTTCATCTGTAACAGCTTCATCACTAACAGAAATAAACGAATATCCATTCAAAGTTATTGCTTTACCGTGAATATATGGATAATTAAATGTATTTCCAGCTACTATCTTAGTCTCAAAATCTGCGTAACTAGCTCCATGTCCGGGAATATCATCAGTACTCCATTTTGAATCCGGATTGAAATTATGCTGCTCACCGGTAAATCCCATATCATACATATACGGAACACCTTGATCAACATTATTTAAGAAACCTGAAAACTCTTTAGTATATACACTTGCTGGAGGAGCAATTCTGTCGAATCCGTTTACAATTAAAACTGTTGGATTATTATTGTTAACAAAAGCACACGATAGAATTTCTGAAGGAAAACTTTCTCCACCATTGTTAAAAGCAGTTACCTTAAAATTATATATCTTATCATATTCTAAATTAGTTAGCTCTAAAAAGTTTAGATCTGTTTTAGTCCCATTATCAAAACCTTCATCACCAATACTCTTATAAACAATGTAACCAGTCGGTCTAGCAGATTTCTCAATAGGATCAAGTTTAGGTTCCCAAGAAAGTTCGATTGAATTTCCAGTTTTGCGGCTAATGGCAAAATGTGTGACAGGTAATGGCTGTACGACATATTCGAAATTGTGCTGTACCGACAAAAACTTGAGCACTGATTTATAAATTGAACGTGAGACATCAAATCTAAATCGGGGATCAGCCATAAATTTTGCATCTAAAAAGTTTTGGTGTGAAGCCAACTCAAGCAATACAGACGGCACATTTGGTCTTGTTGATTCACTGTATTGTGCATTCATCAATTGTCTTCTATTCCAGACCGGGTCATATTTCGTTTTAATATCATTTACAATTTCGGATTGAAGAATGTCGGCAAAATCTCTATTGGCTAGTCTTGAATAATTCTCTGGAAAACTGCTTGATGTGTCCATTCCTTCAATTGTATAAATCGAAAGTGTCCCAATCGTTGTATCTGAAGTACTAATTCCTGCATCTGTATGGAAAGCAATTGATGCATCAATTGGGATACCCAATCCCTTAACAGTTCTATTTTTATTAGGTCCGCTTGGATTACCTTTAAGATAATTTACCCATTCACCCCTGCTTTGATAATCATCTTTATAATCATCATCATTTCCATTCATATTGTAGACAAGAGTATCTGGCATTCCGGCGTATTGTAAATAGTAGCGAGCACCCTCAACGAATTTAGGTCTCCCGCTTGTTTCTCCATTCCTTTCCACTACTCCCATTCCTCCGCCAAATCTCACAGCATCGGTAGTAATAATTTCTCCCTTTTCTGAATTTAAAGATGAAATTTCCACTTTTCCAATTTTATTATTCCTACCTTTTTCAAATTGAAAATTACCCAAGTAAATCCAAGTTGAACCTCCAATCGACTGATTAACAATAAATTCACTAATACCACCCGAGTGATAAACTTTATACAAAACATTTTGAGAACTATTTTCAACTGATCGATAAGAAATATAAACTGAATAGTTCCCATGTTCGGGGAAAGCAGGCAAATACTCAGCACTAACTTCTACTGGATTAACAACTATATATTTATAACTTCCCAACTCAAATGGATTAACATTAGCGGGAATGGAACTTGAAATCATTTTATAACCAGTTGAAGAATCAGTAATCCACAAATTGTTTTTATCAATAAATTCACTATCCAAATCATCCACTATTATTTCATTAGTTTGAGTATCTCTTTCACGGGGTAAAAATACATTTGCACCTGCATTTTCAAGCATAGGGACAATATAAGGAAGTGTAAAACTTATTGGGCCAATATCCTCAACAGTTTGGAAAAGTCTAGCTCTCTGCCATAACCATCTATCTAATTTGTGATTATAATACCAACCATGACTATGCCATAATGCAACATTTTTATTAAAAAGTCCGTTTGCAGGCTTAAGATTTTTGCTCAAATTAAACACAACAGGATTACCTCTTTCAACACTTTGAGGTATTCTATTTTTATCATATTTGGTTTTATTTTCTCTATAAATATTTGGGACTAGCTCTTTAATATCATAACCCAAAGACGTTATTTCAATCACAAACTCATTTGAGTAGGGGAGTAATTTATCTTTTGTTTCAGCATAAATTAAGTTGATTTCATTTTCTCTAAAAGGGTAATATGAAAACTGTCTATTAAAATTGATTGATATCTTTTTTTCTGTAGAATCAACTTTTATATTATTAATCCTTGCATGAGGATAGCCAGAAAAAGTCAACAAGCGATTTTCATAAGATGTTTTAAAATTTTCTAATAACTGATCGAGTGTAACTTCTTCACTTATATCAAAGATACTGCAGCTATTTATTGCAATTAGCATTAAAATTAACTGAAATGGCTTAATGATTGATTTTCGCATATTTATTAGTATAGTTTGTTATTATTCCAATAAGTAAATTACCATAATGGGTTAATGGAATCAATTCTTAAGAGCATTATTATAAAATTTATCGCAATAAAAAGTTTTGGTTATAATAAACAATTGATATATTTTTGGTAATAAATAATCTATTTAGGAAAATTAAATGAGCAAAATAAGAGTAGTTGTTGAGCTTTGGGAATTTTTGCGAGTCAGAAAAAAATGGTGGTTGATGCCCATTGTTTTTTTCTTAATTATATTAGGCGGACTAATAGTACTTACACAAGGTTCAGCATTGGCACCATTTATATACGCAATATTTTAACAATTTTAGTTGATTTTCTTTTTGTTCTTGATTGAAAAAATCTTTAATTTTTCTATCTGTACTTAATTTATTATTAAAATTATTGAAAATATTACGATAATTAGTAATTATTATTTTTGGAGAGTTGGCAGAGTGGTTGAATGCGGCGGTCTTGAAAACCGTTAAGGATGCAAGTCCTTCCGGGGTTCGAATCCCTGACTCTCCGCAATAACCTTTATGGTTATTTTAGTAAAAGGATTGATCAGTTTTTTTCAAGGTATCACAGATTATGCGATTTATTTTGAAGCTCTGTTCAACTCCAGGTTTTTGTTTAATAATTTAGGAGCGCTGTAAAATGGCAGAGCGAAAAGAAGGAACCGTAAAATGGTTCAATAATTCTAAAGGGTATGGTTTTATTCAACAAGAAGATGGTGAAGATTTATTTGTTCACTTTAAATCCATTGTTGCTGATGGCTTTAAAACCTTAGAAGAAGGTCAAAAAGTTGAATTTGAAATTGGTGAAGGTCAAAAAGGTCCTCAAGCCCTTGAAGTAAAAATCGTTTAAGTAATATTAAATTTTTAACGATTAAATCCAGCATTTTTGCTGGATTTTTTTTGTCTAATTCTACTAATTTGTATTTGCATCTAAGGAAAAAAATTAGTCTCACAAATTTTCTTTTCTTGCCGATAATCCATTATGTAATGAATACGAAAAACTTTACAATTAATAGCGAATATAAAAATGTTAGTTCCGTCTGTTTTATAGTAAAAACATTCTGCGAAGAGAACTATTTAAATGAAGAAAAGATCAAGGAAATTGAATTAAGCCTTGCTGAAGCTCTAAATAATATTATTAAACATGCATATAAAGGCAATGAATCGAATAAAATTGAAATCAGAATGTCAATTGATGATTCTCAATTTAAAGTTATTTTAACTGATTTCGGTCTTGCGAGAAATAATGTTGGAAAACCGGTTTTGGAATTTGATCCTAATGATATTGAAAGTTTACCCGAAGGCGGTATGGGACTTTACATTATCGAGCAGTTAATGGATGAAAATATTTATTTTCGCGATGGAGAAAAAAATACCTTCACACTTATCAAAAATATCATTTAAATTGATTTTATTATTTTAAAGATCAATCAAGTCTAAATGCCATACAAGATATTTTTCTTACTTTTAATATTTACATTTACTTTTCTTGTTGCTCAAGAAACATCAACTAGCGAGGCTTTTAAGAAGAAAGGATTCAGCAATAACACTCCTCTCATCAAACCAAAATATCCCTCCTATAGTTTAGCTGTTACATATGTTTTAACCGAAAAAGCTAAAACGGGTGATCCATTTGCTCAACATGAATTAGGAATTAGAAATATCCTTGGAATTGGTGTTCCGGTAGACACGGTTGAAGCAGCATATTGGATAGGTAAAGCAGCATCAAAAAATTTACCAGCCGCAAATTTTAATTATGGTATTATGCTTAATAGTGGAATTGGAGTTGAATGGAATCCTTTCCTGGCATTTAAAAATTTTAAGGTAGCCGCAGAAAGTGGAATGGAACAAGGTCAATATGTATTTGGTTTGATGCATACTGATAATTTAATTGTGAATAAGAACTTAAAAACGGCTCAGGAATGGCTTGAAAAATCTGCTGAAAGAGGTTTCGAAGAGGCAAAAAAAGTTCTAGAAGAATTTGTTAAACAAGGATTGATTTTTTCTCAAGATTCCTCTTTACTTAATAATATTAAAACTGAAAATAATAATTCGAATTCAATTTATTCTTCGTTTATTTCGAGTGATTATGAATTAGATTTTTATAATTTTTCAGATGACTCTCTGAGCGATACTGAAGAAAAAGAATTATTAAATAATCTACTTAGTTCTAGAAGTGATGAGTTAAAGGATGCGCTAAAAATAAATGATACTCAAGAATTTTCTCAGCTTAAGGATACCACCGCCCTCAATATTGTAGATTTTGCAGTAAGCAAAGGAAGCCCCGAAGCACTTCTTATAAAAGCAAGACTTTATGAACATGGAATTGGAGTAAAGCAAAATTATACTTTGGCATCTTCAAATTATTTGAAAGCTTTTAGACTTGGTTCTTATAAAGCAGCAGAATCTTTATTAAAGATTTCTCAGAAGCAAATGTTTTTTGATGAATTGGAAAAACAAGTAAAAGCTAACAATCCAAATGCAATGTATGTTTGGGCAGGTTTAATTGCATTAGGCCTAGACTATTCGTTATCAGAACAACAGGCTTTTGAACTTTTAAAGAAAGCTGAAAAACAAAAAGATATTAATTCGATCATTGAGCTTGGTTTAGCATATTATTCCGGTTCATTGGTTAAGAAAGATTCACTCAAGGCCATAGAATATTTTGAAATGGCTGCAAACCTTGGTAGCAGTGAAGCTAAAGTAAGGTTAGCTTTTATTAAAATTCAGTCCTCAAATGAACTGATGAAGGATAATCATTTAGAAGTTTTGGAAACATATTCAAACAATGGATCGGTTTTAGCCGAGGCTGCTTTAGCATATTGTTACGAAAATGGCATAGCTGTAAAAACTAATAAAGCTAAAGCTTCTAGATTATACCGCCAGGCAGCTCAGAGAGGTAATGAAGCTGCTTATAACTCACTTCGTAATATGTATGATCAGCTTCGTCCGGACGAGGAAGAATTTAAAATCTATCTATAATTTCAACTAACTCTTTCCCTTTTTATTTAGCATATCTATTCTATTAAACATTTAAAACTCCAATGAATAATTCGATAATGAATTATGGTCCTAAGGAAAGAAAAAGGTGATTTAAATATTCTACTCAACAGATAATAAAAATATAATAGAAGCAAATGAAATCCAATTTTAGGTCAATACTATTAGGTTTGTCTAAAAATGATTCCTTAAATATATGAAATCAAAATTTTATTTATCCTTAAAAACTAAGCTATTGATAGTTACAACGCTTTTGTTAGCTGTAATATCATTATTTGTTTATTACTATTTCCCGCTAAAATTTGAAAACGAAAATCTGAACAGTCTTCAAGAAAGAGCCAATTCTATTGCTAAAATTGCAGCTTACGGTATTTCCTCAGGCTTATATTTTGAAGGTGTAAAGTCATCCAACGAAGACATTGAAACTTTAATTCAGAATGAAGAAATAGTCTATGTTATGATATTTAAAGATGATTTGCTTTTCTATGAATATAATACATTTGTCGCAGTTCTTAACAATTATAAAGATGTTGATGGAGAGCGAATTTCGAAAAAATGGAATGTAATGAAAACCTATGCTCCAATTATGTCGGCTGATGAGAAAATTGGTGATATTTATATTGGTATTTCTCTTGCTCCAGTTTATAATAAAATTGGAGAGCTTAGAGAAAATATTGGCATAATCAGTTTAATTTTATTTGTTATTAGTACAGTTATTGTTTTTTTCATTGGCAAAGTATTTACTAAACCACTTAGTAATATTGTAAAAGTAACTAATAAAATTATAGAAGGAGATTTTACTCAAAGAGTTGAAGTTATATCTAGAGACGAAGTAGGGATTTCTAGCAAAATCATTTAATAAAATGGTGGAGCGGATTGAGAATGGCAATTCAGAGATGGATAAAATTAACAAAGAACTTGAAATTAGAGTAAAAGATAGAACATTAGAGTTAGAAAAAGCTTTAAAGTCACTTCAAGCAGAGAATACAGAACGTAAAAAGGCAGAAATTGAAATAAGTAAATCTTTACACGAAAAGGAAGTGCTTTTAAAAGAAATTCATCATAGAGTAAAGAATAATCTACAAATTGTATCTAGTTTATTCTTCTTTCAATCTAAACAGATTAGCGATCCCAAAATGTTAGATTTGTTTCGAGATGGACAAAACCGAGTTAAATCAATGGCCCTTATTCATGAAAAACTTTATCAATCAGGTGATTTGGCTAATATTGATTTTAAAGAATATATAAAGAAATTAGCGAATTTTTTATTACAGTCCTACGGAGTAAATCAAAGTAAAATTAAGTTTAAGAATAATGTTCATGATGTTCATCTTGGTGTTGATACTGCAGTTCCCTGTGGTTTAATAATAAATGAGCTCGTATCAAATTCTTTAAAACATGGTTTGAAAGATTCAGATTCAGGTGAAATAAGAATTGATATGGGTTACAACGAAAATAATAAATTAATACTAAAAATAAGCGATAATGGAAGTGGAATACCAAAAGATTTTAATCTTGAAAAATCAGAATCCTTAGGTTTACGTTTGGTACATAATTTAACGACACAACTAAATGGTGAAATCAAATTCTTTAATAATAATGGAACAATGATAAAGTTAGTTTTCCCGGACCCAAATTTAAAGAAGGTTAGTTAATTATATGAGTGATAAAAGAATACTTATTGTTGAAGATGAGATAATTATCGCAATGGAAATTGCTGATCGCCTTAAATCTATGGGTTATGAAGTTCTAAGAATTGTTTCTACTGGGCAGATGGCAATCCAATCCGCTTTAAAGGAAAAACCAAATCTTATCCTCATGGATATTATGATTAAAGGTGATATTGATGGAATAGAAACAGCTCATAGAATTCATGAAAAATCACGTATTCCTGTAATTTATCTAACAGCAAATGCTGATGAGTCTACACTAGAACGTGCTAAAGTTTCTGATGCATTTGGATATTTGATAAAACCATTTGAAGAAAGAGAGCTTAACACTACTATCGAAATGGCTCTTTATAAACACAAAATGGAAGCAAAACTTCGCGAAAGTGAAGAAAGATTTAAAAGTCTTGTAGAAAACTCATCAATTGGTATTTTTAGACTTTCAAAGGAAGGTAGAATTCTTCATGCCAACCCTACATTTGTATCATTACTTGGATTTACAAAATTAAGTGAAATAGTAGGTAAGAGTATTGCTGATTTCTTAGTGGGGACTAATAATAAAGCACAAGAGATTATTGAATTATTAAAGAGTAGAGGAAAAATTTATCAATATAAGGCTGAACTGGTTAATAATAATAGCGAAAGGATTGCAATCAGTTTAGGTGGAAATCTTGTTAAATGGGAAGATGAAATTCTTTATTTTGATGGAACTATTGAGGATATTACTAAGCAACAGGAATATGAGAATGAATTAATTAAAGCTAAAGAAAAAGCTGAAGAATCGGATAAACTTAAAACAGAGTTCCTAGCTGGTATGTCTCACGAAATCAGAACTCCGGTAAATACTATTATGAGCTATCTATCATTGCTTAATAACGAATTAAATGATGAAGATAATGCCCGATTTAAAGAAGTCTTTGATGCTATACAGGTTGGAAGTTTACGATTAACAAGAACAATTGATTCCATTTTGAATATGGCTCAGTTTCAAGCAGGTACTTTTGATGTTTTCAAAACTAAAATTGATATTGATAATGAAATCATAAAAAGCCTTTATGAAGAATTTAAATATGTAGCAAAACAGCGTGGACTTGAACTAAAGTTTATTAACACTTCTGAAAATACTAGTATTCTTGGAGACAAATATTCACTCTCTCAACTTTTTGTAAACCTGCTGGATAATGGCTTAAAATACACTAAAGAAGGTTACGTTGAAATAAAAATTTATAATGATGAAGATGGTATTCTTTGCACAGATGTTAAAGATAGCGGAATTGGAATATCATCTGAATTTTTACCTACATTATTTAAGCCATTCTCTCAAGAAGAACAAGGCTATACAAGAAAATTTGATGGAAATGGATTAGGATTAGCTTTAGTGAAAAAATATTGTGACCTTAACGATGCAGTTATAAAAGTCTCAAGTATAAAAGGTGAGGGGACAAAATTTACGGTCAAGTTTGAAAAAACGAATGTTAATAATGAATATAAAAGTGTTAGCAAAACTATCGTTTAAAATGGAATTCCGTTTTTTCATTATTCTTAATGTTTTGTAAAATTATTAAATATGATACA
Source organism: uncultured Ignavibacteriales bacterium (assembly GCA_963710615.1). Lineage (GTDB taxonomy): Bacteria > Bacteroidota > Ignavibacteria > Ignavibacteriales > Melioribacteraceae. Next base: position 142,541 of record CAVQBF010000002.1, read on the forward strand.
AAAAAGTTCTCACAATACATTCTTTCATATTTTTAAATTTTTATTTGTAAGTACAATTCTGATATCTAACTTGAATAAATTATATTCATGTTGTTTTTGTTTTAGCGACATTTGGGTCGATCTATTCGTCTATTAAGTCTGATTTACTTCACAATAACTCTAAAATGGGCCATATTTAATTGTTTTAACAACTTTAAAAATTGGCACACTATTTTCATTGTTTACTCTAGAACGAACAATCAATAAAAAAAGGAGTAACAAAATGAAACGAATTATTAATCTAACCGCAGCATTTTTAGTATTATCATTCTTAACAACATCACTTCTTGCTCAAGAAGAAATAAAGGTCCAAAATAAAAAGATGGTTAAATCCCAAACAATGGATGGTGTTAATAATCCTGGTCCAAATTGGGTTGATGCAGACGGCGATGGTATTTGCGATAATAAAGGAACCGGAAACTCAGGCAAACAATTTAAAGGCACAAACGGTAATAAGGGAAGCAAAGGAAATAAAAAAGGTGGTTTAGGTGATGGTTCCGGTATAAGACCTCAAGATGGCACTGGATTTGGCTCAGGAAACGGGTCTGGCGATTGTGATGGTACAGGTTCAAAAGGAAGTCAGCAAAGAAAAGGAAGAAAATAATACCCAACATGCATTGAATGTAAAAGGGAGTAATATTGCTCCCTTTTTTTATTTCTTATCAAATTTAATTTCTAAAATATCCATTCTTGATCTCAAATGTCTTTCTGTAATATTTAGTAGCCTCGCTGCTGCACTCTTGTTGCCATTAGTTCTGTTGAGAGCTTCCAAAATAATATCTGTCTCAAAAGATTTAACTTTTTGTTCATATCCATCTTCAAGATCAGTTGGGTCAAACAATTTCTTTTCAGATATTTTGTTTATTTGATTTGGCAAGTCAGATTTGGTTATATATTCATCACGACATAGTACTACGGCACGTTCTATAATATTTTCTAATTCTCTAATATTGCCGGGATAAGAGTATTTCATCAAATGATCCATTGCTTCTGAAGATGGAGCCAGCACATTTTTTTGATTTATAACTGAATATTTCTCAATGAAATGAGAAACAAGTATAGGTATATCACTTTTTCGTTTTCTTAAAGGAGGAATACAAATACTTACAACATTGAGTCGGTAAAATAAATCTTCTCTGAATTCATTATTAGCAATCATCTCTTCAAGATTACGATGAGTTGCAGTTATTATTCTTACATCCACAGAAATTGTTGAGTTTCCGCCAAGTCTTTGAATTTCACTAAACTGAACTGCACGTAAAAGTTTTACTTGTGCTTGGAGTGGAATATCGCCAACTTCATCAATAAATAATGTGCCTCCATTTGCTTCTTCAAACCTGCCGATTCTTTGCTGTGAAGCTCCGGTGAACGATCCTTTCTCATGGCCAAATAATTCACTCTCTAAAAGATTTTCCGAAAGAGATGAAATATTTACAGTTACAAATGGTTTATCTTTTCTAGGACTAGCATAATGAATTGCTTTTGCAATAAGTTCTTTTCCGGTTCCACTCTCCCCTCTAACCAAAACAGATGCTTTACTATTGGCAACTCTTCCCGCAGTATTAAGCACTTCCTCCATTTCACGGCTTTCTGAAATTATGGAATCGAACTTAAATTTCTGTTCAAGTTGTTCTTTCAGCAACTTATTTTCTGATACGAGAAATCTTTTTTCTCTAATTCTGCTCAATAAACTTTCAAGTTCATCTAAATCAATTGGCTTAGAAAGGTAATCATAAGCACCAGCTTTCATAATACTAACAGCATCTTCTACACTGCCATAAGCAGTCATAACTACAACATCTATTTCCGGATTATATTCTTTAACTTTTTTGAGGAGAGTAAATCCATCCCACTTAGGCATTCGGTAATCAGTAAGTATAACGTCAATTTGTTGCGACGTAATGATGTCAAATCCCTGTTCACCGTTTGTTGCAGTGAAAACTTCAAAATCTCTGCGTTGAAGAAAACTTTTAAGGGATTTTAGTTGTGATTCTTCATCATCAATTATTAAGATTGATAAATATTTCATTGTAAAACTCAAGTCAAAATTATCTATTATTTTTATTTACAAGTTATTTGCTGAATTTATAGGGAGACGAATTATAAATGTTGTGCCAATATTTTCTTCACTCTCAAATTCTAAAGTACCATTGTGCTCAAATATGATTCTTTGAATAATACTTAAGCCTATTCCAGTTCCACTTGCTTTAGTAGTGTAATATAAATTAAAAATTTTATTTTGAATATGTTCAGGAATCCCAGAACCGTTATCTCTAATTTTTATATTAATTCTGTTATTAAATTCTTTTATCTTAAAAGTAATTTCTCCTGCCTCAGTAATGGCGTCAATTGAGTTTTGCATAAGATTCATAATTACTTGCTGAATTTGGTTCCGGTCCCAATTTACTATCCCATTCCACTCTACTGATTTATTAAATGAAATATTCTTTTCTTTTAATAAACTATTATATTGCGCTTGAATTTGATCAATCAATTCAGCTAGCTCAAATTTCTGAAGTGAAATTTTTTCCGGTCGGGAAAATCTTAAGAAATCTTGTACAGTTTTGTTGATCCTTTTTATCTCTTTATTTACCAAGTTGGTCAGTGTGTAATACTCATCTGAATTTTCCAAAGGTTTAAAATCTTTATTTAGTTGTTGTGTAATTGTACTTATTGTGTTTAGAGGATTTCTAATTTCATGAGCAACTCCTGAAGCTAATTCTCCCATTGCAATTAATCTTTCCTTTCTATTGATATGTTCCTCAATTTGTTTTTGTTCTGTTAGATCGCGAAGCAAAATAATAGTATTTAGTTTATTTTCTTTTACCGGGAAAGAACTTTTTGAGACCAGCAGATATTTTTTATCACCTTTGATGTTAACTTCCAAATAAGTAATTGGTGAACTTGATAATTTTATTTTTTCAATATTTTTTTCATCAAAAAGGATATTGAGGCTCTGATTTTGTAATTCATTTTCAGTACTCTGAAATAGTTGTTCAGCTGCTCGGTTGAAAGTTTTTATTTTATTACTTTCATCAAGAACAATTATACTGTCACTAACATTTTCAATAACCTTTTGTGAATAATCCTCAATAATTTGATAATCTTTTTTTAGAATCTCAAAGTTTTGTTTTGTAAAAACATATGCAAGTAATATAGAGCCCAATACTAAAAGTATTATTCCCATTAATAAAACTCGAGTTTCATTTTTTGAATTTGCCGAAATGAGTGGATCAGCCGGAAGACCTAACCGTAACAAACCAATTACTTCATTTTTATACTTGAAAGGATGAACAGCTTCAAAAACTGAATTTCCATCAGATTCTACAATTCTTGTTTTTAATTTTAATTCTTCAAGTGACTCTAGCAAAAAAGTATCGTTAAAAATATTTGTTAAGCTCTCAAAATCGCCAGATGCAGCAATTATTCCATTAGTGTCTTGAAGAACTGCGTATTTTATCCCTTCATTTAAAGTTACATTTTTAAGAAGAGCACCAAAGCCAATTTTCTTTCTAAAATTCAGTAGTTCTTCTGCATCTAAATTTAAAACAATTGCTGAGTTATTTTTTGCAGATATTGCTACAGCAAATCTAAATCCTTCTTCATACCTTGCTTGTCTAATGCCGAGATAAAGTGTGTCCTCTGTTCCTTCAAAAATTGGGTAGAGGAAATCTTTTGGTGTAAACTTCTCTTCTAAATTTTCGTGCATGGGTTGGTGATTTGTAAATATTTTTTCCCCTTTATTATTAAAAATATTTACTCTATAAATATTATTATCAATAGCGATCTGTTCTAATAGTTTATTTGTCAGCTGATTTCGCTCAAATAATAAACGAATTAATCCAGCATTATTCAGTAACCTATTTTTAATTTCTTTATCAATTTCTTCATACGAAAGTAATGCAGTATTTGAGGCAGCCAATGTCGTTTCCAACAAAGAATGAGACTGCTCTTCCATTAACATCCTCAATTCCTTTTTACTCTGCAGCAGCTCCACTATGGAATAAGATAGTATTACTATAGCTAATACAATAAAAATTAAGAATAAACTTTTGGGCTGGATATTTATTTGTTTGTTAGATTTTTGTGCCATATTAAAATAAATAATTCTTAAAATAAATATGGAAGTTTGGCAAAACAATCCATTGATGCCATCCAATATAATTATTATTGAATTAACATAAAATTAAAACTGATAACTAAAATTTAGATTAGTCTGATTTGATTTGAAATTATACCAATAACTGTTAGAATTATTGTCGGTAGACTGGAAGGAGAGGCTTAACATTATTGTACGCTGCATTTCTTCTCCGATGTAAATGTATTTAGTCAACGAAAGATTTAAATTAGTCTGTTTGTCATGTCTAACTATAGCTTCTTCAAAAGTTTCAAAATCTAAATATATACCTTGTGATGGATAATCCTTTTCTTCAACCGAGTATAATAATCTAAGCATAATTTGTTCAGGCAGAACTTGAGTTAACTGAGTTCCAATTGTATATCCTTCATAACTTACAGGATCATCAAAATATTGTGATTCATCACCATAAACGTACTCTAGATTTCTAATATAGTTTGCAGTACCGCCAATTATATTTTGCTTGGAATAGAAAACTGCTAAACCGGTTGTCTCGGTTAAGGATTGGGCTATTCTTCCAAAATAATTTATTTGACTTGTAAAAGCTTTTGAATCTGAGGTCCAAAGGCTGTCTCCAACTAACTCATAATCGTTCAAGTTGGTGGAAAAGTAATTTTTATAGTTATAATTTAAACCACCAATAAGTGTAGTTTTAGTTTCAAAACTTCTATTTAGTATTAATCCACCGTTCAATAAGATATTGTCTAAATCATTAAGGAATGAATAATCTGTTAAACTAACAGCAGCATTGCTGAAAATATTTATTTCATCTAATAGAAGTTGGTACTTTATATAAGCATTATAATTAGTGTAGTCATAATATTCATAATCTGCAGTGTTTGTTCTTTGTTCAAAGTAGAGTCCGCTTATTATATTTTCTGTAGAATGCCATACTCCGATTTGATGCCAATAATAGTTCCTTTCATTTATATTATGAAAACTTGAATAGTTTCCATAATAACCAATACCTATTGAAGTGAAATCCCTTTCAATTCCCAGCTCAAATGAACTTATCATTGATGAAATTGGAATAGGTGAGTTAAAAGGATTGTTACTGTAACTTTGTGAGGTCCCAAGCTTAAAATTCCACTGCCCAATATTAACATTTACTGCAAGAAGTAGAAAGAGAAAAACTTTACTGTATATTTCGTTTAGTTTAAGTTTCATAAAAGAAGCAGTATGATTTAAGTTTTATTTTCAGATTCCGGTACCGATAAATATCGGAACCGGAATCTATTTATAGTTCGGTATTAATTACCGCCTCTTCTTTTTAATCCCTCGCCATCTTTCAATCTATCTCTATCACAATCACCAGTGCCACCGCAATTGTCGCAAACACCATCACCGTCCTCATCAACAAAACCATTACATTCGCCACTTCCATCTTGAGTTTTTAATCTTTTTCTAACCTTTAAAGCCTCATCACAACCGGCACCGTCAGAATCTCCGTTAAGAAATTTGTGGAGTTGAAATTTTAACTTTTGTCCAAAATCCATTTTCTCCTGTCCATAAGTGGTGCTGGAAAAGAATACTAAGCTAACTACTACAAATACTGCTAATGAAAATACTTTTTTCATAACTAACTCCTTTTTGTTTAACATTTTGTTTATCTCAAGGATCCTTAAATTTTTATAAAGAAAATATATTAATTACCACCTTTACCACTACCTTTTCCCTTCATTCCTTTGCCCTGATTATTGCTTCCTTTAGAATCATCATTATTACCTACGCCACTTACATTTCCTTTTTGTGGTCCCATTCCTTTTTTACCGATGTTATTGCTATTCATAAATTTTCTAGCATTGCCTTTTCCATTTCCCATAACTGCATTATCATTGATTCCATCCCCATCTAAATCAACAAAACCCTTTTTCTGTTTTGCTCTTTGAAAGTCGGGATCCAGTCCATTTGGTATTCCATCGCCATCATGATCTGGAGCATTATCATTGTAGCCGTCTCCATCTGCATCAACAAATCCATATCCATGTTGATTTTTAGCCTTAACTTCTGTTTTCTCTTTAGATTTACTCTTATTTTTATTTTTGGTCTCATCTTGAGCAAATGCTGACGATGAATACAATATCGTAAGAACCATCAATAAAAATATTTTAATCAAGTTTTTCATTTTTCCCTCAACTCATAATTTTGGTCACTACTTACTCAGTGAAAATTTTGTGCCAATTTACAAGATTAAAAATCATTCGATTTTGAGGCAAAAATCAATTCTCAGATGGATGAGATGGAAATAATCAACCATTTGGTAATTCAGTTCGACTTGATGGTCGAATATTTGAATTTAAATATGAGAATATGTCTTTAATTCAAGCAAAAATAAATGGCACACTGCTTGCCTATAAAGAAGTAAAAATTATTTCCATTAAAAGGAGCAACAAAATGAAATCAATATTCAAAAGTTATATTTCAATAAATTTTACATTAGTAATCTTTCTAACATTATTTACATTCTGTTCATCCCCGGTTGAATCAGATGCAGTAAATTCTCAAGAGTATGATCTGACCAAACAATTAGAGCTATTGGATTTAGAAGAGCTAAGTCCAGAAGAGACAGATGGACTATTATTTATGAGGGAAGAAGAAAAGCTAGCCCGGGATGTATATTTAGTAATGTATGAAAAATGGGACGTAAGAGCATTCAGCAATATTGCAAAAAGTGAACAAAAACATATGGACGCGATCAAGGTTTTATTAGATAGATACTCGCTTAATGATCCGGTTACGGATGATAAAAAAGGTAAATTTATTAATTCTGATCTTCAAAATCTATATGATCAACTAACTGTAATGGGAAGTGAATCTCTTCTTGCCGGACTAAAAGTGGGTGCAGCAATAGAGGAGATTGATATTTTGGACTTGGAAGAACAACTAAATAATGTGGTAGATAATGAAGATATAAAGTTAGTCTACAATAACTTGCTTCGCGGTTCAAGAAATCATTTAAGGGCATATGTAAGAAATATTACTAATCAAGGTGAAACTTATGAACCTCAGTATATGAACGGAGATGCTTACGAAGAAATTATTAAAACTGATATGGAACGCGGCGGAAAAGGCAAAGGTAAAAGATATGGAAAGGGAATGGGCAAAAATAATGGATAATTTGATGTTTTAATTTAGCTAGAAGGAATTGACAATTATTCTCAAAATTTCGATCGTTTTTTAATAAGTATAAAATATAGGCAGAATTAGTTTTGTAATGCAATAGTTTTTATATAAGTTTTCCACATAAATTTTAGGTTAAATTTTATTTAAAGGGAATCCGGTGATTCATTTTTAGAAAATTCCGGAGCTGTACCCGCAACTGTAAGTTCTTGAAAAGTCTTTAGCATTTTGCCACTGTGCATCGATTGATGGATGGGAAGGCGTTAAAGATAGGACAAGCCAGGAGACCTGCCTAATAATTTACTAAAGAAGCTTTCGGGATTTGAAGCTGAAATACCTCTTTAATTTATCCCAAAATCTTCATTTAGAATCAAATTAAATTATTATTCTTTATCATAGCGGGATAACTGTGAACAAACACTTAATTAGAGAAGTTATTAGAGATGATTTTTCAATTCAATATTATTCCATCATCTACAAAACCTCTAAATTCGATTTAAACAAATTATTGTTTGAAATAAACAAGCTTTGTTTTACACACTCAATACAAGAATCAATAAATATTTATAAAGAAAGTTTCCTCCCTAAAAATGATCATAATCGCAATTGAAAAATATTTACAAACATATTGTCATTTTGATTCTAGTGCTGATAAAAGGAGTGTTTGCTCAGGATTCAACCAATTTAGTGAATAATTATCAATTAGATGAGATTACGGTAGTTTCTGATAAACTAAATTCAAAACTTAGTGACGTTTCGACTAAAATTGAAATTATAACTGAAAAAGAAATTGAATCGATAAATGGTAATAGACTGCCCGATATTCTTAAAACTAAATCGAATATATTCTTAAAATCATACGGATTAACGCCAGCGCTAACTACAATTTCTACAAATGGCTTAGGCGCGGAGCATACTTTAATTATTGTTAATGGAGTAAAACTGAATTCATTTCAAAATTCACATATTGATTTATCTTTAATTCCCAAAGAAAATATTGAAAGGATTGAAATAATAAATAATGGTGTTAGTTCGATTTACGGAAGCGATGCGATTGGCGGAGTAATTAATATTGTTCTTAAAAATAAAGAATTACTTACTGAATCAAGAACAACAAAATTTGATGCGTCCATTTCGCAAGGCTCTTTTAAAACTACAAGTTACTCGTTAGGCATTTATAAGGAAGTTGGAGACTTCAATGCTAGAATTAATTTCAATAAAGAAAAGTCGGAAGGAAATTTTGAATACCATTTTAATAACGGTATTGAAAAGGAGCTAAGGGAAAGACAGAACGCTGCATATTCAATTTATGATCTTGGATTTAGTGCTCAATATATTTTGAATGAAAGGAACTTGATAAAACTTTTTTCAACATATTCTGACCAGGATAAAGAAGTCCCGGGAATTGAAACCGGGACAGCACCGGCTCCGACAAATCAATATGATAAAATTTGGAATAATATTCTTTCTATTGAGAACAAATTTAGCGAGGATTTTATATTAAAAACCAATTTGAATTTTCAAAATAATTATATGGATTATTCTGTAGGTAAATTTTTGAACAATACATATAAAAATTTAGTCTACTCTGGAACAAACGAATTAAGATTTAAAAAAGAAAATTACGGTTTTACTACTGGTTATAGTTTTACTCATGCAACATTAGCAAGCAACGAACTGCTTTCTGGAATTAAGAGAAATCAACATGCATTATTTTTGTCATCATTTTACAAATTATATAAATCAATAATTGTTTATCCATCGGCAAGATATGATCATATTTCTGATATTTCTGAAGGAACCTACACTTATAAAATTGGTTTTAACTTTCAGCCAGGCTCACAAAGCTCATTCAAGTATTAGAGGAAACGCAGGTAAAAATTTTAGAGCTCCTTCTTTTAATGATTTATATTGGAAAAACTCTGGCAATGAAAATTTAAAACCAGAAAAATCTTTTAATATTGAAGGAGGAGTGTTTTACAGCTTTTTGTCTTTTGTAAATGGACAAATAGATTTTACTTATACATATATTTTAGCGGAGAACAAAATTGTCTGGACACCCCAACCCAGTGGACTTTGGGAACCGCAAAATATATCAGAATCAGTTTCTAACAATTATTCTTTTGATATTAACGCGGAGAAAAGAATATTAAAAGATTTGAAAGCTAATCTTAGTTCAGGCTTCCAATTTACTAATACGAAAAAAACAAGTTCATCTTACTTAAATGATCCATCTGAAAATAAGTTTGTGCCTTACATTCCTCTTCAATCGGCAAATTTAAATTTTGGAGTTTTGTATAAAGATTTAGAAATTAATTTATTCTATTCGTACAGCGGAAATCGGTATTCGGATTTTTCAAACAAAAATAAACTAAAACCATATTACGTAATTAATAGTAATATAAGCCTTAAGTTAAGATATTTTGATATAAATACTAAAATAAAATTTGAAGCAAACAACATAACTAACACAGAATTCGAAGTAGTTTCAGGTTATCCAATGCCTCTGCGATATTATAAAATTATTTTTTCTGTCAATTATTAAAAAGAGGGAAAGTTGAAAAAAAATATACTAATGTTCTTAACAATTATTTTAGCAATTGTAGTAAACGCTCAACAATTAAATAGAGTATATATTTTGTCAGAAGGCGGATTTAACGCAGGTACATCAATGTTAAGTAAATTAAGTTTACCAGGATCTGATTTTACACAAAGTATATTCGGACCAGGCAATATTGGTCTTTATCCCGATGGATTATTTGTTGACGATCAAAATATTTATGTTGTTGAACAAGGAAATTTTGGCGGACCCGGAAAAATATATAAATTAGAAAAAGATGGAACAGTTATCAATGCTCAAGAAATTGGGACTAATCCCTATTCACTCACAATTTCTAATAAAAAAGTTTATGTTACAAATGGACCGGCAAGCAGTGTTACTGTAGTAAATAAGAGCGACTTTAGCATTGTTAAAGATATAATGGTTGGTGTTTATCCCCAGGAGATAATTTCTTTCCAAGGCCATGTGTTTGTTGCAAATAATGGCTTGTGGGGTGGCGATTCAGATTCAACCATAACAGTTATTAGTAGTGAAACAGATGAAGTTGTGAGTATAATCACGGTTAGGAAAGATCCCTCTTCTCTAGCAATTTCCAATGATGGAAATTTACTTATTGGCTGTACAAATGGAACTATTTATGAAGTTGAATTAACAACATTTGCAAAAGTTGATTCATTAGAAATCCCTGAATTTGGTTTTGGGAAAGATATAAACATTGATAAAAATAGTGATACAATTTATTTCAAATCTTCAACCAACCAAATTGTAGGTCTAGATTTATTAACACGTGAGGTGAAATCTGCAGTTTCAGACCCAACAGTTCTTTTTACTTATGGCTATGGTTACGATTATTTATCGGGAAATCATTACTTAACCGATGCGAAAGATTTTGCTGCTAACGGTTCATTAAATGTTTACAACAGCGAAGGATCACTTCTTAAGACTTATGAAACAAGCACTGCTCCACGCAGAATAGCTTTTGATTATAGCCAAAATACTGTTTTGGTTAATAATGAAAATTTCGAATCTAAATTTAGTTTAGAACAAAATTATCCAAATCCTTTTAATCCCGTAACCACAATTAACTATTCAATACCCAAAGTAGGGGATGAAAATATTCAATCTGTAAGAATAAAAGTATATGATGGTTTGGGGAATGAAATAAAAACGTTAGTAAATAAACAACATGCGCCCGGAAATTATTCTGTTCATTTTGATGCCAGTCAACTAACAAGCGGTGTGTATTATTATCGAATGAAATATGATGAATTTATCGAAACTAAGAAGATGATAATTTTAAAATAAATAGTTAAATGAACAGTGAAAGTAAAAATGAATTAAAAATTTGAATGTAAACCGAGAAAAATTACTAAATGTAATACTTCCTATTTTTTTAGAATATGTTTTCTAATAGTCTTTAAGATTTATAATAACCTTGAATAAAAAATAGTATTAGCATATCTTTGTTATTGATTATTTGTTTTAACAGACAATTTATTCTTTTTAGCTAGTATTTAATTTTTATATTTGTTATTACCTTTTAAGAAATTTATTTATGATATATAGATCAATTCTGTTTGTTTTAATGGTAATTGTAATAGTTGCCGGTTTTGCCCTGCCAATTGTTCCAAGTCCTTCAGTTTGGTATGAGATTCCAAATATACCCGGATTGGAAGAGAAAGCTAAAATTATCTTTTTCCATGTACCAACTGCCTGGCTTTCTGTTATTGCATTTTTAATGGCAATGATTTATGGAATCAAATACCTAAGAAAGCAAAATATGGATGATGATGCTAAATCTGCTGCAGCATTGCAGTTAGGAATGATATTTACAATCTTAGCAACTGTCACCGGATCAATTTGGGCAAAATTTACATGGGGAGCTTTCTGGCATTGGGATCCCCGTGAAACAAGTATATTCATTTTGTTGTTAATATATGGTTCATTATTTGCTTTAAGGTCAGCAGTTGAAAATGAGGATAAAAGGGCTAAACTTTCGGCAGTTTATTCAATTATTGCTTTTTTGACTGTTCCATTTTTTATTTTTATTATGCCTAGAATAATGACAGGATTGCATCCAGGCTCAGCAAATGATGATAATTTAGGCCCGGTTGTGGATTTTAAAATGAATGGAACAATGCAGGTAATTTTTTATCTTTCTTTAACGGCGTTTACAATGTTCTATTTTTGGATGTGGAATTTAGGATATAAGTCAATAATACTTAAAGACAAACTTTTACGTAAACATTTTTGAGGATACTTTTGGAAGGTTTATTAAATTTCTTAGAAAATAATTCATTATATATAGTTCTTTTTATTGTTCTAACAATCTGGGTTGGAATTTTTATATACTTAAACATTCTTGATAAAAGATTGAAAGAGATAGAACTAGACATTAAGGAGTCAGAAAAATGAAAAATAAATATATGTTTGGTGGAATTATCATAGTAGTATTTTTAGCTATTATGGGATATTTGTTCACCGAAACAAACATCTCTTATGAAGAAGATTTTTCCAAAATCGCAGCTTCATCAAAAACAATGAAAGCAACAGGAAGTTGGGTAAAAGAAAAAAGCTACATGGTTGATAAAAGCAAAAAAGAATTTTCTTTTTACATGAAAGATTATTTAGGTAATGAAATGAAAGTTGTTTATAACGGAACGATACCTAATAATTTTGAATCTTCTACTTCTGTAGTTGTTACCGGTAAGTACACGGACGGACATTTTCATGCTCAAGATATTTTAACTAAATGTCCTTCAAAGTACGAAGAACAATTCGACGAATCCTCCAAATCTTAAGGGGAAAGGGGAAAATTTATGCTTGGTAATATTGCTATTACAATCGGGTTTATTGCCGGATTGTTCACTATAACTATGTATTATCTCACCTATAAAGGTTACGAAAATACATTGGTAAAAGCTAGAATTGGCTACCACGTGATGGCACTTATGTCAATTTTAGCTAGTATTCTCTTATTTTATGCTGTGTTAACACACCAGTATCAGTACCAATATGTATTTAACTATAGCGGCAGTGGTTTATCAACCGGTCTGCTTTTATCTACATTTTGGGGCGGACAAGAAGGAAGTTTTCTACTTTGGGTTTTATTCACTGCTATTGTTGGTATAGTTCTTTTAGAATACACATCTAAAAGGGGTGACCTTGAACCAAGGGTTATGATGGTGTTCTCTCTAAGCTTAACATTTCTCTTATTCTTAGTAACACCGTTACTTAAAAGTCCTTTCAACTTTATTTGGATGGACCCGTCATTTATTGAAACAAAATTTTTAAATTCTCAATATTTGTCCCTGCCGTTTATGCAGAATTATTTTTTTCAAGATACTGCAGCAAATAAAAGTTTTGTAAAAATTGATTCCCAGCTTTATTCGTTGCTAGCTGCAAATGGAGTTGCTATTAAAGACTTTATCATTGAGGGAAAAGGTTTAAATCCATTACTTCAAAATTTCTGGATGCAAATTCATCCACCATTTTTATTTGTTGGGTTTTCAATGGCAGCAGTTCCTTTCTCATTTGCTATGGCTGCAATAATAAAAAACGAATATAAAGATTGGGTAAAGCAAGCTTTTCCATGGATGTTGGCAGGCACTATGGTGCTTGGTTTAGCAATAATGTTAGGTGGTTACTGGGCTTATGGAATCCTCGGCTGGGGCGGATATTGGGGTTGGGATCCCGTTGAAAACTCAAGTCTAATTCCATGGCTTATTGGTGTTGCTTCTATTCACACATTAGTAATTCAGAAAAAAACACAATCAAAAGGTGGTGCAGGCAGATTTGTAAAAACAAATCTTATTCTAGCAATGCTTACTTATATTTTTGTACTCTATAGTACATTTTTAACAAGAAGCGGAATTTTAGGCGATTCTTCAGTTCACTCATTCACTGAACCTGGAATGTTAGTTTATTTAATGCTTGTTTTGTTCATTGGCTCTTTTATTGTAATTGGTATGGTTGGATTTGGATATAGATGGAAGTACTTAAATGAGGAATTTGACGAGGAAGAAAGTGTATTATCCAGAGAATTGGCCGTATTTACTGGAGCTGTGGCAATTTTAGCTTCAGCTATAATTGTATTAGCTGGAACATCAGCCCCAATTTTTGGTCAAGCAGTTGAAATTAGATTTTATGACGAACTAAATCTACCAATAGCAATTATTATTGGTTTTCTTAACGGTTTTAGTTTACTGCTTAAGTGGAAATCAAATAGCGGCGAATATATTTGGAAACAATTGTTAACTCCATTAGCTATTTCTCTTGTTGGAACTGTAGTAATAGTATTTTGGGGTGGTGTTACTGAGATAATGCAAATACTGCTTTCATTCTCTGCAGTTTTTTCTTTAGTAGTAAATTTTGAGATAGCCTACAAAATTGCTAGGAAGAAATTGACTAGCGCCGGAGCATATATTGCTCACATTGGGATTGCATTATTTTTACTTGGTGTAGTTGCCACAGGAGGTTTTACTTCTCAAGATTCAATTGATTTGGAGAAGGGTAAAACGGCAAATATTTTTGGTTATGATCTCACATTTTTAGGTTATAAACCTTTTGAAAATGGCGAGAAATATGCCTTTGATATTAAAGTTGAAAAAGGCAATTCCTCAACAATTGTATCTCCGGTTATGTTTGTATCTTCTTTTAACAATAGTTTAATGCGCGAACCGGATATCTGGATGATGCTTACAAAAGATTTCTACGTTACTCCCTTAAGTTATGAAGATGGGGCTAGTGCAACAACTACTTCAGATCAAGGTAAAAGAGTCACTTTGAAAAAAGGTGAATCAATTGATTATAAGGGGAATAAAATTTCATTTGACAGCTTTGATTTTCCGGCAGATGCAATGTCAGCAATGATGGGTGGCGGAAGTTTTACAATTGGTGCAAATCTTACGGTTGATGCCTACGGAAAAACTTATAAAGTTGAACCAAAAATGAGCAGCACTGAGGGAAACCGTAAATTTATTGCATCACAACTTGAAGATATTGATCTGCTTATTGAAATGACAAATCTCGACGCAAGCGGCTCGGTAAACCTAGTCTTAAAAAGTTTAAGTGGTGCAAATGATGAGCAAATTGTTGCAACAAAAACTGAGGTTCTCTCTATTGAGGCAAGCATAAAACCATTTATCAATTTAATTTGGTCGGGTGTTATTTTAATGGTTATTGGATTTATGATTGCTGTTGTTAAGCGAACAAAAGAAACGAAATAAAAGGATATTAAAATTTTATTTTAAAGCGGAATGAACATGTTCATCCGCTTTTTTTTATCCCAAAATTTTTAAAAATAAAAATTAAATTCGCAATCTTTTTGTCAGATAATTTGTATTATCTCATTGATACTGTTAGGTTTAAAGTCATTGTTAATTTAAATCAGTATTATGAATAATATACCTATAGCTATAGTTGGAGAAGATAAATCTCTAAAATTAGAAAGCAGAATAAAAAAATTAATAACTGAACCAAAAGTAAATATTCTAGAATTTAAAAATCTTGAGTCACTTTTAGATACAGAATTGCTTCAGAATATTTTAATTGTCATACTAACTGATGATATTATTAGTATAAATCCTAAAACTTCACGCGCTAAAATAAAGTTTATTACCAAATCTAATCCAAGAATTCAAATCCTAATTTTTGTTAAAGAAGAAAATGTTGTTAATGCAGTTAAGACTTTGCAAGTAGGGGCATATCAATATGTAAAACAACCCGTTAATGACGAAGAATTAAAACTTATCATAGAAACTGCAATTGAAAAACAGCCAAAAATAATTGATAAAAATATAATTAATAATAAAGGGAAAAATAGATTCGGTGAAATTATTGGCGGTACAACAGGAATGCTGAAAGTTTATGATCAGATTTGGCAAGCTGCTAAAACTGATATACCTGTTTTAGTTTTAGGTGAAACTGGAACCGGTAAGGATTTAGTCTCTTACACTATACACAAAATGAGTGAAAGATCTGATGAGGCATATCTTGCCGTTAATCTTGGAGCGTTGCCATCAGACTTGGTGGCAAGTGAGTTATTCGGTCATGAAAAGGGCACTTTTACGGGAGCTTTACATCAGCATAAAGGAGTCTTTGAACAAGGAGATAAAGGGACAGTATTTTTAGATGAAATTGATACGATGGATGAAAAAGTTCAGGTAAGTTTATTACGATTATTAGAGCAGAAAAAATTTAAAAGACTAGGGGGTACAAGACTTCTTCAAAGCAATGGAAGATTAATTGCTGCAACAAATGAAAATATTGATAGTTTGGTAGAATCGGGAGTTTTTAGAACTGATCTTTTTTACCGATTAGATGTTTTTCGTATTTCAATACCTCCGCTTAGGGAAAGAAAAAATGATATTCCGTTGTTAGTTGAAGAAATGATGCTAAAATACTCCAAGATGTATAAGAAAAATATTACTTTGGTTCGACCTAAAGTGATTGATGCCCTTATGAATTTTGATTGGCCTGGAAATGTTCGAGAACTTAAAAACGTAATACAAAGAGCAGTACTTGTTTGTAATGATTCTGCACTAGAAGTTGATCATTTACCATCGCGATTTCATAAAAAAAGAAAGAAGATCTCAAAATTATTCTTCAATATTGGAACACCTCTTGCAGATGTAGAAAGAGAAATGGTTGTAAGCGCATTGACTGCCACTAACAACAACCGTAAGGAAGCTGCTATCCTTTTAGGTATAAGCAGAAGAGCTCTGTACAATAAACTAGAAAAGTACAAAATATAGAGTGTGCAGTTAATGCACATTCTATATTTATTTTTTTTGTATGTTTCTGAAAAAGCAACTTGAATAAAGTCTGTTCCTGAAAATAAATTTAAACTCTTCCCATTTGTGCACTCAATATTTTTTTTGTTGAGCTCTTATGTGCAGAAACTTTACATACACTTATTACATCACTAATTCCTCTTTCAACATATATTAAATAAAAGTCTAAAGCCAATTATTACAATTACTTAAGCTAATAGCTTGTGTCTGGCATTATACTTGTATATTAATGATTAATTCTTAAATTTCTCATTTTATATAATGTTCAACGGAAATGAAGTTGTATCATCAGTAATTCTACTTTTCATTTTATTAAATCCTTTTTTGATTGTAATCTATTTAATCGATCTGGTGCAAGAACTTAAGCCGATTGATTTTTCAAAAATTATTTTTCGTGCAGGGGCGATAAGTTTCATTGTATTTTGTTTATTCGCAATAACCAAAGATTTGATATTTGAAAATGTAATTCAAGCAAATTTTGCATCATTTCAAATATTCGGAGGAATTATTTTTCTTTTTATTGGGATACAGTTTGTTTTTAAGGGTGTTGATGCAGTAAGACAATTGAGAGGAAAACCAAATCATATTGTAGGCTCAATTGCAATGCCGATTTTGATTGGTCCCGGCTCAATAAGTGCTAGTATAGTTATTGGAGAAAAATTAGAAATATTCCTGGCTATACTATCAATATTTGTTGCTGTTTTATCATCTTTGGTAATTATGATTTTGTTAAAAATACTGCACGATTTTATAAGTTCCCGAAAAGAAAAATTAATTGAAAGATACATTGAAATAATGGGAAGAATTACAGCTCTCATTGTTGGAACATTTTCAATTGAAATGATTCTTCAGGGATTAATGACTTGGATAAAGGTTTTATAGAAGGTTTATGATGCTGAATGTGAATGAAAAAATATTAATCATAACAGATAATGATGATAGTCCAATTGTAAAAAACTTATTGAAGAAGAGAATATTTCCTCTTACTAGATCTTCAATACTTTCTTCATTGGAACTCATAAAGCATGTTGAAATAAAGATTATTGTATTAGATAAATCACATAAATCCGTAGATACAATTGAATTTATTTTAAATGTAAGAGATGTAAAAAGTGAAATATTGATATTCTTGCCTAAGGAATTTACCAATTATTCAGAATGGTCTACCTTAAAAAAAATGGATAATATTAGAACCTATGATGGTAATAGTATTTCTTTTGAATAAACATATGTAAGTAAAAGAAAATTTTAAAATTGTTTAAATAAAATTAAAGGTTAAGTCTAATAAGAGAAAGGAAATTAAATGATTTATACACAGAAAGATATTGATATAATTAACGATGCCGAAAAAGTATCTGATCTACCGGATAAGATTACTGACCATGAAAAATTGGATAATTTGCAAAACGTTGAAATACCTAATCACATTAAGGGAGCAGTAGATGGAAAAGACCTAAAACATCGTGAATTTGATGATTCATTTTTTTGGCAAAGAATCCCATATCTAAAAAATGTTAGTAAAGATGAATTTATGGATCCCAAATTTCAAAATCAAAATTCTGTTACTAAAGTTGATCACCTTGATGAACTATTAGAAGATTTAGTTGATCAAAAGTTTTTGGATGACGTTCATAAAGGGATGGAGCAAACCCCAATGAATTTGAGACTTTCACCATATATATCTTAGTCTCATTAATTGGGAAGATCCTTACAACGATCCTTTAAGAATTCAATTTATTCCTACAGCTTCTGGTAATTTACCAGATCACCCAAGACTACTTCTTGATTCATTAAGTGAACAAGAAGATTCTCCAACTTCAGGATTAGTTCATCGTTATTTTGATAAGGCGCTATTTCTTCCATTGGATGTTTGTCCGGTTTACTGCCGCTTCTGCACAAGAAGTTATGCCATTGGCAGTGATACTGATTTGGTAACAAAGTATAGTTTTAAGCCTGTACCAAAAAAATGGAATGAAGCATTTGCCTATATAGCATCTACGACCCGAAATTGAAGATGTTGTTGTATCCGGTGGCGATGCCTACATGCTCACGCGCTGAAAGATTAAAACAAATCGGTGAATTATTACTTAGCAATTCCTCATGTAAGACGAATAAGGTATGCAACAAAGGGACCAGCTGTAATGCCAATGAAAATATTAGACTGATAAAGCTTGGACATCATGCGATAATTGATGTTGTTGAATTAGGAAGAAAAATGGGAAAGGAAGTAGTTATTGCATACACATTTTAATAGTCCCAACGAAATAACGGCAATCACAAGAGATGCAATGATGTATTTATTTAAACATGGTGTTACAGTAAGAAATCAGAGCGTTCTAATTAGAAGATGTAAATGATAATGTTGATGAAATGACACACTTAGTTAGTAAGCTCTCTTATATGAATGTTCAACCCTACTATGTATATCAACATGATATGGTAAAAGGTGTTGAAGCATTAAGAACAAGAGTTGCCGATTCAGTTGAACTGGAATTATCAGTAAGAGGAACAACTGCTGGTTTCAATACTCCATTGTTTGTAACAGATGCACCGGGAGGTGGAGGCAAGCGTGATCTTCATAGTTACGATTATTATGATAAAGAAACCGGTATCAGTGTATACCGAAGCCCGAGTGTGGATGAAGAAAAAGTATATTTATATTTTGATCCATTGGATTTATTACCCGAAGAGGGTAAAGAACTTTGGGCTGATCCAAGATAATCATGATGAAATGGTTAATGATGCGATTATTAAATCTGGTAATAAAAAACTTGATCCGGCGTTATAATAATGCATATTTACGATTTTATAATTTTTGGAATTTACTTTCAGCTGTGTACTTGCAGTAGGAATTTACTTTTATCGCAAAAATCAGAATAGAGAAGATTATTATGTGGGCGGTAGAAATATTTCAGCTAGTCATATAGGAATGTCAATTGTTGCTACCGATGTCGGCGGAGGATTTTCAATTGGATTGGGAGGTTTAGGTTTTGTGATGGGAATTTCCGGAAGTTGGTTATTATTCACCGGATTAGTTGGAGCTTGGCTGGCGGCTATACTTATTATACCCCGAATTAAAAAAATTGATGCTGAAAATGGAATGCTCACTTACCCTGATTTCCTTCGTAATAGATATGGTGCTAATGTAGCTTTGGCGGCTGCATTAATTTCTGGAATTGGCTATTTGGGATTTACAGGCGCTCAAATATTAGCTGGAGCCAAATTAGCTGCTGGTACAATTTTTTCTGATATTACTTTTATGGAACCACTCAATCTTGCTCTTTACATTATGGCAGGTATAGTTTTAATCTATACAGTTCTCGGTGGAATTAAAGCAGTAATATATACAGATACAGTTCAATGGGTAATTTTGTTGGGGGGTCTTCTTTTGTTAGGCGTTCCGTTTTCAGTTTCTGAAGTTGGAGGATTTTCAAGCACTTAAAGAAAATTTACCGGAAGAATTTTTTAGTTTAAGTAATATTTCTTTAATTCAATTTGTCAATTGGTTTTTTACAATTGTACCGATTTGGTTTATTGCCATGACATTATATCAAAGAATTTATTCTTGTAAGAACGAGAAAGATGCAAAACTTGCATTTTATTTGGCAGGATTATTAGAATATCCAGTAATGGCATTTCTTGGAGTATTTTTAGGAATGACAGCAAGAATTTTTTTCCCCAACGCTGAACCGGAAATGGCAATGCCAATGCTGCTAAAAGATGTTCTACCTATTGGTATTACTGGGATTGTTATTGCATCCTACTTTTCTGCAATAATGTCTACAGCGGATAGCTGTTTAATTGCGTCTTCAGGAAATTTTACCAATGATATTATTGAAAGATATTTTCTTAAAAATAATTCCGATAAATTTTTAATCAGAGTTTCTCAAATAGTTACCCTAGTAATTGGTGGATTGACACTAATAATTGCAAGTTCCTTCACTACAGTTTTGGAAATCATTTTACATGCATATTCATTTATGGTTGCAGGACTTTTTGTACCTACTTTGGGTGCCTATTTTTGGAAAAAAAGTGATTCAACAGCAGCTCTATCAGCAATGATAGTTGGAGGAAGTTCAGCACTTATACTAATTATAGGAGAGATTAAAATTCTCTGGAATTTAGATCCAAGCATAATTGGTATTACTCTTTCTGCAATAACTTTTATAACTATTTCACAATATAAAAGCGCGAGTATAAAAAATGTATGACAGGATAGAAAAATTAGATGATTCAATTATTCAACATGGAAAAAGCAATAATAGAATTTACTTGATGAAACTGGCCAAAGATAACTATCCGGATATTATTGAAGAAATTGAAAATCTGGCAGAAGAAGAAAACTATACGAAAATCTTTGCAAAGGTCCCTAGTTGGGCAAAAAAAGGCTTTGAGAATGAAGGCTATGTTAACGAAGCTGAAATACCAAACTTCTACAATGGTAAGATTAATACTTATTTCTTCTCAAAATTTATTAAGGAATCAAGATCGAAGATTTCGGAGGAGGAAGAAGAGAAGATTAAAAAGAATATTAATCTTGCATGAAACTAAGAAGGATACATTTACTAAATTGAGTAATAATCCTTCATTTCATATTCGAGTTTTAAAGGAGGCGGATATTGAAAATTTATCTGAGTTGTATGATTTGGTATTTAAAACGTATCCATTCCCAATTTTTAATAAGGATTATATAAAAAAAACAATGAAAGAGAATATTGTTTACTTCGGTGCTTTTTTCAATAATCAATTAGTTGCAGCTTCTTCTGCAGAAATGGATGAAGCATCTGCTAATGCAGAAATGACTGATTTTGCAACTGATCCTGAATATGCTGGTAACAATTTATCACTTTTATTACTTCATAAAATGGAAATAGAAATGAAAAAAAGGGAGATGAAAACTCTTTATACAATTGCACGTTCATTTTCACCCGGGAATGAATATTACATTTGCTAAGCTAGATTATAAATATTCAGGTACTTTAATCAACAACACGAACATTTCCGGTAAAATTGAGAGTATGAATGTTTGGTATAAATCTTTGATTTGACAGTCATTATAATATTTTTTAACAGAATAACAATAAAAATGGAGGTGATTTAATTCTTATAAAGTTCAAGATTATTAGAATATTTTGAAAATGAACAGATTACGAAATTAAAAATTGAAGAATTTATAATCTTTTTTTCCCACTCAACTGAACAATTGTTCATAGAGTTATGAATTCTTCAGTAAGGATATGTAGCTATGAAAAACACATTAAGTATTATGTTAAGTATTGTTTTTTTAATATCAATCAAAAATTTACAAGCCCAGGATGAATTTAGTTTTGAATTTAGATTAAACGGTTCTAATGTAACAAGTGATATCGCAGATGCAGACATGGATCTCGGATATGGATTTGAAGGGACATTGGCTTATCGATTCTTACCACATTTGGCTGCTTATGCTGGGTGGGGATGGAATCAATTTCCTACTGATAATTTTATTCCTGAAGTAAAAACAGATTTTGAAGAAACTGGTTATACTTTTGGTTTGCAATTCATTCATCCTTTCACTGATATTAATTTAAATTATATAATAAGAGCGGGTGGAATTTACAACCACATTGAAATTGAAAATGAAGATGGAGATATAACTTTAGATTCGGGGACATGGATTTGGTTGGCAAGTTGGAGCTGGTTTACTTTTTCAGCTAAATGAGAACTTGAATCTTATTCCAACTATCCGTTTTAGATCATTATTAACAGATGCTGATTTAAATAGTAATAATATAGAACTTGATTTGAATTATTTATCAGTAGGAGTCGGTTTATCTTATATCTTTTAAGAAATCAAAAATTCGAGCTGGAAGTATAAAGTACTTTCAGCTTATTTTATACTTTATTTTAATGGAGGAGCTTATTTAGAATGTTATTTAAAAAAGTAATTAGGATAGTTTTAACTGCATTATTATTCTTTCAAGCGATAAGTGGGGTGATAGGTGGCGCTTTATTAATCATTGATCCTAGTGGACAGTTAATTAATCTACCAATTAGTTTTTTGGAAAAATCACCATTCAACAATTATTTAATTCCAGGTCTAATACTCTTTTCAGCTCTTGGAATATTTCCAGTTATAGTTCTATTTGGATTTTTGAATTTAAAAAGTTGGTCAAGTATGGCTTCAATTGGTATTGGGGTTTTATTGATAATCTGGATCTTTGTTGAAATCTTAATTATTGGTTATAAATCCGAGCCACCCCTACAATTAATCTATGGAATCGTAGGAATTCTTATTACAATATTTTCACTTATAAATGGTTCACTTAAAGATTTAATGGGTGTACAGTATTCAAATAATTTTCATACAAATATTTCATACCTCGGTTGTTTAGGACCACTTCTTTACAGCCTTAGATTGGATAAAAGGTTTGTTCTAATACTATTTAAGGTATTTTAGTATATCATTAATTACAGTCTGCAAAATGAATTATACTCTTGTATAAAGTTTTAAATTTATATATCCATTTTTTCAAACCGCATCCCCCCATCGTCTCAAATTAATACATCAACTCAATTTAGTATAATCATTAGAGACAGTTATTTTTACAAATCCTTCGAATTTGGGCTGTTTTCCAACAAAATACTCTTGGCACTAATGTTGAATTAAGAGTATCAAATAACAAACGAAATTCGATTAAGGAGTAAAAATAATGTACCAAGCAGAAAAATTTGACTGGACAATTGACAACAGAGGAAGTAATAAATTAAACCATAATTTATATAAATCAACAAGTGGCGAAATTTATTATCACAGATTAAAATTTAATAATGCGGATGAAGAAATTATATCTCAAGTTAATCCTGACGTTGTTTGGGCGCTAGAATTTGATGAAGCAGTAATAAAAAAATATTATCTAAAATCACGAAGCTGGCTGATTAAAGATTTGCAAAAAGCTTCTTAGTTTATTGTTACTCCTTATAATTATAAACTATATTATTAAATCTTCCTTCAATTGAGGGAAGATTTTTGTTTTTAAATATTGACCACAAAATATAAATACACACCAAAATAATATCATCTCTTTAGTATATTTAATATTAAAATCTTTTTTACTATCAAATTAACTTAGGTAAATGCTACGTAATATAATTTACATTATGAGCAGTGTTCTTGTGTTCTTTTCTGGGATTATTGTTTATGGCATAATAATTAATCTCCGAGAAGTCACATTGGCAGAAGCTATGAGAAATAAGAATTTAAGTACATTTTCTAATCCTTCAATAGTTGTTGATAGAAGAAATTATTCTCTAACTCTCTTTTCTGATACTACATTAGTTAAAAAGTACAATGCAGTTTTTGGACGAAACAATAGTTCACAAAAGATATCGAAAGATGATCTTGTGACTCCAATTGGCGAATATGAAATTTGTAAAATTGATACAAATTATATTTATTATAAAAAACTTTACTTAAATTATCCAAATATAGCAGATGCTGCTGAGGCATTAAGGTTAAACCTCATTCCCAAAGATCAGTTTATTGCTATTTCAAATAGTTTACGTGAAAATGAGTGCTCATTTAAACATACTGTTTTAGGAAACGATATTGGAATACAGGGAATTGGGGAATACAATATTATTTTTAAAAACCTTCCTTTTGTTTTCAATTGGACGAACGGTTCTATTGCAATAAGTAACGAAGATGTTGATGAACTCCTTTCAGTTGTTAAGGTTGGAACAAGAGTAACCATAAAGAATTAGTTTAATGAAATATTCCTCAAACTATAAAATCATTTATCTTTTTACAATATTGCTATCTACTTTTTTGGTGAAGGATGCTATCGGACAATCGAAATCGCAAATTGAACTTACTGAAATAGAATTTATAGGGAATGAATCTTTTGATAATACTGAGCTTGAGGATATTATTTTTTCGAAAGAAAGTCCGGGTTGGATTTCTCAATTTCTGGATAGTTTCACAAGTTTTGGTAATCCTGCCAATTACTTTGATTCTTTGATTATTAGAGATGATATTGCGATACTTACTAATTTCTATAAAGCTAATGGGTATTTTAAGACTAAAATAAGTGCCAATTATTCAATTGAAAACAACGGTTCAAAAGAAGCTAGTCTGATTTTTAAAATTCAAGAAAACAATCCATCATATTTGAGAAATTACAATCTAAATGGATTGAAAAAATTACCCCCTGATCTCTATTCATATATTTTTAATAATATTGATACTGATACAACGAATATTTATTCTGAATTACTTGTTGAAATTAATAATAGTATAATAATCAATTATCTTCAAGATAAAGGCTATATGCTGATTGAATCTACTACACCAATAGTTGAAGTTGATACTCTTTTAAATCTTGTGGATATAACAACCGAGTTTAAATTGGGGAACAGATACAGAATAAGTGGAGTTACTGTTGAGAAAAGTGGGCCTGGAAAAGATTTAGTAAGTGAAAATTTAATTGAAGAACTTGCAAACATAACCACAGAAAGTTATTATAGCTATAATACTTTAAAACGCGCTCAAATAAGATTATACCGTACAAATTTATTCTCCTCTGCTGTTATCGCGGGTAATGTAGCGGATACTAATAAAAATCATGTCCCTGTTAACATTATCACAAATGTTGGTTTGTTAAATGAACTTTCACCTGAGATAATTGGAATAAATGAAGATAATATTTTCAAACTGGGTTTAGGGTTAACATATACTAATAAAAATTTCCTCGGTGGAGCACGAAAATTAACAATCGGTACTTCTGCTGCAGCCCAAAATATTACAGAGTTTATAAAAGAGGCGAATTTAACAAGCAGCAATATATTTGGTTTTGCAGATGCCCGAATTAGTGTTGAGCAACCTTTCCTTTTTGGTAGACCAATAAATACATTATTGGAAACTTTTTACACTCTAGAAAAAAAGAAAAATCAATGGAATGCCAATATATACGGAGCTAAGTTAAATTTAAATTTCGAGCTACCTCCATATATTTACCTGACTGCTCTCTCAACATACTTAACTTGGCAGAATTCCGAATATATTTTCGATGAAGAATATTTAAAAAACAGACTACCCGATTCACTTATAACCGGTTCATTAACAACAAAAAGTACCAACGCAATTATTGGAGTACAATTAGTTGCCAATAAAACAGATGACCTTCTTTTCCCTACCGAAGGCTATTCTTTAACTATTTTAGCTGAGGATGGAAATGCAATTCCTTACTTATTTAGTAATATAGGAAACTATGACTTTAAACATACCGCATATTATAAATTAGTTTTTACATCAACGGTTTATTTTCCTTACTTTAAAAATATTTTTGATTCTTTCGGTGCTAAATTCAAATTGGGAAATATTCAAGAATATCATGGTAACTTGAAGGATATACCTTTCAACCAAAGATTAACAGCCGGTGGTAGCAATTCAATAAGGGGCTGGACGGCAAATGATCTGCCCGTTACTGAAATTGTACTTACTGAAAATTTTACGCAAAGTGAGATTGAAAATGTTGCAAGAAATATTACACCAGGCGGATTTTTCCTATTAGAAGGCTCAATAGAGGGTAGGGAATATTTATCAGAAAAAATTGGAGCTGCAATCTTTGTAGATTATGGTAATGTTTGGAATGATTACCGCGAATTTAGATATGATGAACTTGCTGTTGCGGCTGGTTTTGGATTTAGATATTACTCGGATTTTGCTCCAATCAGATTAGATTTTGGATTTAAAGCTTACAATCCATATGATAGAAGAAGTTTTTTTAACAGATTAAAACATTCTCCGTTTTTAGACAATCTCGAATTCCAGATTGGAATTGGAGAAGCATTCTAATTTACAGTAGATCAAATTATTCTTTTTTGAATACCAATAATAAATTGAGTAAATTTAATGTTATTCTTTTTTAGGGTTTTTGTATGCTATTAAGTATGACCGGTTATGGTAACGACACTTTTTCAAACGATAATTTTACGTTAGAAACAGAAATTAGAAGTTTAAACAGCAGATTTTTAGATTTATCAATAAAACTTCCTCGTGAATTGAGTCATCATGAATTTGCTATTCGTGATTTAATAAAATCGAAAATTATTAGAGGTAAAATATCCGTAAATTTTAATGTTGCCGTAAATAACTCTCTTAATGATGAGTCTTCATTGAATCAATCGGAGTTCAATAAAATATTTAATCTCCTTAAAAAGATAAAAGACTCAGCAAATATTAAAGAAGAAATAACTCTTGATCAGATACTTTTATTCAAAGATAATTTGGTTGATCAGCTTGAAAAGGGAATTGATGTTGAAGCAGATATATTAGTAAATTCTTTGGAGCGTGCCATTGTTAAGCTCATAGAAATGAGAGCTAAAGAAGGTGCTGAATTAAAGTTTGATTTGGAGCAGCGAATTGAAAATA
Organism: uncultured Ignavibacteriales bacterium; assembly: GCA_963710615.1. Taxonomy (GTDB): domain Bacteria; phylum Bacteroidota; class Ignavibacteria; order Ignavibacteriales; family Melioribacteraceae. The sequence continues at coordinate 169,603 of CAVQBF010000002.1, forward strand.
TAATATTAGCCTTAAGTAAAATAGAGAATTTATCTAAAAATTCTACGTAGAATATTTTGAAAAATTTAAGGAAAGAGCCAAAAAATTGTATGAAGAGTTTGTTGATGATAAAGATCGTTTTCAAATAGAATTAGCAATTTTATCAGAGAAACATGATATAACTGAAGAGTGCATCAGGCTTCATAGCCATATTAAAATATTTAATGAAACTATGTTAAATTCTAAAGATGTTGGTCGAAAATTGAATTTTATTTGTCAAGAAATCAATAGAGAAGTTAACACAATTAATAGTAAATCAATCTCATCAGAAATTTCGCATTTAGGCTTAAACATTAAGGAAGAACTTGAAAAAATCAGAGAACAAGTTCAAAACATAGAGTAATAATTGAAAGAAAAAAAAGGAAAATTATTTGTTTTTTCGGCTCCTAGCGGAACCGGTAAAACAACAATTATTCGAAATGTAATGGATCAATTTCCGGAATTGGCATTTTCAATTTCTGCTACCACTAGAGGGAAAAGAATAACTGAGACGGAAGGAGTTGACTATTTTTTTATGGATAAGGATGAATTCAAGAAAAAAGTACGGAATGATGAATTTCTTGAATGGGGTAAATTCTTTGGTTATTATTATGGAACATTAAAAGAATTAGTCTTTGAAAAAATTAATAATGGAATTTCCATTTTACTTGAAGTTGATGTAAAAGGAGCACTTAATATTAAAGATGTATATCATGATTCTGTACTAATTTTTATATCGCCTCCTAGTATTGAAGAATTGAAAAAAAGATTAATGAATCGTAAAACTGAATCTGATGAGGATTTTAAGAAGAGAATTACGAGAGCTGAAATGGAATTAAATTATAGAGAAAAATTCGATTATAATGTTTATAATTATAATCTGGATGATGCACAAAAAGAAGTAAATGAAATTATAAAAAGTGAATTAGCTAAAGGAGAATAAAATGGGATTAAAACCTGTAGATTTAAGAGATCTAAAAGCGAAGGCTGCAAATCTTTATGAAGCAATAATTGTTTCAGCACAAGAAGCAAGAAGACTGAATGAAGATAATAAATTGGAATTTAATGCATTAATGAATACATTTATTCCCAATAATGATGATGATTTTGATGATAGAGACAACACTGAACAAGAAAAAATTTCTGTAGAATTTGAAAAAAGAAGTAAACCTCATGTACAGGCGCTTGAGAAAATGGCAAATGGAGAAATTGAATATAGATATAAAACAGATGAAGAATAAAAGTTATTTTTGATTTATTATTAAAGGAAGTCAAATTAGGCTTCCTTTTTTTTTATGAATTTTGTTAGTTGTTATTCGTTTTCTATACTTTTATAGTTATATTCTAATTTTATTTTTACTACTTCTAAGCGATGAATAACACTCAGAAACTATTACTGGAAGCAATTAAAGATCAAAGAGAAATTTTTGGGGATGATCTATTTGAGATAATTGACAAAGATATCAATAACGAATTTGCAAAAGATATCGTTAAAGAAGATACAAAATTATATATGGCCACAGACAATTTGTTTGAAAATTTAGCAGATTATAAAACCCTCGACTCACTTTATGAAAATATTCATAATTGTCAAAAATGTCCTTTAGGTAAAACTCGAAATAATTTTGTTTTCGGAACAGGTAATCCTAATGCTGGTGTCATGGTCGTTGGTGAAGCCCCCGGAGCTGAAGAGGATAAGCAGGGAATTCCATTTGTTGGCAGAGCAGGTAAATTATTGACTGATATTTTAAAAGCCATTAATTTTGAGAGGGATGATGTTTATATTGCTAACATATTAAAATGCCGACCTCCAAATAATCGTAATCCGCTGCCTGCCGAAATGCAGGAATGCATGCCGTACTTATTTAAGCAAATTGAATTAATTAAACCAAAAGCTATAATTTGCATGGGATTAGTTGCTGCAACAAGTTTGTTAAATGTAAAGAGTAGTTTAACAAAATTAAGAGGAAATGTTTACGAGGTTCAAGGTATTAAAACTATGGTCACTTACCATCCGGCAGCATTATTGAGAAATCCTAATTGGAAAAGAGGTTGTTGGGAAGACGTACAGAAGTTTAGAAAATTATTTGATAGTTTAAATAAATAGATGAAAATGGAAGAACAAGTAAATCAGAATATTAGTAGTTCTGCAAAACAGCCGCCCGCAGCTGTAGATGTTGAAAGGATCGTTCTTGGAGCAATGATCCTTGATCAAGAGGCAGTTCCAAAAGTAATTGAGACTTTGCAGCCGGAATGTTTTTTTGACAAGAAGAATCAGCTCATATATGAAGCAATGATTTCTCTTTTTGAATCGAATGAACCTATAGATTCGGTTTCACTTTACGAAGAGTTGAATAAAAATGGTAAGGTTACAAATGCCGGCGGACCATCATACATTAGTAAACTTGCTCAAGATGTTTCATCGGCTGCAAATGTTGAGTACCACTCTAAAGTAATTTTAGAAAAATGGATTTTAAGAAAACTAATTACCTCTTCAATGGAGATTGCAACAAATGCATACTCAGGAAGTGAAGATGTTTTTGATCTTTTAGATGCAGCGGAATCTAAAATCTTTGAAATTACTGAAGCCGGACTTAAAGAATCATATAAATCAATGGACAGAGCGGTTAGAGAAGCGATTGAGCATATTGAAGCTATTCACTCAAAGAAAATTTCTTCTTTTTCTGTTCCAACCGGATTTATGGGATTAGATGACCTGTTAGGAGGTTTCCAAAAGTCAGATTTAATAATTGTTGCAGCAAGACCTTCAATGGGTAAAACTGCATTTGCACTATCGGCCGCTCGTAATGCTGCTGTTGATGATAAAGTGCCAATTGCAATATTTAGTCTCGAAATGGCTACAATCCAACTAGTTACCCGTTTAATTTGCGCGGAAGCAAGAATTAATGCTCATAATGTTAGAACCGGAAAATTTAAGGCGGAAGATGGACCGCGAATTAGTAGAACTGCACACAAGCTTAGTCAGTCTCCAATTTATATTGATGATTCTCCCGGCCAAACTGTTCTTGAGATTCGTGCGAAAGCAAGAAGATTGAAAGCTGAAAAAAATGTTGGATTGATAATTATTGATTACCTTCAATTAATGTCATCCAGTGCAAGAATGGATAGTAGGGAAAGGGAAATCTCAACTATTTCAAGATCATTAAAAGCACTAGCAAAGGAATTAAATGTACCGGTAATTGCTCTATCTCAGTTGAATAGAGCTGTGGAGACTAGAACAGATAAAAGACCTCAACTTTCCGATCTTAGAGAATCAGGGTCTATTGAGCAGGATGCCGATGTTGTAATTTTCTTAAATAGACCAGAATATTATGGTATAACTCAATTTGCGGATGGTGAATCAACTGAAGGTATTGCAGAAATTATTATCGGTAAACAGAGAAATGGCCCAACCGGTGATGTTAGACTTAAGTTTATAAAAGAATTTGCTCGATTTGAAAACTTAGATATGTTCCATTCAAGTTTTGCAGAGCAAGTCACGCAGCAATCAACAGAAGAAGAGGATTTACCAATATGAAAAATTTTAAGATTTTTCTTACAATATTTTTTCTTACAAGTATTCTTCATGCGCAGTCAATTTACACTAATGAAGATGTTGAAATTTGTAAATCTAAATTTGAGTTTGCAGTTTCAAAGAACTTATCAGAAAAACCAATTGGTGATGTATTAGTTGAAATTGGTAAAACCTTTTTGGGACTTGATTACGAAGCATTTACTTTAGAAAAAGGGGAAACTGAGCAACTCGTAATACACTTAACAGGATTAGACTGTTATACCTTTTTTGAAAGCTCACTAGTTTTTGCAAGATGTATAAAAAAAGGCAAAACAACATTTGAAGCTTACCAAAAAGAATTGGAGAATATAAGATATAGAGGTGGAAAAATTAATGATTATCCTTCAAGACTTCATTATGCTTCAGATTGGCTATATGACAATGACAAACGTGGAAATGTAAAAGATATTACTAAACAGATTGGCGGAATGGAATTTTCAAAGCAGATCAATTTTATGAGCAGTAATTCAGATTTATATAAACAGCTTAAAAATAATCCGAAATTTGTTCAAGCAATGCGTACAATTGAAGACTCAATCAATTCAAGAAATTATTATTACATTCCTGAAAATTTTATAGAATGCGTTGAGGATAGCATTCAAAACGGTGATATTATTTTACTGACTGCAAGTGCTGATGGATTGGATATTTCCCATACTGGAATGGCAGTTAAAATGGATGACGGAAGAATACATTTTATGCATGCTCCCTTACGCGGAAAGAAATTACAGATAACAGCACAACCGCTTGCAGATTATGTAAAAATAATAGACAGACATACCGGTATTATGGTAGGTAGAGTTTTGAATCCAAAGTAGTTTTCAAGATTTCATTAAATTTTTCAGCACTTCCAAATTTTCCAAATCCTCAAGCTGATCTTTCCCTTTTGGAGTTTCAAGAATTTTTGGGACTGATACTAGTTTTTCATCATTCATAATGTTTCTAAATCCTTCAATTCCAATAAACCCATTGCCAATATGATCATGACGGTCAACCCTGCTGCCCAATTCCTTTTTACTATCATTCATGTGAAAACATTCCAGTTTACTAATTCCAATTATTCTGTCAAAATCTTGCATTGTTTTGTAGTATGTTTCTTTTGACCTAAAATCATATCCGGCAGCAAATAAATGTGCAGTGTCGATGCAAACACTCATTCTTTCTTTTGATTCAACAAGTTCAATAATTTTTGCAATATGCTCAAATCTGTAACCTAGCGCAGTTCCTTGCCCTGCTGTAATTTCTAGCATACTGCTTACTTTAAAGTCTTTAGTTTTATCATGAGCCATGTTAATTGATTCAGCAATGACTTTTAATCCTTCTTCTTCACCTCTCCCTGTATGAGAACCGGGATGAAAGTTTAAAAAAGGAATCCCTAATTGTTCGCATCTTGTTAATTCGTCTATCAAGGCTACTCTTGATTTTTCTAACAATTCCGGGTTTGAAGCGCAAAGATTGATTAAATAAGAATCGTGAGCAACAACAAATTTAATATTTGAGTTTTCTATGTTTATCTTAAACTTTTTAATTTCCTTTTGCTCTAATGGTTTGGCAAGCCAGCGATTATTATTTTTAGTAAAAATTTGCATTGCCGTAAAGCCCAAATTTATAGCTCTTTCTACTGCTTTAGAAACTCCGCCGGAAGTGGAGGTGTGAGCTCCAAGTAAATGCTCCAAAATTTAGTCCTAATATTAATTCGAATTTCTTCTATAAAATTAGCAAGTTTAAATGAGAAATTATTAAATATATGATGGTCATCTTATGAAAAGATTAGTTGATATATCAAACAAAGATAAGAAAAATGTAATAGGAATCATGTCTGGTACCTCTCTTGATGGAATTGACGTTGCTCTTGTAGAAATTGAAGGTAACAGTACATTTACTAAGCTTGATTTGATTGGATTTCTAGAATATCCCTTTCCGAAAGGGGTGAAAAATATGTTATTAAAAAATTCAATCAAAGAAACCAGCAATGTAGAAGACTTATCTCAATTAAATTTTCTAATTCCAAATGTTTACTTTGAGGCTATTAATACATTATGTGAAAATTTAAATTTTCCGCTTACTGATGTAGATTTAATTGGATCCCACGGACAAACAGTACAGCATCTTCCAGTTAAACAAGATTATTTGGGATATAATATTTCTTCAACATTACAAATAGGAGATCCAGCAGTATTAGCAAAGCTGACAAATACAATCACCATTGGGGATTTTAGGACAGGTGATGTAGCATTAGGTGGAGAAGGAGCTCCGTTAATACCATATTTTGACTATTTACTTTTTCACTCACACCAAAGTAACCGTGCGCTTTTAAATATTGGAGGCATTTCTAATTTTACTATTTTAAATAAAGAATTAGGATTGCAAGAGGTACTTGCTTTTGATACTGGACCCGGTAACATGTTAATTGATACATTAACTCAAAAACTTTTTAGCAAGGATTTTGATAAAGATGGTGAAATAGCGCGTTCTGGTAAATTGAATAAGGGTTTGTTTAATTCATTAATTGGTAATGATAATTTTATTGAGAGAACGCCGCCAAAATCAACCGGCAGAGAATATTACGGAGAACAATTTTTAAGTGAATTGTTAGAAGAGTTCAAAAGTGTTTCAAAAGAAGATTGGTTGCATACTGCAACTATGTTTACTGCGTATGGAATATTTAGAAATTATGACAAATTTGTTAAAGAGGAAACTGTAATTGACGAATTAATTGTAAGTGGCGGCGGTGCAAAAAATAAATTTTTATATGAATGCTTAAATAAAGATTTTGGAAGCTCAGTTGAGTTAAAAGTAATTGATGATATAGGGATTTCTTCCGATGCTAAAGAAGCTATTTGTTTTGCGGTTCTAGCAAATGAAACTATTTCCGGTAATCCGACAAATATCCCAAGAACAACGGGAGCATCTCGACCAACTATCTTAGGAAAAATTTGTTTACCATAATTTTATTTTAATCTTGACATTCCGGTTTTCATCTTCTTTTGATGTAATACCGGAATCTAGAAAAAGTGGAAATTATTCTTATGAAAAACGAGATGCCGGTATACAAAAAGAGTAACCTGCAAAAAAAAGAAAAATTTACTTCAGTTTCTCACGTAAAATATCATTTACCATTTGAGGATTAGCTTTCCCCTTAGTTTCCTTCATTACTTGTCCAACCAAAAATCCAATTACTTTATCTTTACCTGATTTAAATTCTTCAACTTGACTGGGATTATTGTTGATTACATTGTTAATTGCTGATTCAATTTTTGAAGTATCTGTAATTTGTGTTAAACCGCTTTCTTGAACAATAATATTTGGGTCTTTATTTTCTTCAAGCATTATTGGGAAGATATCTTTCGCAATTTTACTACTAATTTTATTAGTCGTAATAAGATTAATTAATTTACCCAAATTGTCTGGGGATATGGGAAAATCTCTAAAAGTTAATCTTTGCTCATTAATTATTTTTAGTACTTCACCCATTACCCAATTACTTGCAATTTTTGTTTCTTTTGTTTCCTTAAGAACATTCTCATAATAATCTGCAATATCTTTCTGGGAAGTTAATACTTCAGCATCATATTCAGGCAATTTAAGTTCATTAACAAATCTATCTTTCCTATATTGTGGAAGTTCCGGCATTGTCTTTAGAATTTCATGTTTCCATTCATTACTCACAATCACCGGTAGTAAATCAGGATCCGGAAAATATCTGTAATCATGTGCCTCTTCTTTTCCTCTCATAGATGTAGCTTTATTTTGCTCTGCATTCCAAAGCAATGTTTGCTGAACCACTTCACCGCCATCTTCAACTAGACTTATTTGTCTATCAATTTCATAATCAATTGCGTTTTGCACATTTTTAAACGAATTCATGTTTTTAACTTCAGTTCTTGTTCCAAGTTTTGATGAACCTTTAGGTCTAATTGAAATATTTGCATCACATCTTAAAGATCCCTCTTCCATATTTCCATCACAAATACCCAAATAAGTTAAAATCTGTTTTAAGTTAGTTAAATATTGATAAGCTTCTTCTCCATTGCTGATATCCGGCTCGCTCACAATTTCAATTAGTGGAACACCACATCTATTTACATCAACCAATGTATCAAAACCTTGGTCATGTATTGATTTCCCAGCATCCTCTTCCATATGAATTCTGGTAATTCCAATTCTCTTTATATTATCAGTTTTTATTTCAATATAACCATTCTCACAAATAGGCAATTCAAATTGAGATATCTGATAGCCTTTAGGGAGATCAGGATAAAAATAATTTTTCCTAGCAAATATAGATTTCTCATTAATTGTGCAATTAGTTGCTAAACCCATAAGAGTCGTATATTCAACTACTTTTTTATTTAATACAGGAAGTACGCCCGGATGTCCCAAACATACCGGACAAACATTTGTATTAGCAGGATTTCCAAATATTGTGGAGCACCCGCAAAAAATTTTTGTATCGGTTAATAATTGAGCATGTACTTCCAGACCAATTACAGCTTCAAATTCCAAGTTTTACCTTTAATAAAAATTGAGAAAAGTAAATATAATTATAAGAACAATAGAAATTTTATTTTCAGTGATAATTTAATAATATTAGACTGCTAATAAAAAAACAGAGGTAATTTTGGATTTAGATTTTTTAGTATTTGCCGCTCATCCGGACGATGCGGAATTAGCAATGGGTGGAACTATTGCCAAGTTAACTAAGTTCGGATTAAAGGTAGGGATTACTGACCTAACTGGTGGAGAACTGGGTACACGCGGATCAAAAGTCAGTAGAAAAAAGGAATCTCAAAAGGCAGACAAAATCCTGAATATTTCGAATAGAGAAAATTTAGGGATTAAAGATGGACATGTTTTTGAGAATAGAGAAAATGTGCTAAAAGTAATAAAATCAATTAGAAAGCATCGTCCTCAAATTATTTTTGCACCATATTTTAATGATAGACATCCCGATCATATTGAAGCCAGTAAATTAATTAAAAGAGCTATGTTCTTTTCGGGATTACAGAAAATTAAAACCACTTTCAAGGGAAAACAGCAAAAAGCTTATAGACCGAAAAAGATTTTCTATTTTATGCAGACTTACGAATTTCAACCATCTTTTATTATTGATATTTCGGATACCTTTGAAATAAAAATGCAAGCGGTAAGAGCCTATAGTACTCAATTTCATATTGATGGGAATGCACAAAAAGGACCACAGACATTTATCAGTACTCCGGAATTTATAAAATTTTTGGAGGCACGTGCTAAGACTTTTGGATTTAGAGTTGGGAAGAAGTATGGAGAACCCTTTTTTAGCGAAGAATTAATTGAATTTGATTTGATAAATTATTTAGGAACATTAAAATGAAATTAGGCTTAATTGGTATAGGATTAATGGGTAAACCAATGGCTCAAAAAATTCTTGAATCAAAGTACGATTTAAATATTTATAACAGAACTGCAAGCAAAACGGAACCCCTTGTAAAAAAAGGAGCAAAAGCTTTTAGTGATATTAAAGAATTTTTCCATGAAACCGATATAATTATTTTGATGCTATCTAATTATGATGCTTTAGAAGATGTATTGTTTGATACTAATATTGGTCAATTTGATAATAAAACTATAATTCAAATGAGTACAATTGCTCCTTCAGAAAGTATTGAGTTAGAAAGGAGGGTTACTAAATTACGAGGTGAATATTTTGAAGCACCAGTTTTAGGAAGTATAAATCAAATATTAAACAAAGAATTGATAGTTTTAGTTGGTAGTAACGATAATCAATTTCTGAAATGGGAAAAAATGTTTGAGGCTTTCAGCAATAAAATAATACATATAGGAAAAGTAGGAAAAGCATCTGCCATAAAACTTGCGCTCAACCAATTAATAATAACCGAAACTGCCGCATTTTCAATGAGTTTGGGTTATGTAAGAGAAAACAACCTTGACATTGAAAAATTTATGGATATTCTGAGAAGTAGTGCTCTTTACGCTCCAACTTTTGATAAAAAACTACCAAATTATTTAGAGAGAAATTTTGAGGATCCAAATTTTCCCGTTAAACATCTGCTCAAAGATTTGGATTTAATGTTACATGAATTTGCCGATAAAAACATAAATACAGATACTTTGAAAGGAGTGAGAAAAATATTGTTGGATTCAATAAAGAAAGGAGATGCGGAGAAAGATTATTCCGCAATTTATAATTCAATTCATAAACATAGTGAAACCTAATCTTACTTTTGACATCGTATTAAATAAAGGAGAAAATTATGAGTTATTATTTTGCTAAAATAGTTCAAACAAATTTTGAAGAAACCTTAATAAAAGTTGAGGAAGAATTAAAGAAAGAAAGCTTTGGCGTATTAACTGAAATTGATGTTCAAGCTACATTTAAGAAAAAGTTAGATGTTGATTTTAGGAAGTACAAAATTCTAGGTGCTTGCAATCCGCCATTCGCACATAAGGCCTTAACTGCCGAAGATAAAGTAGGGGTTCTACTTCCATGCAATGTTATTGTTCAAGAATTAGAAAACAATAACGTTGAAGTTGCTATTGTAAATCCAATAGATTCGATGCAATCAGTTAAAAATGATAAACTAGGGGAAATAGCATCCGAGGTGACCGATAAGCTAAAGAGAGTTTTAAATAAGATTTAATTACCAATAAACTCTCTAATAATTTTATCAAGCTGTTCGAACTCAATTAAGAAGGCATCGTGTCCGTGTAGTGAATTTATTTCCGCATAGTCTGCTTTTGGAATATGATTCATTATCTCCTTTTGTTCTTCAACAGGATACAAAATATCAGAGTCAATTCCTACGCACTTTGTTTTGGCTTTAATTCCTTTTAATGCTTTAGAAATTCCTCCACGGTCTCTGCCCACATCGTGTAAATCCATTGCTCTGCTTAAATAAAGATATGTGTTTGCATCAAATCGTTTTGTAAGTTTGGTCCCTTGGTAATTGAGATAGCTTTCTATTTCAAAAATATTTTCTCTTACTATTAACTTTTTTATACGCTTCGGTCAAACTTTTCGTTAAATGAATTGTAACTTCTGTAACTAATCATTGCAATTTTTCGGGCTAAGCTAATTCCTTGGTTGCGGCTGTATTTTCGTAATTCCCATTATTCCATTCCGGATCATTTACAATTGCATTTCTTGATGCTTCGTTTAGCCCAATGGCCCATGCAGAGTGAGCTGCAGAAGTCGCAATAGGCATAATTTTTTCAATCAAATCAGGAAACATAATTGCCCATTCTAATACCTGCATTCCCCCAAGCGAACCACCTACAGCAAATTTAATTTTGCTGATCCCCAAAAAATCAAATAATTCTTTTTGAACTCTTACCATATCACGAACATTAACTTCAGGAAAATTCATCCTAAATAATTCATTCGAATCTAAATTAATACTAGCTGGACCAGTTGTTCCATAACAGCTGCCAAGGACATTAGGACAGATAACAAAATATTTATTTGTATCAATCGCTTTTCCTGGTCCAATTAATGGTGCCCACCATCCTTCTTTATTTAAAAACATATGGTTGTATTGATAAAGTTGATTAGTTGATTTTGAATTCTCCAACTCATCATTTCCAACAATACCGGTAATGTGCGCATTACCGGTTAGTGCATGATTAACCATTACTACGTTATCTTTTGAAGAAGTTAGTTTTCCAAATGATTGAAAAGCGACAGTTACTGATTCCAATGTTTTACCACATTCAAGTCGAAAAGGATTTGATTGCGAAAACAAATTAATAAATTGAGTTTTTACTAGCATACTCTCTCCAGAGCATTCAACTTCATTTGTAGATCCAATATTATATTGTTATTCTGCAATATACATTATTTCCCATTTAATGCTTGTTCAAAATCGTTAATTATGTCATCAATATGTTCTATCCCAACCGATACTCTAATCCCTTCGGGTAGAACACCAGATGACTTTTGTTCTTCTTCAGATAATTGTTGGTGAGTTGTTGATGCCGGATGAATTACTAAAGTTTTTGCGTCGCCAACATTGGCAACAAGACTTGCTAACTTAACTTTATTTATAAATTTCTTTCCAGCTTCTAATCCTCCTTTAATTCCAAAAGAAAGCATTGAGCCAAAATAACCAGAACGTAAATATTTTTTTGCATTTTTATTAGATGGATAATCTTTTAGTCCAGGATACCAAACCCAATCAACTTCCGGATGATTATTCAACCAATTTGCGAGAGTTAAGGCATTACTATTATGTCTTTCAACACGCAAAGATAATGTCTCAATGCCTTGTAAAAATAAAAATGAATTAAAGGGACTAACACATGGCCCATAATCTCTCAGTCCTTCAACACGAGCTCTGATAATAAATGCAATATTTCCAAATTGTGACCCTTTGCCAAAAACTTCATTGAAGTTTAATCCATGATATCCGGCTGATGGTTTGGTGAATAACGGAAATTTACCGCTTCCCCAATCAAAATTGCCAGAATCTACAATTACTCCGCCAATTGAAGTCCCGTGGCCCCCAATCCATTTTGTTGCCGATTGAACAACTATATCTGCGCCAAAGTCAATCGGTCTAACTAAATACCCTGCAGCACCAAAAGTATTATCAACAATAAGTGGAATTCCGTTTCTGTGAGCTACATCTGCTATTGCTTCAAAATCAGGAATGTTCAATCTGGGATTTCCAATTGATTCGATATAAATTGCTTTAGTTTTTTCGTCAATTAGTTTTTCAAATTCTTCAGGTTCATCACCTGCAACAAATCGTACATTGATTCCAACTCGTGGTAGAGTAACTTTGAAAAGATTATAAGTTCCCCCATAAAGAAAACTTGTTGATACAATATTATCACCAGCTTCTGCTAAGTTTGTAATGGCAAGATGCTCTGCTGCTTGTCCAGATGCTGTTGCCAGAGCGGCAACACCACCTTCTAGAGCGGCAATTCTTTTTTCAAATACATCTGTTGTTGGATTCATAATCCTTGTATAAATATTCCCAAATTGTTTTAGTCCAAATAAATCAGCAGCGTGTTCAGTATCATTAAAATTGTATGAAGACGTTTGATAAATAGGAACCGCTCTGGAATTGGTTGTTGGATCCGGTTCTTGTCCTGCATGCAATTGTAATGTTTCAAATTTATATGTATTCATTTTGTAACTCCTTTTTTCGTAATTAATAATATAGTGTGTATTTTTTTCTTTTTCTTTATGACTTTTGATTTAAAACCAAAAAACCTCCTGAGGAAAGATTCCAAAGGAGGTTTAAGTTTATTCCAATATTATCTTTCCCTAATAAAATAGGGCAGGATTTGGCACCTTTCAAATATGACGGTTGCCAAGGCTTCACAGGGCCTGATCCCTCTGCCTTTCTTGATAATTCAAAAATCTAAAAGAACAGTAAAACTTTATTGAGAGCGAAAATATAAAAAAGTTTTAATCAACGCAAGTTATATTTTACTTTTGTAAAATTTCTTTGAATTCATAATAATTATTACTGATTTTTATTGTGCTGCCTTTTTTGTCTAAGGAAATAGATAGTCTTTCTGGAATTTCTGGTTCAAAATTTAAATGTTTTTCATAGACATCTAAAAATTTAGCTGGATGTGCAGTTTCTAAAACAACACCAATGCAATCTGGCTCAACTTCGCTTTGATAATCCTCGAGTGCTAGAGAGCCAACAGCACCATGAGGATCAATAATATAATTGTACTGTTCTTTTAATTCAGAAATCTTAATTAAAGTTTTTTTATCAGAATAACTCCTGGAATAAATCACATCTGATATTATAGAATGATTGTCTTCATATAGGTCTATAATTCGGTCAATGTTACTTGGAGCCCCAACATCCATTGCATTTGATATTGTTATCTTAGATGAACGTGGTTCATATTTGCTGCTATTTATATATTTTGTGAATACATCATTTGAATTTGTCGCTGCAATAAATTTGTTAATAGGTAAACCCATTTTTTTAGCAAAAAGTCCAGCAGTTAAATTCCCAAGATTGCCACTAGGGACTGAGTAAACTACTTTTTTTTCGTATTCAAGCTGTTTAAAACTTTCAAAGTAATAGAATGTTTGAGGAATTAGTCGTCCGATGTTGATAGAATTGGCCGAGCTTAAATTTAACTTACTATTTAATTCTTCATCAACAAATGCAGTCTTTACTAAACTTTGGCAATCATCAAAAGTACCTTCAATTTCAACAGCAGTTATGTTATTACCTAGCGTTGTAATTTGTTTTTCTTGAATCTTACTAATTTTACCACTTGGAAAAAGCACAATAACATTAATCCCATTTACATTTAGAAACCCATTTGCAACTGCACTACCGGTATCACCGGAAGTAGCCACTAATATCGTCATTTCACGGTTAGAATCTTTCAAAAAATATTCCATTGTTCGTGCCATAAATCTAGCCCCAAAGTCTTTAAAGGCTAAAGTAGGACCATGGAATAATTCTAAAATATTTAACTGATTGGAAAGGTTTTTTACAGGAGCCTGAAATGAAATGGATGCACCAATAATATCTATTAAATCATTAACTGGAATTTCGTTTTCAATAAAATATTTGGAAACTTCAATTGCAATTTCTTGAAAAGATAATTTTTCAAGATTATCAAGAATCCCATTCGATAAAAGAGGAATTCTTTCTGGCATGAATAATCCTTTGTCATTTGCCAGACCTCTTAAAATGGCTTCTCTAAATGTCACTTTATTATTTTTGTTATTAGTACTGTAATATTTCAATTATTTATGCTTGGTTTTTATTTTATTATTGAAATTATAAAAATTCAAAATTTTATATTATAATTCTTGGTCCTTGTGAATTTATCTTTGAGATATAAAACGTAGATTTTATTCCTTTTCGATTGGTAATTATTTTCATAGCTTTTGCAATTTTCTGTGCTTTAACCTTTGATTTTGAAAATGCAAATATCGATGGACCAGAACCTGAGATTGAACAACCATAAGCCCCTTCATTTAAGGCAGCATTTTTTATATCATAAAAATGAGGAATAAGAGTAGCCCTCGCCGGTTCTGAAATTTCGTCCTCAATTGATCTCGCAATTTTATCAAAATCGCTTTCATATAACCCGGAAACAAGTGTCCCTATGTTTCCAAAATGTTTGCGAGCTTTTTTTAATGGAATTTGTTTATTAATTAATTTGCGTGCCTTTTTCGTTTCTATCACAATGTGCGGAAATAAAACTGAACAGTATAAGTTCTTTGGTACAGGCAATTTTATTAAATCAATTGGATTGTAATTTCTAATTAGTATAAATCCTCCGAATAATGATGGAGCAACATTATCAGCATGAATAGCACCACTTGCTATTGATTCTCCTTTGATTGCAAAATCTAAAATATCATTATCTGAAAAATAATTATTAAGTAATTTATTCATTCCATATACTGCTGCAACAGAGCTAGCTGCGCTTGAACCAAGCCCACTGCCAATTGGCATTTTCTTCTTGATCACAATATTAACGCCAATAGTTTTATCTCTATAATTCTTTAACATTTCCAAAATACCAACTGAAGCTGTATTTTTTTTAATGTCATAAGGCAAAACTCCGCCATCTCCTGTTATTTTTTTAATTTTTACAAGGCCATCATTCCTTAAACTAAGATCAACTATATCTCCTGGTTCATGTATTGCAAAACCGATAGTATCAAAACCACAGCCAACATTAGAGATTGTAGCTGGAGCAAAAACTTTTATTCTATTCATTTATTATTCCATTAAGATAACCTTGTGCTTTCATTAACTCAGCAGCAAGTAAGGTCCCACCTGCAGCCCCTCTAACTGTATTATGTGAAAGTACAACGAATTTAAAGTCGAATATTTCACATTCGCGCAATCGCCCAACAGAAACTGCCATTCCGTTTTCTAAATTTCTATTTAATCTTGGTTGTGGTAAATGATCTTCTTCAAAATAGTAAATCGGATTTCTTGGGGCAGAAGGCAAGCCCAATTTCTGTGGAACTGAAGTGAAGTTTTTCCAAACCTTTATGATATCTCCTTTTTTGGGTTTGTTTACAAAATTAATTTGAATGTTTTCTAAATGTCCATCTATTACAGCAACCCTATTACACTGCGCACTTATATTTATTTTGGCAAGTTCAATCATATTATTAGTGTATTTTCCCAAAATCTTTAGCGGTTCGGTTTTCATTTTTTCTTCTTCCCCACTGATGTATGGTATTACATTATCATAAATATCCATACTTGGAACTCCTGGATATCCTCCTCCAGAAACCGCCTGCATTGTCACAACATTAACAGATTCAATTCCAAAAGCATCATGCAGAGGTTTTAGTGCTAACGTTAGCCCAATTGTTGAACAATTTGGATTTGTTACAATAGCACCTCTTTTATTTTTAATTATTTCTAGATGTTCAGGATTAACTTCTGGAATTAGCAATGGAACGTCAGAATCAAATCTGTGATTTTTAGAATTAGAAATTACAAAGTAACCGCTATTTGCAAACTCAGTTTCAATTTCTCCAGCGACAGATGAATCTAAAGCACTAAAAACTAATTTTGATTCTAAATTTGGTCGACACGCTAAAACTTCTTTATTTGCAATATCTGTTTTGAGGATACTGGACATGACCCATTTGGTTGCATTTTTATATTTTTTACCGACGGATCTTTCAGATGCACAAACTTCGGTCAGCTCAAACCAGGGATGATCTGCTAAAAGTTCAATAAATTTTTGTCCAACACTTCCTGTAGCACCTAGGATTGCGACTGGTATTTTTTTCATACTTAGCCTAAATAATTTGTAATTCTTAAAATATCTGCGAAAATTCCCGATGCCGTAAATTCAGCACCTGCTCCTCTTCCTCTTATTATTAAAGGTTGAGTTGAATAGTTATGAGAAGTTATTGCTACAACATTATCGTTTCCATTTAAATTATAAAATGGATGCCACTGGTTTACCTCAATAAGTTTAACTGTGGCTTTACAGTTTTCATATTTAGCTACATATCTTAAAGCAGATTTGTTTCTTTCTGCCGCTACTTTTCTTTCATCAAAAATTTTGTCCGCGCCTTTTAGAATATTGAAAAAACTTTTGATTGATTTAACTTTTCTTGCTTGTACTGGGACTAAATTATCGACTTCAATCTCTTCCAGCTCAAAATCAATTCCTATTTCTCTGATTAAAATTAAAAGTTTGCGGGCAACATCTAATCCATTTAAGTCATCTCTTGGATCAGGTTCCGTATATCCGTTTTCCTTTGCACTTTTGACAATATCTGAAAATTTAGTTTGTCCTTTAAATGAGTTAAATAAATAACTAAGTGTACCTGAAAGTATTCCCTCTATCTTGACTATTTTTTCACCACTGGCTATCAGATCTTTAATTGTAGATATTATTGGTAAACCTGCTCCAACATTTGTACTATAAAGGAATTTGACATTTTTCTTTTGTGTTATTTTTCGCAAATTTTTATAAAATGCTAAATCTTTTGTGTTTGCAATTTTGTTAGGAGTTGTAATTGAGATATTTGAATCTAAAATATCATAATAAAATGGTATTGCTGTTTCATTAGCGGTGCAATCAACAAATATTGAGTTTGCCAAATTTAATCGTTTCATTTCAGCAATGTATTTTTTCATATCAGAATTTTGCTTTGATTTTACCAAAACTTCATACCAGCTCCCAAACTCAATGCCATTTAAATCAAAATACATTTTCTTACTGTTTGCAACCCCAATAACTCTGATCTCTATGCCCCTTTCATTTTTAAGAAAATTCTTTTTATCATCAATATATTTTAGTAATGCTTTCCCGACTAAACCAGTTCCGACAAGAAATATATTATATACTTTTCTCTCAGCAAGGAAAAGTGCATCATGCAATACGTTTAGCGCCTTCGATAGATCATCGTTCTTGATCACAAAAGAAATATTAAGCTCCGAAGAGCCTTGAGCTATTGCAATGATGTTAACACCATTTTTCCCAAGTGCATCAAACACTTTGCCTGAGATTCCTGGCGTATGCCTCATATCTTCACCAACCACTGCAACTATAGAAAGATTTTTCTCGGCATTAATCTCACGTACTTGTTTGTCAAAAATTTCTAAACGCAACTCTTTTTCTATTACTTTTTTTGCTCTAATTCCATCTTGGGGAGGAACTGCTATACAAATACTTAGTCCTGAAGAACCTTGTGTTAAGAGCAGGGATTTAATTTTTTCTTCGGCCAAGGCATCAAAAATTCTTGATGTAATTCCTTCGTTGCCGAATAAACCGCTGCCGCTGATTCTTAATAAAGTAATATTATCTACTGATGAAATACCTTTTGCGCTGAATTGAATTTTGGGCTGCTTTTCTAAAATTATTGTTCCTTTAAAACTAGGGTTGAAAGTATTACGGATTCTAATTTTAATATTGCTATCAAATGCTGGTTGCATTGTAGGTGGATAAATTACCTTCGCTCCAAAGTAGGACATTTCCATTGCTTCTTGATATGTAACAGCTCTAAGCGGAATTGCCTCTTTCACTTTTCTTGGGTCAGCTGTTAAAATACCATCAACATCGGTCCAAATTTCAATTTCTTCTACTTTTAAAGCAGCGCCAATAATTGATGCAGTAAAATCTGATCCGCCTCTACCAAGGGTTGTAATTTCACCATCATCGTTTGAAGCAATGAAACCAGTAATAATTTGTATCTGCGAATTAGTTTTAAAATGGTTTTTAATATTTTTATTTGTTAAATCATAGTTAATGTGAGCATTTCCAAAACTACTGTCAGTTTTAATAATTTTCGCAGCATTAACATATTTACATTCTATTTCCCTGCTTTTTAAAGCTTCAGAAATTATAAATGAGGAAAGTCTTTCTCCGTAACTTAATATATTATCCAAAATCCTTGGAGTTAATTCCCGCAAAAGGTAAAGTCCCTTTAAGATATCATGTAATTCATCAAAATGATCAATAGCATGTTTAAGTGCCGATTTCCTTTTTGGGTGAGTTACAAGAATATCAAAAATATCAAGATGTTTTAGTCTTAAGTCTTGATATAAACCTAAATATGAATTATCTCGTTTTGTTGCTTTACTGCTTAGTTCGATAAGCTGATCTGTAACTCCTCCGAATGCTGAAAAGACTACTGCTATTTTAGTATCGATTGAATGATAATTCTGAATGATTTCAACTACATGTAAAATCCGTTCTGCATTACCGACGGAAGTACCGCCAAATTTTAATATTTTCATTTATTTAGATAATATTTCTTAAATAAGCTTGCATAATATAAATTAAGCTATTTAAGAACAATACTTTATTTTGAATTTTTGATCTTTTAGTTAAAATTTATTAGAAATTTTGAATAAATATTGAAGATCTCTGAGTTTCGAATGAAATCTATTTTACTAAAATATTATTCTTAAAATAAAATGTAGATTTTTGGTATATTTTAAAATTATGTTTATTCAAAATTACCGCAATTTTACATGAAACAATTCTCAGAGTGAATTGTACAAAATCAGTTAATAATTTTAAATAAAAATGGAGAGGTTCTGTCTTGGAGATTACAGAATTAAATGAAAAAATAGGCAAAGAGAGTGAATTTATTGACATTCTTCTAGCTGAAATCGGTAAGGTCATTGTTGGTCAAAAAGAAATGGTTGAAAGATTGGTTGTCGGACTTCTTGGCAATGGACACATTCTTCTTGAAGGTGTTCCCGGATTGGCAAAAACTCTTGCAATTAATTCTCTTGCCAGCTCAATGGATGCTAAATTCCAGAGGATTCAATTTACACCCGATTTATTACCTGCTGATTTAATAGGTACTATGATCTACAATCAAAAAGAAGCAAACTTCTCAATTAAAAAAGGACCAATATTTTCTAATTTTATTCTTGCGGATGAAATTAACCGCGCTCCTGCCAAAGTACAAAGTGCTCTTTTAGAAGCCATGCAGGAAAGACAAGTAACAATTGGACAAAATACATTTAAACTTCAAGAACCGTTTCTTGTACTTGCAACACAAAACCCAATAGAGCAAGAAGGAACTTATCCTTTGCCTGAAGCACAAGTTGATAGGTTTATGCTAAAAGTTAAGATAACCTATCCATCACGAAATGAAGAACTCCAAATACTTAAAAGAAATGTTGGAAGCACTCCTGCTCAAATTAAACCGGTGATAAAAACAGAAAGTATCTTAAAAGCCAGAAAGTTGGTACACGATATTTACGTTGATGAAAAAATTGAAAAATATATCCTTGATATAGTTTTTGCCACACGTAATCCAGAAGAATTTGGTTTAGGAAATTTGACAGATTTAATTAGTTATGGTGCTTCCCCAAGAGCCACAATAAATTTAGCTCTTGCAGCTAGAGCATCTGCATTTATAAAAAGACGCGGATATGTTGTTCCTGAGGATGTTAGAGCGATGTGTATGGATGTTTTAAGACATAGAATTGCCGTAACATACGAAGCTGAAGCTGAAGAAATTACATCTGAAAATATTATTGAAGATATTCTTAACAAGGTTGAAGTCCCTTAATAGAAAATGCTTACAAAAGAATTACTAAAACAAGTTCGTCAAATAGAAATAAAAACTAAGGGCATAGTTAATGAAGTATTCTCAGGTGAATACCATTCAGTCTTTAAAGGAAGAGGTATGGAATTCTCTGAGGTTAGAGAATACCAAATTGGCGATGATATCCGCACAATTGATTGGAATGTAAGTGCCCGTTTCGGTCATCCATTTGTAAAAATATTTGAAGAGGAGAGGGAACTCACTTTAATGCTATTAGTTGATTTGAGCGGCTCGCTGGTTTTTGGTAGCGTTGATAAAACAAAACAGCAAATAGCAGCTGAGTTAACAGCAGTACTCGCATTTTCAGCATTAAAAAATAATGATAAAGTTGGATTGATTTTATTTACTGATGAGATAGAAAAATTCGTTCCTCCTAGGAAAGGCAAGAGTCATGTTTTAAGAATAATACGTGAAATACTTTCTTTTGCGCCTCAAGGGAACAAGACAAATATTCGAGGAGCATTGGAATATTTCAATCATTCCGTTAAAAAGAAGAGTATCGTGTTTTTAATTTCAGATTTTATAGATGAGGGTTATGAAAAAATTCTTAAGATTGTGAGTAAAAAACATGATTTAGTAAATATTAATCTTGAAGATCCCAGAGAAAAAGAATTATTAAATGGGGGATTGATAAAATTCAGAGATGCTGAAACACATGAAATCCGATACCTTGATACGAGTAATAAAAAAGTTCAAGAATATTTTTCTTCAAAATTAAAGCAGAGGCAAGAATTTCAGGATAACCTAGCAAAGAAGAGCAGAGTGGATACTATCAAGATAAATACATCCTCATCTTATGTAAAACCACTAATTGATTTCTTTAAATTACGCGAGAAGAGATGGTAAGAGTATTGCGGTCTTTACTAATATTATTACTATTTAGCTCGGCAGTTTTATTTGGACAGAGTATTAATGTAACTGCTGGTACTGATACATCAGATTATTTAGTTGGGGATTATATAAATTTTTCCATAAGAGTTCAACATGATGAGGGAATCAGAGTTACACCACCAAGCTTAACAGATAAACTTGGACAACTTGAAGTAATAAAAGTATTACCAGTAAGTTTTGAAGATAATAAAAATGTTCAGCAGTTCAACTATATAATTTCAGGATACGATTCTGCCAGAATAGTAATTCCTCCAATTCCCATTACATATTATAATTCGGGTTCTTCCGAACCGCAATCTGTTGAAACAAATGAAGTGATCGTTTTTATTCATACACTTGAGGTTAACCCAGCAGAAGAGATTAAAGATGTTAAAGATCCAATAAGAATTGCTTTAGACTGGGTATTTTGGATTATAATAATCTTTATAATACTTTTAGTAGCACTGATTGCTTACTTTCTATACAATAAGTACAAGAAACCAAAAGAAGAAGAAAGAATTATCAGAAGAGCTCCACCAATTCCAGTTTATATTAAGGCTTTGCAATCATTAGATAAGCTTAAAGAAAAAAAATTATGGCAGCAAGGAAAGGTGAAAGAGTATCATTCTGAATTAACAGGAATAATAAGAAAATATTTCGAAGATCGATACAATTTTCATTCTCTTGAAATGACAACGGCTCAGCAGATGATTGTGCTCAATAGGGTAATGGACAATCAAAAATTGATTGATATTACGGGAGGTTTTCTAGCAAATGCAGATATGGTTAAGTTTGCAAAATTTGTGCCATTGCCGAGTGTTAATGAAGAAATGATGCAGCAGGCCTATGACATTATTGAAAAAACAAAAAAAGAAGAAGAACAAGTGAGGGTAAGCAATGTTCAATAATGTCACATTTGCATACCCATATTTTTTATATCTGCTGCTTCTTTTGCCTCTAATTGTATTATGGTATTGGAGACATAATAAAAAAAGATCACCGGCAATTACTTATTCCAATCTTGAGTTGTTTAACGGACTCAAAAAAACTTTGAGAGAACGGCTAAGGCACTTGCCATTCTTTTTGAGATTGTTTGGACTCAGCTTTTTAATTGTTGCATTAGCCAGACCACAGTCCTTTTCTTCAGGTGAAAATGTTTATACCGAAGGAATTGATGTTGCCATGCTGCTCGATATTTCAGGAAGTATGCTTGCTGAAGATTTTAAGCCGAATAGGCTTGAAGCTGCAAAAAATGTTATTGATGAATTTGTGTCAGGTAGAACTACTGATAAAATTGGGCTAGTTGTTTTTGCAAGTGAAAGTTTTACACAATGCCCATTAACTATTGATTATCCTGTATTGCGCGGTTTATTAAAAGAAATTAAAAGCGGAATTATTGAAGATGGAACCGCAATTGGCACAGCTATTGCCAACGGTGTAAATAGATTAAAAGATAGTGAAGCAAAAAGTAAAGTTATAATTTTATTAACCGATGGAGTAAATAACAGCGGCGAAATTGATCCCATTACTGCAGCGCAAATTGCTAAAAAATTTGGTATTAGAATTTATACGGTTGGTGTAGGGACAATTGGAGAAGCACCTTATCCTTTTCAAACACCTTTTGGTAAAAGGTATCAAATGGTGCCTGTAGAGATTGATGAGAAAGTATTAAACGAAGTTGCTGAAATTACTGATGGAAAATATTTTAGAGCAACCGACAATAAAAAGCTCGAAGAAATATATAATATTATTGATACAATGGAAAAAACAAGAGTTGAAATTACTTCCTACCGTAAAGCAAAAGAGTTGTTTTACGGCTGGCTTACCATGGGTTTTTTAATTGTTTTACTCGAGTTAATTTTATCAAGAACTTATTTGAGAAAGTTACCATAGTGATAGCATATGTTTAGATTTGCACATAGTGAATATCTTTATGCACTTTATTTTATACCGGTAATAATTTTACTGATTTGGTTTTCTATACGAAAACAAAATCAACTACTTGAAAAATTTGCCGATAAGAAATTACATAAAATTTTATTCCCACTTAGAAGTAGCGTGAAAGTTTTTTTCAAAAACGGACTTATGCTATTATCAATTATTCTTCTAATATTTGCTTTAGCTAATCCGCAGATTGGGTCTAAAGTTGAAGAAGTTAAGCAAGTGGGAATTGATGTTTACATTTTACTTGATGTATCTTTAAGTATGAAAGCTGAAGATATAAAACCTAGCCGATTAGAAAAGGCTAAGCATGAAATCTCCAAATTAATACAAAAATTGCAAGGTGATAGAATCGGATTGATTGTTTTCTCCGGGAAGGCTTTTATTCAGTTTCCGTTAACAACTGATTATTCAGCAGCAAATTTATTTTTATCAGCTGTAAGTGTAAAATCTGTACCTCAACCGGGCACAGCAATAGGCCCTGCTGTACAATTGGCAATGAATTCGTTTAAAAAAGATGAAGAAACTCAAAAAGCTATTGTTATTATTACAGATGGTGAAGATCATGAAGGTGATTTCGAAAATGTGATTGAGGAGGCTAATAATATTGGTGTAAAAATTTATGCAATAGGATTAGGTTCACCTCAAGGCGTACCAATACCTGTTTATAATTCTGCGGGAAGACAAATTGGATACAAGAAAGATAGAAATGGAAATGTTGTTTTAACTAAACTTGATGAGTCTACTTTACAGGAAATTACGAACAAAGGTAATGGTAAATATTACAGAGGCTCTAACAACGATGATGAATTAGAATTAATTTACGACGATTTAGCCAGTTTAGAAGGTTCTGAATTTGGGGCAACTAAGATCACAGAATATGAGGATAGATATTACTACTTTTTAATTCCGGCAATTTTTATACTTTTGATGGAAATATTTATTAAAGAAAGAAAATCTAAATTTTTTAGTAGGTTTGAAAACAATTAAGTTAATTTTAATATGAATAATATAATCAAATGCATTATTGCTTTGCTTTTCATTTCGTTAACGGTTATTAATGCTCAATCAACCAGGGGCTTGGTGAATGACGGTGTTGATAACTATGAAGAAAATAATTACGCAGAAGCAGAAGTTAATTTTAAGAAAGGTGTTGAATCGGACATGGAAAATTTTGAATCCAGATTCAATCTTGGTGATGCAATTTACAAGCAGGGTAGATATGAAGAAGCTTTAGAAGAATTTAAGAATAGTATGTCTTTAGCACAAACAGAAGAACAGAAGGCTAAAATATTTCACAACTTGGGGAACACATTTCTAAAATCACAAAAACTGCAAGAAAGTATTGGGGCCTATAAAGAAGCACTGAAAATTAATCCTAATGATCTTGAAACAAAATATAATTTGTCATATGCATTAAAACAGATGCAGAATCAACAAAACAACCAGCAGAATCAGCAAAACCAGGATCAGCAGGACCAGAATCAAGATCAAAATCAAGACGAACAGGATCAGAACCAAGATCAAGAAAATAAAGATCAGGAAGAAAAACAAGACCAGCAGCAGCAAAACCAAGATCAACAGCAAAATCAGCAGCAGAATCCCGAGCCCAAAGATGAAATCTCAAAGGATGAAGCACAAAGAATTCTTGATGCACTAAAAAATAATGAAGCTGAGTTACAAAAAAAGATGCGCGAACAAAAAACCAAGAAATCTAATGTTGAAAAAGATTGGTAATAATTAAATTAGAATGATGAAAACTTTAAAAACGATTTTATTAATTTTTCTCTTGTTAGTTACTGTATCTCTCGCTCAGGAGTTTAGCGCTAGTGTTGATAAAACTACTGTAGGTCAAAATGAAAGATTCCAAATTTATTTTACGTTTCAAAATGGTGATCTTAATAGATTAAGTGCTTTTACTCCACCTTCATTTAAGGGATTAAAAATATTAAGCGGTCCTAATGAATCTAGAAATATGCAAATTATTAATGGCCAAGTTTCCGGATCGTTAACATATTCATTCGTAGCGGTTGCACCAAATTTGGGTAAAATTACTATTGAAAGTGCTTCTGTCTCTTTTGGCGGAACTATTTTAAAGTCAGATCCCATTATTATCAACATCGTTAAAGGAACTGCAACTAATAAACAAGTTGACAGTAAACTAGGTATCAGCCCAGAAGAACTTAATAAGAATGTATTTATTAGAGCAATACCTAATAAGAATACTATCAAACAAGGTGAGCAGTTAACTGTTACTTACAAACTCTATACTAAGCTTAATATCTCCTCGCCACAAATTTCTAAATTACCTACGTTCAACGGATTTTGGTCTGAAGATCTTGAAACATCCCAAAATATTCAATTTCAAGTTGAGATGTATAATGGCGAAAGATATAGAGCTGCAACAATAAAGAAAGTTGCTTTATTTCCAACTAAAAGTGGTGATTTGGAATTAACTCCTTTTGAACTGAGAGTTCCAGTTATTGTAAAATCGAAAAGAAGTAGAAATGATATCTTCGATGATTTTTTTAATGACTCTTTTTTTGGAAGAACCGAAACGATAGAACATTTAACTAAATCGAATAGAGTTGTTATTAAGGTTAATCCTCTTCCTAGATCTAATGTACCAGAATCATTTACTGGTGCAGTTGGTAAATTCGATTTTGATATAAATTTTGACAAAGAAGAAGTAGATCTAAATGAAGCCATTACGGTAAAAGCTAGAATCTCTGGTTCAGGCAATATTGCACTGCTTAAACTTCCTGACATTATTTTCCCAACCGGATTTGAGAAGTATGAGCCAAAAACAAGTGATAGAATTAGCAGAAAAAATATTATTTCCGGACGGAAAGATATTGAATTTATTATTGTTCCAAGAATTCCTGGCACAAAAGAAATAGCGCCTATTGAGTTTACCTACTTTGATCTAAATAAAAATGATTATGTTACGCTTTCTTCAAAATCTTTTACTCTCAATGTTAAAGAGGGTGAAGGGAATTATGCTCAGAATGTTTCCGGTTATACTAAGGAAGATATTAAACTTTTAAATGAAGATATAAGATATATAAACACTTCCGACTTTGATTTTATTAAACGAGAAGAGATTGCAAATGTAAGCATCATTTTTATTTTTGGACTTATTTTTCCCCTTGGCGGATTACTCGGTTTACTTGTTTTTAGAAAACGACAAGATAAATTAGCCGGCAATCTTTCTCTTTTACGATATCAGAAAGCTGTTAAAAATGCTAAGCAGCATTTAAAACGAGCAACTAAATCTATTGAAGCAAATAATATAAGTGAATATTACAATAGTCTTTCTCAAGCTCTTTTTGGTTATTTAGGCGATAAGCTAGCAATCCAAAACGCTGATTTTACCCTAGATAGGGCAATCGACAAACTAAATGAAAATCATGTTAATCCGGAATTAACTGAAAGGATTAAAAGGATTTCTGAAAAATGTGAATTTGCAAGATTTGCACCTAATGCAGTTGGAAAAGATAGCAGCGGTGAAATATTTAAAAGTGTTGAATCAATTATTGAAGAAGTTGAATCTTCAGTTCAATTAAAAAAATAAATTATGATGATTAAACTTAAATATTTGACATTACTGATCGTGTTATTTGGCAATTTTGTAATAAATGCACAAGACTTAGAAACATTGATGAAAACAGGGAATGATTTTTATCAAAATAAGCAGTATCAAGAAGCCATAGAAAATTATGAGTCAATTTTACAGCAGGGATATGTAAGTGGCGATCTTTATTATAATTTAGGCAATTCTTATTTCAGAATTGGCGCAATAGGTAATGCAATTTTATTTTACGAAAGAGCATTAAAGATTTCGCCTAGCCATGAAGATGCAGCATATAATTTAAGAATTGCAAATGCGCGAACAGTTGATAAAATTCAAGAAATCCCACCTCTATTCTTTATCAAATGGTGGAACATTTTACTTTCTACATTTACTTCCACTGGTTGGCAGACAATAATTTTTATTTTTTATATACTTCTACTTACATGTATTGCAGTTTATTTTCTGGTCAGAAATTTACAGACTCAAAAGTTTGCCTTTATTTTTGGTTCACTAAATATAGTTGCCTTGCTAATTGCTTTAATTTTGTTTTTCTCAAGTTTAGAGAGGGAATCTTCAAACGATTATGGAATACTTCTCAAATCGGTAGCTACTGCTAAAATATCTCCTGATGCACAAAGTAATGATGCATTTGTGATACATGAAGGAATAAAATTCCGCATAGAAGATCAAGTAAAAAATTGGGTTAAAATAAAATTAGCAGACGGCAAAGTAGGCTGGCTGACAGAAAACTCGTTTGATTTAATTTAATCTTTACTTATATAATCGAAATAATTTTAAGATTCGTTCTTGATTTCCTCATTATTCTTATCTCTTAATATAATATCAGATTATCTTTCGTTCTTGAAAATTAATAATTTTTACAAGTTATTTGGAAAAAGTTATTTAATTTTAACTCTATATGTCTAGAATGAATTGTGTAAGTGTTAATTTTTTGTTACTAGGTAGCTAGTTCTATTTGGTCTAATACATAGTTATACACCTAGTTTTATTATTTTCTAAAATGGATTGTTAAAATGAAGAGTAAGAATTCATGGTATGAACAAGATAAGTTTTGGGAATTTTTCGGACCGTTTTTATTTGATGAAGAACACCAATCGAGTGCGAAAGAGGAAGTCGAAAATGTGCTAAAACTATTGAAGATGGAACAGAATGATCGAATTTTAGACCTCTGTTGTGGAGTAGGCCGGCACAGTTTAGAATTATCACATAAGGGATTTGAAGTCGTTGGGATTGATCGCACTTCTGACTTTATAAAAAAAGCAAAACAAAAGGCTAAACAAAAAAATCTTAATATAAAATATGTTATTAGCGATATGCGAAAATATTGCCAACCAGATAGTTTCAATGTTGTCATAAACATGTTTGGTTCATTTGGATATTTTGATAATACCGCCGATGACCATAATGTGATAAAAAACATGCATACCTCACTTCGCGCCGGCGGTAGAATTCTTATTGAAACAATGGGTAAAGAGATATTAGCAAAAGACTTTCAAGAAAAGGATTGGCATGAAGAAGGCGATACATTAATATTGGCAGAGAGAAAACCTATTCAAAATTGGGGTCGTATGCAAACGCGATGGATAGTAATAAAAGACAATAAGAGAGTTGAGCATACAGTATCAATTCGCTCCTATTCTGCCTTTGAACTGTCATCACTATTGTCTGAAGTTGGTTTTTCAAAAGTTGAGGTTTATGGAGATCTTAAAGGCATTGCATATGATCAGCATGCTAAGAGGTTAGTTGTAATCGGTTATAAATAAGTATAGACTGCGTATAACTCCTTAAATAAGTAAAAAGTCAAGTAGATATAGAAATTTGGCAAAAAATAAATTGTTAAAAATTCTAAACAAAAGGCGCATAAATTTGATAAATTGTATTAAACAGTAAAAAATAATTAGTAAAAATCAACAATCTATAAAAAAGGAGTTAAAAAATGGCAGAAGAAAAAGGATTAAAGAAACCAGTAAAGTTAAAAAGTGAACTAGCCTCATTTTTGGGAGCAAAAGAACTTCCAAGAACCGAGATTACTAAAAAACTTTGGGACTATATAAAAGCGAATAAGCTTCAAACAAAAACTGAAAATGGAAAGCCGGAAAATGCAGGCAAATATATTGTAGCCGATGCAAAATTGCTTCCTATTTTCAAAAATACAAAATCGAAAAGTAAATCTGGTAAGCTTACTGATCTTACAAATATGAAAGAAGGTCAGACAATCAACATGATGCAGATGGCTGCTGTTGTTGGCGCTAACATAGAGTAAGATTAATGTACTTAGACTCATTTAGAGTTTTGTGCGAAACTATCTACTACATTTAGTAATCATTGTAGGTTTGTTTATTTGGTGAAAGCCCGCAAAGTAAGATTGTGGGCTATTTGCTATAAGTATTATATAATGCGAGGTTCAGATTTATACTTCTATTTGTAGTATATCACTCCCAATAATAAAAGTAATGTCAACAAATTGTGCCTCAATAGTTCCACCAGAAGAAGATAATAATAATTTATTTTCACTAGTTGGTATATCCACCTTTCAACTAGATTTATTTCCCGAGCATTTCTACATAAAATTTCTATTTAATACACTCTCAGATAATTATTATAAAGTGAGAAATAGGGAAAGGTAACTTGAATTTGTATTTTTTCTCTAAGGGAATCATACTACAAATCTAAATTTGGAGGGAATTATGACGTTAGTAATTATTTTATTTGGGGCACTAACATTTCTGGCTGGAATAATTATTCTTTTAAAGCCTGAAATTATATTTGGCTATTTATACAAAAATATTGAGAAACCTATTTTACATATTTTTGCTATAGTTATTAGAATTGTTCTAGGGTTATTTATGATATTGGAATCAAATGTATCTAAATTTCCGCAAATAATTGAATTGATCGGTTGGATTTCTATAATTGCAGCAATACTACTTGGGATAATTGGAAGACGATATTTTGTTTCTCTTATGAACTGGGCTTTATCTTTATCAGAGCCTTTTGCAAGAATTGGTGGAATATTTGCCATGGGATTTGGAGCATTTTTGGTTTATGCTTTTATTGGCTAAAATAATAGCTGTAATTCAGTAATTTCATATCATATAGAACATACGAATGTTGCACAAAATAATAATAAATTATATACGATATTTTTGTCTTGAAAATATCAAGGTTTCTGCTATTATTACTGAGTAATTTTTATTTAATTATATCAAAAATCAAACTGGTTGCAGAATGAAAAAATTTATCTTTTTATTATTATTGGTACCAATTCTGATATTGGATTTTGGTTGTAACAATAATTCTACTGAGCCTAATGATAATGATACTACAACTGTTATTGCAAGAAAACCAAATCTTTATATCTATCCAGAAGAAAAAACATCATTATCAATTGAACTTGATTTTCCAAAAGGAGGTAGAATTATTGAAAGTATTCCGGAGTACAATAATCTGTGGGAAATAACAGTTGAGCCCAGTGGTAAAATAAATAATAGCTTTGATTATTTATTTTACGAATGTGAAATTCCAAATCTTACTCAAACGGAAGTTGGGTGGCTGATTGAAAAAAGAAATCTAGAAGACTTTTTTGTGAATAACTTATCAAATTCCGGATTTAATCAAAGAGAGATAAGCGATTTTAATGAGTATTGGATACCTTTACTTTCTAATTATGATTACTATGCTATTTATCCGCAGTATAAAAGTGATCTTGACAAAATTGTTACAATTTACTTTTCTGAAGAGCCGAATAACTTTTTTCGTCTATTCTACTTAATAATTGGAAAGGATGATAATAATTTAGAAATTGAAAAACCGGTCTTGAAATCAGCTGTAAGAGAAAACTATTTTGCGGTAGAGTGGGGAGTAATTTTAAAATAAAAAAGCTATCCGAAGATAGCTTTTTCAAATTGATAATATCAGTCAAATTTTAAACTTCCATTATTTCATCTTCTTTGTGCTTAATTATTTCATCAATTTTATTAATATGATCATCGGTGTATTTTTGAACTTCAGCTTCGGCATCGTGTCGTAAGTCTTCAGTTAATTCTTTTTCTTTTTCAGCTTTTCGTAGATGATCATTTGCATCTCTTCTGACATTCCTAATTGCAATTTTTGCATCTTCTCCAAATTTCTTTACAAGTTTCATTAGATCTCTTCGTCTCTCTTCATTAAGCGGAGGAATTGGAACTTTAATATTAGTACCGTCATTTACAGGATTCAATCCGAGATCTGCTATCAATATTGCTTTGTCTATAGTGCCAACCATATTTTTATCCCATGGCGTAATAGAGAGAGTATGAGCATCCAAAACACTAACATTAGCAGTTTGGTTTAACGGTGTTAGTGTTCCATAATAATCCACTTTAATTCCGTCAAGTAAAGCCGTAGTTGCTTTTCCAGTTCTAATTTTGGAAATTTCATGCCGGAATGCCTCAATGGATTTATCCATTCTTAACTTTGCATCTTTAATTATTTCATTCATGGAAAACCTCCAGTGATTGTTAATCTAAAATTTATACTTCATGTTTATTTACTTCTGTTCCTATATTTTCACCGGTTGCAATCTTTAAAAGATTATTTTCCCTATTCATATTGAATACAATAATAGGTAATTCATTTTCCTGACACAAACTAATTGCTGTCATATCCATAACTCTTAAGTTTTTGTTCATTACGTCTAAGTATGATATTTCTTTAAACATTTCAGCGTTAGGATTTTTTTCTGGATCAGAATCATACACTCCATCAACTCTGGTTCCTTTTAAGATAACATCTGCTTCAATTTCAACAGCCCTTAAAGAAGCTGCTGTATCTGTACTAAAATAAGGATGTCCAGTTCCGGCTCCAAATATAACAATTCTTCCTTTTTCTAAATGTCTAATAGCCCTTCTTCTTATGTACGGTTCAGCCATTTCATCCATTCTAATTGAAGTCATTAACCGAGTGAACATATTACTCTCTTCAAATGCATTCTGAAGAGCTAATGCATTAATTACAGTGGCAAGCATTCCCATTTGATCGCCGGTCACTCGATCAATGCCTTGCTTTCCTGCATTTAATCCGCGGTAAATATTTCCTCCGCCTATAACTATTCCAACTTGAACACCAAGTTCATGAATCTTTTTAACTTCTTTAGCAAAGAATATAAGCATGTTAGGATCAATACCGTATCCAAGCTCACCCATTAAAGATTCACCGCTAAGTTTAAGTAATATTCGTTTGTATTTTATATTGTTATTCATAGATAATTTCCTAAATATAAAAAAAAAGGTCTTATTAAAAAATAAGACCTTAGTAATTAATTATTTATTTTCATCACTTAAGTGAAAGCGGTGAAATAATTTAATTTTAGCTTCTCCGGAATGAGCTTTATTTATATCATTCAAAATATCATTCACAGATTTGGAATTATCTTTAATTGAAGCTTGCTCAGTTAGACAATTTTCTTGGAAAAATTTATTAATTTTACCGTCAGCAATTTTATCTAATATTTGTTCAGGTTTCCCTTCTTTTTTTGCAACTTCTTTATAAATTTCTTTTTCTTTTTCAATAACTTCTGCAGAAACTTCATCTCTAGTAACGTAAGATGGTTTCATAGCTGCGACTTGCATTGCTGCATCTTTAGCAAAATTCTGAATATTTTCTTTTGCAGCTTCGTTAACATTATCCATTCTGACCATTACACCTAACTTTGCACCGTGGTGTATGTAATCGATTATCAAACCAGATTTAGCTTCTTCAATGACAAATCTGGAAACTTCAATTTTTTCACCAATCTTGCCAATAATATTAGTTAATTCTGCTTGAACAGATTTTCCTTGATGTTCTAAAGATAATAATTCATCGACATTTTTAGGTTCATGTGCAACTACAGTGTCTAGAACAAAATTTGCAAAGCTTACAAAGTCATCACTTTTGGCAACAAAATCAGTCTCACAGTTAACTTCAACCATAATTCCTTTTGAGTCCCCGTCTAGAATTTTTGTAAGAACAATACCTTCGCTTGCAGTTCTTTCAGCTCTTTTTGCTGCAACTGAGGCCCCTTTTTTTCTTAAAATTTCGATCGCTTTATCAAAATCACCATCAGCTTCAACAAGTGCCTTTTTGCAATCCATCATTCCGGCACCGGTTTTATCTCTTAATTTTTTTACCAATTGAGCAGTAATTTCCATAATTAATTTTCCTCTTTTTATTCAGTTTCTTTTTTTTCTTCTTTTGATTCAACAACTTCTGCTGAACTGGATTCTTTATTTTCTACTGGTTTTTCTTTTTTTACTTCTTCTTTAACAACCTCAGCTTTTTCTTCTTTGTTCTTAGTCGGTATATCTTTTCTTTCACCTTTATCGTTAAACTTTACTTTTCTAATTCTGGGTTTACCAGATTTCTTTTCTTCAGATGAATCAGCTTCCTGTTTTTTCAATTTTTCTTTTTCAGCAGCTTTTTCAGCTTTTACTTCATTATATTTTTGTAATCCTTCAATAACTGCATCTGACATTGTTTTACTAATAAGTTCAATTGCTCTGGCCGCGTCATCATTCGAAGGAATTAAATAATCAACCGGATCTGGATTACAATTTGTATCAACAATAGCAAAAATTGGAATGTTAAGTCTTAGTGCTTCATTTATTGCAATAGATTCTTTCTTAATATCAACAATAAATATAGCATTCGGCATTTTTTTCATTGTTTCAACGCCGTCAAGAATTTTTCTTAATTTATCTCTTTCACGTGTTCTAAATAATTGTTCTTTTTTGGTAATTTTTTCAAAAGTACCATCTGTTTCCATTTTATCAATTTTTTGCATACGTGTAATACTTTTACGGATAGTTGAAAAGTTTGTCAACATTCCGCCAAGCCATCTTTCGCTAACCCAGTTCATTCCGCATCTTTTAGCTTCTTGAGCAATTACACCTTTCGCTTGTTTTTTTGTCCCAACAAATAAAACTGTTCCGCCATCAGAAACTATTTCTCTTAATTTATTGGCTGAATGTTCAATTGAAACTTGGGTTTTTTTAAGATCAATGATATGAATCCCATTTTTCTCCATAAAAATATATGGACGCATTTTAGGATTCCAACGACGGGTTAGGTGACCAAAATGAGCACCTGATTCAATAAGGGAGGTAAGTTCTACCTTTGACATATTAACTCCTGTTTTTCTTCTACTTTTTTCAACTTTGCCTTAGATCCATTTTTTTTGCAGGACACAGGGGGCAAATCCAAAAGTATGAATGATTTTATAAAAAAGGCGGACAAAAATAATCCGCCATGAATAATTATCTTTTCGAAAATTGAAATTTCTTTCTAGCTTTTGGTTGACCTGGCTTTTTACGTTCAACCATTCTAGGATCTCTTCTTAATAAGCCTTCAGGTTTTAATAGAGTACGTAATTCGGGATTTATATCAATTAAAGCTCTTGCAATACCAAGTCTAATAGCTTCAGCTTGACCACGAACACCACCGCCTTGCACATTGGCAATGACATCATATTTACCTAAAGTTTCAGTAAACTTAAAAGGTGTAATTACATCATCTCGATTATCAGGAATAGGGAAGAAGTTTTCGAATTCTCTTTTGTTTACGGTAACTTTTCCAGTACCATTTCTTAAAATAACTCTTGCAACTGAGGTTTTTCTTCTACCTACAAAAATTTTATCAGCCATTTAATATCCTTTAATTTATAAACTCAATGCTTCAGGTTTTTGGGCGGAATGAGGATGTTCAGAACCAGCATATACTTTCAATTTTTTAATAAGCTTTCTTCCTAACCTATTTTTAGGTAACATACCTTTAACTGCATGTGTTATAACATACTCAGGTTTTTGGTTAATTAACTCATTAAAAGTTTTTACCTTTACACCACCGGGGTACATGGAGTGAGTAAAATAGGTTTTCATTTGTTCTCTTTTACCGGTCAATTTTATTTTTTCAGCATTAACTACTATAACAAAATCACCAGTATCCATATTAGGTGTGAAAATTGGTTTATGCTTTCCTCTAATAATTGTTGCTGCTTTAGCCGCCAATCTACCTAATACAACATCATTAGCATCAATTACGTGCCATTTTCTATCGGCATCTTCGGTTTTGATAAATCTTGTAATTTTTTCTTGTTTCAACTATATCCTCCGTAAAAGAGATTTTTTTTAGAGCCTATAAATATATCTGAATAGTTGAAAAATGTCAAGAATTCATAATTTAATTTAAATATTTATTTTGCTCTTTATTTTTGATGTTTTTATAGATTTTTTGGTTTTACAAATGCAAATATTGTTTCGGGAAAAGTATCAGTCGCAATTAAAAAACCATCTTCAAAACGGGCAATTCCTTCCCAATTTCTGCTGTTATCCGACATTAGTTTAAGATAAATTGGGACTTGGTCACTTAAAACGATTTTATCTTCAAGAATCATAAATTCTACAAGTCTTTCAACAGGATTATAAAGTAAATGTGATTCACCAATTCCAAAATTGCGTGCTAATTCATCAATTGCGGGGTTAAGCTTCTTATCATCACCTGGGAAAAAGTAGTTAATTGCCCAAAATTTACCTGAATTATCAACATCTGTAACATCCGTTATTCTATATTCTATTGTTGGGAAAGGGATTTTTTTCTTAAATTTTAGATTATTATCGAATACAGAGACTTGGGGACTTTTATTTATGTTTTTA
The DNA here is from genome assembly GCA_963710615.1 of uncultured Ignavibacteriales bacterium. Taxonomy (GTDB): domain Bacteria; phylum Bacteroidota; class Ignavibacteria; order Ignavibacteriales; family Melioribacteraceae. Next base: position 204,813 of record CAVQBF010000002.1, read on the forward strand.
CCATGTATTTCAAAAATTGGGATAACATTCCCGTTGTAGTAAAGAATAGATTCATCACTGATGTTATGGATGAACAATTCTGTTGGGTCTTTTGTTAATGAATTTTCATCAAGGATAATTATTTTCGTTTCTAGGTCAATTTCACCACGCAACAAAATGGTTTCTGTTTTTCCATCATTCATACTTTCTATACTAAAGTAAACTGTGTCTCCATTAATTGCGATCCCTTCAAAACCGGAACCAAGTGTAAAAAATTCTTCGAAGTTGGAAAGGTCGATCGAATAAAAATCTGGCAAAATAGGATTAGTTGAATATCCTGAGATAAAATTAAGTAAAGTCACTTGATCAATGAAAAATATTTTCCCAGATTCACCTCCAAAATCATTAGGGTATTGAGGAAGTAAAATTAATTTATCTTTATGCCAACACAAACTTGAAATTTCCGAATTTCTTTTTGCAATATCACCTAACAAGGGAATAGGGAGAATTTCAGTTTCATCAACTATTTTTAGTTCAGAAAGATTTTTATTTGGCTTATTTACGATTTGGTTGCTGCATGCAATAAAAAGGGAAATACTAAATAAAACAATATAAATTTTAATTTTTATTATCATATAGAGTTTTGAAAATTATTACTGAGGTTGTTTCATATCTTGAGAGATTAAGAAACAACCTTGTAATATACTATTTAAATAAACTATCCATTCCCGGAATTTTCATTTCACTGTAATCAGACGGAGGAGCAAATAGATCATCATCTAGACTTTGTTTATTTACCTCAGTTGCCTCAAATCTAGATGTAACTTCATTATCATCATCTCGGGTAATTACAAGCATTGGGAAAAAGCCGCTATTGTTAACAGAATTACTCCATCCAGGTGAATATCCGGCACCCATCGGACTTTTCATCAGCATAAAATCGCCAAGTTCATCGGTAACCCAAACTTCAACTTCGCCTTCATCTTCTTCATCTGTAAAAATCCATTGTTCGCATTCATATCCTAAAATAGTTTTAGTTTTTCCGGTTCGAAATTTCTCGAAATCAAATTCTTGAGGATCATTTTCATCTGATTCATCTTCCATGTCAGTCATACCCGGAAGTTTACTGAAAATTGAGTTATCGAGATCCATATACATTTTATCTTCATGCATAAGGACAAGAGAACTTTCACCTGTATGAATAAAGGCAGCTTCATTATGTTCACCCATTTCCATTCTTAATTTATCAGATTTGATAAAATAATCCATGAACATCTCTTCATCATCACTGGTAATTTTAAATTTAATCTTTCCCTCAAAACCATCTTGGGCAACTAAATGGTTAAAAGAAAAACATAAAAGAAAAATTAAGATAATTGATCTTTTAAATATTGTCAGCATTTTACCTCCATTTTTTTGAACATATTTAATTAAAATTACAAATTTGTTTATTCATTTGTAAGTAAAAGTATTGTAGTTTTTAAGATTATACAAGAAATATTTTTGTGTGAAATAAAGTTTTTGGTTATGTAAGTTATTTTTAGAAGATAAAATATAGCCGAACAATAAAAATAAGTGGTATTAAAGAGTTTATTTTTTATTTTATTATAAATAAAATTAATCGAATTGTAGTTAGATTTAGACAAGTAAAAAAATAATTTATTCTGAAAGGAGTACACAAATTGTTAAATAAGAAAGATTTGCTCAAAGAAACCATTCAGCATATTGATATTAAAGAACATAATGTTATTAATTTAGTCAATTCTATGGAAAAAATGGCTTTTTCTGCAAGAGACTTAAACCGTGCCGCAAATATTTATAATATGATGTTAGAGGACAAAAACTGTTCCGTAATTTTAACTTTAGCAGGAAGTTTATTTAGCGCCGGACTTAAAAAAGTTGTTTACGATCTTGTTTCAAATAATATGGTGGATGCAATTGTATCTACTGGTGCAATAATGGTTGATCAAGATTTCTTCGAAGCTTTGGGTTTTAAGCATTATATTGGGTCACAATTTAGTGACGATAATGAATTAAGAGATTTACACATTGATAGAATTTATGATACTTATATTGATGAAGATGAATTAAGAATATGCGATGATACCACTGAGGCAATATTTAACAGTCTTGAGCCGCGACCTTATTCATCAAGAGAATTACTTTGGGAATTTGGCAGATATTTAGAAAATAATGGCGGACCTAAAGTTGATGACAGCGTAATATATGCAGCTTACAAAAACAACATTCCGATTTTTGTCCCGGCATTTTCAGATTGTTCGGCAGGTTTTGGCATTGTTGTTCATCAGCATAAAAATCCTGAAAAGCATTTATCATTTGACTCGGGCAAAGATTTTTTGGAGTTAACTCAAATTAAGATGAATACCAAAGAAACCGGAATTTTCATGATAGGCGGCGGTGTTCCTAAAAATTTTACTCAAGATATCGTTGTTGCAGCTGATATACTTCAGGAAGATGCTCCAATGCATAAATATGCAATTCAAATAACGGTTGCTGATGATAGAGACGGTGCTCTTTCCGGTTCAACATTAAAAGAAGCAAGTTCTTGGGGGAAAGTTGAAACGACCTATGAACAAATGGTCTATTCTGAAGCTACAATTGCAATGCCTTTGGTTGCCGGTTATGCATATCACAAAGGCGCTTGGAAAAATAGAGGAAAAAGAGAATTTCAAAAATTGTTCTTAAAGTAAATTGATTAAAATTTTTATCATTTAGATTGAAGATGGAGATATTATGTTTAGTGCAAAAACTTATATTGAAAGAAGAAATGAATTAAAAAAGAAATTTAATAAGGGAATTCTTCTATTTTTAGGTAATGAAGAAGCTCCAATGAATTATGCAGGTAATACTTATCACTATCGGCAGGACAGTACTTTCTTGTATTACTGGGGCTTGAATCAGCCAACGGTTGCTGCTTTAGTAAACATTGATAAGAATGAAGAAATAATATTTGGCGATGATCGATCTGTTGATGATATTGTTTGGATGGGTTTTGATGAAAGTATACATGAAAAAGCAAAAAAAGTTGGTATTTCTGTAGTCAAGTCATTTTCTAAATTAGATAATTATCTCCAAAAGTATTTGAAGAAGGGAACAAAAATTCATTACTTACCTCAATATCGCCAAGATAATATTTTCTTACTCGAGGATCTTTTGAATATTAAACACAAAAAAGTGAATGAAAATGCTTCCCCAAAACTGATTAAAGCCGTTGTAAAACAGAGATCAATTAAAAGTGAAGAAGAGATTACTGAAATTGAAAAAGCAATTGAAACTAGCTATGAAATGAATACAACCGCAATGAAGTTAATGAAAGCTGGTATTATTGAACGTGAGATATTTGGTAAGGTTGAAGGCATTGCACTCTCAAGAGGAAATGGAGTATCCTTCCCAATTATTTTTTCTGTAAATGGCCAAATTTTACACAATCATTCACATGAAAATATTATGCAAGATGGTCAAATTGCTGTTTTAGATTCTGGGGCAGAAACCATGATGGGATATGCAAGTGATATAACCCGTACGATTCCTGTTAATGGAAAATTTAATGAGAAGCAAAAGGCAATTTACAATATTGTACTAGACTCTCAACTTAAATCTATTTCAATGATGAAACCAAATGTAAAGTTTAAAGATGTTCACCTCACTGCGGCCAAAGTTATTGCAAACGGGCTTAAAGGAAATTGGAATTATGAAAGGCAATGTTGAAGAAGCTGTGGAAAAAGGAGCCCATGCATTATTTTTCCCTCACGGACTTGGACACATGATGGGCTTGGATGTTCACGATATGGAAAATCTGGGTGAGAATTATGTTGGTTATAGCAAAGCCATTAAAAGAAGTGACCAATTTGGATTAGCTTATTTGCGTTTAGGGAAAGAATTAAAAGAAGGCTTTGTAGTTACAGTAGAACCAGGCTGTTATTTTATACCGGCTCTCATTGATCAATGGAAAGAAGAAAGAAAACATGAAAAATTCATCAATTATGATAAAATTGAAGAATATAGAGATTTTGGCGGTATAAGAATTGAAGATGATGTATTGGTTACAGCAAATGGGAATAGAGTTTTAGGTAAGCCAATTCCAAAGACAGTTGAAGAAGTTGAGAAAGCTTGTGCTAAATAAAACTCTTAATATTGAGTAATGAATTGTGATGCCAGATTATTCTAAGCTAATTAGTGAACTAAAAAAACTTATTCCAACAGATAGAATTTTTTCAGATGAGCTTCGTACATTTGCTTACGGTACAGACGGAAGCTTTTATCGATTAACTCCAAAAGTAGTTGTTAAAGTTGCTTCGGAAGATGAATCTGTATTTGTAATTAGAAAATGCAGCGAACTTAATATTCCAATCACATTCCGGGCCTCTGGAACAAGCTTATCCGGACAATCAATTTCAGATTCAGTTTTAATGGTTGCTGACAGATCATGGAACCAAGTTAAAATATCTGAAGACCGATGTAAAATTACAGTGCAACCGGCTGTTTTAGGAAGTAAAGCAAACTTAGCACTAAAGAAATATAAACGAAAAATAGGTCCGGACCCTGCTTCTATAAATGCAGCAACTGTAATCGGAATTGCTGCAAATAACGCAAGTGGCATGACAAGCGGTGTAATAAATAATAGCTACAATACAATTGCCGATATGAGAATTGTATTTGCAAATGGCTCAGTATTAAATACTGCAGATGATGATAATAAAGCTTCTTTTATTGAGCAAAACCGAGAGTTGGTGGTTGAACTGCTTAATATTGCTTGGGATTTAAATATTAAGCCTGACCTTGTTAAAAGAATTAAAAAAAAATATGCCATTAAGAACACTACTGGTTATAGTGTAAATTCATTTGTCGATTTTAAAGATCCTATAAAAATTATTAAACATTTAATGATAGGTTCTGAGGGAACTTTAGGCTTTATCTCTCAAATCACTTACCGCACAATTCTTGAACATCCTAATAAAGCTTCTTCTTTAATTTTATTTCCCAATGTTAAAACTGCTTGTTCAACAATACCGCTGCTTAAAAAACTACCGGTAGATGCTGCAGAAATTATGGATAGGGCATCACTAAGATCAGTGGAAAACAAGAAAGGATTACCAGAATACCTTAAAACACTGGAGGGAAATGTTGCTGCATTGCTTATTGAGACTTCAGCCGAAAATGAAAAGGATCTGAGAGTTAATATTGAATATATAAAATCATCCCTAAATAGAATCGAGACAGTAAGACCTATCGAATTTACTACTGATCCTAAAGAATATTTTAAGCTTTGGAATGTTCGAAAAGGGCTATTTCCTTCTGTTAGTAAAGCAAGACCACCCGGAACAACTGTGATAATTGAAGATGTAAATTTTGAAACCTCAAAACTTGCAGATGCTGTTACCGATCTGCAGAATCTTTTTGAGCAGCATAAATATTATGACACTATAATTTGGGGACATGCTTTATCAGGGAACATTCATTTTGTTTTTGCTCAAGATTTTAGTAAACCTTACGAAGTAAATCGATACAAAAATTTGATGAATGATGTTGTTCTTTTAGTTATTGAAAAATACGATGGTTCTTTGAAAGCTGAACATGGAACAGGAAGAAATATGGCTCCATTCGTTAAATACGAATGGGGTAAAGAGATTTATGATTTCATGGTTAGAACCAAAAATGCTTTTGATCCCAAAGGCATATTTAATCCGGGCGTCTTGATAAATAATGACAAAGAGATTCATTTAAAGAATTTAAAACCAACTCCAATTGTAAATCCAATTATTGATAAATGTATCGATTGCGGTTTTTGTGAAAACAATTGTCCGTCAAAAAATTTAACTCTTACTCCGCGTCAAAGAATATCCGTCTGGCGTGAAATTAACAGACTAAAATCTAAAGGTAATAGTACAAAAAGAATAAAAGAACTTGCAAAAGAATACGGTTATTTTGGTGAAGAAACTTGTGCGACCGATGGGTTATGTGAGCTTGCTTGTCCCGTTGATATTGATACTGGAAAACTAATTAAAGAAATACGCAACACTTCCATAACCCCGTTCCAGAATAAATTAGCAAATATTATTGCTAGGAATTTCAGTGTGGTTACGCAAATATTAAGGACAGCTTTAAATATTGTTGCTTTCTTTAACAAAATATTAGGAGACAAATTTTTTAGTAGTATTACACGATTTGTCAGGAAAATATCTTTTAACAAAATTCCCCTTTGGAATAAATGCCTTCCCAAAGGAGCCAGATCAAAATTCAGTTTTACTAAGGAAGTGAAGAATCCCAACGCTGTTGTCTATTTTCCAAGCTGTATTAGCAGAACGATGGGAAATTATTCTGATAGCAAATATAAAGATGATCAAACTACTACCATGAAGCGCTTACTGCAGAAAGCTGGTTATAAAATAATCTATCCTCGAAAAATTACAAGTTTATGCTGCGGAATGCCTTTTTCAAGTAAAGGATTCTTTGAACAAGGAAATAAAAAAGCTGAAGAATTGTATAACTCCCTTAATGAAGCAAGTAATAACGGTGAATTCCCAATTTTATTTGACACAAGTCCGTGTGTAAAGACTTTTAGAGATTATTTGTCTAAGGAAAGCTTGGTTAATCTAAGGATTTATGACACAGTGGAATTTGTAGCCGACAAAGTATTGGATAAACTGAGGATATTCAAAAAGAAAGAAACTGTTGCCGTGCATTCAACGTGCAGTACAACAAAAATGGAAATAACTGATAAACTTTTAAAAATTGCCAATTCTTGTGCCGAAAATGTATATGTTCCTGAGGATATCAATTGTTGCGGTTTTGCTGGTGATAGAGGGTTCTCTTTCCCTGAACTGAATGAATCGGCTCTTGAAAATTTAGATATTTTCCTTAAGCGAAATAATTGCAGAAATGGTTATTCAAATAGTAAAACTTGCGAGATTGGTTTATCTCTTCATGGAGGGATTGAGTATAACTCAATTATTTATCTCGTTGATGAGTGCAGTGAACCAAAATCAAATGTGACTGCTAATTAACTTCTTCAGATATAAATTTTTTGTTTGCTTCTTTATAGAAAAAGTTTTCACTTACCATCAAATCCTGAAGTGAAAGACTATTCATCACTTTGTCAATGGATGTTTGAAGGATTTTCCAAAATGATCTAATTGAACAATCTGGAGTATTACTGCAGATACTCAAATCGGGTGAGTGATTCTCACAATAAGTTGATTCAAAAAATTTGTTACCTAAAACATTCATTACATTACCAATGTTAATTTCGTCGGGTTTTCTTGTCAAAGTATATCCGCCGGTTCTTCCTCTTTCACTTTCAAGAAATCCACCGAGTCGCAACACGCGCAAGATTTTTGCAACATTATGTTCAGTAATATTTTCTTTTTTACTGATCTCAGGTATGGTTAGACCTATGCCTGATTTATGGGCATAGCCTAACCTTACCAATAATCTTAATCCATATTCTTCTTGCGATGTAAATTTCATCTTAGATTAAATCTTATAAGTTAAATTCAATTATCATTCAATGGAATCTTAGAGCCACACATTTTTGCGTGCACTAATTTATCATATTTCTCTTTTGAAATAGATGGACCTTCATTATTACAGTGTTCACTAAACACTTGTTGAAGAATATCAGCAATTTGTTCCGGTGTTCTTCCTTCAATATGATGACGAGGAAGCATAAATAGTACTTCACCATTTTTAATCAAAGAAGCAGATGGAGAAGAGGGGGGAATATCCTTAAGGTATTTTGTTCTTACAACATCAACAGCAGCTTTATCTTGTCCTGCAAAAACAGTAACAATATTATCAGGGATGACCTTACCCTGCAGAGCCATTGAAACTCCCGGTCTTGCGCTTCCTGCTGCGCAACCGCAAACAGAATTGATAAAGACAAAAGTTGTTTCATCATTTTGTTGAGATAATACTTTATCAACTTCTTCGCCGGTGGTTAATTCTTTAAAACCAACGTAAACTAATTCATCTCGCATTGGCTGAACTGAATGCGGATCGTACATTGGGGCTTGTGTATTTATATTAAACATTTATTGCCTTCCTTTATTTTATAAAAATCCAAGACTTAGTTTGGCTTCATCACTCATCATATCTTTATTCCATGGAGGTTCCCAAACTAATTCCACGTTTACTTCATTAATTTCTTCTAGACTTTTTATTTTTTCTCTTACCTCGCCGGGTAAGCTTTCAGCAACCGGGCAAGCCGGAGAAGTTAGAGTCATTGTAATTTTTACATCTGCATTATCCTCAACTTTAATATTGTATATCATACCTAGTTCATAAATATTTACAGGTATTTCAGGATCATAAACCGTTTCAAGTGCAGAAATAATTTTTTGTTCTAAATAACCTTTGTCAGCCATTAATAATCCTTATGTGAACATTTTCTTAACTTTTAAGAGTGCTTTGTATAATAAATCAACTTCTTCAATTTTGTTGTACATGCAGAAAGATGCTCTGGCAGTTGCAGATAAATTAAATCTTTTTATCAATGGCATTGTACAGTGATGTCCGGTTCTTATCGCAATTCCATCTGTATCAATAATTGTCCCAATATCATAAGGATGTATTCCGTCAATTATAAAAGAAACGACAGATGCTTTTTTGTCGGATGTTCCAATAATTCTTAATCCTTCAATTTCAAAAAGTTTCTCGGTGGCATAACTTAGCAGATCATCTTCATGCTTAGCTATTTCGTGAATATCGAATGAAGTTAAATAATCCAATGCGGCTCCTAATGCAATACCGCCAACAATATTTGGTGTACCTGCTTCAAACTTTTGCGGAAGATCTTCAAAAGTTGTTCCTTCGAAACTCACTTCTCTTATCATATCTCCGCCGCCTTGGAAAGGTGGCATTTTATCTAAATATTCTGTCTTTCCATAGAGAACTCCAATACCAGTCGGACCAAAAACTTTATGCCCTGAAAACACATAAAAATCACAATCTAAATCTTGTACATCAACCTTTATGTGAGGAACAGCTTGAGCGCCGTCGAGCAGAACAGGAATGTCATACTCATGAGCTTTTTTAACAATTTCTTTCACCGGATTGATAGTCCCAAGTGCGTTTGAAATGTGAACAATTGAAACAAGTTTTGTTTTTTCAGAAATTAGTTTTTCATACTCTTCAAAAATAAACTCGCCTTTATCATTTACAGGAACAACTTTTAGTGTAAGCTTTTTCCTATCGCACAGCAATTGCCAAGGTACAATATTAGAGTGATGTTCCATATGAGAAATAATTATTTCATCCCCATCTTTAAAGTAGCCCATACGGCAAAGTGAATTTGCAACAAGATTAATTCCTTCTGTCGCCCCCCTTACAAAAATAATTTCTGAAACACTCATAGCGTTAAGAAATTCTTTTACTTTTAATCGGGCACCCTCATAGGCTTCTGTCGCAAGTTCACTTAAGAAGTGTAAACCCCTATGAATATTAGCATTACCAAATTTGTAGTAATTTGTTATAGAATCAATAACACTTTCAGGTTTCTGAGAAGTAGCGGCATTATCGAGGTATACTAGTGGCTTATCATTTACCATTCTTTTAAGAATAGGAAAATCTTTTCTTACTTCATCGACATCAAAGTTTCTATAACTTTTTTTATGCCTGACTGGAGTCGTAACTTCTGCATCAAAATTCATTAAAATTCTTCTCTATGCAAATGTTCAAAAATTGAATGATTTATTTTTTCTTGGAGCTGATTTATTTTTATTTCACTAACTACATCATCAACAAATGCTCTGATCAACATTGATCTTGCTGATTCTTCTGGAACTCCTCTTGAGCGGATATAGAAAAATGCTTGTTCATCTAATTTGCCGACTGTTGCACCATGTGAACATTTTACATCATCAGCATAAATTTCTAATTGAGGTTTTGTATCAACACTAGCTTCATCAGAAAGCAATACTGATTTATTTGATTGAAAAGCATTTGTTTTTTGTGCAATCTTATCTACTAATATTTTACCTGAGAAAACACCGGTTGACTTGCCGTCCAGAATTCCTTTATACAATTCATTACTCATACAATTAGGTTGCGCATGATTGATAAAAGTATGATGGTCAATATGCTGATCATCATTGCCTAGATATAGTCCGTACAAATGCGTTTCAATATTTTCTCCGTTCAAAATTGTATTATAATCATTTCGTGCTATTGAAGCGCCGAACGATATAGAGAAATGATTAAATACACTTGACTCTTTCTGCTCAATATCTGTTTTGTCAATATGGTAAGCAGATTTAGATTCATCTTGAATTTTATAGAATGTTACATTTGCACTTTTATCTACTGAGATATCTGTAATTATATTAGTAAAGTAATCTAAATTTTTATCACCGATATGTTCACTAATAATTTTAACTTCTGAGTTTTCCTCAACAACAACTAAATTCCTTGGCTGTATAAGAGGTTTATTTGAATCAGAAGAGGCAATATTTAAAACATGGATTGGCTTTTCAATCACCATATTTTTTGGGATAAAAATTACAAATCCATCATAAGTAAATGTCATATTAAGATGATTGAAAATATTAGAAGTAGTTCCTTTTTTATTCAAATGCTTTTTTAAGAAGTCAGAATTACTTATTGACTGATTATAAAAACTATCAATTATAACTCCATTTTGTGTAACGCCTATATTCGAAAGTTCTTTGTTGAACTTTCCATTAATAAAAACAAGCAGGTGAACATCAAGATTTGGAATTATATAATTCTCAATCGTTGTTAATTTTAACTTTTCATCCTTGAAAAGAGGTGAAGGGATATATTCACTTTTAAGTATTGGGGAGATATTAGTATATTTCCATTCCTCATCCTTCTTTGTCGGAAAAGGGAGAGAATCAAACTCAACCGATGCACCTTTTCTTAAAGCATCAAACGAATCGTCACTAACTAATTTTTCAAATTCTTTAAAGTTATCCAAATACCACTTTTTTATTTCATTATTTTGATTCATATTATTCTCCAATCCCTCTTAAACTTCAACAGTTTGTTCTTTAGTAATCCAGTCGTATCCCTTAGCTTCTAGCTCTAAAGCCAAATTCTTGTCACCAGACTTAACAATCTTACCTTTGTACAACACATGAACAAAATCCGGAACAATGTAATCAAGAAGTCTCTGGTAGTGAGTTACCAAAATTACAGCATTATCTTTATTCTTAAATTTGTTAACACCATGAGCAACTATTTTTAAAGCATCAATATCGAGTCCGGAATCAGTTTCATCCAAAACTGCTAATTTCGGATTAAGAGTAAGCAGCTGTAGAATCTCATTTCTCTTTTTCTCGCCACCAGAAAATCCTTCATTAACTGAACGGCTAATCAACGAACTATCCATTCCTAAAACTTCTGCCTTTTCTCTTATAAGAGCTAAAAAGTCCTTTGGAGAAATTTCATCTTCTCCTTTATGTTTTCTTATTTCATTTAATGCAGTTTTAAGAAATACAGAATTGCTAACACCTGGTATTTCAATTGGATACTGAAAAGCCAAGAACAATCCTTCTCTAGCTCTCTCATCCGGGTCCATATCAATAATGTCCTTGCCTTCAAAAATTATTTCTCCATCTGTTACTTCAAAAGCTTCGTGACCTGCAAGAACATTAGCTAATGTACTTTTGCCTGATCCGTTTGGTCCCATTATTGCATGGATTTCACCTGAATTAACTTCTAAATTAATTCCTTTAAGTATTTCGTTTCCTTCAACATTTGCGTGAAGATTTTTAATTTTGATCATTTAATTTACCTTTTACTTTATTTTTCAATTTCATTCTTAAGATTCCCTTATCAAACTTTCGGGAATGATTAATTCATTTATAATTGCTAACAGCCAATTCTTTACGTACTAAATAATTATCCAACACTTCCCTCTAAACTGATCGCTAAAAGTTTTTGTGCTTCAACTGCAAACTCCATTGGTAATTCATTAAATACTTCTTTACAGAATCCATTTACAATCATATTTACAGCATCTTCAGTAGAAATTCCTCTTTGATTCAAATAAAATATTTGATCCTCTCCAACTTTTGATGTCGTAGCTTCATGCTCAACCTGTGCTGATTTATTATTGATTTCTAAATAGGGAAAAGTATGAGCACCGCATTCATTACCCATTAACATTGAATCGCATTGTGAAAAGTTTCTTGCATTTTCTGCGTTTTTACCAACTTTTACTAAACCCCTGTATGAGTTATCACTTTTACCAGCTGAAATCCCTTTTGAAATTATTGTACTTTTAGTGTTTTTGCCGAGATGAATCATTTTAGTTCCGGTATCAGCCTGCTGAAAATTATTAGTTACAGCAACTGAATAAAATTCACCAACGGAATTATCACCCTGCAAAATACAGCTTGGATATTTCCATGTAATAGACGAACCGGTTTCAACCTGTGACCAAGATATTTTTGAATTATTTCCTTTACAAATTCCACGTTTTGTAACAAAATTATAAATCCCACCTTTACCTTGCTTATCTCCGGGCCACCAATTTTGTACTGTTGAATATTTTACTTCTGCATTTTCTAAAGCAACTATTTCAACAATTGCAGCATGAAGCTGGTTTGTATCTCTCATTGGGGCAGTGCAACCCTCCAAGTAACTTACATAACTGTCATCGTCTGCAATGATTAAAGTTCTTTCAAACTGTCCGGTATCCATTGCGTTAATTCTAAAGTATGTTGAGAGTTCCATTGGGCATCGTACACCTTTAGGTATGTAAACAAAGGATCCATCACTGAATACAGCCGAATTAAGTGTTGCAAAATAGTTATCAGTCTGCGGAACAACCGATCCCAGATACTTTTTAACTAAGTCGGGATGCTCTCTTATTGCTTCAGAAATTGAGCAAAAAATAATTCCTTTTTCAGCAAGTGTTTCTTTAAAAGTTGTGGTGACAGAGACAGAATCAAAAACTGCATCGACTGCAACTCCTGCTAATCTTTTCTGTTCTTCCAGAGGGATTCCCAATTTTTCAAATGTAGATAATAATTCCGGATCAACTTCATCTAAACTTTCCAGTTCCGGCTTCTTTTTTGGTGCAGCATAATATTTGAGATTTTGATAATCAATTTTATCATATTTAGCTTTTGCCCAATGAGGTTCTTCCATTGTTAACCAGTGTCTATATGCTTTTAATCTCCATTCAGTCATCCACTCAGGTTCTTGTTTCTTTGCAGAAATCATTCTAATTATGTCTTCATTTAGCCCTTTGGGAAACTCATCTTGCTCTATATCTGTAACAAATCCCCATTTATATTCAGACTTAGTATGTTCATCAATTATCTGTAAGTCTTCTCGAGTTTCTTCACTCATTACAACTCCTTTTTAATTTTACTATGAAACGTAATTAATCTTGACAAAAAAGTCAAGATTAAAGAAATTGAACATTCCGATTTTTTATTTTCTGCTTTTTTGGATGGTAAACCGATAAGTTATTCAGGTTGGGAAAATATTATTCAAAAAACTATTTAATCATTTTTGAACTAAATTTTTAACTATTTCTCTGTCTTAAAACCTCAAAAAGTAAAATACCTGAAGCAACCGAAACATTTAAACTTTGAATTTTTCCTTTCATCGGGATTTCAGCTAAAAAATCGCATTTTTCTGAAACAAGATGCCGTATTCCTTTTTCTTCATTTCCCATAACTATTGCAATAGGCTGCTTATAATCGATTGAAGTATAATTTTGAGATTTCCCTAATTTTGACCCAACAATCCAATACCCACTCTGTTTTAGAATATCAATTGTATTTACAAGATTATTAACTTGAGCAATTTTAACGTGACTTGTGGCTCCGGCGGAAGTTTTTTCGACGGTATTATTCACGGAAGCCGAATTTTTTATTGTAGTAATTATTCCATCGACTCCGGCACATTCTGCAGTTCTAATAATAGCGCCAAGATTATGAGTATCTTGTATTGAATCCAATAATAGCAAGAGAGGGAATTTTGTTTTTTCGGCTGCTATCAAAATATCGTCTAGACCGGAATAGTTAAATGAACTTTTTAGAGCAATTATCCCTTGGGTATTCTGGTCATCTGCATACTGATTGAATTTTTGTGGCGAAAGTTGAGTTACTTTAATATTGCTCTGTTTAGCAAGCTTTTTGATTTGATCAATTATTGATCCATGTAATCCATACTGGATATAAATTTGGTCAATTTTTGACTTTGACTTTAAGGCTTCAAAAACCGGCTTTCTTCCAAATATTTTTTGCATAATTTTATTTTGCAAACTTTTACAAATCAATTCCCACAAATCTGCCTACTGAAGAAATAGTGAGAATCCCGAAAACTAATATAGTTTCCAATTAAAGATTGAGAAATGACTAATTTATGACTTAATTTCAGAAATAATTTTATCTATTTGACCTAGCGCAAATAATTTCTGATCTCCGGTTTCCATATTCTTTAATTGGACTTTACTGTTTTCATATTCTTCACCACCGATAAATAAGACAAATCTTGAATTATATTTATTGGCTTCACGCATTTGAGCTTTAACACTTCTTGATAAATAATCAAATTCAACTTTTATATTTTCATTACGCAAGATTGATGCAAATTCAAAGACATTAGCTTCTAGATCATTGTTTAGCCTGACTAAATAAATATCAATTGGTTCTTCTTCAATTTTAAAGGCTTCTTCAGATTTACATGCCATTAAAATTCTTTCCATTCCTGCAGCAAATCCAACTGCAGGTGTAGATGGTCCTTCAAGTTGTTCAACTAATAAATTATATCTGCCACCTCCGCATAATGCACTCTGTGAACCAACTTTTGAACTGATTATTTCAAATGTGGTGTGAGTATAATAATCCAAACCTCGAACTAGTTTTGGTTCAATATCAAAAGGTATTTTAGCAATATTTAAAAGTTCTTTCACTTTTTCAAAGTGCTCAAGACTTTCCTCACCAAGAAAATCAAGTATGGATGGAGCATCGATTAACAAAGTCTGATCATCTCTATTTTTACTATCTAAAATTCTAAGAACATTTGACTCCAATCTATTTTTACTATCTTCCGAGAGTTTATCTTTTTTACCTTTCAAAAATTCTTTTAATGCAGAAGTAAAATTTAATCTTTCCTCAGGTATTCCAAGTGAATTAATTTTAACTGTAATTTCTTTTAAACCTAATTTGGTAAGTATTGAAAAAGCAACCTGAATTACCTCAGCATCAAGTGCTGGGTTATGACTGCCTATTGCCTCAATTCCAAATTGATGAAATTGTCTTAGTCTGCCTGCTTGGGGCCTTTCCTGGCGGAACATTGGGGAGATATAAAATAATTTATTCAATCCCGACTGTTTGCCTAATGAATGCTCAATAAATGCTCTGACGACTGATGCAGTCATCTCAGGTTTCAAAGTTAAACTATTTTCACTTCTATCGGTGAACGTATACATCTCTTTACTCACAATATCAGTACTTTCACCAATACCTCTTGCAAATAACGCAGTATGTTCAAAGATTGGTGTACGGATTTCTTTATAATTGAAAAGCCGCATTTCAGTTTTAACGATATCAGATAAAAAATTCCAGTTTAAAACTTCATCAGGTAAAATATCGTTTGTGCCTTTTATTGCTTTTAACATATTTCTTACTTTTATAGAAAATTAAAATTTTGGAAATGTTTTTTTTATTTAGGTCTCTTGCTCTATAAAACTTTATACAATTGTTTCTTCATACTCTTTGAAAATCGTATAAATTTCACTCGAAGTCTTTGCCTCGCGTAATTTGTTTCGTACTTCTTCTTTATTCATTAGAAGTGAGATTCTACTTAAAAGTTTTATGTGAGGTGCTACTAAATTATCTTTACCAATTAAGAGAAAAAATAAGCTAACTGGTTCACCATCAAGGGCTTCAAAATCAATTGGTTCTTTTGTTTTTCCAAATGCAGCAAGTATTTCAGTTACTTTATTTGTCTTACAATGGGGTATTCCAAATCCATGGCCTACACCAGTTGACATAATTTTTTCTCGTTCCATAACTGAATTTTTTACTTGAGTCAAATCTAATACTCTTTCATCGTCTTTGAATATATCTATAAGTTCATTAATGGTATCTACTTTAGATACTGATTTTAGTTCAGGAATAATATTGTCTTCGGTCAAAACATCACAAATTTTCATAGTTTCCTTTTAACGTTACAAGTTTGAATAAATTTCAATCTTAAAGTTAACAAAGGTAAAAAGTAATTACAATAACGTATATCATATAATATAAGATTTTTAGCTCCGTTTTTGCTTGCACAGCTTTATTCAATAAATTAACTTTTAGCATAAGAAAAATAAAAGTTAAAGAGGAATTTATGGATATTCAAAACAAAACGGTTTTAATACTTGGGGCGTGGGGATTAGTTGGAAATGCTGTTACTAGAAAAATACTGACCGAAAATCCTAAGAATATTATTGTTACATCATTAAAAAAAGAAGAAGCCGAATCCTATGCACTAAAACTTAGTAAAGAATTCCCGGATTTACCTGAAGGTTACTTTATTCCTTGGTGGGGAAATATTTTTGTAAGAGAAGAGTTTAAGGATATGGATAGGTTTGATATATTGAATGACCCTGAGAAAAGAAGAATTTTAATGAGAGATGTAATGGAAGAGATGACGCCTGATGTGCTTCAAGCATCAGCGCTTTATAAATTAATTGAGAAATATCAACCTGACATTGTAATTGACAGCATTAATTCAGCGACAGGTATTGCCTATCAAGATATTTATACAACGTATAACAAACTTAAAAATACAATAAATTCGAATTCATCCAGAGAGAATTTGGCTGCTGAAACGGAAAAACTGCTATGTACACAATATATTCCTCAATTAATACGCCATATCCAGATTTTATATAATTCTATGAACATTGCAAAAACTGATATTTATGTAAAAGTAGGTACTAGTGGAACAGGTGGAATGGGTTTGAATATTCCCTACACACATAGTGAAGAAAAGCCTTCAAGAGTTTTACTTAGTAAATCCTCGGTTGCTGGTGCTCATACAATGTTGCTCTTTTTAATGGGAAGAACACCTGAAGGTGCAATAACAAAAGAAATAAAACCAACCGGAGCAATTGCATGGAAAAGAATTACTTATGATGAAATTACAAAAAGAGGAAAATCTATTGATCTGGTTGAGCCTTCATTGGATAATTTAATTAAGTTGGAAGATAAACTCAATTTACAACTAAATGAACCATATAAAACAACAGGTGAAAAACTTAAATCAGTATTTATTGACACAGGTGAAAATGGTACTTTTTCTCGAGGTGAATTTGAAGCTATTTCTGCTCAAGGTCAAATGGAATATGTTACTCCCGAAGAAATTGCAGATAATGTAATTTATGAGATCAAAGGAGGTAATACTGGGCACGATATAATTAATGCATTGGATAATGCAAGTTTGGGTCCAACTTACAGAGCAGGGTACTTACAACATACTGCAGTTGAAAAACTTAAAGAACTGGAAGAACTGCATGGAGTTAATAGTGTTGCTTTTGAATTGCTTGGCCCACCAAGATTATCAAAACTATTACATGAACTAAACCTGATTAAGCTTGTTGCAGGCACAATGGAAAATATTGTTACCTCTGAAGCATCTCAACTTTCAACGGATGTTTATAATCTTTTACTTGAAAATGAAAAATTACGAAGTGAAATTATCTCAATTGGAATACCGATTTTAATGGCTGACGGTAAATCACTACTCAGAGGAAATGAGATGAAGATCCCTCCATTTCGGGGAGAAAATGAACTTGAAGTTACAAATCAAAATATTGATATTTGGGCGCATGATGGCTGGGTTGATCTGAGGATTGAAAATATGAAGTTCTGGCAAAAAAGAATTCAAGCAATTATGGATGAAGCAAACAAAATAGCCGAAGATGATACAAGCTCACTTCATGTAAGAACCAAACGATATTGGAATAATTATAAACAAATTGATATTGGAAAAGTAGTTAGCTGGATCTTCATTCATGAAGAAAAAGGGAAGAGAATGAAATAGTTAGAATATGAAAAAAAAAATTAATAATATGACTAAAGACCACCTAAGAATTGTTGTAACCGATTCAGGCTTAGGTGGTCTTTCTGTTCAAGCAAAACTTGATAAAAAATTAAGAAATGAAATAAACCCTCAGAATGTTGAACTCATATATTTCAATTCTTTCGCTGGCGATGGTTTGGGTTACAATGAAGTTTCGAGTTTTGATGAAAAAATCAAAATTTTTGAATCAGCACTTTCAAGTATTTCAAATTTTGAACCGGATATAATTTTAATTGCATGCAACACACTCTCAGCAATTTATCCATATACTAAATTTGCAAAAACTAATGAAATTAGTGTATTTGGAATAATTGATTTGGGGGTTGAATTAATAATCGAAAGTACAGATAATTCGAAAGAAAGCAAAATTCTTCTTATTGGGACTGAGACAACGATAAACTCGCATCAATATCAAAATCAACTTATTTCTAAAGGTGTTGACACTAGGAAGATTTTTTCTCAAGGATTTAGATACTTGGAGGATGAAATACAAATTGACTATAAAAGCGAAAAAGTAGAATCAATTATAACAAAAAATTTTAATTCTGCATTACAAAATATGAGTTTAAAAAGTAACGAAGAATTAATTCTTGTTCTTTGTTGTACTCATTATGGTTATAGTGAAAATTTGTTCAGAGATGTTGTAGCCAAAAAGATTGTAAACAATTTAATAATTCTAAATCCTAATGATAAAATGGTGGAAGTGGCTGCAGATTTAGTCCCAACTACTAACAGCAAATTAAGTTCGGTTAGAAATGAGGTTTTTTCAAGAGTAAAATTAAAAGAGTATCAGATTGAAAAACTTGGAAAACTTCTTCAGAAAGACTCTATTGATCTAGCAAGAGCATTGAAGAATTACACCTATGATAAAAATCTTTTTACTTTCTGAAGAATTCCCAAAATTGATTAGTGGTTCCTTGCCAAAAATAATTAAAAATTTGGGGTAAGCTTTTTACCTTTATGGAATTTATATATAATTTCCGCTACTTCATTAGGCTCATCGGTTATCGTCATTAAATCCAAGTCTTCTGGACTTATATAACCGTTTTTGAGCTGATGTTCTTTCATCCAATCGATTAACGGTTCCCAGAATTCTTTTCCAACCAGCACAATAGGGAATTTGTCAGTTTTGCCTGTTTGAATTAATGTTAGCACTTCAAAACCTTCATCAACCGTTCCAAAACCACCCGGCATTAATACATAACCTTGGGCATATTTAAAGAACATAAGTTTGCGTACAAAAAAGTAACGGAAATTTAATAGTTTATCGGGATCAATATAAGGATTTGCACCTTGTTCATGAGGTAATTCGATATTTATTCCGGTTGAGCTTCCGCCCGCTTCCATAGCTCCTTTATTTCCTGCTTCCATTATTCCTGGACCGCCACCGGTTGTTATTCCAAAACCTTTTTTAACTAAAGCCTTAGCTACTTCTTCTGTCAGTTTGTAATATTTTTCTTCTGGTTTTGTCCTTGCTGATCCAAATATTAAAACACTGGGTTTAATTTTTGCCATCGTCTCAAAACCTTCAACAAACTCCGACATTATTCTAAAAATACGCCAAAGGTCTTCTTGCGAATTTTGTAATCTTTCTTCAATTTCTTCGTGATTATTATTCCCACTATTATTTTCCATACAAATCTCCTTAGTTCAATAATATAAATATTCTGATATTGGTTGAACAAAATAATATTTATTTTGATAAAAATTATATATTGATCCGTAAATTAAAACTAATATCTTCTTATATTATGACCCGTTTTTAATAATTATAACAATTTAAAAGAAATAGAAAGCTACATTCAAAATAGCGAAGATATAATTGGTGATATTCAATATCTGCATGAATTTTACAGTATTAATCTGAAAAATGAACGTGATATAATTATTTGGTTACCACCGTCATATCAATTTTCCAGGAAGAACTATCCAGTTCTTTATATGCAAGACGGACAGAATCTTTTTGATCCGAACACATCTTTTATCGGCTATGATTGGAAAGTAGACGAAGTGGTAAATGAGATGATTGTTGATAAAAAAATAGAAGAAATAATTGTCGTTGGAATTTATAACACAAAAGATAGAATTGAGGAATATAATTATTTTACGGAGAAGGGGAAAAAATACGCTAATTTTCTAATAAGGGAGCTAAAACCATTTATTGATGAAAATTTCCGCACTATTTCTAAAGCTTCTCAAAATGCATTAATGGGTTCATCGATGGGTGGATTAATATCTTTCCAGTTGTTTTGGAACTTTCCTAAAATATTTGGTAAAGCTGCTTGCCTCTCAAATTCTTTCTGGGTTAACGATAGAAAAATATTTAGTATGGTTAAAGAAGTAAGCAATGAATTTAATGAGAAGAATAGATTGTATATTGATTGCGGCACAGGGGAGAAAGAATTATTAGGCGATTATAAAAAAATGACAGCTTTAATTAAGTCATTATCTACAAACGATAAAAATTTCTTGCATCATTTGGAAGAAGGGAGCAGACATACTGAATATGATTGGGCTCAGAGACTACACATTCCGTTGAAATTTCTTTTCGGTTAAAGCCAATCATAAAATATAGTGCCTTGATATAAATATTTTGTTTTAGTAAGATTACTTCTAACAATTTCTTACCGTTATGCGAAAACATTTAATCATTTTATTTCCCATAATATTCTTAATCGGTTGCACACCTGCTAAATTTGTAACTAAAAAGATTATACTTCCAATAACCTTAAAATCTCCAAATCTTTGGACGTTAGAAGACTGCAATAAAATTATTGATTATTACACTGTCTCAAATTTTGCAAGTAATCTTTTTAACAATTCCCCAATGAGGCAAGATGTTTTTATTCGGGCGATGCCTTTTAATAAAAATACAGTCATTGCATTAACTAAAAAAGAAATAATTGAAAAAAGATTGCCTGAAGGTAATTTTATTCCAATTCTTAAAGAAAATTTAGAGGTATATACAAATTTCACTTATAATATGTTTAGCAACAAAATAGTGGAACAAGACACCAATTACTCAAAAGGATATTCATTTAAAGTATTTTTAGAAAACACAACAGATCCGTTTGAACCAATATTTTTAGAAGACGGTTATTCATACTTCTTCTTAGAAAATATGAGCGGAAGTTTTAGTCGTGTTGTTGAAGTTACTGGGTTATATGCTGAAGATTATATTCAGTTGGATGGCTATTTGAATGTTATAATCACATTTTCACCCTTTTCGGCTGATGGGAAAAGGCTATTTAATAACAAGGATTTAAACGAAAGTTATCGATTAGTTTTTAATGGTTTGCAAAAAGATCCAATAACTAATTCAGTGGAATTTGAATTAAATAATTATATAAATAATCATTTGCCAGGCACTATAAAGTACCCGGCAAATTATAAAATTAAACTAGTTTAACTTATTAAGTTCAACTTCAAGTTTATCAACAAGTTTACCAAATTCTTCAATCACAGCATTCATTGTCTCCGGTTTGGTTAAATCAACCCCTGCTAATTTTAGTTGTTCCATTGGGTAATTATTCCCCCCTGATTTTAGAAGTTCTAAATAGTTTTCAACTATTTCACCTCGTTCCGATTCAGGAGCTTTCATCATATCATTGTATATTTTTGCAGATGATACGAAGCAAGTAGCATACTGATAAACATAAAATGGCGATCTGTACATATGTGGTATTCTTGCCCAAACTGATTTCAAAAATTCATCTTTTTCTTGAGAATCGCCATAATAAATATCGTACAGTTCTTCCATAATGCTATCAAGCACATTGGCAGTAATTGGTTTGCCCTCTTCTACCATTTGGTGAACTTGAAGTTCAAAATCAGCAAGTAATGTTTGAAAATAAAAAGTTCCTGTAATTCCTCTGATAGCTTGTTGCAGCAAAGCAATTCTTTCTTTAGGATCTTCTGTTTTTTCTAAAAAGTAATCAAGTAATAATCTTTCATTAAATGTCGATGCAACCTCAGCAACAAAAATTGTATAGCTAGAAGTTGAAAACGGCTGATTTTCTTGTGCAAGAAGAGTATGCATTGTATGTCCAAGTTCGTGTCCTAGTGTAAAAACCGCATCAATAGTTTCGTTGTAGTTTAGAAGCATATAAGGATGAACTCCATAAACTCCTGCTGAATATGCCCCGGATCGTTTACCCGGATTTTCATAAACATCTAGCCATCCTCCGGCTAAAGCAGTATTTAGTTTCGATTGGTATTCTTCCCCAAGCGGTTTTACAGAAGCTAAGACCAATTTTGTAGCGTCATCATATTTATATGTTTTATCAGAATCAATTAAGGATATTGAGCCATCATAGCTATAATATTTTTCTAATCCCAAAGCTTTTTTTCTTAATTCATTATACTTTTTAAGAGGAGCAGTATTTGCTTTTACATTATTTACTAAATTTGTGTAAACTTCAATTGGAATATTATTGCTTTCAAGATAAGATTCTAAACTTGAATTATAATTTCTTGCTCTTGCTGAAGCCCAATCCTTCTTACAAACTGCATCATATATTGAAGCATATGTATTTTTAAAGTCTGTATAGGTTCCGTAATGTGCTTCAAAAATAGCTTTTCTATCTTCTTGATTTTGATTTGTTGCTAATACTTTACTGTAATTGCCATTTGTAGCTTTAACTTTTTCACCATTGCTAAGTTCAACTTCAGGAAAATCTACATCGGTAGTTGAAATGCTTGTGTAAATATCTCTTGGTGTTCCGTTAAATTGACTAAAATAAGAAAGCAGTGTTTCTTTATCTTCATCTAAAACATGCTTTTGCTGACGGTATAAATCTTCAATACCAAAACGATAAGGATCTAATTCCGAATTATTATTCAACCATTTTTCCATTGTTTCCCAAGGGATTTCAAGAATTTCCGGGTTTACCCAAGAGGTTGCTGTGCCAAATTTCGCAAATACAATCTGTACCTGTTGTAATTTTGATGCCGCATCTTGATTTCGTGTATCTGTATCTAAAGTTAATTGAGGATAGCGGTAAACTTTGTATGAAAGAATTCCAATTTCATCTTCAAGTTTTTTTGCAGCAATTAGGTTTTGTACATCTTCTTTCAACTTGCCTTTAAAAGTGAGAATGGTTTCCATTTTGGCTTCCATTTCTTTTAAGCCGGCTTCCCATTCATCCCAACTGGCATATATTGCATTTAAATCCCACTTAAATTTTTCTGGTATTTCTTCGCGTGTTTCAAAATTTGTTTGAGCCATAAGTGTTGCACCTAATAATAATAGAATAAGAATTTTTAAGGACATAAAATCTCCGTTTGTTTGATTTCAAGTTAAAATTAATAATTGATAAATACTATGATATTAATTTGACGTAAAAAATAATAATTTGTTCTAAAAATAAATGAAAAGAAATACTAGAGGAATTAAAATTCCAATTAGAACAAACCACTTTCCTCTGCCGGATAAACCTTTTTTTCCCTTTATCATAAAAATACCGGTTGCAGCGAGGAAAATTAATGCAATGGCAAAAAGATCGGCAATCCATGTCCATAACTTCTTAGGGTGATTTAAGTGAAGAAAATTTGTTTCTCTAATTATTGATCTGCTTTCTACCGTTTCTAAAATTATAATCTCTTTTCTAAAGTTTGCGGAGAGTGTTTTTCCCTCAAAGAAAATATCTATTGTAGAAGGACTTGATCTAAAGTAACTTTTTACCGTATCATTTATTGAAAAGTTCTCTCTTAAAGATTCTGTGATAGCTTCAGAATTCATTGTGGAATCAATTCCGGAAGGAATTGAAAGTGTATCTTTGGTAATTATGTAATTTGGATTCCAATCGCTGACGTGATTAACCGCAATGCCGGAAATAGAATAAATTATTGTTAATCCAAAAGCTACATAGCCGACATCTCTGTGAAGAAGTCTGATGAGTTTGCGTATTTTCATAAATTTTCGTTCAACAAAAAAGAAGCCATCCTTTTGAGATGGCATTCTTAACAAATTTATTAAATCATTTGATTACTGAATTACGGCGCCAAGACCTTTAATCATGTAAACTTTTTTAGTGGTTTTTTCATGCTCACATTTGTGGTCTTCACCTTTTTCACTTTCTTTATGTTCGTCAGCGCAATCGCCACCGCAGCCTTCGCCTTCAGTAACTATTGAGTAAACTTCGCCTTCCACTAAAGCGTTTTTCCCTTTTGCTTCCATAGGGAAAACAATTTCACCGTCGTTAACTTTAATTTTAATCTTCTCAAATTCTTTATCACCGCTTATATCCATCCAGCAGCCTCTTTTTGCACAAACACCAACCACTGTTCCTTCAACCAAGACTTTTTTGCCGACAAAACTTTCAGCATCAGCCAAAATCTCAGAAATTGTTGTTTTTTGTTCAAGAGTAATTTCAGCGCCATATTTTTTTGCTTCTTCTGCGATATTAATTATTGACAAAAATGCCAAAAGTGTAAGGATTATAAATATTTTTTTCATTTTACTATTTCCGTTTAGTTTTTAAAATCTTATTATATAATTTAGTTTTGAGATTAGAATTTTTCAAGGAATTTCGTCGATTCCAAAATTTGATTTCTTGATTCAATTAAATACTCCTAAAAAAACTGTAAATATCATGAAACAAAATTATCTAAGTATTTTTGCTTTACTCTAATTTTCCTTTCAGTGTTTGGCTGTAAATCAGTTCAAATAATGAAATTGTGGAAATCTGTACCAAATTCTCTTGAAGAAAATTGAAAAATTAAAACCGCCAAAGCTTAATAAGGTGAGATACTATCGGTCTTGATTGCTCCCGGAAGTTACATTACTCAATCTCAACTTGATGAATCAATTAAAAATTTTGAAGATTTGGGCTACAAAGTAAAATACAGTAAAAATATTCTTAGTAAGTACGGATACCTTGCCGGATTTGATTCTGAAAGAGTAGAAGATATTCACTCAATGTTTGCCGATAAAGAAGTTAATGCAATAGTTGCAGTAAGAGGCGGTTATGGGTGTGCACGACTTCTCCCAATTCTTAATTATGAGTTAATTAAATCAAATCCCAAAATATTAATTGGATATAGTGATATAACATCATTGCTTTATGGAATTTATGAAAAAGCCGGCTTAGTATGTTTTCACGGTCCTGTTGGAACTTCTACTTTTAATGAATATTCCGTAAATCATTTTAATAATATTTTGGCGGAACCTAAACCAAATTATGAAATGAAAAATTTACCGGAAGACGAAGACCAGCTTTTTGTAATTAATGAAGGTGTTGCAGAAGGTGAATTAGTTGGCGGAAATCTTTCTATTGTTGTTTCAATGATTGGAACAGAATACGATATCGATTCCAAGGATAAAATTATATTCTTGGAAGAAATCGGTGAAGAACCCTACCGGATTGACAGAATGCTTACCCAAATGAGACAAAGTGGAAAGTTTGATGGCTGCAAAGGTTTAGCTCTTGGTGTTTTTGAAAGATGCGAGGCAAGGGAAAGAGACCCTGAATTTCCCCGATCTCTAACTCTCAAGCAAGTTCTTCAAGATCGTTTAGGTGATTTAGGGATTCCAGTAATATATGGACTTTCTTTTGGACATATTACAAATAAATTCACTTTACCATTTGGAATAAAAGCGAAATTGGATACATACAATAAGCGGCTCACACTATTAGAAGAAGCAGTTAAATAATATGTATGCAGAAATCGTTTTCCCTTTACCATTCAGAAATTCATTTACTTATAGCATTCCCGATGAATTTGAAGACCAAGTTGAAATTGGTATAAGAGTGGTATGCTCATTTGGGAAAAGAGTGCTGACCGGATTTGTGATTAATGTAAAAGATGAAGCTGATCTTAAAGAAAAAATAAAACCTATTCTGGATGTTTTGGATGACAAACCTATTTTTAGTAAAAATTCATTAAAGTTTTATGAGTGGATTGCAGAGTACTACTTAAGTTCATTGGGTGAAGCTCTCAAAAACTCTGTGCCTTATGGTTTAGAGGTAGAATCGAAAAAAACTATTGTTGCTGATTCTGAATTTTGCCTCCAACTATTAGCTAAAGAAAAGAAAGTAAATTCTACAAGGACTAAAGTTCTTAAACTCCTCTCCGAAAAAGAAACGTTCAAAATCAGCTATCTGCAAAAATTGGTTAAGAAAAAAAATATTTATTCAATACTTAAAACATTAGAGAAGCATGGCGCAATAACAATCCTTAATGAAATTGAAGATTCAAAGGTTAAGATAAAACGAGTAAAATTTGTCTCGCTTGATAAAACAATTGATGAAGTTTATGAAGTGCTTCCGGAGATCGAAAGAAGATCACCAAAACAAGTTGTTATACTCTTAGATCTTCTGTCATCAAAACAAAAAAGTGTTCAGCAAAGTGAGTTATTGAGAAAAACTAAATCAAACCAGTCATCGTTAAATTCCCTTGAGAAAAAAGGAATAATTAAAATTGAGCTTAAAGAGGTTGAAAGGATTTACAAAGAGACCTATAATGAGGAAATTAAAAATATTGAGTTGACTGAACAACAATCAAAGATAATTAATATTGTTGCAGAAAATATCAGTCACAAAAAATTTGTCCCTTATTTACTGCATGGAGTAACAGGTTCAGGTAAGACACAAGTTTATATTGAACTTGCAAAATTGGTGATTCAAAAGAAAAAGACAATATTAATTTTAGTCCCGGAAATATCTCTTACTCCTCAGATAACTTCTAGATTCTTCAATAATTTTGGTGATAAAGTAACTGTCATTCATAGCCGTATGTCAATGGGTGAAAGGTATGATACTTGGCGTGGAATAATAAATAAAAAATATCAAATTGTTATTGGTCCACGTTCAGCTCTTTTTGCACCATTGGAAAATTTGGGACTAATTGTTGTCGATGAGGAACATGATCAGAGTTACAAACAATATGATTTAGTGCCAAAGTATAATGCAAGGGATGCAGCAGTATTAAAAGCAATGTTCAGCAATTGCCCTGTTCTTCTTGGTTCAGCAACTCCTTCTTTGGAAAGTATGTATAATGCTAAGATAGGCAAGTATCAATTGCTTGAACTGCCTGAACGTGTTGATAATGCAAAGCTGCCAAAAATTAAGCTGGTGGATGTGCTTATTGAGAAGAAAAAAAATAATATGGTTGGCATTTTCTCAAAAACTCTTCTTGAAGATATTGATGAAAGATTAACCAAAAAGGAAAGTGTAATTATTCTGCAGAATCGCCGTGGTTTTTCAACTCAAGTCTATTGTGATGATTGTGGTGAAATTGATATGTGTGATGACTGTTCTGTTTCAATGGTGCATCACATCCACAAAAATATTATGAAGTGCCATTATTGCGGAGCTGTGAAGCCGGTTCCCCGTGCATGTAAGGTTTGCGGTTCAATGGCAATTAAATTTTTTGGAGTTGGCACTCAACGGGTTGAAGATGAACTTTCTTATCATTTCCCAAATGCAAAAATTGAACGAATTGATTCTGATTCCGTCTCAAAAAAAGGTCAGCTGGGAATAATTCTTAATAGTTTTAGAAAAGGTGAAATTGATATTTTGGTCGGCACACAAATTGTTTCCAAAGGAATGGATTTTTCTAATGTAACCTTAGTTGGTGTAATTTCTGCTGAAACATCTTTGTGGCTGCCCGATTTTAGAGCTGATGAACGGACTTTCCAACTGCTTACACAAGTTTCCGGGAGGTCAGGCAGAAGCAAAGAAGAAGGGGAAGTAATAATTCAGACGCAGAATCATAAAAGTTTTGTCTTACAAAAAGTATTAGATAATAATTATGAAGATTTTTACAGACAAGAGATAATGCTACGGCAACAGAATCAATACCCGCCATTTTCACGTATCGCAATGGTGGAAATCAAAAATGAAGATGAACAAAAGGCTAAACACGCTGTAAATGATTTTCATAAGCGACTAATAAAATTTGGAGATAAAATCCAAATTCTACCGCCAAATGAAGCAATAATTTCAAAGATAAAACGGGTTTATCGTTATCAGATAATGATAAAGAGTTTAAGAAGAACTGATCCAAACGGTAAAATATTGCGTAATGCCCTTAACAACGCTTTTGTTGATTATAATCAAAAATCAAGATTCAAAGATGTTAAAGTTTATTTTGATATTGATCCGCAAAGTGTGATGTAGAATTATAGAACATAGAAGGCAGAATTTAGAATGTATCCTTTTACTTCAGACAACATTGCAAATAAAGAAAAAACCTCCAAGATTCAAGACTTAAAAAAAGTCGAAAATCTTAGAGGTTTATTTAATACTTATGAATAGCTAATAATCACTTCCCATTCGCCATTCATCAATAATCATCCATCACTATCATCACTCAATCTTACATTCCAAACCACTTTAAGAACGGGAAGGCTTGTGCAGCAAAATGCAACAATAAACTAAATCCAATCCACATTCCAAGAATTGCAATAACATATTTCATTGTGTTATCTGAATTGAACATTTTAGCATAAGCAATTCCAACTACAGAATAGAACCAAATTGAGAATGGATCTAATTTGTGCATAAACCATCCAAATAATCCATCTTGTTCAATTCCCATGTAACTGCCTAAACTTGTATCCTGAAACAAATTGCTCAATAAAATGGCTGAAACAATCATAATAATAACTTGAATCACACCGATATAATGAGGCAATCCGTAGGCAAGCATGGAAGCTTTATAATCACCTGTACCACCTAATGCAAATTTAGCAAGAAGTAGAAAAACACCCGATACAATAAAAAACATTAAGAATACCATAATAAAAGCACCAATAGAACCAAAGATTAACTGCATACTGCCGCCTTTCTCCATCTGTTCTTGTATCATATCTAATTGTTGATCAGCTTGCTGTTGTGTCATTTGGCCTTTGTCAACCGCTTCTTGCATGTTTTTTTCAAAACGCTCCATCTGCTTTTCTACCATATTCGCTTTAATTTCCGGATTACTGTTTGTAATAAATTGCATTGCAATAATCGCTACAATAAGTATTAGTAAAGGTAGAACCCAGTCCATTGTTTTAACTGGTAATTTTGATAAAGATGAAAAAAGCTCACCTGGCTCAGTAAGTACACTTACCATTTTATCGGTAATACCAAGTTCTTCTTCCTCTTCAATTATTTCTTCGGTAGGTTCATCTGGTTTGTTTAATTCGTCCATTTGCGCAGTCCCTTATTTTTGTGGCTAATGTTGAATTGATTTAATTCACAGTTATAAAGCAATAAATTACCAAAAATTCAGAATAAAGTGTAGTAATGAATAATAAAATTATTGATTTGACATTATAATAAAATAACTAAAACCTGTAAGTTAGTATTATTAAATAGGAGAAATTATGAAAACCATTATTGAACCCTTTCGAATTAAATCTGTTGAACCAATCCGGTTTACTACAAAGGAAGAAAGAATAAAAATTTTAGAAGATGCTGGATATAATACTTTCTTAATTCATGCTGATGATGTATTGATTGATTTGCTAACAGATAGCGGCACGTCTGCAATGAGTGCCTCTCAGTGGGCAGGAGTAATGGAAGGTGATGAGTCTTATGCTGGATCAAGAAGTTTTTACAAATTCGAATCCGCAGTAAAAAAAATAACTGGACACGAATTTATTATTCCAACTCATCAAGGAAGAGCTGCCGAAAAAATTCTTTTTACAATTTTAGGAGGAGCAGGGAAGTATATTCCCAACAATACTCACTTTGATACAACACGTGCAAATGTTGAATTTACCGGAGCGGAAGCAGTTGACTTATTAAACGAAATCGGCAAAAAGCCTGAAGTTAAAGCTGATTTTAAAGGAAATATGGATGTTGATAAACTAGAAGAATTTATTAAAAAGGTTGGGACAGAAAATATACCACTTGTAATGATAACAGTAACTAATAATTCGGGTGGAGGTCAGCCTGTTTCAATGCAGAATATTAAAGATGTTAGAGCTGTCTGCGATAAATATAGTTTACCTCTTTTCTTAGATGCATGCAGATTTGCAGAGAATGCCTACTTTATCAAAATGAGGGAAAAAGGATATAAAGAAAAATCAGTTTTGGAAATTTGTCAAGAAATGTTTTCATATTCGGATGGTGCAACAATGAGCGCCAAAAAAGACGGTCTTGTAAATATAGGCGGATTTCTCTCATTGAATAATGATGAGCTTGCAATGCAGTCCCGAAATTTGTTGATCGTAACTGAAGGATTTCCAACTTATGGGGGACTTGCTGGAAGAGATTTAGAAGCCGTCGCAAAAGGTTTGGAAGAAGTTGTTGATGAGCATTATCTAGAATATAGAATTAGAAGTACTGAATATTTAGGTGAGAAAATGGTTGCTGAGGGAATTCCGATAATCGAACCGCCCGGCGGACATGCAATATATATAGATGCGAAAAGATTTTTGCCGGATATTCCGCCAAACCAATTTCCTGGTCAAGCAATTACGTGTGAATTGTATATTGAAGGCGGAATTAGAGCCGTAGAAATTGGAAGCGTGATGTTTGGTAAATATGATAAAGTGGGAAATGTAATCTCTCCACCAATGGAATTGGTGCGTTTGGCAATCCCAAGAAGGGTTTATACCCAAAGTCATATTGATTACGTTGCAGAAGTAGTTATCGAAGTTTTCAAGAATAGAGAAAAGCTGAATGGCTACAAAATAACTTACGAAGCACCAATGCTAAGACATTTTACAGCCAAGTTTGAACAGATAAAATAATTAGTTATTGAATAAACTGTCATCATGCAAAACAGCGAAGCCTTAAAATAATAGAGCTAGTTTCACTAAATAAAACTAAACTAAAATTTAAATTATGCGACTAAAAAAAATATTTTCATTTACAGATAAAAATCAAATTTGGCGGCTGCTGATTAGTGATACAGATAATTTAATTATTGAAACTCGAGATACAGACAATAAAGAAGTATTCTTCCATAGTATTAATTTGCAAAAAGGAAAAACTGTATTTGAAAATTTTCAGTTGGATGAAAAATTCTGGATTGGAATTGAAGCAATTCAAAATGATAAAATATTCTTTCATAAATTTGCTAAACCGAACATGCCGGAGCATAAAATGATTATTTGCTATGACATTATTAAGCAAAATATTCTTTGGCAGAATGATGAATTAACATTTCTCTCTCTCTCTCAAAATAAAATTTATGCTTTTAAGAAAAAATTTGAAGGACAAGATGTTTTCATCTTAGATTCGAATACAGGCAAAGTTTTAGAGGAACTTGGCAGTGATTTCAATAAGATTAGTGAAATTTTGAACGAAGTAAAATTAGAAGAAGATTATTCTAATTATAAATATGCAGAAAAATACACAGGAGAAGAAGAGAACTCAATAATTAGCTTAATCGAAAAAGAGGTGAAGGATAAAGATATTTCATCAATGGTTGAGTTTTTAGTATATGAAGAATTTTTGTTATTCAATTTTTATGTTAGGTCTGCAACAAATTTACTTGATAATATGTTTATCGTTTATAA
The DNA here is from genome assembly GCA_963710615.1 of uncultured Ignavibacteriales bacterium. Classification (GTDB taxonomy): domain Bacteria; phylum Bacteroidota; class Ignavibacteria; order Ignavibacteriales; family Melioribacteraceae. Next base: position 236,326 of record CAVQBF010000002.1, read on the forward strand.
TATTGATAAAAAGAAAAAAATTCTCTCAGAAATTATTAATAAAAATTTAAATTCCTTTTCTCCCGATTCTTTTTTTTGTTATAAGAATTTTCTTATACTCTTAAAGAATAAATCTGAGGTTTCAGTCTATAAAATTGAATAAAAGAATGTAAATTTTAAATATAATCTCGAGATTTTCATGGAACTATCAACTTTAGAAAAGAAACAGCTTTTTTCACTTGCTCATTTCTCCATTGAATCTGGTTTCAGACCCACACAGGAGCCTAAGCAAAATGCCGAACCTTCTGAAGCATTTAAGCTTAAAGCCGGTGCATTCGTTACAATAACTATTGATAAAAAACTTAGAGGCTGCATAGGATATGTTCAATCAGATGATGAATTAACTAAAACTGTGATGGACGCTGCTTACCAGGCGGCTTTTCACGATCCAAGATTTTCTCCTTTAAGCGAAGAAGAGTTTGGAAAAATAAAATTAGAAATTTCTGTCTTATCTCCTCCTTTTCCACTATCAAGTTATGAAGAAATTGAATTAGGGAAACATGGTTTAATTCTGGAAGAATCTGGAAGGAAAGCATTATTATTACCGCAAGTCCCAATTGAGCATAAAATGGATAGAGAAGGTTTTCTTTCAGCTTTATGCAATAAAGCAGGACTATATGAAGAATATTGGAAAGAAAAACAATTAAGTCTTAAAGCTTTTACGGCTTCTGTATTTTCAGAAGATGATGAGGAGTTAAAATGAATTTAGTAAGAGAGCCTCATGTTGCAGGGATGTTTTATCCAGCTAAAAAAAAGACTTTGGAAGATCAAATTACCGGGTTTTATTCTAATAGTTGAAATTGATGATGAAATTAAAAATATTGGTGGTATTATTGCTCCGCATGCCGGTTATGTTTACTCAGGCAGAACAGCTGCCTATGCTTATAAAACAATTATGAAAAAAAAATACGATACTGTAATTGTTATCTCACCAAGCCACAGAGAATATTTTAGAAGAGTTTCAATTTATGATGGTGACGCTTATAAAACCCCTCTTGGAAAAATTCCCATTAATACCGAACTGCGAAATAAACTAATTAGCGAAAGTAATTTAATTTATGAAGGTGAAGAAGGTCATAGAGGTGAACACGCTTTGGAAGTTCAGTTGCCATTTTTGCAAATTGCTTTACAAAATTTTCTTTTATTACCTTTGGTAATTGGAGATCAAAGCAGGGAAGTTGTATTTGAATTGGCAGATATTTTAGCTGGCATAATTGATGATAAAACATTGCTTATAGCAAGTTCGGATCTATCTCACTTCTACACTAAATCACACGCTTCTGCTATGGATTCAAGAGTTGTAGAACATATTAATAATTTTGACTTTGAAAATTTGCAAACTGACCTCGAGACTAGAAGATGTGAAGCATGCGGCGGCGGCGGAATAGTTGCAATCTTAAAAGCATTAAGTCTAAAAGGGTACACAAAATCTAAAGTTGTTGCCCAAAGTGATTCCGGAGATGTGACTGGTGATGATTCGGAAGTTGTTGGGTATTTATCTGCCATTGTTTATAACTAATAATTTTTATTCCCCTGGTAAAAAATAATTTACTAATATTTTTAGATTCCTTTATTTCATAAAGTTGAAATTCTTGCCAAGTTATTAAATTCTTAATAGCTCTTTAACTGAAGAATAAGCTTTTTTTTCTTGTTAATTTTTTAAATGAAGAAGATAAATTAAATTTGATATTATGTCTTATTATGACTAGATTAAGTTTCCTCATACAACTACTCTATGGCAAATGTATTATTTGATAAATCATTTTTTTATATCTTAAAAGGAGCGAAGATGAAAATTGCAAAAGAAAAAATAGAAATAAAAATGGAAATACCTGGTGCGGTTATCCGTCAGAAAACTGATTTTGGAGATGCAACTGGATTAGGTAAAATAAGTGGTGAGTATTTCAGTCTTTCTGCGGGAGTAGATACAACTCCTCTCTTCATGGGACTTGAAGGAAATTTGTGTCAGTGCCCTCATTGGGGATTTCTCTTGACTGGTCAACTAACTACCACGGATGCGAAAGGTGTTCAAGAAATTGTGAATGCGAACGATCTGTTTTATTGGCCAGCTGGACATAATGTTTTAGTTAATGCAGATGCTGAAATAGTAATGTTCAGCCCTCAGCAAGAACATAGTCATGTGATTAATCACATGATTGATAAGACTAAAGGTTAATTTCTAAGTCCAAGATTGTTGATTGAATTTTTTGCTGATATAATCAGATGATCATGTCTGGGATTATCAATAAGATTAAAAAATGGAGATGTGATGAATAAAGTTCCCAGAATGATTGTAAAATATGTAAATGTTGCGGATGTGATTGTCGGCATAGATCCTTTTTCATCAGGCGGTGTAGTCTCTAATTTTATGATGGAAGAAGGACTAGAAAGAGTAAAGGCTTCTTACACAGGGAACTATGAAAGACTTGTTTCAATTAAAAATAAGTTCGATCCTCAAAATCAATTTAAAGTAAACTAGAATATTAAACCGACTGTTTGAATTTATTTGAATTTGGAGACAACAATATGAAGCAATACAAACTATTAGTAATAAGTTTTGTGATCATTTCGTCAATGATATTGGGGCAAGAAAAAGAGATAAAGAATAAAGAAGGAAATAAGATGAATAATGAATTTAAAGTTGCAGCAGCTCAGTTAACTCCGGTTTTTCTAAACAAAGAAAAAACAGTTGAAAAAGCCTGTAAAGCAATTGCTGAGGCAGGAAAGAAAGGAGCAAAATTAATTGTTTTTCCTGAAGCATTTATTTCCGGTTACCCCGATTGGGTATGGCTCATTCCAAATAGCAAAGGAGCTGAATTAAATGAACTTTACCTAAAACTGGTTAATAATGCAGTATCAATTCCTGATAATTCAACAGATAAACTTTGCAAAGCTGCTAAATCGGCAAATATAAGTGTCGTAATGGGCATGAATGAACGAAACTCCGAAACCAGCGGGGCAAGCCTTTATAATAGTCTATTATTTATTAATAATAAAGGAGAGATTTTAGGTAAGCACAGAAAACTTGTTCCTACTGGTGGAGAACGCCTAGTTTGGGCACAAGGCGATGGAAGTACACTTAAAGCATATGATACTTCAGTGGGTAAACTTGGCGGATTAATTTGCTGGGAAAACTATATGCCTCTTGCTCGAAACGCTATGTATGAGAGTGGAACTCAAATTCTTACAACACCAACCTGGGATAAAAGTCCTAATTGGCTGATTAGTATGCAGCATATAGCACGGGAAGGGGGATTATTTATTATAAGTTCATGTATGGCATTAAGAATGGATGATATACCAGCTGAGTATTCATTTAAAAAACTCTATCCAGAAGGAAGAGAATGGATAAATAGTGGGAACAGCTGTATTATTGCTCCAAATGGTAAAATAATTGCAGGTCCCTTGGAAGCAAAGGAAGGAATACTTTATGCAGAAATCGATTTAAACGAAATAATTACAGCTAAACGAAGCTTTGATGTGGTAGGGCATTATTCAAGACCCGATGTATTTAGTTTTTCAGTTAAAAAGTAAAGTTTGAAAAATAAAGTTCCTGCAAAAAATAAATTTTGCAGGAACTATTCAAAGAAAGACTTGATAACAATTGTGAGACATAAATTAATTAATTAAGTTAAATGCTCCATTAACCAATATTTCATCACTAGCTCCAAAATCATCTGTATTTAATATTCTTGTATATCCATCAACGCTTTCACCTACTTTAATTTCTCTTTTTTCAAAAATATATTTTTCAGAATCATTAGATCTTTTAACCAACACATAATAAGACTCATCAACATTTACCACAGCATTAGAGTGTAGAGCCTTATAAACCTTATCGTTTGTTAAAATTTGTGAATCAACATACATGCCTGGAAGAAAATTTGATTCTTGGCTCTCATCTAATAAATGACCATGAATATTTATAGAACGATCATTTTCGTTAATTGATTTTCCAACCACAAAAACTTCTGCTTCGTATACTTTTTCTCTAGAGTCAGGTAAAGAAAATCTTATTTTTTGGCCTACCTTTATATCAAGAATATCTTTTTCAAATACATTTAGTTCTAGGTGTAAATGCTCTGTATTTACTATTGAAATAGCAACTTCACTCGGACTTAAATACTCACCTTTGGTAATGTTCACTTCAGTAATATTTCCACTGATTGGTGCTTTAATTCTTATCTCAGCAGAGATTGAATTTTCATCAAGTTCGTTTGGATCAATATCAATCAGATAAAGTTCTTTTCTCAAGGCTTCATATTTTGTAAGCATTACATAATAATCTGATTCTGCTTTAAGATAATTTTTTTGAGACGAAATGTTCTCATTGGAAAGTGTTTTTTGTCTTTCGTATTCAGCACTTAAATATTTCAATTCACTTTTTGCGACTAAATAATCTTTTTGCATTCTTATATATTCTGGACTTTGAAGAGTAAAAAGTAATCCACCTTTTTTTACTGTTTGTCCAACTAATAATAAAACATCTTTAACATTTCCTCCGTAATAAGCACTAACTGAAGCTTTATATTGTGGAGGAACATCAATCATCCCAGTTGCTGAGATATTCTTAGAGAACACTTGATCAGTAACTTTTCCTAACTCCATATTTGATGAATTAAATTGTTCTTGGGAAACAACTACGTTGTTACTCTCAGCACCTTCAATTTCTAAAGCTTCTGAGCTTTCTTTATCTTCACTACACGCGGTTATACTAATTGCGACTAATGCAATTGTTACAATAATTTTTATTATGGATTTCATTTTCACATCCCTAAATTTTACTTAATTTATCAAATAATTTTTTGTAATTACAGAGTTGTTATACTTGTTGAGTGCCTCTAAATAATTCATTTCTATCTTAACAGCACGTTCTGTCAGTTGAATATATTCAAGAAAATCAATATCCCCATTTTGAAAAGTTTTATTTGAAGCATTCAATAATTCTTTAACAAGATTTTTCCCTGAGCTTTCATAATATTGTATCTCTTTTTCGTACAATTCTAAATCTGACTGCAGAATATTGGATTTTGCTTTAAGTTTTGCTCTGTAGTCGTTGAAATTTTCAATTTGAATTTGTTCAGTTATTTGTGATGCTTCCATTTGTGCAACTTGAGGAAACACCCAAAGTGGCAGTGTTAAACCAATTTCAAATCCATTATACTTGTTGGGTGTTAATCCATTATTAAAGCTATGGAAAAAACCAAGATTTATATTTGGAAGAAGTTTTTGTGTTTCTAAACTTGCCTCGTATTCAGCAATTGAAATCATTTTTGAATGATATTTTATTCCAGGATTATTATTTATATCTGTTTGAGTTAAAGCGAGCTTTGGTAATTTTATGTTTGGCAAAACGTAGTCAGAATCAGTTTGAAGCAAGCTCATAAGAATTTCATAATTATTTTTAATCTTTTCTTCTGCATTTTGAAGTTGCAAATTAACTTCTTTCTGCTTTGCTTCAGCGGTAAGTAGTTCTATATAATTTGTTTCACCAAGCTCATATCGTCTCTTGGCAGCTGTGGCGAATCCAACAAAAAGTGAATCCAAATAGACATATCGTTCTTTTACATTTTGCCAATAGACAGCAGAATAATAAACTTTTGAAACTTCTTGCTTCAAAAGGATTTCATTCATTTTATACTTTTCACTTTGTGCTTCCATTTGTGATCTGTTTGCACTATGCTGAGTAAAATATGTAGTTGGAAATCTAATGGATTGTCTAATACCCACGATATTAAGCTGTAAATTATTCTCCCCAAAATTGCTTTCATCAGAATTATAATATATTTCTGTATCCCCAAGATCAAACGTGGTATTCATTAGACTTTCAGATTTGTCAACAGAAAGGGAAGCTGCTTTTAATTCGGCATTATTCTTTAACGCTAGTGAAATTGCTTCATCAATACTTAATTCGATTTTATCATTTTGTGAATGTGTAATTACTGGTAAAACAAAAATTAATAAAATAATGAACATTGTGATATTAGTTTTTGGTAGCTTGAAGTTAATTTTTCTGTCCAGCAGACTGTAAAGTACGGGTAGAACTATCATAGTAAGAAAAGTAGCAGTTATTAATCCACCGACAACAACAGTAGCTAGCGGTCTTTGCACTTCTGCACCTGCGGATGTAGAAACAGCCATTGGTAAAAATCCTAACGCAGCAGCTCCAGCAGTTAATAGAACTGGTCTAAGTCTATTTTTTGTCCCCATAATTATTCTTTCACTTATATCCGTGATTCCTTCTTCCTTTAATTCCTTGAAGTGTTCAATTAAAACTATTCCATTTAAGACGGCAATACCGAAGAGTGCAATAAAACCAACACCCGCAGAAATACTAAAAGGCATTCCTCTTACATAAAGCAATAGAACTCCACCAACTGCAGCAAAGGGAATAGCGCTATAAATTATTGCGGCATCTTTAAATGAACCAAATGCAAAATGAAGCATGACAAAGATTAAAAATAGCGCAATTGGTACAGCTATTAGTAATCGAGACTTTGCATTTTCTAAGTTTTCAAATTGTCCACCATACGTAATTGTATAACCAACGGGAAGTTTAATCTTTTGGTCTATAATTTTTTGAACATCTTCCACCACAGAAGCTAAATCTCTGTTACGCACATTAACTCCCACAACAATACGTCTCCGTGTTTCATCTCTGGAAATTTTTGCTGGTGAAGCTGTGTATGAAATTTCTGCAAATTCACTAAGGGGTAAAGAACCACCACTTGGAATAGCAATAGAAGCGTTTTTTAGATCATCAATACTCGTTCTAAAGCGTTTATCAAAGCGAATAACTAAGTCAAATTGCTTCTCACCTTCAAAAACAGTCCCGGCCGTGAGTCCGGCAAATCCCATTGTAATTAGTTGGTTGAGATCGTCAACATTCAAATTATATTTTGCAATTTTTTGTCGGTTATAAATAACACTCATTTGTGGAAGCCCATCAATTTTTTCCACAATTATATCAGCTGCTCCTTCAATATTGCTTATTGCCTTCTCAATCTCTTTTGCTTTATTATACAGTATCTCTAAATCTTCCCCAAATATTTTAATTGCCAAATCTGCTCTAACACCTGTTATCAGTTCATTAAATCTCATTTCTATTGGCTGGGTAAATTCATAATCAATACCTGGGATTACCGACAAAGCTTCTTTAAATTTATCAGCAAGTTCATCCTTACTTTCTGCACTAACCCACTCACTAATGGGCTTTAGTGTAATTATGACATCACTTTCTTCCATAGACATTGGATCAGTTGGAACTTCAGCTGCTCCAATTCTACTTACAACATCTTTCACTTCTGGAAATTGTTTAAGAATTTTTTCCATTCGAGTTGTTGTTTCAATCGTTTTGCCAAGAGAGGTTCCAGTTTTCAGAACTGGTTGAATCACAAAATCACCCTCATCAAGTGTTGGCACAAATTCTCCGCCCATTCTAATAAATATAATTGTTGTGAAGAGTAGAGAGGCAATAGCTAAAACCATTACGCTTGTTTTATGTTTTAATGCCCAGTTAATAGATGGTTTATACATGGTCATTAAAAAAGACATAAATTTAGCAGAAATATTATTTTTGTTTTCTGTAGATGGTTTTAGAAACATTGATGAAATTACCGGAACATAAGTAAATCCTAAAATCATTGTCCCGATTAAAGCAAAGACAAATACTAAGGCCATTGGCGTAAACATTTTTCCTTCAATTCCTGATAAAGAAAGAATAGGAATAAATACTATTATTATAATTAGCTGACCAAAGACTGCTGAACGAGTCATTTGTGTTGTACTTTTATACACTATTTTTTCAATAAGCGATTTTTGATCGGCAGAAGCAAGTTCTGCTATTTTGTCTTTTTGTAACGTTATCTTATAAGCTATAAACTCTACAATGATTACAGCTCCGTCTATTATGATCCCAAAATCTATTGCTCCCAAACTCATTAAGTTTGCATCCACCCCAAAGATGTACATCATTGAAAGTGCAAAAAGTAAACTAAGTGGGATAACGGATGCTACTACCAAACCAGAGCGAAGATTTCCAAGTAGTAAAACAACAACGAATATTACAATTAAAAATCCGAGTATCAGATTTTCTGAAATTGTAAAGGTAGTTTTACCAATCAATTCACTTCTATCCAAAAAGCCGTTAATTTTAATTCCTTCAGGCAAAGTTTTTTGAATCTCTGCAACACGGTTTTTTACTCTTTCAATTGTAGCTTTGGAATTAGCATCTTTAAGCATCATTACTTGGCCTAAAACTTTCTCGCCTTCTCCATTTGCAGTAATCGCTCCAAATCTAGTTGCATAACCATAACCAACTTCAGCAAGATCACGCACATAAATGGGTGTTCCATTTCGGTTTGATATGACAATATTTTCAATGTCTTCTAGTGAGTTTACTAATCCCTCACCTCTAATAAAATAACTTTGATTTACTTTCTCAATATATCCGCCACCAGCAATGTTGTTGTTTTTCTCTAAAGCAGAATAAATCTCAGATACAGAAATATTCATTGCTCTTAACCTTTCGGGATTTACAGCAACCTCATATTCTTTTAACTGTCCACCCCAAGTATTTACTTCTACAACTCCTTCAATTCCCGAAAGCTGGCGTCTCACATTCCAATCCTGTATTGTGCGCAACTCCATGATAGAATATTTCCCTTTGTGGGCTTCATCTACATCGATTATATATTGGTATATTTCACCAAGACCGGTAGAAATTGGACCCATAAAAGGAGTGCCGAATCCCTGAGGTATTTTTTCTTGAGCGCTTTTAATTTTTTCAGCAATCAACTGTCTTGGAAGGTAGGTTCCCATATCATCATCAAATACAATTGTAACAACAGAGAGCCCAAATTTTGATACGGATCGTATCTCCTGAACTCCAGGCAAATTTGCCATTTCTAATTCAACCGGATATGTCAAGTATTTTTCAACATCCTCGGTGGATAAATTACGCGATGTGGAAATAACCTGAACTTGATTATTTGTAACATCCGGAACAGCACCAATTGGGATTTGTGTCAGGGAATAAATTCCAAAAATTACAAGAGCAAGGGTAAAAAGTAAAATAATAAGCTTATGGCTAATACTATACTGTACTATTTTTTCAATCATTTATTTCTCGAATTAGTATCTATAAATTTTAAGACTTCCTTAGGATAAACTTAAATAGTTCTTGAGAAAATCTGAGATGCATAATTATTTTTAATAATAGTTTGATGGGATTTATGGTATTTGGATTCATTGTTAATGAAAAATAAACTTAAGGTGTATTAAAATATGCAAAATTGTCATTTGGAAATATATTAGAATAAGAAAATGATTAAACTAGGAAAAATAGTTCTGAGAGTTAGTATTTTATTTGCATGAATATCAGATCAATTTGAAAAGCTTAATTATCCATATAAAACTTAATTCTAAAAAAATATTATATTTGCTTTCCTAAAAATTTAGTTGAGGTTTATCATCGCAAAGAATAATAGAAACGAAATAATTGAAAAGATTGTTTCATTGGCAAAGAGAAAAGGATTTGTATTTCAATCAAGTGAGATTTATGGCGGACTTAACGGGTGCTGGGATTACGGTCCACTTGGAGTAGAACTTCTTAATAATATAAAGTCTGAATGGTGGAAGGCTATGACCTACCGTGAAGATGTTGAAGGACTTGATGCTGCAATCTTAATGCATCCAAAAGTTTGGGAGGCTTCCGGTCATGTTGAAAATTTCACCGACCCAATGATTGACTGCAAACAGTGTAAATCAAGATTTAGAGTCGATACGTTAGGTGAACAAATTCCTGAGAAAAAGAAGAAAAAAGCATTAGAAGCTCTGAAGGAGACCATAAAGGAAAATACTGAAAAACAGCAAACTTTGGAAGATATCTATAAGAATCATTTAGATCTTGAAGAACAGTTCGAAATGATTATAGAAAAAATTGGTGAAGATTTATTAAGTACATTAAATTGTCCTAATTGTGGAACTGTAGGATCATTTACACCACCTCGCAGTTTTAATTTAATGTTTAAAACTTTTTTAGGTCCGGTTGAAAAATTAGAAAATGCAATCTATTTAAGACCGGAAACTGCACAAGGAATTTTTGTCAACTTCTTAAATGTTCAAAGTGCAAGCCGACAGAAACTTCCATTTGGTATTGCCCAAATTGGTAAGGCTTTTCGTAATGAGATAAATACGAAGAACTTCTTATTCCGAACACGCGAATTTGAACAAATGGAAATGCAGTATTTTGTTAAACCGAGTGAAGATCAGCAAAATTATGATTCTTGGAAAGCCACCAGAATTGAATGGTACAAAAGTTTAGGAATGAGCGCAGAAAAATTAAGATACCATGATCATCCAAAAGATAAATTAGCACATTATGCCAAAGAGGCAACTGATATCGAATATGAGTTCCCATTTGGCTGGGGAGAAATGGAAGGAATTCATAATAGAACAGATTTTGATCTTTCTCAGCATGAAAAATTCTCCGGTAAATCTCAAAAATATTTTGATGATGAACTAAAAGAAAAATATATTCCTTACGTAATTGAGACTTCTGCGGGGGCTTCAAGATCTTTTATGGCATTTTTAATTGATGCTTATAATGAAGAAGAAGTAAATAATGAAACTAGAGTAGTTCTTAAATTTCATCCGCGATTGGCACCAATTAAGGTTGCAATTCTGCCATTGGTTAATAAAGATGGAATGCCGGAAGTTGCTCGAGAGATTGAGTCAGATCTCCGCCCATTTATGAAAGTTTTTTATGATAATAAGGGTGCTGTTGGAAGAAGGTACAGACGACAAGATGAAGCCGGAACTCCTTTTTGTGTAACAGTTGATACTCAAACTTTTGAAGATAACACTGTTACAGTTAGAGATAGAGATAGTATGGAGCAAATTAGATTGGATAAAAAAGAATTGCTGAGTTACTTCTTAGATAAGTTAAGATAAAAATTACGCTTAAACCTCCGAGGTTTCAGAAACCTCGGAGGTTTAAATTAACCCAACTAATTCACCACTCAATATTTGTATTGACAATTATAGATTATCCAATTACATTTTTGGAAAATAATATCAGAGGTATGTGATGTTAAAAAGAATTCTATTTGTATTTACCTTATTGTCATTTGTCTTCATCCAATGTTCAGATTCTATTACAGATCCCAAAGAAATTAGAGAGCTAACCGAAATTGAAAAGAAAGTCGTATCATCCTCCGAAGAGTTTGGACTAAAACTGTTTAATCAAGTAAATACATTTGAAGGTGAAAAAAATATTTTTATTTCTCCGCTTAGTATTTCTATGGCGCTGGGAATGGCTCTTAATGGGGCAAACGGATCTACTTACGAAGCAATGCAGTCGACGCTTGAATTTAATTCATTGACCAATCAAGAAATTAATGAAGCTTACAATAGTTTAATTGAGCTTCTCACTCAAATTGATTCTGAAGTAATCTTTCAAATTGCAAACTCAATCTGGTATAAAAATACTATGCAGTTTGAGTCAGAATTTATTAATGTTAACAAAAAATATTTTGACGCAGAAGTTGCCGGATTAGATTTTAACGATCCCAATTCAGTTGATATCATTAATAATTGGGTTAACGGAAATACAAACGGTAAGATTACAAAAATTCTAGATGCAATTCCTGAAGCTGCGGTAATGTACCTAATAAATGCAATTTATTTTAAGGGTACTTGGCAGTATGAGTTTGATAAAGATGAAACCCGGGATGATTCTTTTAACTTGCCGAATGGAGAAGATATTAGTTGTAAAATGATGGCTCAGACAAACGAAAATTTTTCTTACTTTGAAAATAACCAATTTCAAGCTATTGATCTGCCTTACGGTGATGGTCATTTTAGTATAACTATAATTTTACCAAATAATAATTTATCGGTTAATGAAATTATAAACCAATTAGATCTTCAAAACTGGAATAGTTGGCTTAGTAATTTCGAAAAGCAAACAGGGACTTTACAACTGCCCAAGTTTGAACTTGAATATGACTATACATTGAATGATGTTCTAAAAGCTTTAGGAATGGAAATCGCTTTTGTCCCAGAAATGGCTGATTTTACAAGATTGTATAAACCGGGCGGTATATTTATAAGTAACGTAAAACATAAAACATATGTAAAACTTGATGAAGAAGGAACTGAAGCGGCTGCGGTTACCGCAGTTGAATTTGGGGCGACTTCAGTTGGACCCGGTGGCTTTTTTATGAGAGTCAATAGACCATTCATTATTGCAATTAGAGAACACAATTCGGGAAGTATATTATTCATGGGAAAAATTATTGAACCAGTTTGGAGCGAATGAAGTTTTAGGCAAGTAGTTGAAAATAGAACAAATAATTCAATATCTAAAATTCAGAAATACAAACCTCCCAGGTTTTTAAAACCTCGGAGGTTTAATTTAGTAATTAGTGTAACTTTCTTCGGTGTTAATGCAAACGTATTTTATCAATTCATAGAAAATTAGCTTTATAAGAACAATACTACCTTTCATATTGTAAAAATCTTTCCTTATTTTTTAGTTCAATATTTAATTAAAAATCGCTAGGAGAAAAATGAAAATTAAATTGTTGCTTATAATTCTATTTTCTGTTGGAATTATATTTTCCCAAGGAAGAGAAATAGAATTCACAGAGTATACTCTAGAAAACGGACTCCACGTAATTTTGCATCAAGATAATACTACACCAATAGTTGCTGTGTCAATTATGTATCACGTTGGTTCAAAAAATGAAGATCCGAAACGGACAGGCTTTGCACATTTTTTTGAACATTTAATGTTTGAAGGTTCCAAACATATTGGAAGAGGTGAGTTTGATAAAATTATGGAAAGTGCTGGTGCTGCAAATAATGCTTCAACTTCTCAAGACAGAACTTATTATTATGAAATTCTTCCATCGAATCAACTGGAATTAGGATTGTGGATTGAGTCTGAGAGATTACTGCATGCGAAAATTGATACAGTTGGTGTTGAAACCCAAAGAAAAGTTGTTAAAGAAGAAAGAAGACAAAGTTATGATAACCAACCTTATGGATCACTGTTTGAGGAGACATTTAAAAGAGCTTACAAAGTTCATCCTTACAATTGGATGCCAATTGGTTCAGTTCAATATATTGATGAAGCAACAATTGATGAATTCAGAGATTTTTATAAGACTTTTTATGTACCGCAAAATGCAACTCTGGTAATTGCCGGCGATATTAGTTTAGGTGAAACAAAAGATTTGGTTGAAAAATATTTTGCTGATATTCCAAAAAGTTCTAGAGAAATCCCAAGACCAAATGTTGAAGAACCGCCGCTCGGAATTGAAATAAGAGACACTGTTTATGATAATATTCAACTGCCTTTAGTACTTCATGCTTATCGAATTCCTGCTCTCGGAACAAAGGACTATTATGCAATAGATATGCTTACAACCCTCCTTTCTTCCGGTCAAAGTTCTAGACTGCAGAAAGTAATTGTTGATGAAAAGCAAGAAGCTATAAATGTTGGGGCATTCCCATTTTCTTTAGAAGATTCAGGACTTTTTATTGCTTATGGAATTGCCAATCAAGGGGTTGCTGCAGATAAGTTGGAGAGCTCAATTCAAGATGAATTCAACAAAGTTATTACAGAAAAAATTACTGAGAAAGAATTTCGAAAACTACAAAATCAAATAGAAAATAGTTTTGTAAGTAGTAATTCCACTGTTGCAGGTATTGCGGGAAGTTTGGCTAACTATCATGTTTTATATGGTGATACGGATTTGATAAATTCAGAAATAGATAGATATATGGAAGTAACTATTGATGATATTCAAAATGCAGCAAAGAAATATTTGACTGAAAATGAAAGAGTTGTATTATACTACTTGCCGAAATCAGAGCAAAAATAATTAAAAAATTGAATTGGAGCTTTAATAAAATGAAAATTAGAATAATAAGTTTATTGTTGATCATACTTTCAATGAATCTTTATGGACAAGTCGATAGAAGCAAGCAGCCAAAACCAGGGCCTGCTCCTGAAATTAAGTTAGGTGATTATGAATCTTTTGAATTAGAAAACGGATTAAAAGTTTTTGTTATTGAGAATGATAAACTTCCTAAAGTTAATTTTAGTCTTATAACAGTCCGCAATCCCATTTTAGAAGGGGATAAAACTGGTTATATAAGTCTTGCCGGTGATCTTTTAAGAAGGGGGACTAAGAATAGAAGTAAAGAACAAATCGATGAAGAGATAGATTTTATTGGCGCAAATTTAAATACCTCTGGGAGCAGCATTTCAGGTTCTTCATTAAAAAAACATTTTAATCAGTTGATGGAAATATTTTCAGATATTCTTATTAATTCAGAATTCCAACAAAGTGAACTTGACAAACTCAAAAAACAAATATTAAGCGGACTTGCAGCTGATAAGGAAGATCCAAATGCAATAGCCAGCAATTTGCGAAGTGCAATAGTTTATGGTAATGATCACCCTTACGGAGAGGTAATTACTGAAAAAACTGTTGAGGCAATAAAATTAGAAGATTGTCAGAATTATTATGAAGAATATTTTAGCCCAAATATCTCACTTCTTGCATTTGTAGGCGATATTACCGTTGATGAAGCAAAAGAACTCACCGAAAAATATTTGGGGGATTGGAAAAGGAAAGAGGTTGATCAAAATGATTATAAACAGCCTAAACCTCCATTAGTCAGAAAAGTTGCAATTTCAGACAGACCTTCTTCTGTTCAATCGGTTATCAATATTTCTTACCCAATAGATCTACTAAAAGGCAGTGAGGATGTAATTAAAGCAAGTGTTTTAAGCACATTACTTGGCGGTTCTTTCACGTCACGGTTAAACCAAAATTTAAGAGAGGACAAAGGCTATACATATGGAGCTGGCTCATCGCTGAGTTCAGATAGATTTGTCGGGAATTTCACTGCTTCTACAACAGTTAGAAATTCTGTTACAGATAGTGCAATAGCTGAGATATTTACAGAAATGCAAAAACTCCGTGATGAAAAAGTTTCAGATGAAGAGCTAACAAGAATTAAAAATTATTTAACCGGAAGTTTCTCAAGATCATTAGAACAACCTGGTACAATTGCAAGATTTGCTTTGAATGTAGAAATCAATAATTTGCCAAAAGACTATTATAGAAATTACTTAAAAAAACTAAATGCCGTAACTCCAGATGATATTCAAACAATGGCAAAAAAATATTTAATACCTAAAAAATCACATGTAATTGTTGTTGGTAATGCTGAAGAAGTTGCTTCTGGCTTAAAGAAATTCAGCACAAGCGGAAAGATAAACTACTACGATAATTATGGTATTGAGTATGATCCTAATCTTAAAAAAGTACCAGAAGGTATTACTGCAGAATCTGTAATACAAAAATATATTGATGTTACTGGCGGAAGAAACAAGCTATCTAAAATAGCAGACAAAACAATGACTTTGAAAGGGACAACACAGGGTATGAATATGACTTTAACAATTGCCCAAAAAGCTCCCAATAAATTATTTCAGGAATTGGATTTTTCTGTAGGTAAACAAACAACTGTTTTTGATGGAGAAAAAGGCAAAATTGAAGGAATGGGTCAAATTCAGTACTTGGAAGGTGAAACCCTAGAGGAACTAAAAGTTCAATCAAAGTTAAATGCTTTTTTAGATTATGAGGAAGATGGGGTGAAGCTTGAGATAAAAGGAATTGAAGATATTGACAGTTTAGAAGCCTATAGGGTTGAACTAGTTACAATTTCCGGTAAAAAATATACACACTATTATGATGTAAACTCCGGATATAAAATTAGAGAGGTTAGTGAGCTGTCAACACCTCAAGGCTCATTTACACAAAAAATTGATTTAGCGGACTACAGAGAAGTAGATGGAATTATGTACCCATTTAAGCTTACCCAACATGTTGGAGGACGATCTGTTGAGTTGAACGTTGAATCTATTAGAGTCAATACCGGCATAAGTGATTCAATGTTTGAAGTTAACTAATTTTTTGCGCAGACAGAAATGTCTGCGCATACGTAATAATTAATTCACGTCTGTGTTTAAATATCTTACTTAATAAATTGACTAAGAAAATCATTTATGAACTCTAGAGATTATACGACAATTGTTTTCGATTTAGGAAATGTTTTAATCCCATTTGATCACACGCTTTGGGTTAAGAATTACAATAAAGTTAAAGAAGGATTAGGTGATCAATACATCAAAAATTATTTGGATAATTACCACATACATAGAGATTATGAAAGCGGTAAAATGAGTGATGATGATTTTATAGCTCAGAATTTAACTTGGCTGGAAAACAGAATTAGTGCAGATGAATTTTGTCATTACTTTTCAAATATTTTTGTCATTAATCAAGAAGTAGCTGATTTATTACCAATATTAAAAGATAATTATAAACTTGTTCTGCTTTCAAATACAAATCATATTCACAAGAAATATGGATGGGAAAAATATTCTTTTTTGAAATATTTTGATAAACTTATTCTCTCACATGAAGTTGGGGCAGTTAAACCCGAAGAGAAAATTTATAAAGCTGTCGAATTATTTACGAAAGAAAAGCCGGAAACACATATTTTTATTGATGATATTGTTGAATACGTGAACGGTGCAAAAAAACTTGGCTGGGATGGGATTCATTTTTCTGAATACGAAAATTTACTTCTGGGCTTAAAAACAAGAAATATTATTTAGCCAAAATGGGAATTAGATTCATTAAATAATTCATCCATTTAACCATCTCTTCCAAACTTCCGGTTCAAATCCAACTGTTACCTCCTTTCCATTTCTTACTACAGGTGTTTTAAAAAGCAAGGGATCCTCTAATAATTCTTCTTCAATATTAAATACCATGAACTGCATGCCTCTTTTTTGGTATTGCTTTGATTCTGTATCAATAAGATTTTCATAATCAATTACTCTGGAAATGTTATTTAGTTCACCCTGACTTAAACCTTTTTCTGTTAAATCTCTAAAATGGAAATTAATATTTCTTTCTTTAAAAAAACGTTGTGCTTTTTTTGTATTGTTGCATTTTTTGGTGCCAAAAATCTGAATATTCATATTTTTCACTATTTTAGTTTTGGAACAATTATATTTATCACGAGTTAAATAAACAATTACAAAATAAAAAGAATTATTAAATGATTACAAATCAATTAATTAAGAATTCTAAATCTGGATTCATCATTTTTATGTTTTTAGTCTTTTTTAGTGAAAGTGCTTTTGCCCAAACCGCTAAATTCGATTCTCTTGTGAATTCAGGAATTAATCAGATTTACAATATAAAATTTACTGATGCTGAAAAAACGTTTAATAAATTAGAACAAGATTTCCCAAAGCATCCCGCAGGTAAATTCTTCAAAGCCATGATAATTTGGTGGAAAATTATGCTCGACCAAACTGATGAACAGTTTGATGAAATATTTGAAGATAAATTGGAAGAAGTAATTGATTTTTGCGATGATCTGCTTGATGAAAATGAAAATAATGTTGATGCATTATTTTTCAAAGGCGGCGCACTGGGCTTCAGAGGGAGACTTTATTCAATAAGAAAAGATTGGTTTGACGCTGCCCTCGATGGTAAAGAAGCATTACCCTTGGTTTATGAAGCATATGAAATTGATCCTACGAACGAAGATGTGAAATTGGGTTTTGGAATTTATAATTATTATGCAGCAGCAATCCCTGAGAAATACCCATTTATTAAACCGGCAATGATTTTTTTCCCAAGCGGAGATAAAGAAAAGGGAATTGAACAGTTAAAGTCAACTGCACAAAATGGCAAATATGCTGCAGTAGAGTCACAATTTTTCTTGTTAAATCTTTATTATCAATTTGAAGAAGACCACAACGAAGCATTAATTTATGCAAAGCCACTTCATGAAAAATTTCCGGATAATCCAACATTTCAAAAGTATGTTGGCAGAATTTACGTTAAAAAAGGTGATTATGCTACAGCATCAAATTATTTTGGAGACATAAAAAGTAAGTGTGATATGGATATGCCAGGATACAATAATGTTCTCTTAAGAGAAGCTGAGTATTATCTTGGCGTAAATTATATGCGAAAAAATAAAGTTGATGAAGCAAAAAAAAGTTTTAATAACTGTTATGAACTCTCAAAGAAAATTGATGAAGATCGCGATGAAGAATCTGGATTTCAAGTTAATGCACTAATCTACCTAGCAAGAATTGCTGATAGAACCGATGATAAAATTTCAGCTATTAAGTATTATGAGGAAGTTTTAGATTTAAGAGAATATAATAACTCTCATAAAAAAGCAAAAAGGTACTTAAACAAACTGGAAGGTAATTAAAAAAGAAGCCCAATTTTTTCAAATTGAGCTTCTTCATAAAAACTATTTCTAAAATTTTATAATTCCATTCCAAAACCAATTCCGAAAGCAAATACATCAAGATGATGAATGCCTGGTTGGTTTTCAGCTGAAGGGGTAATATCTCTATCAGCACCAAACAAATATTCTAATGCAGCATCAATTCTATACTTTCCAAAAGAATGACCAAATCCCAATGTTCCAACATGGTTAGTTGATGAAGGGAATAAAATATTAAGAGTTTCATCCGGAGCCGGAGCTGGATCATAGTAATATCCAAATCTAATTGCAGTTTCTGGTGTTACCATATACTCACCTCCAAATCGGATTTGTACAGCATCATCCCAATTTAGAATAAATTCTCCATCTGGCATTTTGTCATACTCTGCAATCAATTCATCTAATAGTGACCATTTACTGTATTGTGCATCAAGTGCTAATGTTAAACATTCGGTTGGTTTGTAAGCAATACCTCCGCCAATCCATAAAGGCCATGTTACTTCTCTTTCAAAATCTGTGTCAACTAAAGTCATATTTCCTAGACTTGGAGCTACAATATCAGCTGTACCATCCATTGTGACTGCAGTAGTTGTTCTGAATGTTGCACCAACGGTGAATTGGTTATTGATATCATATTTCAAACCAATTGTAGCACCAAAACCTATACCTGTTGATTCCTCAGTATATTGAACAGGAGTTTCTGGAACTCCATCTTGATTTGCATCTGCCGCATCAGGTCTTGATAAATCAAACATGGCATAATAAATATTTGCCGCAACACCTATAGAAAATTCATCTGTCACTTGGTAGGCAAATGTAGGTGATATCGCAATTACTCCAATTCTTGATTCCCATTCAAAAGACTGACCACCGGAAAAGGCAACTAAGTCTTCACCCGGCCATGTTGCACCTAATCCCGCTGGCACATATATACCAAGACCAAATGTTATTTTATCCATATTATAAACGCCCAACAATCCACCAGTTGGGTAAATTTTGCTTTCTGTTTTAGTATCAACTCCAGCAGGAGCATATTGATATGATCCAATTGGCATTACGCCTGTAAAATAAAATGAAACAGATGATTTTTGTCCAGCTAATCCAGCCGGATTCCAATACATTGCAGTTGCATCGTTAGAAACAGCGACAAATGCTCCTCCCATTCCAAGAGCTTTAGTTCCAACACTATTTAAACTAAGACCATTTGCAAATAAGCTTGTAGCTAATCCAAATACAAGCAAGATACTTAAAGTCATTTTAGAGACATTCTTCATTTTTCCTCCTTTCGTTTGGTTAGTACGTAAAAATAATATAATAAAGTATTAATATCATAATTATTTTTAAATTAAGAATCCGTGAACGATTGTTCGTTTAATAAAATTAAATTTAAATATTACAAATTATTTAGACACTATAAACAAGAAATGCTTGAAATTGAAAAGAATTGATTTAATAATCATGATATAGTTTGAACTAAACCAAAAGAGATTAGTATTCTAGTTACAAAATGGATCTAAAGATTAGTAGATATTCCAATTCTGTGGAGAGCACCAATTGAGCCCATCGAAGAGAATGAGTAATCAAAATTATAATTTGAAACGAGTATACCTAAACCAAGATTAAATCCGGCAATACCAGCAGTTCCACCAATTTTGTATTCTTTACGTTTTTCATTATCATAGCCAAAGCGTAATTTCATTACCTTACTTAATTTAAATTCACCGCCAAAAGTAAATTGCTGAAATCTTTCGCCAAAGCTCTCGTATTTATCTTGAAGTTTATTTAGAGATGCAAAAAATGTGAATGGTAAATGTTCAAGTGTTTTCGAAAATCCAAGCCTAATGTCCAAAGGTAAATCTTCGGAAGTGTTATAATATTGAGTAAGCTGAGTTCCTAAGTTTAAAATTGAAAATCCAAAATTCCATCGAACTTCTGGAATAGAGTAATTTAATCCTAAATCCATAGCAAATCCGGTGGAAGATCTGTTTTCAATGCCGGAATAAATAAATTTAATATTTGCACCATAGTAAAAATTTTTATCAAGCTCGTTTGAATAACCAATTATCATTGCAACTTCACCAGCACCAAATTCCCCAGTTTTAATTCCATCAGGAGTAGCACCATCGAAAGTTCCATAGTTTATATATTGAATTGCACCGCCAAATCTTCCAATTCCCTGAAATTCATGTGAGTATGAAATTGCAGCAGAATTAATATCTAACAAATGCTTAACAAATGAAAAAGAGATAGGATTTTCAGTTAAATGACTGATACCTGCAGGATTATAGAAAATCACATTAGGATCATCGGTATTTGCGACAAAACTTCCTGCAAGTGCCGCAGCTCTCGGACTCTGGTCTAATTTTAGAAAATTATATGTGTCTTGTGCTAAAAGCTCTGAAGCTAACAGCAGAAAAACTAATAAGATGATTTTTTTCATAATATTTAAATTTTTGTAACCAGATTTTAAAGATAATAATTCTTAAAGGCAAGACGTTAAAAATTTTTGACCCATTTATAAAAAAAATAAAGGAACTAACCAAAAGATAAAATGTAAAAATTGATAAATTTGAATTAGTCCATAAATTTATACTCGTTTATTTTTGAGTATTATTTAGGTATTTTAATACTTAAAATAACTTTTATCAATATTAACCTTTCAGATGAAATTAAATATTATAATAATTTTTTTTATTGCACTTTCGAGTTTCTCGGCACAGACTAAAACAAATTTTGAAATGATTGATTCTCTTTTATTTTTATCAACTGAACAAATAGCTGAGGAGTTGAATAAAAATGAAGATTATTTTTTAGAGTTTATAGCCGCTGATGATTATGAAATTTTGAAATCTAAAGTTATTCAATTCCTTAAAACTAGAAACTTCAATATAATTGATAGTGAAAATACTGAAAATAAATTATTGTACAGTCTAGAAGAAGTAAAAATTAACTACACTGATATATTTAAAGACGGATTATTTGGAACTTATCTTGTGAAAAGAGAGTCTCATTTGAACGGCTCTTTTTATTTAATTAATAATGGTAATATCGGAGATGTAAATTCATTCAACCATTTACTGGCAGATACAGTCTTATATTCAGAAATACCTCAGTTGGATAATATAGCTTATTCTTTTACTTCTGCAGATCTTCCAGAGGAACCATTTTTTTCAAGTGCTTTAGAACCTGTAATTGCAATTGGAACTGCAGCAGTTGCTGTATATTTATTTTTTAATATCAGAAGCCGCTAATTTTATTGTTTTAATCAATTTTTTAATTAATTAACTTATAAGCTTTGAAAATTTTGAATATATAACGGAAATTTAACACCGCATGAAAAGAATTATCATTTTATTGTTTATTACAACCTTTATTTGGAATTGTTCATCTTCTGTTGATACGTCGACATTAACCGCTGAACAACATTTAGAATATGCAAAGAATCTAATGATTGAAGAAGATTATGATGAAGCAGTTAGAGAGTTTCAATCAATTTTATTGCAATATGCCGGAAGTCCTGTTAATGACGATGCACAATATTTTCTAGCTTTGACTTATTATAAGAGAGAACAGTATTTACTTTCTGCATATGAGTTCAGCAAATTAATTAGGGATATACCTGCAAGTGAATTTGTTCAGGATGCTCAATTTATGCTTGCAGATTCTTATTACCAACTTTCCCCAGATTATCAGCTAGAGCAAAGTTATTCGAAAAAAGCAGTAGAAGAGTTTCAAGCATTTATCGAATTTTTCCCTCTTCACCCTAAAGTTGAAGAAGCCGAGAGAAAAATTAGTGAACTATATGCAAAATTTGCTGAGAAAGATTATAATAATGCAAGAATTTATGAAAAGATGGAATATTTTACAGCCGCCATTAAGTATTATACTATGGTTAAAGATACTTATCATGACTCGAAATATGCACCTCTAGCTCACTATAATCTGATTCAACTTTTAGTGCTTAGAGAAGAAATTGATGAAGCATTAACTAGTATTGCCGATTATTTAAGAAAATATCCAAATGATAGCAGGACAGAAGAATTAAAAGCGCTTAGTAAAGAGTTAGAAGAAAATTTGGAAGGTTAAAATTTGCCTAAGTACGTAAAGGATTCAATTATTACAATGACTGAATTGGTTTTGCCTCAGCATACTAATCAGCTCGGAAATTTGCTTGGTGGTCAGCTTATGCATTGGATTGATATTTGCGCGGCACTAGCAGCAAGTAAACATTCAGGAAGAGTTTGTGTCACTGCTTCGGTCGATAATATCGATTTTAAAGAACCAATTAAATTAGGTGACGTTGTTACATTATGTGCTTCTGTAAATAGAGCATTTAATACTTCCGTTGAAGTTGGCGTAACAGTAAAAGCCGAAAATTTTAGGACTCAGAAAAAATTACACACAAATTCGGCATATCTAACATTTGTCGGAGTTGATGAAAATGGCAAACCGGTTAAAACTAATGAAATTATCCCCGAAACTGATGAAGAGAAGAGAAGATTTGAAGAAGCTTTGGAAAGAAGGCAGCGGCGTCTTTCTTTGCGGAACACTTAAATATTATCTTATTCTGGTTTTCTTTATTCCATTTATTTCAAATTATGCTCAAACTTTTCTAAATAATTTTGGCTTCACGGAATTTGTTAAGACCTACCCTGGATATTCTAAATTTACTTTAGTTGATTTCAACCAAGATGGAATTAAGGATTTATTTCTCTTTGGCAATCAAGGTAAGAGTTTTGTTATTCACGAAGGAATCCAAGATTCTACTTTTTCTGAAGCCGTTAAAAAGTTCTTCTTTTATCCTATTGATGATTTTAAATGGCTTACAAAGTCTGAAGCAGGAGATGATTATTATATTTTTGTATCAAGAAATAAAAGGTTAGCCGGATTAGTTTCATTTACGAAAAGTTACTCTCTACGCTTGTTAAATACTATTGAATTTAATTCTTATCCTTCTTCAATAACTATAACTGATCTAAATGGTAATGGAAAAAATGAAGCATTAATATATGGCAATAATTTTAATGGAATTGAAATTGTAAGAAGTAATGGATATTTGCTAAATTCAAAACCGCTAATTACAGAGGATGTTTTTAATGATGTTGTGATACTTGATTTTAATCAAGATGAAAATGATGATATAGTTGCAATTGATGTATTAAATAATAATTTAACTTTTTTTGAGAACACCGAACTTTTAGAATTTGTTGTAAATAGAGAAATATTATTCGAAGAATCAATTTTTTCAATTGAGAAAATTGACTTTAATTCAGATGGCTTTAGTGATATTGCGGTTGTTAAAGATGGCGGTTTAAATATACTTAAAGGAGACTCCGTTTACTCTTATTCTGATCAATCAAGTTTCTCACTTGAGTTTACTCCGGATAAAATTATTATTAGTGATTTTAATCTTGATAAAAAAAATGATATAGTCGCATCTAATAAAATTGAAAATCAACTTTTATTTGCATCAGATCCTCAAAATAATAATAACTGGATTAGGTTCAACTTAAATGCCATTACTGATATAAAAACATTCTCCAAGAGCAAAACGAAATTTTTAATTGCACTTACAAAAGAGGGTGAATTTCAAATTATTTCGGCAAGAGATGGTTGGGGAGAAAGTTTTTCTTATAAAGTTGGTGGAATTCCAAATAAGCTTTACTCATCAAAGAAAAAAGATCCCAATATTTCAATTCTGTTAATTGAAAATCAAATGGATAATGCAATTGATATTTTGGAGATAGATTCAAAAGGGCGGTTTACTTATTTAGAGACAACTACTTTTTTTAACAATTTTGAAAGATTTAGATTCACTCCGAGTTTCTCGAATATTATAGGGTATAATTCGAAAAAAAGATTATTGGAAATAATATCAACCACTGATGTGAACTTAGCGAAAACGCACAATTATATTTACACTAAACATCCTATAGAGCATTTCAATGTTGGATCGGATGAAAAACTTAATATTACAGAAATAAAAGACGGGAAATTATTTTTTGAAATAATCAGCAACCATAATGGAATTTATGAATCTGATACTCTAGTATTTATTGATTCCTTAGTTAGCAAAGCTGTATTAAATAAATCGAACGATGTTTATTATTGGAAAAATGATAAGTCAGCATTAAACTTAAATAAATTTAGTAATGGTGTTAAGAAACAAATTCATACGGTTGTATTAAAAGATAGCATTCTTTATAATTCAATAATTTTGAACGATGAATTATCAGAAACCGGACAATTGATAACCATTATTGCAAATGACATTGATGAAAGAATTTTCTTAATTAAGGATGACAAAGTTACTAGGTATACGAAAAACTTTAAGTATTCGGTAGATAAAAATTATACTAACAGAATATTTAAATTTTATAGCTCAATTTTGGGTAAGAAGTATTTTATCGAATATCATAAAGAAAAAAATAGATTTAGATTTTTTGAATTCGATGATAAAAATTTATTCATAGTCCCGGTAAAAACCATTGATGCAGTAAAGTGCAATGATTATTTTGTTTCTAAATATTTTGGTAAAACTTATATTGTGTTCACAAATAGTGAAAATAACACTCTAAGATTTGAGGCTTTAGATTTTTAATGAAATTAATTTTTAGTTTTATTTTACTCCCGGCTATTATGTATGCTCAGAATCTTGATTCTTTGTATAATGTACTTCTTAATTCAGAGAAGTCTCATGTAAAGAATGAATATTCTACAACTCATTTTGAAGAAAAGAAACCAGATAAATGCGGTTTTGGTTTGCGAGCGACAATTAAAGAGCATTTTAATGAATTTACACTTGAGCAGCAGCTGAATATTTCAAATATTATGTCGCGTCCAGAATTGCAAACAAGCATTGTTTCCCCATCTGGAATTTTTAGAATTCATTATGATACAACTGGATTTGGTACACCTCAATACAGTATAGCTGATTTAGCGGTTGCATTTGATTCGGCGTATAATTTTGAGGTTAATATTTTAGGTTATCCACCTCCTCCGAAAGATAATAAATTAGGTGGTGATGATAAGTACGACATTTATGTTTTAAGTTTGAGTGGCGGACTTTACGGAGCAACAACTCCTGAAACAAATATTCCAAATACTACCACTTATGAAAGTTACATTGAAATAGATAATAGTTTTAACAAAAATGAAGGATATAATTCTTTCGGAATAAATGCGGCAAGAGTAACCGCTGCTCACGAGTTTCACCATGCAATACAGCTTGGCAATTATATTTTTAGATCGGAAGACACATATTATTATGAATTAACTTCCACAGCCTTTGAAGAATTTGTCTATGATGAGGTGAACGACTATTATGCTTATATGGGATCATATTTCAGAAATACTTCAGGCAGGCTTGAGGATAATTCCGGTTATAATTTAGCAGTCTGGAACATTTTCTTGAAAGAAAGATTCCATGATGAAGACCCAATGTTAGGATATAATATTGTTAAAAGAAGCTGGGAATATTTAGTAAATGAAAGAGCAATTATTGCAGTTGCAAAGGCAATGAGAGATTATGATAAATCGTTCGCTAATGAATTTAATACTTTTGGTGATTGGCTTCATTTTACTGATGTGAATACAAAACCCGGTGAATTCTTTGAAGAAGCAAGTAACTATCCACAAGTTAGGAGTAATTATACTATAGAATTAAGTGACGATCCTAAGACAATGACGTTTCTGAGTGAACCTACTTCAATAAACTTTTTTAAATTCCTTGATTATTCTCAAGGATTTACTGATACAATAGTAGCAGTAATTAGTAACTCAGATATCTATGGTTCAACTTCAGAAGGCAATAATGCTCAAATTGAATTCACTTTTGGAAATAACATATTTCCTAAATCTAATTCAATTAATGATTATTATTATTCAAGCATCAACGGCGATAAAACGGAATTTATTCAAGAGAGCTATATAATTAACAATCTGTTATCTTATCAAAATATAAATAGGGGAGAGATAGATTTTGCTTTCCCTCAGCCTTTCAATTTTGCTGTCGATCAGTGGATTAATATTCCTACTTACCCCGACCTGACAAATAGAGCTGATCTTAATATTTACTCGCCTGATATGAACTTAATTTACTCTGGAAAGGAAGCAATAGTTTCTAATGATTTTATTACAGTAAAATGGGATGGACGGGATAATAACGGTAATAAGGTTGCAAGCGGAGTTTATGTTTATGTAACTAAAGCTAACGGTAAAATTAAGAAAGGTAAATTTGTTATATTTAATTAGTATTATTTCCCTATTCAAGGAAAAATAATTTTGAACTGTAACATCTAAAACCATTTTACTAATTAATTTTTACTTTATGATCAACTATTCACTTTCATTTCAAAACTTAACCAAATCTTTTGGAAGAAGACTAATATTCAGAGATATAAATCATGAGTTTAATAGTGGAAACATTTTTGGTTTTTCAGGACACAATGGATCAGGTAAATCAACATTAATTAAAATTGCTGCCGGGGTTATTTCTCCAACTTCTGGAAAAGTTATTCATAAAGCTGATGATAAACTAATTATTGAAGAAAAACTCCATAATTATATAGGTTTTGTTTCTCCATACTTAGTTCTTTATGATGAATTTACAGCAGAAGAAAACCTTTACCACTTTGCAAAAATCCGTGGAATTAAATTTGATAAAGATAGAGCAAAATTTTTGTTTGATGAATTCAATTTATTTAACCGTAAAGATGATTACTTGAAGGGTTACTCAAGCGGAATGAAACAAAGAATGAAGTTTATTTTTGCATTGCAGCATTCACCGCAAATTTTATTTTTGGATGAACCAACTTCAAACTTAGATAACATTGGCAAAGATAAAGTTTATGAAATTATAGAAAATGAAGGAAAGAAAAATTTAGTTATAGTAGCCTCAAATGAAAAAAGTGATTTAGCTTTATGTAAGGAAGTTTTAGAAGTTGAGAATTATAAAAGTTGATTTTATTTTTGTCATTCCCAACCTGCCTCACCAGCAGGTAGACTTGATTGGGAATCTAGGAAAATGTAAATAATTTAAATGCATAGCAGATTTTCTGGACTTCCGATAGAAACAATCGGAAATGACAAATATTTTGCTGAAGCTAACTATATTCTCAAATGGTCATTCCGGTATGCTTTTAGGCCGGAATCTAGAAAAACTTGAAGGATTATCTAATGAAGAAAAAATAAGTTGAGAATTTAATTTGTATTTAATTAGCGACAATAAATAATAATAAATATATTCTAAACAATTTTTAATAAAATTTCCGTGGTTTCCCACCCAGCAAAATAGTGGGCAAGAAAAACCCTCGGTAGTTTATAACAGAATTAAAAAATAAGAAAATGACATTTATATCAGTATTTAAAAAAGATTGGCAATCAGAGTTGAGAACTCGTTATGCAATTAATGCTCTGGCGATGTTCATTCTTGTAACTATTAGTGTTATTCTATTTTCAATAGGACAAGAAAAAGTAAGTGAACATTTAACCGGCGGATTGTTTTGGGTTATAATATTTTTCTCAGCAATGTCCGGCTTATCCCGTGCATTTGTATCTGAAGAGGAAAGGGGAACGACTCTGACTCTTCAATTGATTGCAGCTCCTTCAACTATTTATTTTGGAAAGCTGGCATTTAATCTTGTACTTGTTTTCATAATGAATATAGCAATTGTAATTCTTTATTATTTGCTATTCGAGTCATTTGTGATATTAAATTTTGGCTTATTTTTACTCTCATTACTTTTTGGAAGTATTGGTATTGCGGTTTCTTCAACACTTATTGCTGCAATAATCTCAAAAGCCAATACTAAAGGAACGCTCTATCCGGTTTTATCTTTCCCAATATTGCTCCCTCTCATCCTCACATTAATGGAACTGACCAAATTTGCAATGGATGGCGATTTAATCTCTGATTCTTATGCAGAACTAATGGTTTTGGTTTCTTATGATGTAATAATGTTAACAGCCGGCTTTATGCTTTTCGATTTTATTTGGAAAGATTAATACTCTATTTAATTGTATAAACCTCCAAGGTTTTATTGTCTTAAATTAGAATTGAAACCTTGGAGGTTTGGTTAATCCATTTAAAATAGAATTATTGTGAACTTACCTGAGTAAAGTAATTCTTACTATTTTACATAACACCCAATTCATCGAGAAGATAATCGGCACCCCCGAGTTTTTGAGTTATAAATAAAACATATCTAATATCAACACCGATCGATCGGCTGTAAGATTTGTCCCATGCAAAATCATTTATTGTTGCTTCAAATGCTCGATCAAAATTGATTCCGATCATTTCTCCGTAAGCATTCATAATCGGGCTTCCGGAATTACCACCTGTCGTATCCATATTATAAAGAATACCGACCGGAACGCTGCCAAGTTCATCATTATAAAACTGACCAAAATCTTTTTTGTCATACAATACCTTTAACTTGTCCGGAATTACATACTCGCCGCCTAAATAACTTTTATCAATCACTCCCTCCAGAGTTGTAAAAGGTGACATATATACTGCATCTGCAGGAGAGTAACCTTCAATATAACCATAAGTCAATCTTAGGGTACCATTTGCGTCAGGGATAAAATTAGTTTTCTTCCATTCTTTTTTAACTTCATAAAGCTGTGCTGATAATTTATTAACAATTCCGTTTATTCTGCTAGATTCATTTTTAAATCTTTCATAATCGGTGTTTAATAATTCTGCAAACTTAATTAAGGGATCATCTAATTCATTTGAGCAATTCATCAAATATTCATTAATTATCTCCGGATTGAAAATTTTAGTTTCGTTCATACTCTTGTATACAAATTCTTCAACCGATTGACCATTGAGAATATCTTTAAGTGATAAAATCTCAGAAGCCCCTTCAAACTTAAGAGCGTCGTGCAACATTTTTTTGAGAAATTCACTTTCAAACTCTTGGTTATAGCTTTTTAAATAATCATTAAATCTCAATTTTGTTTTTTCAAGTTGGTCTTCCTTATAGGCACTTTTTCTTTCCTCTTCAGGTTTATCCATCTCATCACAAAATTCAATTATTCTATCAGATATTAATTTTGCATTAGAAAATCTATTAAATGTTCTGAACCACAAATATGCAGTACCCATCTCCAGCATATTATCATATGCTTTTTCAAAATCGTTAAAAAGAGTCCCATATTTTACTTTCAAATTTGGATTCTGATTTATAAACTTTTTTAATTCTTTTTCTTCAACCTTTTTCTTTTCAACCAGATCAATACGCTTTAATCCTTTTAGTTTACCCTTATAATTCTTGGTTGTATTTGCTAACCCCTTAATCGTAGAGGCAAATTTTAATTGCAATTCAGTATCATTTGCTCCAATTGCTTCCAGTTTATTTATCATCCAATCGTAAGTTTTTGAAATATAAGGTAATTGATAATTTTCTTGATACTCTAGAAAGTAAGATGGATAATGGCGGTATGTTCTTCCTGGATAACCAAGTATAAAAGTGAAGTCCCCTTCGCTAACCCCATTAGGATTTACCTTCAAGAATCTTTTTGGTGTAAATGGTACATTATCTTCAGAATATTCGGCGGCACTTCCATCTTTTGCAACATAAGCGCGCATAAAGGTAAAATCACCTGTGTGTCTTGGCCAAACCCAATTATCTGTTTCACCTCCAAACTCACCAATTGATCTTGGAGGAGCGTATACAATTCTTACATCTTTAATAATTCTATATCTAAACAGAACATAGGTTTTTCCTTTGAACATTTCTGAAACATTTCCTTCAATTGAGTTTGCATCATCATCAGCGGCTTTACCAATTTCATTCATTTTCTCACTAATAATTTTTGCACGTTCAGTCAAATCCTCAATATCTTTAACTGCACTTAATACTTGTTCAGAAACATCTTCGTAAGACTCAGTTATTCTAACTGTTGTGCCTTTTGCGGGAATTTCATTTAATTTCGTTTCTGCTAAAAATCCATTCTCTAAATAATTTTTCTCGGGTGTACTAGCTCTACTTATTGCTCCAAATGCACAATGATGATTGGTTAGAATTAATCCTTCATTGGAAACGAATGATCCTGTACAGCCTCCCACTTTTACTAATGCATCGATTAAACTAATACCATCTGGGTTATAAACTTCAAGAGGATCAATTTTTAATCCTGCTTTCACCAAATCAATCTTATGAATTTCACTTAACGGATACATGCCTTCATCAGGAATTCCGGGACGCATACCAACTAATAAAATTATAAATGTGGCAAGAAAAACAATTTTAGAAAATCTCTTATTCATTATTTTATCCTAATAATTTTTTAGTAATTTACTTTGTTCATCTATTGGAAATAATTTGAATAACAAGTTAAAAAAAGATTTTTACAAGAGAAATGTTCTTCTTGTTGCTGGGATTTACTTGGTAAAATATTTGTTTATAATAATCTCAATTTAGAAGTGAAACTCTCCGCAAAAATTGTTGAAGTTGAAGCATACGACGGAAGGATTGACGAAGCTGCTCACACTTTTAATGGCAAAACGGAACGAAATAAAATAATGTTTGAAGAAGGAGGTTTTTTATATGTCTACTTTACTTACGGAATTCACTTTTGTTCTAATATTGTAACTGGTAAAAAAGATGAAGGTACAGCAGTTCTGCTAAGAGCAATGGAACCCATATCTGGTTTGGAGGAATTTGGGAAAAGGAGATTTAATAAAAAAGAAGCTGAGTGAAAAAGAAAAAATAAATTTGTTAAATGGACCCGCAAAAATTTGTCAGGCTTTTAACATTGTTAGAAATCAAAATGGAACTGATCTTAACTAAGGGAGAAATTTATTTGCTCGATGCACCCAAGATTCCAAATAGTAAAGTTGTAAGACAACAAGAATTGGTATTAAAAAATCCACTGAATTGCCTTGGCGATTTTATATCAAAGATAATCAGTATATTTCAAAGAAATAGTTCTCGAATTAACTAATTTCTATATTAAAAAAATTGAATAGATGATAAATAATGTATTAAAATTGTTGAAAATTCAATCATTTATGCACATTTGCGATTTTCATGAGCTATTTAATGAAACTTTATACAATTAAAAATTGTAATAGAATTAACTTTTAACACTCTATTAGGAAATAAATGAAAATCCGGGGAATAGTAATTATTTACGATTCTAATTTTAACCAGCACTATTTTTGCTCAAGAAAAAGAATTTAGAAAACTTGAAAATAAAGCTTTCACGGTCGGTGAAAAACTTACTTTTGACGTTAAATATGGATTTGTTACAGCTGGAGTAGCTGTAATGGAAATTCCCAAAATAAGAAAAATTGCCAAGCGTGAAACCTACCACATAACATTTAATGTAAATTCTGTGGAAAGCTTTGACCCATTCTTTAAAGTAAGAGATAGATATGAAACTTACATGGATGTTGAAGGATTATTTCCATGGAGATTTGAACAGCATATTAGAGAAGGAAGTTACTCAAGGGACTTTTCAGCATTTTTTGATCACAGAAGAAATTTGGCAAAGACTAAAAACGGAACTTATGAAATTCCCGACAATGTGAATGATATTGTTTCGGCTTTTTATCTTACACGTACATTTAATTATGATACCTTGGAAGCAGGCGATAGTTTTTATTTAGAAAATTTTTTCAAAGACAAAGTCTTTCCTTTAGAAGTGGTTTATAGAGGGAAGGAAACAGTAACAGTTGAAGCAGGTACTTTCGATTGCATTATGGTTGAACCGCTTGTTGTTGAAGGCGGATTATTTAAGAGTGAAGGCAGTATAATTATTTGGATGACTGACGACGAAGCAAAAATGCCTGTTAAAGTAAAATCAAAAGTAATAATTGGGTCTATTGATGCTGAACTTACAAAGTTCGAGGGTGTTTCTGATGGAATGACTTCTTTAAGGACAGATTCTTAGAACTTTGTAGCAACATTACCAAGTTTTTCCAAGCCGGTATCTATATTGAAATCGCATTTATTTTTTTATTAAAATACCTCAATTTTATAAATTCAATGTAGTTTACCTATTCATAAAAACTAGAATTCCGAAATGCTTTTAACTATCTTTCAAAAATGGATAATGATCAAATTGAACAAAATGAAACCGGGGAAAAAAAACGAGAAATTGTTCCTACAATGTCCCCAACTAAGGCAGCGCTTTTAGGATTAATAGTTGTCTTTTTATTATTCCAATTTGGTGGCGGACTTTTAACTTTGAGTATTTTTGGCTTCGATCTGAATAATGCTGATATGAATTTAATGAGGCTGCTTACAATTGGAAGTCAAATACTCTTTATTCTTTTTCCTGCAATTTTATTTAGCAAATTAGTTTTTGAAGATGTAACATCAATAATCCGTTTCAGATTGCCCAAACCAAAAGAGGTGGGGTTATTTACGATTGGAATGATAATACTTGTTCCCTTGCTTCAGGATTATCTACACATTCAAAATTACATTCTTGCTGAACTAGCAAAATCTTTTTCACTTGTTCAATCTATAAGAGATTTTTTAGATTCACTGGATAAACTAGTTGCTGAATCTTATCTTCAAATATTAACAGCTAATAATATAATTGAATACATTCTTGTTATTTTAACAGTTTCCATAACTCCTGCAATATGTGAGGAATTTTTCTTCCGCGGTTTTGTTCAGAAAAGTTTTGAGTTTAAGCAGAAACCATTTATAGCAATATTACTTACTAGTTTGTTTTTTGGATTTTATCATTTTAATCCTTACGGATTACTTCCTTTAATTGCTTTGGGCATGTATTTAGGTTATTCAGTTTATAAGAGCGATTCTATTATTATTCCAATTATTTTACATTTTCTAAACAACTTTATTGCAATAATTGCATTTTTTGTTTTTGGGGAAGAAGAATTAATGCAATCGAATTTTGTAGATATTGATAACATAAGTACTCACATTATAAGCTTTACTTTATTGCTTCTTCTTTTTGTGGGATTTCTTATCTTTATCAGTAGAAACTATTCAAAAATTATTAACTCGGAGGCACAAAATGATTTGTCCAAAATGTGAAGCAGAATATCTAGATGGTATAACAGTTTGCGCTGATTGTGATGTTGAACTTATCTCGAAAGAAGATTTTGAGCTTAATTTAGTTCATCATGAAGATTGGACAACAATATATTCAACCGATGTCAGATATGAAGCTGAAATGCTTAAAGCTAATTTAGATGGGGCAGAAATCGAATCAGTAATTCTGTCACAGAAGGATAAAAGCTTTCCTGGTTCAGGCGATCTTTCAATTATTAAGCTTCTGGTAAAAAAGGAAGATGCTGACGACGCAAAAAAAATTATTGCTGATATAAATAAAGAAAAAGAAGGTTAATGGCTTTAGGAAACACATCGACTAGAGTAATTGTTTCGATCATTGCGATTCCTTTAATTATTGGCGGTTCACTGGTTGGTGGAATTCCATTTTTAATTTTTACGCTTGGGATTGCACTAATTTCTTTTTGGGAATTCAGCGAAATGGTTAAGAAAAAAGAAGCATACCCAAATTTTGTTTTAGGCTCTATTGTGATTGTATCGATTATTCTAAATGTTTACTTTAAGTTTTTAGAATTCTATGTTCTTTTTCTATTTGCTTCAATCATTATTCTTATTTCAGAATTGTTCAGAAATAAAGCATCCGCAATTATTAATGTGGCTGTTACATTTCTCGGTATCCTTTATCTAGGATTATTTTCATCATCGATACTGCTTATCAGAGAAATCTTTTCAGAATCAGAATTGCTTTATTCAGAAGGCGGATATTTAATAATCTCAATAATGATAGCAATTTGGATTTGTGATTCTGCGGCATTTTTTATCGGTAGTGCATTTGGCAAGCATAAACTTTTCCCACGCGTTAGTCCCAATAAAAGTTGGGAAGGGGCAATTGCCGGATTTGTATTTGCAATAGTTTCAATGATAGCTGCAAAAGCAATATTTTTAGATATTCTAACTTTAACCGACTCAATTATTATTGGAACAATAGTCGGTACTGTTGGTCAAATAGGCGATTTGGTTGAAAGCCTTGTAAAACGAGATGCCGGAGTAAAAGATTCCTCTGCAATTATACCTGGTCATGGGGGAATATTTGATAGATTTGATTCCCTTTTATTTACTGCTCCTGTTGTTTATATTTATCTTCATTTTACTGTTGTATTCTAAAGTTATTAGGAAATTTCATGTATAGATTTGTCTTTATTATCCTTATGATGTGTTCTGTTTCTTTATTCGGTCAGTCCGAAAAAAAATTGAACAAAGAAAGATTTAATTTTCTTTATGATAGTTTATCAACCCAAAAGAGTCAACTGATAACCGAAAAGGAAAGTTTACTTGCTGATATTGACAGTTTGAAAAATCGACTGGTTGAAATTGAAGAAGAATGCAAATCAGCTCGAGCAAATCAAATCATGAAAAAGTACGGTAAGAAAGTGGGCAAACAGATTGTTAATGGGCAAGTTTGGAAAGGAATGACAGAAAAAATGTTAGAAGATAGTTGGGGGAAGCCTGATAAGATTACAAAGAATAAAGAAAAATGGGGATTATTTACTCAGTGGTATTACGGCGATATCACTTATTTTTTTAGAGACGGAATAATGACTGATTGGGAAGAGAAAAAATAGTGAATCAAAACTTAAAATATCATCATCTTGGAATTCCTACTAATCAAAAAAGGCAAAATGAGGTTTATTTGGATGATTTCAAAATGTTTGTTTCCGGTTTTAATGAAAGTGAATATAATATTGAATGGATGAGAATTTTGCCCGAAAGTAATTTACCGGAGTTAATTAAAAATATCCCACATATTGCATTTGAAGTTGAAAATTTAGATGAAATTATAATTGGGAAAAAAGTTCTTATTGAACCAAATTTTCCTTCCCCTGAATATAAGGTTGCTTTTATTGAGGAAAATGGAGCCCCTATTGAATTTTTGGAAAAAGTGAAATAACAAATTTTATTTATTTTAGAGGTGAACAAATGAAGAACAAATTTATTCTTATTCTGTTGTTGGCTGTTTCTGTATTTACAAATTCGTGTAGTACTGTCCCTGTTACAGGAAGAAGTCAGCTTAGTATAATCCCAGCATCTCAACTAATGTCAATGAGTTTTCAGCAGTATGATCAATTCTTAAATGAAAATAAAGTTGTTAAAAATACTTCTCAATCCGCACAAATAAAAAGAATTGGGACAAAAATTCAAAAATCGGTCGAACAGTATTTAGCCGAAAAAAATATGTCTGATCACCTGAATGGGTATTCCTGGGAGTTTAATCTTGTTGAAAGTGATCAGGTAAATGCCTGGTGTATGCCGGGCGGTAAAGTAGTTTTTTATACAGGCATTTTGCCAATCTGTAAGGATGAAGCCGGTATTGCAACAGTGATGGGGCATGAAATAGCTCATGCGATTGCCGAACATGGTGGTGAAAGAATGAGTCAGGGATTAATTGTTCAACTGGGTGGAATGGGATTGCAAGCTGCTTTAGAAAAAGAACCTGCTCTTACGCAACAATTAGCAATGACAGCTTTTGGCTTGGGAGCTCAAGTAGGAGTTATGTTACCATTCAGTAGATTACACGAAAGTGAAGCAGATCATATGGGGTTGATTTTTATGGCAATGGCAGGTTACAATCCAAACGAAGCGGTTTCGTTTTGGCAAAGAATGGCCGCTCAAAAGGGTGGAGATGCACCTCCTGAGTTTTTAAGTACACATCCATCAGATCAGACTAGAATAAATGATTTAAAGAAGCTTATTCCGGAAGCAATGCAGTATTATAATAAATAGGCTTGTTCATTTAATGAAATATTTTGTGCTATTATTCTTTATTTTCTTTTGCTCGTCATATGCTCAATCTGGTTATCCCCCGGAATTTGGGGATAGAATGAACTTGGGGGAGATAGAAAATGATAAAATTGACGAAGCTTCAGGCCTCGCCGCTAGTATAAAAAACCAGGGTGTTCTATGGACGCACAATGATTCTGGAAATGAGAATAGAATATTTGCACTTGATTCAAATGGAAATAATTTGGCAGAATATTTTTTAGATGGAATATCAAATAGAGATTGGGAAGATATTACTCTAGGTCCGGGACCAGATGATACAAAATCTTATCTTTATATAGGTGATATTGGGGATAATGATTCTCAATATTCAGTTAAATATATTTACCGGATTGAAGAACCAAACGTAAGTGTTGGTCAGCAGCCTGTTGTTAACATTATTTCTGATGTTGATATTATCACTTTTAATTATCCTGATGGTGAAAGAGATGCAGAAACATTGATGATTGATCCTATAACTAGAGATTTATTTATTATTGGAAAACGCGATTCAAATGTAAGATTATATAGATTGGCTTTTCCACAATCAACCGAAAGTGAATTTGAAGCTGAATTATCTGTTAAACTAAGCTTTCCCTATGATCCTGAAGATAATACTCCCTTTAACTATTTAACGTCTGGTGATATTTCTTTTGATGGAACTGAAATACTGGTAAAATCATACTCGAATATATACTATTGGTATAGAAATGCTGGAGAAACGATATCATCAGTTCTAAATTCAAATGATCCAATTATTTTACCATTTGTCAATTCCTTTGATGAAGTTCAGTGTGAGGCTATTTGCTGGAAACCTTATGGCGACCGGGGCTATTTTACTTTAAGCGAGGAGAAAGTTAGCTTTAACGGTACGGAATTTAATTTTCCGGCACAACTCTATTATTATCCAAGGACTTCTCCAATTACAAAAGCAGAAAATATAAAGTTGGGAAATAAATTTGAATTATTCCAAAATTATCCGAATCCCTTTAATCCAACAACCACTATTAAATACTCAATTCCTTCATTATCTACCATACATAGCCCGTTTGAGCAACTTAGTAAATCTAAATTCCCGAACCTTACTTTAGCAGGTTCAACAACTCTTATTGGTGACAATAATGTAATTATTAAAGTTTACGATATTCTTGGTAGAGAAATTAAAACTATTGTTGATCAATCTCAGCAACCGGGCAATTATAATATTCAGTTTGATGGTTCAAAATTTGCCAGTGGAATATATTATTACGAGCTCCAATTTGCAAATAATGTGAAAGTAAGAAAAATGTTATTGCTGAAATAGGTCTGTATTACTAATAAGAATAATTTATGCAGAAGAATAAAATAGAAATAATAACCCTTGGCTGTTCCAAAAATGTGGTGGATTCTGAAAGATTATCACGTCAATTGAAAGCAAATAATTTTGATTTGACCAACAATTCTGATGATGCTGAAAGTGTAATAATAAATACTTGTGGATTTATTGATGCAGCAAAGGAAGAATCGATAAACACAATATTGGAAGCAGTTGAATTAAAAAAACAAGGGAAAATTAAAAAGGTTGTTGTTGCCGGCTGTCTTTCAGAAAGATTTAAGGATGAACTTTCAGCTGAAATTCCCGATGTTGATGTTTTTTTTGGTACTGAAGATTATGAAGGAATTGTAAAGGAGTTTGGTGGTGATCTTAAAAAAGAATTACTTGGCGAGCGTGAATTAACAACCCCAAAACATTTTGCATATTTGAAAATTTCAGAGGGTTGCGATAATCCTTGTTCTTTTTGTGCGATTCCTTTAATGAGAGGTAAACATAAATCCACTCCAATTGAACTATTGCTTAAGGAAGCTGAAGGTCTTGCTGATAAAGGCGTTAAAGAACTTATAATTATTGGACAAGACACAACTGATTATGGCAAGGACATTTACGGAAAGCGAAATCTTGCAGAACTTTTGAACAAAATTTCTCAAATAAAAGGAATTGAGTGGATTAAATTACTTTATGCTTATCCCTCTCATTTCCCTCAAGATTTAATGGATGAGATTGCCAATAATCCTAAAATATGTAAATATATTGATATTCCGCTACAGCATATTTCAGATGATGTCCTAAAATCTATGAGAAGGGGAATTACAAAAAAAACTACTATTAATTTGCTAAATGAACTTAAGTCTAAAATTCCTAATTTAGCATTAAGAACTACATTTATTTTGGGTTACCCAAATGAGACAAAAAAGGATTTTGAAGAACTTAAGGAGTTTATAAAAGAAATTAGATTCGATAAGGTTGGAGTATTTGATTATTCGGTTGAAGAAAGCACACCAAGTTTTATCCTAGGAGATAAAGTATCTACAAAAGTTAAGGAGCAAAGAAAGTTTGAATTAATGGAACTTCAAAAAGGCATTTCTTTTGAAAAGAATAGAGAATTGATCGGTAAAACAATTAAAGTAATTATTGATGATATTGAAGGTGAATTTTTTATAGGTAGAACAGAAAAAGATGCCCCTGAAGTTGATGGAGAAGTTTTAATTAAATCTGAAAATAAAATGTTAAAATTGGGTGAATTTTATGATGTTGAAATTTTTGATTGTAATGATTATGATGTATTCGGTAAATTAAGTTATCAAGAGGAAATAATATAATGAGAAAAATATTTCTATTTCTATTTTTGTTTAGTTCATTATTTGCACAAGTTGAACACTCCCAAAGAAATGCTTTCGGTTCATTTTTACCAAATTTCTTTATTGATTTGGCAGCTTATCAAAGTCAAGATTCAGGCAAATCCAAGATAGATGTATTTATCAAAATCCCTTATTCTAATATTCAGTTCTTAAAAAATAATATCGGATACAAAGCAAAATATTCTATTATAGTTTCTTTCTACGACGATGATGACGAATTAATAATTGAAAAATTATGGAATGAAACGGTAGAAACACAGAGTTTTAGGCAAACGCAATCACGCACAAGCTTTAATGTTAGCTACAAATCATTTGTTATCGAGCCTGGTGAATATAGAATTGTCTGCAAATTGGAAGATGCTGAATCAAGAAAGTATTCTGAATTTGAACAAGAAATTGAAATAAGAGAATTTAGCGATCCAATTGAGATAAGTGATTTGATAATTGTTTCTGAATTTTTAGAGACAAAGGATGGATTAAAGATTATTCCTAATATTTCAAACCAGGTAACTTCAAATGATACTAATATTTCTTTCTTTTATGAAATTTATACTAAAGAGCCAAAAGCTATAAGTGTTTCTTATTCTATTAAAGACAACGAAGAAGAGCTTATAAATAAATATGAAAAAGAAATTATACTGGATGAAGGTAAAAATGAAATAAATGAAATATTAAAGGATATAAAGTTCACACTTGGCGATTACAAATTGGAAGTTAGACTATTCGATGATCAGAACGATTACATTAAAGGGATATTTAAAAAATTCTCTTCAAAAATTTTTGGATTCCCTTCATCAATTAAAGATCTTGATCTTGCGGTAAATCAAATGATTTATATTGCATCACCTTCGGATATTGAGAAAATTGAAGAGTCAGAAAATTATTCTGATAAACTTTCAAAATATTTAGATTTCTGGAAACAATTGGATCCTTCGC
This sequence comes from uncultured Ignavibacteriales bacterium, assembly GCA_963710615.1. GTDB lineage: Bacteria > Bacteroidota > Ignavibacteria > Ignavibacteriales > Melioribacteraceae. Next base: position 276,144 of record CAVQBF010000002.1, read on the forward strand.
CAAATACAGTGGAGAATGAAACATTAAATGAATATTATCGTCGGGTTGAATATGCAAATGCTAATTTTGGCGGTTATTTTAAGGGATGGAAAAGTGATATGGGAATGGTTTATGTAACCTTGGGAGCTCCAGATCAAGTTACCAGAAGACCATACGAGATGGATTCCAAACCCTATGAAGTTTGGGAATATTATGTGCTTAACAGAAGTTTTGTGTTTATTGATCAAACGAATTTTGGTGATTACAGATTATATAATCCGGCTTATGGAGATTGGTTTAGATATCGTCCTTAAACTATGGTACTAACAGTAACATTAAATCCTCTTTTAGAAAAGAAATTTTTCTTTAAAGAAATTGGTCATGGTAAAAACAGGGCTTATAAATTCGAGCATGCGTCCGGCGGCAAAGGGATAAACATAAATCGTCAGTTGAATGTCTTAGGTATTAAAAACCATGCTCTTACTTTCTTAGGCGGTGCAAACGGGAAAAAACTTAGATCTGTTTTAGAAGAAGAAAAAATAAGCTTTAGTGCTGTTTCTACTAAATATGAAACAAGAGAAGCTGCATTAATTTATGATGAAAAAAAAGAAAATCTAACAACTTACTTTGGACCTAATTCCAATGTCACCATTTCGGAGATTGATGAATTTGTAAATAAATTAGAGAAGGCAATTATCAATTCATCCATAGTAGTATTTGGGGGAAGTTTGCCTAACTCGGCCTCTTCAATAATTCTTGAAAAGGGAATTGAGATCTGCAATAAGCATGATAAGATTTCAATACTTGATACTTACGGAAACCATTTGCAAAAATGTATAGAATTGGGACCAGCAATTCTTCATAATAATCTTGATGAAATAAAAGCATCATTAAATATTAATTTTAAAAGTGATCAAGATATTATTACAATACTTGATCAATTTTATCAGAATAGAATTAACCTTGCTTTTATAACTTCTGGTAAAGCAGACACGTTTGCATCGAAATCTGACTTTCACTATAAAATAAAAAATCCACAAATAATAGAAAAAGATGCTACCGGAAGCGGAGATGCATTTGTTTCTGGAATAATTTACGGTTTGGAAAAATCTTTAATATTTAATGATTTTGTTAAATTTGCTTCTGCCCTTGGTGCTCAAAATGCAGCAAGCTGGCAAACTTGTTCTGTAACTTTTGATGAAGTAAATAATCTGGTTGACAAAATATCAATTGAAGAAATTGGAAAGAAAATAAAAATTATTGATGACTCCCCGACTATCTAAAAACATCACACTTCTACTGCTGTTTTCCAATTCGCTTCTGTTGAACGCTCAAAAGAAAATCGAATATAACATTATCGGAAATAATAAAATTGAAGAGCAAGCTTTCATAAAACTAATTAATGAAAGCGATGGAAGTTATAAAAACATTAAAGAGAAAATTAGCAACAATTTATCAAGTCAAGGATTTTTTGACTATGAAATAATGAATTTTTTTGTTGATACAAATGATACAAAAAATTCAATATATTATACACTAGAACTATATGAAGGTGAACAAGCAATAATAAGAAATATTGTGATCGATTCTCTTAATAATTCTGATTCCCTTTATATATTGGATTACTTTAACTTTTTAGAAGGTGAAATTTTTGTGCCATCAATTTTAGAATCCAGCATAAATGAAGCATTGATATTTCTTGAGAATAATGGCTATCCATTTGCCGGGATTAAGATAAAATCAATAGTCCTAGCCAGAGATAATGATAGCAACAGAATTGCAGATATTTTTCTGGAATTAGATAAAGAAAAAATTAGAAAAATAGATAAAGTAGAAATTCTAGGTAACACCAAAACGTAATGATAATGTAATAATTAACGCTGCCAGACTTAAATACGATGAACTGTTTTCTCAAAAAAGAATCAATGAAATTTCCACACAGTTGAACAGACTCCGGTTTTTTGAAACTGTTGCTCCTCCAATTTATTTAGTTAATTCAACTGGAGAAGGGATCATTCAAATTACCGTTACAGAAAAAAACACTAATATGTTCGATGGAATTATTGGTTATGTCCCAGCTGCTAAAAATGAAGATAAAGGATACTTAACCGGTTTTGTAAATATTAGTCTTAGAAATATTTTTGGTACGGGAAGAGCTTTTGCGATTAGGTGGAAGCAGGAAAATTCATTAACACAAGAATTAGAGTTAAAATATTTGGAGCCTTGGATACTTGATTATCCATTTAACTTAAATTTAGATTTCTTCCAGAGAAAACAGGATAGCAGTTATGTTAGAAGAACATTTGGCGGGGAGTTAGAATATTTAGCAACGGATAATATTTCTGCATCATTTATCCTTGAAACCGAATCTGTAATTCCTTCTATAAATAATTCTAATCAATCAGTTTTAAATTCCACATCCTTAAATTCTGGTTTAAAGATTAAAGTCGATTATCGAGATGATATTTATACGCCGCAAAGTGGAATCTATTTTGCATCTCTTTATAAATATAGAGCAAAAAATATTGATGACGAAAACTTACCGATTTCTTTTTCCTCCAGTGATTTAGAGTATCATAACTATGAATTAGATTTCGGAATATTTTATTCCTTGTTTCAAAGTCAAGTTGTAGCCTTAAGCGTGCATGCAAAAGAAATTATTGGCGATTATTACGATGCAAGTGATTACTTTCAATTTGGCGGAACAAACACATTAAGAGGATACAGAGAAAATCAATTCTTAGGAAATAGAATTATCTGGTCAAATCTTGAATATCGATTTTTACTTTCTCAATCATCATATTTATTTACATTTTTTGATTCGGGTTATTATTTAATAAATGAAAATGAATCGATTAATATTGCTAGAAAATCAGATTATATAAATGGTTATGGATTAGGGATAAGTTTAGACACAGCGCTTGGCGTTATGAGAGTGAGTTATGCATTTGCAGAAGGAACATCTATATCAGATGGCTTAATTCATTTTGGTTTATTGAATGATTTTTAAAGAAAAGTAAATGAGAAAAATAATAGCCATCTTAAATATTACTAGACCAGTAAATGTTCTAATAACATTTACGGTTGTTATTGTAGCTGCTATTATTAGTAGTGACAGTTTCAAATGGTCAACGGTTATATTCTTAGCCGGTCTCTCCGCTGCTATTGTTACTGGTGGAGGCAATGTCATTAATGATTATTTTGACTATGAAATTGATAAAATAAATAGACCAAATCGACCTTTACCTTTGGGCTTAATAAGTAGAAAAGAAGCTTTATCAATTTATTTTGTGCTATCCGTTTTATCTATTTTACTTTCCATCCAAATTTCAATCGGTGCATTTATAATTGTTTCAGTTACAAATGTACTATTATATTTATACTCAGCAGCATTAAAAAAAATACCGTTAATTGGAAATTTAGTTGTTTCAACTTGTACCTCGTTGGCATTTATTTATGGCGGTATTGTTGTCGGTAATATTTATGCCGCCATCATTCCTGCAGTCTTTGCGTTTTTAGTTAACCTAATTAGAGAAATTATTAAAGATATAGAGGATATTGATGGCGATAAAAATAATCGTTTAGAAACATATCCCATTAAGTATGGAATAGAAAAGAGTAAAACTCTCTTAATTGCTTTGTTAATATTTTTATTTACAGCCACTAGTATTCCAATATTATTTAGGTTATACAAAATAGAATATTTTATTATAGTCATGTTTTTTGTTAATCTTCCTTTAATTTATTTTATGCGTGAAATTGCTTCAGAACAATTCTTAAATAATATCTCTAAATTAAGTAGCTTAATAAAACTTACGATGATCTTTGGGCTTATTGCAATATTTCTTGGTTAAAATTTGAACACTCTAAAACAATTTGATTTAGAATATTTAAAGAACGGTTATAACTTGTTAGCAGGAATTGATGAAGCCGGAAGAGGACCGCTTGCGGGACCCGTAGTTGCAGCTGCTGTTATTTTTAAGAAAGATACATTCATTGAAGGAGTGAATGATTCCAAAAAGATAACTTCAAAGCAAAGAGAAGTTTTATCAGAATTAATTAAAAAGCAATCATTAAGCTATGCTTTTGGTATTGTAAATCATAAGACAATTGATAGAATCAATATCTTACAAGCTACTCTAAAGGCAATGAAAACTGCTTTTAACAAACTTGATGAAAATGTCGACTTAATTTTAATTGACGGCAACAAATCTTTTGTTTCTTCTGTACCGATAAAAACTATTATTAAAGGTGATAGTAAATCCTTTTCAATTGCAGCAGCTTCCATTTTGGCAAAAGTAAAAAGGGATGAAATAATGAGGAAAGCATCTTTAAAGTTTCCGCAATATTTCTGGGAAACTAATAAAGGTTACGGAACCAAACAGCATATTGAAGCGATCAAAAAACATGGCTATACTCAATTGCATAGGATATCGTTTTTAAACAAAATCCTTAATGAAGAAATTCAAGGGGAGTTTTTAAATGAATGAAAAACATAAGAAAATTGTTGGTGATAGAGGTGAAGATGCAGCTGTTGATCTATTATCAAAGAAGAACTATGAAATAATTGAACGGAACTATCGTTTCGGTCATGGTGAAATTGATATTATAGCTAAAGATAAAGATATACTGGTTTTTGTGGAAGTAAAGACGCGTAAAAATTTAGAATTTGGCCCGCCAGAATTGGCTGTAACAAAAAACAAACAGAGACAAATAAGAAAAATTGCAGAGATGTATTTGGTAGAAAATAAAATAACTGATATGGACTGCAGAATGGATGTTGTTGCAATATTATTAAAACAAAATTTACCGCCCGAAATAAATCATATTGAAAATGCTTTTTAGTATATTTGAATAATTATTTGATTTTTAATAGAACCTATGAATCTGCCAAAACATATATTTAAGAAAACTCTCAATTTTAATGAACAGCTTCACAATTTTTTTGTCACTATTACCGGATTGACAATTTTTAATTGGGAAATACTGAAGCAAGTTTTTATACCCCCATACGAAATTGCAGAAGTAAAAAAACATATGAATGAGTTGGGTGTTAAAACTTTTCCAATTGTTAGTATTACTGGTTTTATTATTGGACTTGTAATTGTTATGCAGAGTGAACCGGTATTTATGCGTTTTGGTGCTTCAGATTATTTACCGGGAGCAACAGCAATATCAATTGTTAGGGAGCTTGGGCCGGTAATTACTGCATTAATTTTTGCTGGAAGAGTGAGCTCTGGAATTGGGGCAGAGCTTGGTTCAATGAGAGTTACAGAACAAATAGATGCCATGGAAGTTTCTGCAATTAATCCCTTCAAGTATTTGGTAGTTACCAGAGTAATTGCAACAACAATGATTTTACCTATCCTAACTATTTACGTAATATTCTTGTCAATTCTTGGTGGATTTTTAGCACTAACCATTTCGCAGGGAATGAATTTTGAGTATTATAAAAACGCAGTAATTACAAGTGTTACTTACGGTGATTTAATACCAAGTATAGCAAAAACATTTGTATTCGGTTATATTGTTGGAATAGTTGGGTGTTACAAAGGCTTTATTGCAGATGGCGGAACCGAAGGTGTTGGCAGAGCTTCAACAACCGCGGTGGTTTTAGCATCATTAATTATTTTACTTTTTGATACAGTTTTAGTGAAAATCTCATTGCTTATATGGCCGCTATAGAACTAATAAAAATTGAAAATCTAAGTAAAAGATTTGGTGAAAAAGTTATTCTTGATAACATTTCACTAAGCGTTATGCAAGGAGAAAACTTAGTGGTTTTTGGCAGAAGCGGGACAGGAAAGAGTGTCTTACTAAAGTGCATTATGGGTCTTTTAGAACCTGATAATGGAAAAATTTTCATTAAGGGAAAAGAGATAACAAATATTTCCACAAAGGAATTGAATAAAATCAGAAGGAATACCGGGTTTCTATTTCAAGGTGCCGCTTTGTACGATTCAATGACAGTTAGGGAGAATTTAGAATTTACATTAAAAAGAAATAGAGATATTTCTGATAAAGAAGCTTATGAAAAGGTCTTGAATACTTTGGATTTAGTAAGTCTTAAGGATGCAGTTGATAAAATGCCATCGGAGCTTTCCGGTGGAATGAAAAAGAGAATTGGGCTTGCACGATCAATAGTAACTGATCCAGAAATTATGTTTTATGATGAACCAACTACCGGTTTGGATCCAATTTCTTCAAAAGATATTAGCGAGTTAATTTTAGATCTACAAAGAAAACTAAAAATGACGTCTATAATTGTTACCCACGATCTGAATTGTGCAAATATAATTTCTGATAGAACAATATTTCTTAAGGATGCTAAAATTGCTTATGAAGGAAAAATTGAAGAACTTTCAAAATCTGAAGATAAGTTTCTTAAAAACTTTTTTAGTAACCAAATAATTCATTGAAAAAGGGAAGAAAATGTTAAAGCATTTGGAAGGGGCTAAACTAGGACTTTTTGTTTTCCTCGGAACTGTATTATTGGTAATTGCTATATTTTCAATAGGAAGTAAAGATTCACTCTTTAGTTCTAATATTTCTATTAAAGCATATTTTGATAATGTTGAAGGGCTGAGAACTGGCGCAGCTGTAAGATTAAATGGACTATCAGTTGGAAGCGTTAGCGACGTAAGATTAATGGAAATGAATCGTTACAGAGTTGAAGTCACAATGAGAATTAATAAAGATGTTAGGCAATTTATCAGATTAGACAGTGAAGCGGCTATTGAGACTGAAGGAATTATTGGCAGTAAAATTGTTATAATTACACCCGGATCAAAAGAAAATGCTACTATTGAAGATGGCGGAGTAATTATGTCTCAAGCTACTGTAAACATGACTCAAATAATAGCTGAAACACAAGATATGATGAGTTATATGAAAGACTTAACAAAAGAGTTTTCAGAAATATTAACAACTATAAATCAAGGTGAAGGAACAATTGGTAAGTTAGTTTATGATGATGCTCTTATACAATGAGACTGTTACTATTGTTCAATCGGCAGACACTTCATTAAATATAATGGTTGAGAGATTGGACAAAATGAGTAGTTTTATAATCGGACTTGGAACAAGTGTAGAGGATATTGTATCTAGTGTTGATAGTGCAGCAATTGATCTAAGAAATTTAATTGGTAGAATTGAAGCTGGGGAAGGTGCTCTTGGAGCTTTAATTGCTGATGAAAGTGTCTATGATTCCATAAAAACAATAGTAAGTAATTTAACGAATACAACTTACTCAGCCAAACTTGGTGCTGACTCTTTTGCCGAAAATATGGAAGCGCTAAAACATAACTGGCTATTTAAAGGCTATTTTGAAGATCGTGGATATTGGTCGCAAACAGAATATGAGAATAAACTAGATGCTCAGTTGGAGAGCATTGAACAAAGCAAGAAAGAACTCGAAGCTAAAATTCAAAGATTAGAAGAATTGGAGAAAAAGTTATCGCAGAATAATAATTATTGAAATTTACCTAAAGTCAAAATTCTCAATACTTTTAAGTGCCCTAAATAGTTGGGCTTTTTAATTAAGAACCCAACATTTTAAAAATTTATTACCTATCTATTTCCAATCAAAAATTATTATCTTTCTAAATTACATTTTTTTAGATCATCGACTATAAATGAGTTCAAATCCAAAAGATAAAATAATAATTAAAGGTGCACGGGAGCATAATCTTAAAAATATTGATCTCGAAATCCCAAAGAATAAATTAGTTGTTTTTACCGGAGTTAGCGGAAGCGGTAAATCTTCTCTTGTATTCGATACAATTTATGCAGAAGGACAGAGACGGTTTGTTGAGAGTCTTTCTTCTTATGCCCGACAGTTTTTAGAGAGAATGAATAAGCCTGATGTTGATTTTATTTATGGAATCTCGCCTGCAGTTGCAATTGAACAGAAAAAAAGCTCAAGAAATCCAAGATCAACTGTTGGAACTTCAACCGAACTATATGACTATTTAAGATTATTATTTGCAAGAATTGGTATTACTTACTGTTTTGATTGCGGGAATGTTGTAAAAAAAGATTCGGTTAAGACAATATCAAATTGGCTGGAAGAAAAAGAGGGAGGTGAAAAATTTTATCTTGGTTTTCCAATTCACAAACATGAAGGACGGAATGTAGCTGAAGAAATTACACTTCTTAAAAAGAAAGGTTTTCATAGAGTTTTTTACAAGAATGACCTAATTGATCTTGACACTTCTGAGAAACTGCCCAAAAGTAAAAATGATCTCTTTGTTATAATTGATAGATTTAAAATTAAAAAAGGGAAGGTGCGTGAAACGCTTGCTGATTCATTAGAAACTACTTTTAAAGAAGGCGAGGGTAAACTAGTTATAATCAATCCTGAAACAAAAACAATTAACCAGTTCAATAATTCATATGAATGCTGCGGAATAAAATATAATGAACCGGAACCTAGGTTCTTTTCTTTTAATAATCCATTCGGCGCTTGTCCTGTTTGTCAAGGTTTCGGTAAAACTATTGGATATGATATAGAAAGAGTTATTCCAAATGATAATCTATCTATTTTAGAAGGAGCAATTGCACCTTGGCGTACACAAAAATATAGTAAATACTTACGTGACTTAATTAGGGTCGCTAAGGAAAACAAAATTCCTATTGATGTACCCTATAAAAACTTGACAGAAGTTCAAAAAACAAAAATTATTCGCGGATTTGATAAATACATTGGAATTGATAAGTTTTTTGAAAAGCTCGAACAAAAGACTTACAAAATGCATATTCGAATTTTATTAAGCAGATACAGAGGCTACACAACATGTGCCGCTTGTAAAGGTTCCCGGTTAAGAAGAGAATCGATGCAGGTTAAAATCAATTTCAAATCAATGTTCGATCTTGTAAAAATTCCAATAGATAAGCTTTACAGTTTCTTTGAAAAATTAAAATTAACTGAATACGAAAATGAAATAGCGAGCAGTATTCTTAAAGAGATTAATAAAAGACTAAAATTTTTAAATGATGTAGGACTCGGATATTTAACTCTGGATCGAATGAGCAGTACACTTTCGGGCGGGGAAACTCAAAGGATAAATCTTGCTACCTCGTTGGGCTCTGCATTGATTGGAACATTGTATGTTTTGGATGAACCAAGTATTGGTCTGCATCCTAGAGATAATGGAAAGCTTATAAATATTCTTAAGTCATTAAGAGATATTGGTAACACAGTTCTTGTTGTTGAGCACGATAGTGAAATGATGGAAGAGTCTGATTTTATCTATGATATTGGACCAAAAGCGGGGATAAATGGTGGTGAAATTGTTGCTTTCGGAACTTACTCTGAAATTGTTAAAAATCCCAAATCAATTACTGGTAAATACCTTTCGGGAGAATTGCAAATTCCACTTCCCTTGGAAAAAGTAACAAATTCTGAAAAGTACATAACAATAAAAGGTGCTCGGGAAAATAATCTTAAGAATATTAATGTGGAAATCCCGTTGAGAAAATTTGTTGTAATTACCGGAGTAAGCGGATCTGGAAAATCAACATTAGTTCATGATATTTTGTACGGAGGCGTTGCAAAAGTTCTGGGTAAACCCGCTGATCATATTGGCAAGTATGATTCGATTGAAGGCACTGTAACACTTGAAGAAATTGAAATAGTTGATCAATCTCCTATTGGCAAATCACCAAGATCAAATCCAATAAGTTATGTAAAAGGTTATGAAATTATTAGGGAAATTTTTGCATCAACTCCACAAGCAAGAATAAGAGGATACAAACCAGGATTCTTTTCCTTTAATGTTGATGGAGGCAGATGCGAAACTTGTCAAGGTGAAGGCTATGTAAAAGTTGAAATGCAATTTTTGGCTGATCTCTATCTAGAGTGTGACGATTGCAAGGGAACCCGATTTAAAAAAGAATTAAGGGAAGTAACTTACAAAGGGAAAAATATAGTTGATGTTTTGAATTTTACAGTGACTGAAGCAATTGAATTTTTCCAAGGGAATACGAGACTCTTAAATTATCTTCAAGTTTTAGAGGATGTCGGGTTAGGGTATATACACCTTGGTCAACCTTCTAATACACTTTCCGGTGGCGAAGCCCAGAGAATAAAATTAGCTAAACATTTAATTTCACAAAGAAAGAATAAGCACACTTTATTTATATTTGATGAACCAACAACAGGCTTGCATTTTGATGACATCAATAAACTTCTTAAATGTTTTAACGTGTTAGTTGAAAATAAGAATTCCGTTGTAATTATTGAACACAATCTTGATGTAATTAAATGTGCTGATCACATAATTGATTTAGGTCCTGATGCCGGGGATAAAGGGGGCGAAATTGTTGCAATCGGCACTCCAAGAGAAATAGCGAATAACGACAAATCTATAACAGGTAAATATCTGAAACCCTATTTAGCCTAAAAATATTTTTATCTGCTTTTCAGAAACAATCAGCTTCAATTTCTATTAACTAACTTAATTTTTTGAATTAATTACTCGATGATAATGATGATTAAAAAGATAAGTTTATCCGGATATTATATCTTATTATTTTAAGGTAATTTATGTTGGAAATCCCTAAATAAATATAGAGAATAAAATGAAAACTGAACCAACAAATCAAAAAGTAAAAGTGAATTTTACCTACATGTTATTTTTAACAATAATTTTAATGTTTTTTAGCTGTGATGACGGTGGTGATACAAATGGTCCCGAAATCAAAACAGAAGCTAGAACTGAGATTGAAGTTATTACTGAATTTGCCGCCGTTAAGCAATCTGTAACGTACGATATCTTAAAAGTTTTCTCCAAAAATTATACTACCAAATTTTTTGATAGAGATGAATTAACCTATGAAGAAATTGATTTAATCTTTGGAAAAATTGCCAGTTTAGAAGAATACAAAGAACCTGTTGAAGAATGCGCTGACCGATTATTAACCAAAACCAGCTTTGACAAAGTTGGCAACATTCAAAAAGCCACAGGATTAGGAGATGCTGTAAAAGGATTTTTTAATTGGGTTTCCGGTTCGGGAAAAAGATCAAGAACTAGAATCCTAACAATTGCATCGAATATGAATGAATCTGAAAGAAATCATCTTTATAATTCATTAAGACCGGATTGGAAAGCTAAGTCATCTAATGAAGTTGATTTTTGGAAAAAGCTAGACGAAGGTGAATATGATAACCAAGCTCCCCAAATGTTTAATGATTTTTCTCACGATTCTGATTCTGATTTTTCAGCATTAGCGCAAGATAAAGGTTTGACAATACACAAAATCGTACATAAGGAAGGTGCTGAAGGAGTTGAAAAGGGAAGTAAATTAATGATTGAAGTTGTAAAAACCGCAACTCCGCTTGGTAAAGGTATGGATATGGTGGAAAAGGCAGATGAGTATAAGCAAAAAGTAGAAAACCTTTATAATGATCCTGCAAAAACTATTAAGGAAGAAGTGAAATCGAAATTGGCTGAAAAATTAGGAGGTTTTATTGATATTGACGGTGCGGTTGATGCCAATATTATTAGTGAAAATTTTGGAGAAGCAATTAAATTTATTTCAGATTATACTATGGGTTCTGATGACCCGGCAGATTGGATTAAAAAAGGTATTGATTTAGGATTAGGGAAAATACTCGATTCTGATAACTCTGGTTCTAAAGCGGATATTGTTGTTGCAGAGAAGAAAACTGATGATGGAAAAGGTCCATCTGTAATAATAAGTGTTGATCCTCAGGATGATGATTTTAACGCAGAAGATGTGATTGATATTATGGTTAGCGCAGGTGAATGGATATTTTCCTCTTTTGATAAAGAGGGTAATAATGATAAGGTTCAGATAACGATCCAAGAGGGTGTTGGTACAGTAATAGTTATTTCGACTGACCCACAAGGTAACCATAATACTGGTGCTTATGCACTTTCGGTTTGGGCATCACCTGCTGATCCTGCTCCTGGTCAGGGTGTAACGATTCATGCGAGAGTAAATCCACAAGATGCTGGAGTGCAGATACGTTTTAGCATAACTGGCACCGATGGATATGCCGATGAAGAAACAAATGCAACCGATGCAAGCGGATTGACAACATTTTATATTCCGGGTGCTGAGGAGGATGTTCATGATGCTGTAACAATTACAATTGTTGAAACAGGCTTAACAAGATCAATTAATTATACGTTTTAGAGTTTGAAAATTTATTAGTGAGGCTATCTTAAAGTTAAATGAAAGAAACCAATAAAATTAGTAAAAATATTTTCTTGGATGTTAAATTTTGGGAGTGAGACTTTAATAGATAGCCTCATAAAAATAAAAAGCTCAATAGAAATTTATTTCTTCTTTTTCGTTTGTTTCAATGTAAACTATTCTTAAAGTCTTTAGTTCATTTAAATTAGTATTGATTGCTAGAATATTTTCTCCCAGCTTAAGTTCTGCAAATTCTTGTTTTCCAATATCTTCTTTAGTAATTGTTTCAATGATTACTTTTTGACTTTTTGTGGAATGGACAAGTAGAAGAGAAAAATTAAGATCTTGTTTATATACAATTGGTCGTGTGTTGATTTTGGATGATTGTTTTAAGTAAGCTAAATAAGGCACTGAAATATTCAATGCATTTGATAATGATTCATGATTCCATAAACGATTAATTTTACTAATAAAATAATTATACATCAATTTTGAGGGCCTACCAAACTTTAGCTTAACTTTGCTTTGATCTAACCCAAGAAGTTTAATTGGAGTGAACTCATCAAGTAATACAAAATTTCTAAATAGGTTTGAATTTAAATCTCCACTATCATTCCAGTTGATTAATACTTCATCATCAGCAGTAATATTATAATCAGCCTTTATACTTTTTTCTTCGGGAGAAGTACTTGTTACTTTCCAAGCCATATTTGAGGGGAAAACTAAATCATTAAAAAAATCAGAATTAGTTAATGAAATATTTTGGTAACGGAAAAATGCAATTCCTGAAGCACCTATTTCTCTTGAGAAATTGATCATTTTCTGAAGTTCTGGTTTTACCTCATTACGGTAAGCTGCCAATCCAAGAACTATATTTTTATTATAAGATTTATCCACCCAGTCTTTAGCTAAAACATCAAATTTAGGATTCTTTTCAAAACCCCAATAAATTTGGGGGGTTAAGTAATCGACTAGTTCTTCCTTGAGCCAAGTTTCTGTATCTTGGAAAACAGTAGAATAACCTTCCCAGCCTTTCGCTCCTTCTAAGTTAGTTCTTATACCAATCGGTGTTGCGCCAATTTTCAGATACGGATTTAAAGGTTTAGCTTTATTCTTAAACTTCCGTAAAATTGTCGTAAGATTATTTCTCCGCCAATCATCAAGAGTAACATTAAAGCCATATCTATTAAAATATTTTTCATCTTCAAAATCTTTGTCGGGGTAACGGAAAAAATCTAAATGTATTCCATCCACATCATAATTTGATGCTATCTCATTAAGCAAATCAGCGAGGTAGTCTTGCACTTGATAATAACCCGGATTTAACCAGTATGAAAGACTGCCATTTTCATCCATGAATCTAACAGTCCAATCGGGATGTGCATTTCTAACATGTTGGGGATGTTTTAAGAATTTATCATCACTGCCAGAAAAACACCTTATCATATTTACCCAAGCGTGAACTTCCAGATTGTATTCACGACCCAAATCAATTGCATATTGAAGGGGGTCATAATTCGTTCGTACTCCAACAGTTCCTGTCAGATATGGAGAGAAGGGTTCAATAGCTGAATTATAAAGTACCGAACCATTACTTCTGACTTGAAAATATACGGTGTTAAAATTTTTATTACTGAGATCTTTAAATATATTCCTTAATGATTCTTTTTGCTCATCTTCGTTCAAAGTATTTGGTGGCCAATCCAACTTATAATTTGTTGTAAGCCAAACCGCTCGAGTCTCTCTGTATTGCTGGGCATTAAAGTAAGGTGTGACAAAAAATAATAATAATAAAAAATTTAAAGTTGTTATTTTCATTATTGAAAATCTGAGATTGATTTCTCGATTGCTTTGCTGACTAAATTTTTAGGTGCGGGAATATCTGTAATTATTTTTCCAACTTCACTTAGAAGAACAAATTTAATTTCATTCTGCATATTTTTTTTATCGCGCGCCATTATTCTTAGTAAATTCTGCTTATCTATATTTTTTAGTTTTATTTTTTCGGTAAATCTTAACTGCAATTTCAAATATTTATCGAAATCTTTCTTATTCAATAAATTCATCATTTTGGAGAGGTAAAGAGCAGAAGTAATTCCAACAATTACAGCTTGACCATGTTTTAGTTTATGGTTTTGATCAACCTCGTAAGCATGTGCAAAAGTATGACCAAAATTTAATACTTTTCGAATTCCAGATTCTTTTTCGTCGGCTTCAACCACACCGCCTTTAAATTTTATTGATTCGATAATTATTCTTTTTATTACATCTTCATCATTTGCTAAAATTTTCTCAATATTCTTTTCAACATAATTGAAAAAACTATTGTTTGTTAAATAGCAATACTTAGTAATTTCTCCCAAGCCGCACAACATTTCTTCTTGAGGAAGTGTATGGAAAAAATTTGTATCAATTAATACAAACTCCGGCTGATAAAAAGAACCAATTACATTTTTAGTCTCATTAAAATTAATTCCAGTTTTTCCTCCTACGGAACTATCAACAGAGGATAATAATGTAGTAGGAACCTGAATATATTTAATTCCGCGCATGTAGGTAGAAGCTGCAAATCCGGCAATGTCACCAACAATACCTCCTCCAATGGCAACTATCGCAGAGTCGCGCCCAAAATTATTTTTAATTAATGCAGTATGTATTTTCTGCAATGTAGAAAATGATTTATTCTTTTCGGTAGATGCAATGACAATTTGTTTTGCAGATAGATCTGAATTTTTGATAGTTAGGTGAATTAAATCGGAGTAATATTTATTTACATTTTTATCGATTACTAACAGTATTTTCCCGAAAATATTTTTCTTATCAATTAAGATTGGTAATTGATGAAAAATATTTTTGCCCAAATAAACGATGTACTCATTATGGGGAATTTTTATCTTAATTTTTTTCAAGTATCATCCTATTTACTATTTTTGCTAATTTATCCACTGTAAGTCCAATTGGTGAATTATCAACATCAAAAACAAAGTCAGCTTTTCTGTAATATTTTTCGCGTTCACTCAACATAGTTTCAATCTTTTTTATAAAATCTTCCTTACTGTTTTCAGCCAATACAAACTCTTTAAATAATGGTCGATCTGTTTTCTTCTTTATTCTTGTATAGATTATTTCCGGTTCAACTTTTAAGTAAATAAGTTTCCCGTTTTGAGTAATAAATTTTACATTATCATCATTAACAATTGTCCCGCCTCCTAATGAAATTACTACTTTCTTATCAATGGATAGGTACTTTAACATTTGAGATTCAAGATTACGAAAATACTCTTCGCCATTGGTTTCAAAAATTTCAGTAACTTTTTTCTTTTCTTTCAATTCTATTTCTTTATCAAGATCATAAAAATTCCAGCCAAGTACGTTGGCAAGTATTTTTCCCAGCGTACTTTTGCCGCTTGTCATAAAACCTGTCAAATAAATTCGTTCTTGCATTTTTCTGCTTAAAATTTAACGCAAATATAGGTAATTGAAAATAAAGATAATATGTTAGACTTAGTTTAATTTAGGAATGAAAAGTGATAGACAGCGCCTATTCTAAAAGTGATTCCATCTACATTAAGTTTGGAAGTAATATTTTCTTGAGTAACTCTATAAGTAGTTCCGTTATATATTACAGTTTCGTCATTGTACTTATTTGTAACTTTAATATCGGGGTCTCTAAAACGAATTTCGCCGCGAGTTGAAAAATTATCAAAAATCAAATAATCCATGCCGACACTAACTTGAATTCCATATCCGATATCACTATCAACATTATCAAACTTTATATTGCCAAATTCCCTTGTTCGGTTACCGTAGTAAATTCCTAATCCGCCGCCCATATAAAATTTGAAACTTTCAGTTGAAAAGGGAAGAAAATAGAAAATAGATAATTCAACCGGGTAAAGTTCATAACCATCTGTAACAATAAATTGGCGTGAGTTTAAGTTTCTACCTTTTTCTGATCCTTGCATATATTCTGCACTTAGTCCAAGAATAATTGCATCATTAACTCTGTACCTTAATTCAGCAGAGTAACTATAAATTCCGTCAATCTCAAAATAGACATTCTGATCAAGAACATTTGGGGCATTGGGATTTAGAAAAATTTTTGCAGTAGTATTATAACTAAAATTAGTCGAGAGTGAAAGATCATAACCATTGTACTGGGCAATAGCAAAATTGCTGATTATAAGTGAAATGATGGAATATTTAATTAGTCTCTTCATAATAGGAATTGATAATATGAAAAAAAATAATTAGTGAAAAGAGAAAAATTGAGTGGGAAAGAAATATTTTTAAAAATTTGCCAGGCCTTTTCAAGTGCCTGGCAAATTTAATATTTTATCTATAAAACATATATCTGTTGTCTTCAATGTCTGCTTTTTCTTTGAGAGATGCAATCCAGTCAGTAAATACTCTGCTTTTCTTTTGGTTCATCAAATTATCTCTTAAAGAATTTTTCTGAATAGAATAAAGAGTTGAATCAATCTCGGAACGTTCAGTAACTTTTAACAAGTAAGCTCCTCTGCTTGATTTTACCGGGTCAGTGATTTTATTTAGTTCAGCTTCAAGAGCAGCTTGTGCAAATGCAAAATCTCTTCCAACTCCTGGAATTGTTCCAGATGCAGTAAAATTACTTGCAGTAGAGACTCTGGCTTTATCGTAAATAGCTTTTGCAATATTTAGATCAATATTTTCAGTGGCTTTTTCTTTAATATCCTTTGCAATTTTTACAGCTCGATCAAGTTTCTTTTCTCTAAGTAATTTATTCTTAATTGTAGCTGAAACTTCCTCAAACGGTTTTTTGCCTTCTTTTATAATTTCAGAGACTTTGGCAACTACGTAACCGGCAGGCACTTTGAAAGGAGAGCTGACATCGTTGATACCACTATCAAATGAGAATCTTAATAATGCATTATTGGCGCCTAGTCCAGGAATAACCTTTGTCTCCTCCTTAAATTGAGGGGTCTCTTTAATTTCATATCCCAGCAATTCTGCTTCAGATTCAAAATCATTTTTATCAGCAATGTATGAAAAGTCATTTGCATTATCATAAGCACGGTCAAGAGTTGTAGCTGAGGCAGTTATTGCATTTACAATTTTTTCAACCACATATTTTTTATTACTCTTTCCAGTTACCTTAATGATATGATAACCAAATTGTGTTTTAACAGGTTTTTGAATTGCTCCTATTCTTCCTCTAAAAGAAGCATCTTCAAATTCTTTTACCATCTGACCTTTACCAAACCATCCTAAATCGCCGCCGCTTGAAGCGCTACCATCTTCTGATTTCTCTATCGCAACTTCCGCAAAATCTGCGCCATCCATGAGTTCCTGGTAAATCTCATCAATCTTCTGTTTTGCTGCATTTTCATCAGCCCCCGATTTTATTAAAATATGAGAGGCTCTTACCAATGGTTCATCGCTATTTATTGTTTTATTTAGTTTATATACACTATATCCTTCACTTGTCGCAACGGGTCCAATAATTTTCCCTGGTTCTAAATCAGCTATTAAACTGCTTGCTTGTTTTGGCAATAAACTTAGCGATACCGTATCAACTGAAAAAGGCTGATCCGAATAAATTTCAACATAAGTTTTAAATGAAGAAGTATCATCCTCTAGTTTTTTAACTATTGCTGCTAAATTATTTTTTATAGCATTAGAATCGTCCTTGGTTGGTGCGTTACTGAAGAGTACGTATTTTATCTTTCTCTGTGCATCAACCTTAAATTCTTCATCATTATCTTTATAATATTTCATAATTTCGTCTTCAGCAACCGAGACGACACTATCAGGCATTGAATTAGCATCAACCAAAACATAATCAGCAGTCATCTTAACATTTTGCTCAACAAATTTTCTTTTAATTTCTTGATCACTTACAACAACGGCAGCGTTAAGAAAAGTACCTAATTTCTGCTGAATTAGTTGCTGTTTAACAACTTGTTCGGTCTGTAGCATTGCTTCTTTATTGTTAGGATCAAAAATTGCTTGGTCATAAGCTTGCCGATTAAATTTTCCAGTTGAGTCTATAAAGTACTGGGTAATAATTTCAGGTGGATTTGGACCCTGAATTGTATTAATGATCTCTTCATCAGTAACAACAATACCAAGTTCTTTAATTTTTTCATCAATAAGTTTTTGTGAAACCATATTGTCCCATACTTGATCTCTAAAAGCATCAAGCTGACTCTCAGGTATTTCTTGTCCCGTTTGTGCTACTTGGTTTGTTCTATATTGTTCAACCAAATTAGAAAATTCTTGATAACTAATATCTTCACCATTGATGGAGCCGACATTGTTTGTTCTTGTAGCAATAACATCGGCAATTTTAGAATCAGAAAGAACCATAAAAAGAACAAAAAGTCCACCAACTGCAATAATAAACCATGGAGCTAGGCTTCGCATTCGCGCCATCATTCCCATATTAAACTACTCCTATATTACTCTAATTAAAATTATCTAATTAATAAAGTTAGATACACAGTATTTGAAAAGCAATATTTTAAATTTTCTCTTCTAAGTGATATTTAGATTCATCTATAAATTAAAAACGAATAAAAAGTGAGAATAATTTGCAAGTATATCTGCCCTTATGTAATTTTATAATAGAATATCAAAACAATCATCTATAGGCGCAATATGCTTTCATTTTTTGATTCTTGGCTGCCCTTCATATATTTGTATGGTGTAGGGGGCTTTTTCTTTTTAGTAGGAATGGTAATTATTAGAAAGAGTGGGGCAATTAATCTTGGGATTAAAAGGCATCGATTTTGGTACAGGGTTCTCATTTTCGGCTTTTTCTATTTTGTAGCTCTTCACGCATTTTTTATAATTTTAGCACTTTACTGGTAGGTATATGGAAACTACGACAACTCAAGGAATTCAGACTTTTCACAATATTGGCTCTTCAACAGATTGGATTGTAATGGTTGTTTACTTTCTGGTCATTATGCTTTTCGGAACTTATTTTGGCAGATATAATAGAAGTACAAAAGACTTTTTCTTTGGTGGAAGAAGATTTGCATGGTGGTTAATTGCATTTTCTATTGTTGCAACCGGAGTTGGAAGTCATAGTTTTGTTAAGTACTCTGCAAAAGGTTTTGAGCATGGTATTTCTTCAACAATGACATATATTAACGATTGGTTTTTTCTTCCATTTTTCCTTTTTGGATGGCTGCCAATTATTGTTTATACTAAAATCAGATCAATACCGGAATATTTTGAAAAGCGATTCAGTCCCTCAGCCAGATTTTTAGCAACAATTTTGCTTCTTTTTTATATGATTGGTTATATAGGCATTGGATTTTTAACACTTGGTAAAGCAGTACTTCCATTACTGCCGGAAAGTTTCAGTTTGTTTGGGTCTGAATACCAGATAACCCTAATGGGGGCTGTAATTGTAATTGCAGTTATTACAGGAATTTATATTACGTTTGGCGGTCAAACAGCTGTTATTTTTACTGATCTACTTCAAGGATTTATTTTACTCTTTGCCGGATTTTTACTTTTCTTTCTGGGCATATCATATATCGGCGGGATTGATGTTTTCTGGAACTTGTTGCCAAACGAATTTCAAATGCCTCTGGCTAAATTCAATGAACCTTCCAGCTTTAACTTTGTCGGAATATTTTGGCAGGATGGTGTAGCCGGCTCAATTGGGTTTCTGTTTATGAACATGGGACTTATAATGAGGTTTATGGCAACAAAAAGCGTTGATGAAGGAAGAAAAGCAGCAACATTTAATATTTTATTTATGCTCCCTCTTTCGGCAATTGTAGTCGGTAACGCAGGCTGGATTGGTAAAGCAATTTCTGTTTCTAATCCAGAACTTGGTTCCGCCCAATACATCACCGGATCAAATTTTTGTTGTAGTTGCTAATATTGTAGCATTACCCGGAGTTTTTGGATTTATAATGGCGGCATTAACGGCGGCATTAATGTCAACTGTTGATACGCTAATAAATGCAACTGCAGCAATTTATATAAATGATGTTTATAGGCCGACAAAAATATTTTTAAAGAAAAAAGTGCTTTCAAAAAGAGAAACAGATACAAAAGAATTAGCAGCGGCTAGATATTCATCAATAGCAATAACTGCTTTAGGTGTACTTTCAGTTTTAGCATTTAAGAGCTTCCCAACAGTTTATGAAGCGCACGGTTATTTCCATTCAACTTTAACTCCGCCTTTAGTTGTTGCAATATTTTTAGGATTGTTCTGGAGAAAATTTACTCCCGCTGCAGTCATTGCAACATTTGTAAGCGGTGTTGCATTAATGATTGTTGGATTACATGACCCAACCGTAATTTCACCATTTGATCATGGAATTCAAATGGATCCAGACCATCCTTACTCATACATTCGGGCACTTTATAACATGGTTCGTTTGTGTTGTTGCAGCAGTTTTAGTTACTATCACTACTCCTCAACAAGAACAAATTGTTAGATCTCTTAAAGGCAAAGAAAATGGTAAGGTATCAGTTTACATATTATTAGCAGTATCAATTTTTGTATTTATAATTGTTCTTTTTGATATGGCTCCGCTTTTAATTCAATTTATTGGCATTGCAATAATGATGTTTAGTACTTCAATTGTTTCTACCTATTTTATTGATTATGATCCTGTAGCACAAATTAATGGTTTAACAGTTTGGTCAGTTGCACAGGCAAAAGAATTTTTTAAAGGAAGCAAAGTAAATAATTTAGAAGGAGAGAAAGTTGTTGTAGACTGGAAAATTAAAGAAGGTGAAGAAGAAACAGTTAACTTTTCTAAACGAGAAATGGAATTGATGAAAGCAAATGTTGGGGATCTTGTTTATTTATGTGATGCAAGAAAGTACCTAGGTGGATTAAAATCTGTGCACTCTACATATGGAGAACCTCATGATGAGGATGGTGTTGTTTATATAACAAATGAAGACTTTCTTAACGGGGTTTTCGAAAAAGGTAAAAAGTTGACTGCAGAAAAAGAGATGTAGAGTAAAATTTCAGTATTTTTAAGCCGTCAGAATTTGGCGGCTTTTTTTATGCGTAAAAATTAACTGAACAATTCTGATAAATAATTTATTTTTGGGACCAGTAATCTAAATTAACTATATGGACGCAAAAAAATATAATAATATTAAACTTTTCTTCAGCATTTCTAAATCAATAATTACTTTTACTTTGATTTTTTTATTTGTGGCTCTGGGATATAGTGAAAGTCTTGTCAATTATATTGAGCAATCAATTAGTCATCAATATTTAATTTTGTTGGTCTTCGTATTTATCACTGGATTTGCAATGTCAGTATTGTTTTTCCCGGTAAATTTCTATACCGACTTTATTCTTGAACATAAGTATAATTTATCAAATCAAAAATTCTTGGCTTGGATTTGGGAGAATGCAAAAGCAACATTAGTAGGTGGAGTGATTGGAATACCCTTACTATTGATATTTTATTATGTTTTAGAAAGTTATGGAAGTCTATGGTGGTTGCCATTTTCAATTTTGTTATTTGTGGTTTCAGTTATACTGTCTAAAATAGTTCCAATAATAATCTTGCCGTTATTTTACAAGATAACGCCAATCGAAGATGAAGATCTAAAATCGAGAATAATCAAGTTATCGAAAAATGTTAATATGAAAGTTGAAAATATTTTCCAGTTTAACATGAGTAAGAACACTAAGAAAGCAAATGCAGCATTTACCGGTTTGGGCAAAACAAAGAAAATTTTACTCGGTGATACACTTACAAGTGATTTTACTAACGATGAAATTGAAACAGTTATTGCGCACGAACTTGGTCACTATAAGCATAAGCATATAATCGTGAATATTGTAGTAGGAACAATAACCAGTTTTATAACGCTTTATCTAATTTCAGTACTTTACGAAAATTCACTAACTTGGTTTGGATTTAGCCAAATTACAGAAATTGCTGCATTACCAATTTTAAGTTTATGGGGAATGATCATTGGTTTAATTCAAACTCCACTTACAAATATTCTTTCTCGCAGACATGAATATCAAGCTGATGAGTATGCAATTAAATCAACAAATAAAAAAGAAATTTTTATAAACACATTAAATAAACTAACAGATCAAAACTTAAGTGATAAAGAGCCTCACCCATTTGTTGAATGGTTTTTCTATAGTCATCCATCAATTAAGAATAGAATTGCTTATATCAATAATTTGAATGTTAATTAGGAAAAGAAAATGTCAGTGACAAAAAATGATGTAAAAAAAATAGCTGAGTTGGCACGTTTAGAATTTACTGAAACTGAATTGGAAAACTATACAACCGAAATGAATAAAATGCTTGATTATGTTGACAAGCTGAATGAACTTAATACTGAAAACGTTCAACCTTTATCACATCCCATTGAAAATACAAATGTGTTCAGAGAAGATGAAGTAAAGCAATCAACCAATCGAGGAGAGGCATTAAAAAACGCGCCTGATAAATCGTCTGAACACTTTAAAGTTCCGAAAGTTATCAGTCAAAGTAAATAAAAATTAGTTATGATCATTGGAATAATTCCTGCTAGATTCAATTCAACTCGGTTACCAGGTAAACCTTTATTGGATATTGGTGGAAAACCGATGCTGCAGCATACTTACGAGAGCGCTAAAAAATCAAGATTGCTTTCTGATATTGTAATTGCCGTTGATGATGAAAGAGTTTATGAAGCTGCAAAAAAATTTGGTGCTGAAGTTAAAATGACACCAAAGGAACTAGAAACTGGATCTGATAGAATTGCGTACGTTGCTCAAAAATTATCAACTGCAGAAATTATTGTAAATATACAAGGCGATGAACCGTTTATACCCGGAACTATGATAGATGAAGCTATTGAACCTTTGCTGTTTGATAAAAATGTATCAATTTCTACTTTAGCTAAAAGAATTTTTTCACCGACTGAGCTAAATTCTCCTTCAATCCCCAAAGTAGTTTTTGATTACAACAATTACGCTTTATATTTTTCAAGATCACCAATTCCTTATGTCCGCGATTCAGTTTCTGATAGTCAAAAATTACGTGTGGCAGATATTTATAAGCACATTGGACTTTATGTTTACAGAAAACCGGAATTATTAAAATTTACTTCTTTAAGACCAACTGATTTAGAAAAGTATGAAAAACTTGAACAGCTTAGAATGCTTGAAAATAATATGAAAATTAAAGTAGTCGTAACTAATTTTGAAAGTCTCTCAGTTGATACACAAGATGATTTAGATATTGCTCGTTTGCATTATAAGAACATTAGTATGGGTGAATAATATGAAAATTCCGTCGAAGCTTAGTTTAGCCAATATTCCAACTCCTGTGCAAAACATTAATTTTGAGGGCTGTAATTTTTTAATAAAAAGAGACGACTTCACCGGGGTTGAATTAACTGGAAATAAAGTTAGAAAATTAGAATATCTGCTTTACGATGCAAAAAAGAATAAGTGTGATCACATTTTTACATCCGGCGGGGATCAGTCGAATCATGCAAGAGCGACCTGCATTGCTGCAACATCTTTGGGATTTAAGTCTAAATTATTTTTGTGGGGAAATCAAAATCAAAACGCCGATGGGAATTTATTTTTAGATAAACTTACAGGTACAGATATTAAATTCCTCACAAAAAAGGAATATAAAAATGTTTACAATATTATGGTTGAGGAAAGTGAACTTTTAAAAAGTAAGAAACGAAAAGCTTATGTTATTCCTTCAGGAGGTTCGTCAACTGTTGGAATCTGGGGGTATATAAATTTTGTAAAAGAACTTAGCCAGCAAGTTGATCTTAAAAAAGTAAAAGGGATTGTTTTTGCAAATGGTTCAGCCGGAACGGCTTCAGGAGTTTTATTAGGGGCAGCTCTTTTAGGAATAAACTTGAAAATATTTCCGGTAATTGTACTTGATACAAAAGAGCAAGTTTACAATGAGATTGAAATATTAACAAGTGAATGTGTAAATGAATTTGGACTCGATATACAAGTAAATATGAAAAATGTGGAAATTATTGAAGGTTATTCAGAAGAGGGATATAAGAATATAAGTCCTGATAAAATTAAATTGATCAATCAGTTCTTTACAAAAACCGGTATATTGCTTGATCCAACTTATACTGGTAAAGCATTTTCAGCTTATTTTGAAAACTTTATTAAAGGAAAGAAAAAAAGCAAAGTTCTCTTTCTTCACACCGGGGGAATATTTGGAGCTTTTGCTAAAAAGAAAAATTACTTAGATTAACCTAATAAAAAACTCGGAACCAGGGAAAAATTATCATTCTGGTTTTCAATGTTTTTTTGAAATATCAGAGACTAATATTTATTGAAAGCTGGATGAAATTTAAGGTTTATTATGAATAAAAAAATAAGAGTACTTATTGCAAAAGCCGGCTTAGACGGTCATGATAGAGGCGCAAAAGTAATTGCAGCAGCTTTACGCGATGCCGGAATGGAAGTAATATACTTAGGTTTACGTCAAACTCCCCAAATGATTGTTAGTGCTGCAGTACAAGAAGACGTTGATGCAATTGGAATTAGCATTCTTTCCGGCGCTCATATGACGGTTTTTCCTGCAATTCTCAGTGAAATGAAAAAAAATGAGATTGAGGATGTTCTACTTTTTGGAGGTGGAATTATTCCCGATAAAGATTTGTTAAAATTAAAAGAAATGGGGGTCGGTGAACTTTTTACTCCCGGCGCATCAATGAGTGAAGTAGTTGACTTCCTTAAAAAATGGGTAGCTGAGCATCCAAGAGATTTAGTTTAAAGAGAAGTATACCGTAAAGATTCACAGAAAGCTATTTCTATTCAGCGTTATTATTGTGTTTTTTACAAATTTTGAAACAAGTCCAATATTTTATTATCCTCACTTTTTTGATTATCTTTATATCTTTACTAAAAAGCGAATACTAATAAGTGATCATTAATTCAAAAAGAATAATCTATGTAGATATCATGCGTGCCTTTGCAGTTTTAATGATGATTCAAGGACACACGGTAGATACATTTTTAGCTGATGAATACAGGACAATGGAATCTGTTACTTATTCATTTTGGCATACTTTGCGAGGATTTACTGCTCCAATTTTTATGTTCACTGCCGGATTAATTTTTACTTACTTGCTTAAAGCTGAGGATTTTGATTTTACAAAAAACCCAAGAATTAAAAAGGGTTTAAAAAGAGCTCTAATGCTTATTGGAATTGGGTATTTACTTCGATATCCCACTTATAGAATATTTGATTTTAGCGATGTAGGGCAAGCACAATGGGATATATTTTTTGCTGTTGATGCACTTCATCTTATTGGCTTCGGCATGCTGGGAATTATTGCGATTACTTTTTTATCAAAACGGATGCATCTAAGTATAAACTTTCTAACAATTACCATTATTATATTTTTGCTTTTAGTAAGTCCGATGGTAAATAAAATTGAGTGGAATAATTTTTTACCACAATATTTATCATCTTATTTAACCAAAAGTTACGGTTCATTATTTCCACTATTCCCTTGGCTTGTCTATGTTTTAGCGGGAGGTTTACTTGGTAATTATCTTTACAAGAATGATGGAATTTATTCCAAGAAAAGATTTTCATTTATTCTTTCTGCAATTGGAATCTCATTCATATTTGCATCATTTATCTTGTTCAGATTAGAAGCTACAGTTCTTGATGAAATGAAATACTGGTTTTTCAGTAATGGAATAATATTTTTAAGAGTTGGTTATGTTATACTTTTAAATGGCATAATGGCATTTATTGTTCGAAAGTTTAACTCAATTCCAGAAATCATCAAAGAAACCGGAAAGAAAACCTTAATGCTGTATGTAATTCATGTCGTGATTTTATATGGATCAGCATGGTTCCCGGGATTTTATAAATATTTATCTAGAAGTTTTAATCCATTAGAAACTTTATCAGCAGTTATTTTAATGCTATCAGCAATGTTTGCAATTGTTCATTTCAGCGGTAAAATTAAACAGTTCAAAAAACGAAAAATAGTTCTTAATTAAGTATAGTTTATGAGAGAATCGGAAAGTACAAACCCAACTGTAAATGAGGAAGAAATTTCATTTGAGCAGACTATACGCCCAAAAGTATTTTCTGATTTTACTGGTCAAAAAAAAATCACTGATAATTTAAAAGTTTTTATCGGAGCTGCCAAAAAAAGAGGAGAAAGTTTAGATCATGTTTTGTTAACTGGTCCGCCAGGGTTAGGGAAGACAACGTTAGCAAATATTATTGCCAATGAAATGGGTGTTAAGCTTAAAACAACATCAGGACCGGTTCTTGAAAAACCCGGTGATCTAGCTGGACTTTTAACAAATTTAGAAGAAAACTCAGTTTTATTTATTGATGAAATCCACCGCCTAAGTTCTGTTGTTGAAGAGTATCTTTATTCAGCTATGGAAGACTACAAAATTGATATTATGATTGACAGTGGTCCAAGTGCAAGAACTGTTCAGATTAAACTTCCGCAATATACATTAGTTGGTGCGACTACAAGAGCAGGATTATTAACCGCTCCATTAAGAGACCGTTTTGGTATTAAATCTAGATTAGATTACTATGATAGCGTTTTATTGAGTAAAATCATTAAGCGTTCTTCCCAAATATTAGAGGTTTCAATTGATGAAAATGCTGCAGAAGAAATTGCCAAAAGATCCAGAGGAACACCCAGAATTGCCAACAGACTTTTACGAAGGACAAGAGATTTTGCTGATTTTGAAGGACTGGAATTTATCAACCTAGCGATTGCAAAAAAAGCGCTAACTGCTTTAGAGGTTGACGACTTTGGATTGGACGAAATGGATAAATCTATCATATTGACGATTATCGAAAAATTTAAAGGTGGTCCTGTTGGACTTGGCACTTTAGCCGTTTCTGTAAACGAAGATCCGGGAACTTTGGAAGAAGTTTATGAACCTTTTTTAATTCAGCAAGGATTTATACAAAGAACACCAAGAGGCAGAGAGGCAACAGATTTAGCTTATGTCCGTTTTGGCAAAACAAAAAAAAGTGTTGATGATCAAAATGATTTATTTAGGATTAAATAAAATATGGTGAAAATTGATGACATAATTTTAGGAAATAACTCTCCTTTTGTTCTGATCGCAGGACCGTGTGTAATTGAAAACAGAGATATGACCATTTCAATTGCCAATAGAATAAAAGAGATTGCATCAAAACTAAACATTCCATTTATATTTAAGTCGAGTTTCAAAAAAGCAAACCGAACAAGTTTAGATTCCTTTACCGGAATTGATTTTGATGAATCATTGAAAATTTTTGATGAAGTTAAAAATGAATTTAAAGTACCGATTGTGACTGATGTACACACCGAAAATGATATTGAGCTGGTTTATTCAGTAGTTGATATTTTGCAGATCCCAGCTTTTTTATGCCGACAAACTGATTTATTGCTGGCTGCCGGTAAATCCGGGAAAGCTGTAAATGTTAAAAAAGGACAATTCCTTGCTCCTGAAGATATGAAGCATGCAGTTCAAAAAATTGAAAGTACCGGAAATTCTAAAATACTCTTAACTGAAAGGGGATCATCATTTGGTTATCACAATCTTGTTGTTGATATGCGCTCATTAACAACTATGCGTGAACTTGGTTATCCGGTTGTAATGGATGCAACTCATTCGGTTCAAACACCAAGTAATTCTAATGTAACAGGCGGACAACCAAAATTCATCGAGCCGCTGAGCAAAGCGGCCGCAGCCGTAGGTATTGATGCTTTATTTTTGGAAGTCCATCCTGATCCGCCAAATGCTCTAAGTGATGCAGGCAGTCAGTTGCATATTGATAAGTTAGAAAACTTGTTAAAGAAAGTTAAGCAAATAGATAGTGTAGTAAAGGGATATTAAATGACCGATAGGAATATTCTTGATAAAGGGAAAAGAGTAATACAAATTGAGACCCAAGCTGTTAATGGTTTACTCGAAAAAATTGACGAATCATTTTCCAAAGCAGTCAGATTAATTTACAAATCTGCCGGAAGAATAGTTTTCACAGGAATGGGAAAGTCAGGATTAATCGCGAGAAAAATTGTCGCAACCTTAAATTCAACTGGTACTGCAGCCATTTATATGCACCCGACTGACGCTTTGCACGGTGACTTGGGCATGGTAAGAAAAGGTGACATTGCGATCATAATTTCAAAAAGTGGCGCAACTGAAGAATTAAATAATTTGATTACGATGTTTAACAGAATGAAAGTTAATATTATTGGAATGCTTGGCGATCCTCGTTCAGTTCTTGCTAAAAAGTGCGATATAGTTTTGGACGTAAGTGTAAAAGAAGAAGCTTGTCCATACGATTTAGCACCAACATCATCAACAACAGCTGCATTGGTTTTGGGAGATGCTTTAGCAATAGCTGTTTTGGAACTTAGAGGATTTACAGAAAATGATTTTGCATTGCTTCATCCAGCGGGAAGTTTAGGGAAAAGGCTCTCATTAAAAATTACAGAAATAATGTACAAGGGGGATGATCTACCTGTTGTTTATGAAAACTCACCAATTAAAGATACCATTTTAGAGATGACTGATAAGCGGCTCGGTGCTACTTGTATTATAGATCAAAGTAATAAACTTGTAGGAATAGTTACAGATGGAGATTTGCGAAGACAGCTAGAAAAATCACTCGATCTCAGTAACCTAAAAGCTTTTGATATAATGACTAAAAATCCTAAAACAATTAATTCCGATCTGCTGGCTTCCTTTGCTTTGCAAAAAATGGAGAATTTTAATATTACTTCGCTTGTCGCAGTGAATAAGAAAGATGAACCGGTTGGTTTAGTCCATCTCCATGATCTAGTTAAATTAGGATTACAGAGAAGATGATAAATCGCTATCTGATATATTTTTTTTTAGCCACTCTTTTTTTAACTCATTGCTCCGAAAAAAAATTAAAACCTCAAATTGACGAAACAATTACTAGTGAAGAACTACCCGACCAAGAAAGTAAGAATGCCAAAATTACTTTTACTGAAGAAGGGAAACTAAAAGCTATCCTTTTTGCAGATAATATTAAGGTAATTGGAAATAAGAATGAAAAACTTCTTGAGAATGTAAGAATTGAATTTTATAATGAAGAAGAAATACAAACTTCTACACTTACTTCTCTGGAAGGAAAAATTGATGATTTAACACAAGATATGTATGCAATTAAAGATGTTGTTGCCGTTAGTGATAGCGGGGTAACACTTACTACTGATGAGTTGATATGGAAGAACAAAACAAAAAAAATAGTTACCGATAAATTTGTAAGAATTGTCAGTGAAGAAGAAATAATAGAAGGTTATGGTTTTGAGTCAGATCAGAACTTAACCAACTATACTATTTTTAATATTACATACATTACAACTGTGGAAAATGAATGATCCGGAATGTTAAAAATATAATTTGGATTTTATTTTTAGCTTCCATAATTATTTGTGGACAAGAAAATGTAAGCAAGTTAAAAATTGTTGGAGACAGCTTAAAAGGAAAAGTAGTTGATGGAAGGAGTATAAGAGAAGTAATACGGTAATGTTGTAATTACACAAGATGACGTTACAATTACCTGCAATAAAGCTATTCAATTTATTGACGCAAATAATGCTGAGTTAATTGGCAATGTGATAATTGTTCAAGATAGTGTTATAATTAAAACTGAGCGTGGTAAATATTTTGGTACTTCAAGAATTGCCATGAGCGATTCTTCGGTTCACATGAATAATGGAAAAATGGATTTATCTGCTGATCGCGGTAATTATAATCTTGAAACCAAGATCGCTAATTTTTTTGGAAACGTAAATTTTAAGGATTCAGTTACTAATCTCAATTCCCAAAAACTTGTATATAAAAAAGAGATTGAGGAAATAATTGCTGTCGGAAGTGTTGTTGTTTCCGATACTGCTTCCAATATTAAAGCAGATAGTTTAATTCATTTTAGAAACACAAGATTTTCGGAAGGTTTTGGAAATGTAATTGTTGAAAGCAATGAAAATAATTTAACAATATTTGGTGATACTCTTGTTGACAATAAGCTGCAGAATACAACGAGAATATTAGGTGATCCATTCCTTACTCAAATTGAAGAACTAAATAATGGCAACTTTGATACTCTCTTTATTAAGTCAAAAGTATTAGAATCAAGAAATGACAGCACGGAAAGCTTGTATGCAGTTGATTCTGTTCAAATAATTAGAGGCGGTTTTTTATCCAATAATGATTTTACAATTTACGACCGTACTAAAGAGCAGATCAAAATTTTCAAACAAGAAAATAAATCCACACCGGTATTATGGTACGAAAATAATCAGATAATCGGGGATTCAATTTACATAAATCTTGGATAGCAGTAAAATAAAGAATGTGGATATTGTTAAAAACGCTATTTTAATATCACAAGATTCAACTTTTAAATTTAGGTTTAATCAAATGTCCGGTGATACAATTAACCTTGGTTTTAAAGATAGTAAACTTTCACAGACCAAAGTTTTCGGAAACGTATTAAGTATTTATTATATGTTTGAAGAAGAAGAGCCAAATGGCTTGCTAAAATCAAGTGCACAGCAGATAGTAATCAATTTTGAAAATAGCAAAGTAAGCGAAGTTAAACTTTTTGGAAGCCCAATAAGTGAGTATCATCCAGAAAATTTAGTAGTTAATAATGAAAAAAGTTTCACTCTTCCTTCTTTTTTTCTATACACAAATAAACCAGATAAACATGTATTTAAATCAATATTTCTAAGAAATAAACTAAAGTAAACTATGTCGAATAAATCAACACTTAGCAGTAAAGAATTAGTAAAAATATATAAGAAAAGAACGGTAGTGGATAAAGTTTCTGTAAATGTTACTCAAGGTGAAGTTGTAGGATTGCTGGGACCCAATGGAGCTGGAAAAACAACAACTTTTTATATGATAGTTGGAATGATAAAGCCCAATGGCGGGAAAGTGTTTCTAAATGAAAGTAATATTACGGAACAGCCAATGTATAAAAGAGCAAAAATGGGAATCGGTTATTTACCTCAAGAAGCTTCAGTATTCCGTAGATTGAGTGTCGAAGATAATATCATGGCTGTTCTGGAAATGTTAGATCTAACAAAGAAAGAGAGAAAGGAAAAACAGGAAACTTTGCTGGATGAATTAAGTATTGGACACATTAGAAAAAGCAAAGGATTTCAATTAAGCGGCGGTGAAAGAAGAAGAACAGAAATTGCCCGTGCACTTGCAACTGATCCCGATTTTATTTTGCTAGATGAACCATTTGCCGGAGTTGATCCAATTGCGGTTGAAGATATTATGAGTATTGTAGCGAACTTAAAAAACAAAGGAATTGGTATTTTGATAACAGATCATAATGTTCATGAAACATTAAGTATTGTTGATAGAGCTTATATTTTAATTGAAGGGAAAATATTCAAAGAAGGAAGAGCAGAAGATTTAGCCGCAGACGAAGAAGTAAAAAAGCTATATCTTGGTGAAAAATTTAAGTTGGAAAGATATGTTTAATGAAATTAATGAAGATAATAAAGAAACTATTTGTCAAATCATCAGGGAAAAAAACCTTCAAAATTCAAAAGACATTTATGCCACAAAAAAGAAATTAACTCTAATTAAAAGCATGTTTAAGTTTAATAATTTTTAGCTGATATTTTAAATTGTGATAGCACTCTCTTTTTATCTTGATTTTAATTTTTTTAGTGATTATTTATATTACTAAACTTAAATTGAATGTTTTTGCTTGAACAGAGGTGTTACAAGAAACTTTATTATACTTTATTCATAAATAATAACTAGAAATTGATGGAGATTAACCCAGAATGAAAATAGCTTATAAAGTTTGATTACAATTTGGGGTTTACACTCATCAACTGTTCTCACATATCTTCCTTAGAGTCAGTATCAAAACGTGATTTTCTTCAGAGTATAAATGATAAACTAGCTAATGAAGATGTAATAGTTTACACTTCTGAAAATCAAAAATTTGAAGGTCAACTTGTTCGGATCAATGATACTTTATTAGTGTTAATTTTTCAGGAAATAACTTGGAACTTAATACAGAATAAAATTGATTCTTTAAAATATAGAGGTGATAGTATAATTGGGGGTGTGGCTGTAGGAGGTACACTTGGCTTTTTTCTAGGATATGCAATCACCGAATTTGGGGATGTAAGACTTGATGTTGGCGGTGGGGGTAATAACGCGGGACTGATATTAGCAATACCAGCTCTAATGTTAGTGGGCGGTATCATTGGTGGTATAGCAGCTGCTCATAAAACGAGAACAATTTACTTTAAATCTTAAAATTAGTTCAATAAATGGTACAATGGATAAAAAATCTGTCCCAAGAATTTATGAAACATTGAAACTTTTAAATATTTTCATTGAAGAAAATTATTAAAGAGGGAAGAGCAGAAGATTTAGCCGCAGATGAAGTAGTTAAGAAATTATATCTTGGTGAAAAATTCAAGTTGGAAAGATATGAGTAAAGAATCGAATATCCCCTGGATTTGGAATTAGATCAATAAATTAAAAAGCCCTCATCAAAACCATCCCCTGATTTTAATGAAGGCTTAACAACCTCCTCTCACAAAACGTGAGTAACGTTTTTTAAAAGGAAGCCTAACTTGTCTTCCTAGATGATTCGCTATTTCTAAATGTTTTTTCGGTTTTAAGATAAACCCATTTTATAAGATGTTTAGTTCCTCATCTAGTTTAAACGTAAGAATAAATTTTATTAATATCAACAATTATTCTGCTTGAGATAAAATTTTAAATAATGTCTCTTCATCAACTGTTAATAATTTGGATTTTACCAAACGGGGAACTAGTTTATTCCAGTTAATATTTTTCTTGAAAACTTCTTTGAAGAGGGGGAGTGATTCATCGACTTGTCCTATACTTGCAAGAGTTACAGCATGCCAAAATTTCATTTCTTCATTATCAGGAAATAATTCTTCAGCCGCCGAATATTCCTTCATTGCCAAATCCATATCATTATATTCAATTGCCAAATCGCCCTTGTTCATATGCTCATAAGCTTTATGTACTTTAAGAATTCTTCTTAATTCTTTAAGGGGTTCGGGATGATCATCGACTCTTATATCAACTTTTCGGTCCAACCAAACTTGTCCGGTAGATTCTGATTTTACAACCAATAACGCTGCCGATTGTTTTCCACGTATATCTCCACCCTCCGACTCTGCTGCTTCGAGCGCTAACATTAATCTTTCTTCCAATGAGCCGGTAGAGTTTTCAAAAGATTCTGCCATTGCATTTGGAACGGTTTCGTTAAGCATCATATTTGCTTGCACTGAATAGTTTTGGCCTACTACGATGTCCTGCAAAATCAATACAGTCTTCTCCTGTAAAAGCTGCCACTTTACCGCCTGCATCAAGGATTGCTAGTTGTCTTACATTCCTTCCATCGTCATTTTCAATCATGATATCTAAAACTTGCTCAGCTGTTAAACCTTCTTTTAGTAATTCTAATCCTTTTGGACCAAAGGATGGGTTAACAAATGACTGTGTAGCAACCACTCCAACACCAGCTTCACCCCACGACACAATTGTTCCAACGGAATACCAGTGTGATTGAACGGCAACTCCCATTTCACCGGTAAGTGTATCCATAGCAACAATTGAGTAAGTATGCGCTAAAGGTTCTGTTCCGTAAAAATTTTGCGCAAAATTTGTATTTAACAGCAGTAATAGAGTGATAATAAAATATTTTTTCATAACCTTTTCTACTCTTCGTTATTTTCAAAAATTAAACTAATTAGTAAATCATTTATTTCTGGTTTGGGTGAATTATTTTCTGAAAAAACTTTCAATTTATTTTCACTTACAACAAAAAGTGGGTGAATTAAATCAGAATTATATTTTTCTCTAAATTTATCAAATGAAAATTCCGAAGTAATTTTATTTGCTTTAACTATGAGAGACTGATCATACTTTTCAATATCTAGGTAATTTAGTTTTTGAGAGGATAAAAAATTTCTTCTCATTCCTTTAGAAATATCTTGTTCAAGATTTGGTGTAGTATTTATTTGAAAGACATTTGAATTACCGAAAATTTTAGTAAAGTAAATTGTCGCAAAAGAATTTATCCCTTTATTTGGCGTAAAACCAATAAACTTTCCTATTCCTTGCAGATTCAACTGTTCAATAGTTTTTTCCGATACAATACTTCCAAAACATGTATCATAACCTTGTTGTCTAGCAATTGTTACTTTGTCCCAACTGTTATCAACAAAAAGTACTCTAATCTTATGTTCTTTTAAAATATTATAAATTTGCATTCCTACTTTATTTATGCCAGCAATCAATATCCCTTGAGGATCAGGATCAGACAATTTTAATAATTTTGCTAAAGGAATTGCACCTAATCCATAAACCAATATTGTAGCAATAATTACAATAAACATAATAGGCACAAGTACATCTGCACCTTCATATCCATACATTGCCAACTCTAAGGAAAAAATTGATGCTACTGCAGCTGCAACAATTCCTCTTGGGGCCATAAATGATAAATAAAGCTTTTCATTCCAAGTTAAATTGGAACCTAATGTAGAGAAGAAAATAGTTGCCGGTCTTATAACTATAATTAAAACAATAATAAATTGAATTGTCCCAAGATTTATTAATTCCAGGTCAGATATTTTTAATCTGGCTGCTAATACTATAAAAAGTGAGGAAAGAAGAAGTACTCCTAAATTTTCTTTAAACTCAATAATGTGTTCAATAAGAATTTGCTTTTGATTTGCTAAATAAATGCCCATTAAGGTTACAGCAAATAATCCACTTTCAGTTTGAATTACATTTGAGGAAGCAAAAACCAAAACTAAAGTGGCAAGTGTCGCCGGATTTTGCAAGTAATCGGGAATATAATCTCTCTTAATCAGGTAAACTAAAACCCAAGCACCTAAAACACCTATTAAACTGCTTATTACAAAAGTTTTAATCGCAATTAAAATAGCTGTATAAGTGGCTTCTGCAACGCCTGCTGCAATTATAATATCAAATACCAATAAAGCTAAGATTGCACCAATCGGATCGTTTACAATTCCTTCCCATTTTAATATGGAGTTAATCTGACCCTTTGGTTTTACTAATCTTAGTATAGGTATAATTACAGTTGGACCGGTAACAACTAAAATTGCACCGAGCAAGAATGCATAAATAAACGGTAAATTAATAAAATAATATGCTGCAGCTGTTGAAAGTGACCATGTTATAACAGTCCCGATTGTAATTAAATTTCTTACAATTCCAAATACAGGTTTCAATTCAGATATCTTTAAACTTAGTCCGCCTTCAAATAAAATTATTGCAACTGCAATTGAAACAAAAGGGAAGAGGAGATCGCCAAAAAATTCGTCCGGGCGTAATAAACCAGTAATTGGTCCCGCTAATAATCCAAAAACTAATAATAATAAAATAGATGGGAGTTTGAAGTACCAAGAGATCCACTGTACAAAAATTCCAAATACAATTATTCCTGCTAATCCTATAAGTAAATTTTCAGCCAATTTATAGTTCTTTCCTGCTAACAGGCATTGTCATGCATCGGCATCCTCCGCCGCCCCTTGCAAGTTCAGCACCTTCAATTGTTATTAAATATTTATTATACTTTTCAAGCTTAACTTTATTGCTAATAATATCTTTTGCTTTCAAAACTTCAAATCCGTTTTTATTTATTTCCTCTATAGTATACTCATTTCTACTATAACCTAAAATTCTACCAGGACCAACTGCAAAAAAATTGGCTCCGCTATGCCATTGTTCCCGTTCTTGAGTCCACTCATCCTTATTACCACCACAATTGATTGGGTCAATTTTCATCCCCAATTTAGAAAGAGCTGCCAGTAGATTCTTTTGTTCAGTTATTTTTTGCACTTTGCCATTTTTAATTGAAATGTGAACAGTTTCAAAAGCATGCTGGTTAAAAATAACCGGGGGGTAAACCAAGCACTTATCATTATCCAACAGAGTAAAAACCATATCAAGATGAATAAATGATTCCGGTTCTTTGGGTAATACCTGCACTATAATATTCATATCCCTTTTTAGCTCTTTAAACTTTTCAATAAGGTAATCAATTCCATGTGTTGTTGTTCGAGCTCCGGTTCCAACCAAAATAATATCATGTCTCGCAATTAAAATATCTCCGCCTTCAATTGTAATATTTTCAATTTTAGTATTAATACTTGGATTTATTGTTTCTGTTTCAAAAATATTAGTGCAGTTGAAAATGGCTTCCATAATTATTGCTTCTCTCTCACGTACCTTATTTGCCAACTTTCCAATTATTACCTTTTCATTTATTGATATTGATGCGTCGCGAGTAAAGAAAAAATTATGAAGTGGCTGTAGCTGATACCTGCTTTCACTCAGAAAATTAGTAAGGTTACTGTTTTTAGCAATTGGTACACCTTCAATTAATTCTGTGGCTAATCTGTCTGGTGATTTTTCTAAAAGGTCATCATAAATATTTTCAACATCTTCATTTTTACAAATAGTACTAATTAGCTTTTTCTTTGAATTTTCGTCTGATAAAACAGTTTTTAATAAGTCAGAAACCTCAAAAACATTTGTGAGTTTTTTAAGAACTTTCTTAAATTGAGAATATTCATTAGAAGCAACGGACAGATTTAAAATATCACTGTATAATGCTCTTTCTGCATTCTGAGGAGTCATATTTTCAACTTCGGGACCAGGCGTGTGAATTATTACACCTTCAATTTCTCCAATTTCTGAATTCACATTTATTTTCATTATTATCCTCTGGACAAATCAAGAATTTTTAGGTACAACCCAAATGTTATCTTTTTGTTCAAGTTTTACATCATCAAAATAGACAGCTTTTCCAACACCGCCTGGACGAAAATCTGTTACAATGTCGACATGCTGAGCAGATTTATTCATTATTCCTTCCGCTAAATACTGATCAAGCGGCTTTTCATCTGTGTTGTAGCAGTTTGGATAACTGGCACCAATTGCAATATGCAATGTACCACCGACTTTCTCAACAAACAACGGATGCTTCAAAACTTTTTCTATACCGTTATTCATTCCTAATGCTACTTCTCCTAATCTGTGCGAACCTTCGTCAGTTTCAATTATCTTTGCAAGTGCAGCGTTTCCTAATTTAGCTGAATATTCAATAATCTTTCCATCGTTAAACTTTAGGTAAATTCCTTGAATTAAAGCGCCACCTTGAAAAACTGGAAGATCAACATAAATTTCACCCTGAACTGTATTTGCATCGGGACTTGTGTAAACTTCTCCATCGGGAAAATTTCTTTTACCTGTGCACTTAATTATATAATGATCAGCAATATTCATTTTTAATTGAAACAATTTTTTAGTTTCGGGATGTTCGGTTTCAATAGTTATTGTTTTACTTTTATTCATTATTTGATAAATATCTTCTTCAATATTCTCAAGAAGCTGTGGATTTACTGTTGATGCATTAACAATAACATTTGTGTATTCCTCAAGTGTCAGATCTTCCATTTTTGCAAAAGCTTCAGTTGGAAAAAGTGTAAGTACCCAAGGTTTGTTCAAACGAATATTCTTAATAGGCTCATCTGCTCTCATTACAGCTTGTGCCAGTTCATCATTCTGACCTTTGAAAAGATCCGGATTTTCCGTTCCCAAAATTTCAATAAATTTTGTCATATTCTTGTAACGATCAATCTGCCATTGCGGTACTTTATTAATCTTTTCTAAAGTTCCATATTTTGCAATTGAAGCTCCCCAAACTTTTCCTCTGTCATTATCCGGTGGAACTAAATTAACATCTGCAACTGCCCCAGCAGCAAATATTTTATCTTGAAGAACAGAAATCAATGGCCAACAAATTTTTTCACCTTTTAGCATTACAACATCATCCGTGGTCAATCCCTCTAACGAGTAATTAATTAGATAGTCAGCCCAAATATTTAAGTCTTTTTCACTTATTAAATTTTTCATGATAACCTGCTTTTAATTTATACCCTAATATAAATAAATTTAAGGTTATTAGACTTTTCTGATTTTTGTCGTGGTTCAATTTTTATGTATATATTTTCTTGACATTTAATTTGCTTATAAATACATTTCGATAAATAACGAAATGAAAATGGATAACTCTACTCAATTATTTAAAGCATTATCAGATAAAAATCGACTTAGAATTCTTAAAGCTCTTCAATCAAAAGTTTTATGTGTTTGTGAAATCAGAGAATTATTGCAATTAGCAAATTCAACAGTTTCTCAGCATTTAAAAATTTTAAAGGAGGCGGGATTTATTGTTGAAGAAAAAGATGGTAAATGGATCAATTATTTGATAAACCCGCGACCAAAGGATCCAAGGGTAAATTCAATTTTGGGTAGTTTGGACTTTTGGATAAATGACAGTCAATTAATTATGAAAGATTCTGAAGTTGTGTGCTGTTTAAATAGAGAAGACATTTGTAAAAATTAAAAATATTTTTTCTTATATGATTCGTTAATTAACGAAATGAAAATGCGAATTTAATTATGAATTGGAAGGAGCAGTATAAAAGTTTTTTATGGATTTTAGGTTTTTTTCTATTTGCATATTTAATGCCCATAGAATCTGAAACTTTTGAGAATGCGATTTATGAATCACTTGTCTTAGCAAAATGGTATGCTCAGGAGCATGTTGTACTTTGTTTGGTTCCCGCTTTTTTTATTGCAGGGGTAATAGCTGTATTTGTAAGTCAGAATGCAGTAATTAAATATTTAGGTGCGAAAGCGAAAAAATGGGTTGCATATTTGGTCGCTTCTGTCTCAGGCACAATTTTAGCTGTCTGTTCATGTACGGTTTTGCCATTATTTTCAGGGATACATAAGCGGGGAGCAGGTTTAGGACCAGCTATTGCATTTTTGTATTCCGGACCTGCAATTAATATTTTGGCAATTATTCTGACCATGAGAATTCTGGGAATGGAACTAGGAATTGCTAGAATTATCGGTGCCGTTTCCTTCAGTGCTATTATTGGATTAATAATGAGCCTCATTTATAGAAAAGAAGAGAAAGAGCGAGAGGATAGTCAGCTTGCTATGCCGGATATGGAAGAGGATAGACCGATTTGGCAGACAGCATTTCACTTTTTTATTTTAGTCGCGGTATTGGTATTTGCAAATTGGGGAAAACCTGACACTAATGAAGGATTTTGGTTTTGGATGTTTTCAAATAAATGGCTGTTGACCGGAATATTCGGATTAGGAATTAGTTTATCACTAATATTTATTTTAAAGCTTAATAAAATTTATGTGGTTCTGGGATCGATTACAGTCTTAATGCTTTCAATATTATTCCATGATCAGCCTCTTATTCCATTTGGTTCAGCAATAGTTATTCTTACATTAATCCTGACTTTTAGTGAAGGTGAGCCCAATGAATGGCTGGGAGAAAGCTGGGGATTCGCTAAGCAAATTATGCCTTTACTTGGAGCAGGTGTATTGGTCGCTGGGTTTTTGCTTGGTTCACCTGAAGGAGGAAATGGTATTATTCCAAATGAATGGATATCAAATATGGTAGGCGGGAATTCTATATTTGCTAATTTCTTTGCATCAATAACCGGCGCATTCATGTACTTCGCCACACTTACAGAAATTCCTATTCTTCAAGGTTTAATAAACGGAGGAATGGGGAAGGGACCGGCTCTGGCATTATTGCTAGCAGGACCAGCATTATCTCTTCCAAATATGCTAGTAATTCGAAGCGTAATCGGTACTCAAAAAACAACGGTATATGTTGTACTAGTTGTTATAATGTCTACAATATCTGGATTGATTTACGGATCAATTTTTTAAAAGGAGAACATTATGTTGAATATTAAAGTTGTAGGAAGCGGATGTCCAAATTGCCAAAAATTAGAAGCTTTATGTAAAGAAGTCGTAAATGAAAGTAATATTAAAGCAAATTTAGAAAAGGTAACTGAAATAAATAGATTTTCTGATTTAGGCGTAATGATGACACCCGGATTAATCGTAAATGATAAAGTGTTAAGTCAAGGTAAAATTCCAACTAAATCTACTTTATCCCGTTGGCTTGAAAATGAAAACAATAATATTTAAGAATCTATTTGAATAAAAATTGTTATGAAACTCAAAGTTGAATTTCAATACGTTAATAAGTGCCCAAAAGTTGGTGAAATGGCTGTTAATATCAAGAGCGCCGTCTCGGAATTAGATTTTGAAATTGAATATGTTGAAAAAGTATTAGACGGAGAGGATAAAAATATCAAAAGTTTCGGATGTCCTTCTTTATTGGTAAATGGCAGAGATTTAATGGGGAAAGTAAAATGTAAAATAGATGGACCATTTTGCAGAGTATACCCTAAAGGGATGCCAACGGTTGAAGAAATTAAAAACTTTATTATTTACAGTTATTAAAAAGAAAGGAAGTAAATGAGCAGTTTAACAAAAAAACTCTCTTTTTTAGATAGATATCTTACACTTTGGATTTTTCTAGCAATGTTCTTTGGTGTTTTGTCGGGTTACTTATTCCCTACTTTTGCAAAGTTTTGGGATTCTTTCAGTGTTGGGACCACTAATATACCCATTGCAATTGGATTAATTCTCATGATGTATCCGCCATTAGCCAAAGTAAAATATGAAGAATTGCCAGATGTTTTCAAAGATGTAAAAGTCTTATCCTTATCATTAATTCAGAATTGGCTTATCGGTCCAGTTTTAATGTTTTTATTAGCAATAATTTTCCTTCAAGATTATCCCGAATATATGGCCGGGTTAATTTTAATAGGATTAGCAAGATGTATTGCAATGGTAATTGTTTGGAACCAGCTAGCTAAAGGTGACACTGAGTATGCAGCCGGACTTGTTGCATTTAACTCAATATTTCAAGTATTATTTTTTTCATTATATGCTTATGTATTTTTAACAATTCTCCCTTCATTGTTTGGACTACAAACTTTTACAGTTGATATAACGATAGGTCAAATTGCAGAAAGTGTTTTAATTTATTTAGGTATACCATTTTTTGGCGGAATGCTAACAAGGTTTATAGCATTAAAAGTGAAAACAAAGGAATGGTACGAAAAGAAATTCATACCAAAAATATCACCAATAACATTAATCGCATTGCTATTTACAATTTTTGTAATGTTCTCGCTTAAAGGAGAATATATTGTACAACTGCCATTTGATGTTGTAAGAATTGCTATACCGCTGGTTATCTACTTTGTAATAATGTTTTTTGTTTCTTTTTATATGGGCAGAAAAGTTGGGGCGGATTACTCAAAGACGGCGACGCTATCATTTACAGCAGCAAGTAACAATTTTGAGTTAGCCATTGCAGTAGCCATTGCGGTCTTTGGAATAAATAGTGGGGAAGCATTT
The DNA here is from genome assembly GCA_963710615.1 of uncultured Ignavibacteriales bacterium. GTDB lineage: Bacteria > Bacteroidota > Ignavibacteria > Ignavibacteriales > Melioribacteraceae. The sequence continues at coordinate 317,641 of CAVQBF010000002.1, forward strand.
GCCGCTGTGATCGGACCTTTAGTAGAAGTCCCAGTTCTCATTGCTTTAGTAAATGTTTCTCTATGGTTGCAAAGGAAATATTTTAAGGGAGAAGTTGACGAAGGAACTGTAAAAGCACCTAATGTGTGCCTTTAAATAATTATAAAAACAAAAGGTAAAAAGTATGACAGTTATTAAAATATTAGGTACCGGTTGCAAAAAATGTCAAACATTAGAAACCAAAGTAAAAGATTTAGTAACAGCAAATGGAATTGATGCTGTTGTAGAAAAAGTAACCGACATAAATAAAATGATGGATTATGGAATAATGATGACTCCGGCACTTGTAATTAATGAAGAAGTTAAAAGTACAGGTGTTATACCTAAAGATGATCAAATCTTAACATGGATAAATGGAGAATAATAATGAAGAGTTTAATCAAATTTCAAAACTTATTTCTTATTGCATTTCTAATACTTTTTCTGCCAATATCTTTTTGGGCGCAGGAGAAGGAAGAAGATACACAACCGCCAAAAAAGAATGCTAAGATTACTTTTGTTGAACTCGGTTCAGTTAACTGCATCCCTTGCAAAAAAATGCAGCCAATAATGGATTCCATTGAAGAAAAGTATGGTGATCAAATAGAAGTAATATTTTATGATGTATGGAAAACTGAAGGAAAACCTTATGCAAGTAAATATGGCATTAGATTAATTCCAACTCAAGTGTTCTTAGATAAAAATGGTAATGAATTTCATAGGCATGAAGGGTTTTATCCGGAAAAAGAAATAGATAAAATACTTCAAGAGAAAGGATTGACACCTAAAGCAGAAATTAAATGATTGAAGAATTGTTTACAATACTATATGACGCCATGATGGGCTCAATGTGGTTAGCAATATTCGCATCATTTACATGGGGAGTTCTTTCTATACTGCTTTCACCTTGTCATTTATCAAGTATACCATTGGTTGTCGGTTACATTGCCTCTCAAGGAAAACTTTCTGTCTCAAGAACTTTTAGTATTTCGTTGGTTTTCGCACTAGGTATTTTAATCACAATAGCTTTGATTGGCGTAATTACCGCTTCGCTTGGTAGACTAATGGGTGATGTTGGTGTTTACGGTAATTATTTTGTTGCAACCATATTTTTTATTGTTGGGCTATATTTAATTGATATTATTAAAATTGATTGGAATAATTTTGGACTTAAAAAAACAAAATCGAATGGATTACCGGCTGCATTCATTCTTGGTTTAATTTTCGGCATTGCTTTAGGTCCTTGTACATTTGCTTATATGGCACCGGTGTTAGGTGTTGTTTTTCAAACATCCCAAACAAATTTTTTGCTGGCAATTTTATTCTTAATTGCTTTTGGTATTGGGCATTGCTCGGTTATAGTTGCAGCTGGAACATTGACCGGAAAAGTTCAAAATTATTTGGATTGGAGTGAAAGTTCTAAAACAATTTTATTGATTAAAAGAATTTGTGGAGTATTAGTAATTCTTGGTGGAGTTTATCTAGTATTTACAACTTTTTAGCTGTTCAACCTATCTACTAACAATAGGAGGAGATATGAATTCTTCTGAAAATATAAAAAAAGTAGTAAAAAATAAATATGCAGAAATTGCTAACAAATCAGGTAGTAATAAAAATTGTTGTGGACCAACAAGCTGTTGTGGAACTGATAATAGTGTTTTGGAGTATTCTGTGATGCAAGACGATTATTCGGACTTGAAAGGATATGAAAAAGATGCCGATATGGGCCTGGGTTGCGGAATACCTACAGAATTTGCCGGAATTAAAATTGGTGATACAGTTGTTGATCTAGGTTGTGGAGCCGGAAATGATATATTTGTAGCACGACCGCTTGTTGGGAATTCTGGAAAACTTATTGGAATAGATTTTACAGATGAAATGTTGGTAAAAGCTAATAAGAATAAAGATAAACTGGGTGCTGAGAATGTTGAATTTAAGAAAGGTGAAATTGAAAATTTACCTTTGGATGAAAACGCTGCAGACGTAATTATAAGCAACTGTGTGTTAAATTTGGTGCCGGATAAGGATAAAGCATTCTCAGAGATTTTCAGAACCTTAAAACCTGGTGGACATTTCTGTGTTTCTGATATCGTAATTAAAGGTAAACTTCCTGAAAAATTAAAATCATCTGCTGAAATGTATGCAGGCTGTGTATCTGGGGCAATTCAGCAAGACGAATATATCGAGATAATTAAATCAGCCGGTTTTTCAGATATTGAAATTAAGAAGACAAAGGTAATTGAATTACCTGATGAAATATTGAAAGAATACCTTAATGATGAGGAAATTAAAATTTTTAGAGATAACAGAATTGGCATTTTTAGCATAACAATTGTAGGATATAAAAATGATTGATAATAACATAAAAAAATTGATCGATGAACTTAAAGAGAGGTTTGATGAAATTTCTGAAAACAGAAAAGAATTATTAGAAAGCTTTGCAACATATATTTCAGAAAAGATGAAAGAGAATAAAGAAATTAATTTAACCTTTATATGTACACATAATTCAAGAAGAAGTCATATGAGTCAGATTTGGGCGCAGACAGCAGCAGAATATTTTGATATTCCAAATGTGGAATGTTTTTCCGGAGGAACGGAAGCAACTGCTTTTAATCCAAGAGCTGTAAAGGCAATAAGAGATGCGGGTTTTAAAGTTGAACAATTAAATCAATCAGAGAATCCAGTTTATTTGGTTTATTATGCAGATGATAAAGATCCTTTAAAATGTTTTTCAAAAGTATATTCGGATGATTTCAATCCGAGTAAAAATTTTGCTGCAATTATGACATGCTCTGACGCTGACGAAAATTGTCCGGTTGTATTTGGGGCAGAGCAAAGATTTCCAATTAGATATGATGATCCGAAAGAATATGATGAAACTGAACTTGGAAGAAGCAAAATACAAGGAAAGATTTGAGCAAATTGGAATTGAAATGTTATTTGTATTTAGTAAAATATAAGATAATTTAGTAGATGATGAATGATTTTATAGATAAACATAGTATAGCAATTCTTGATTCGCTGCCTGAAGGTGTTTACGTTATTGATAAATCTTTTAAAATAAGATTTGTTAATAAAGCTGGCTATGAATTAACAAAAAAAACACCAGAAGATATTCTTGGAAATGTTTGCACTTCACTTTGCAAATCAGAAAGATGTGAATTAGGCTGTCCAATTACTGAAGTTTTAAATACAGGTAAAAATGTAACTGATCTCGATTCAACAATTGGTGATATCGATGGCAACTTGATACCCGTTACTATTAATGCTGCATTATTAAAAGATGAAGATAAAAATCCAATTGGTGGAATAATTAGTTTCAAGAAAAATAAAAAGTTTAATGTTGAAGGTTACGTAAAAGAAAATAATCAGTTTTTTGGAATTATCGGTAAATCGAAACCAATGAGAGATATTTACGATTTGATAAAAGAAATATCAACAAGTTTTGCGACAGTGCTAATTACAGGTGAAACTGGGGTTGGAAAAGAACTAATTGCTAATGCAATTTATAAAACTAGTCAACGTTCTAATGCTCCATTTGTAAAAGTTAACTGTGCTGTTCTGCCAGATAATTTATTAGCAAGTGAGCTATTTGGCCATGTAAAAGGTGCATTTACAGATGCCAGGCAAGACAGGATTGGAAGATTTGAATATGCTGATGGTGGGACTATATTTCTTGATGAAATTGCTGAATTACCTATAGATATGCAAGCCCAATTGCTTAGAGTAGTTCAAGATGGTACTTTTGAACGACTGGGTGAATCATTGACCCGGAGAACAGATGTAAGAGTTATTGCTGCCACAAACAAAAATTTAGAGGAAGAAATTAAACAAAATAAGTTTAGGGAGGATTTATATTATAGATTAAATGTTGTTCCCATAAATGTTCCTCCACTGACAGATAGATCGGATGATTTACTACTTTTGATAGACTTTTTTATAAAAAAGTTTTCTGAAAAGTATAAGAAGAATATTTCACGTATTGATGATGAATCTCTACAGATATTATCTAATTATAACTGGCCTGGTAACATAAGAGAATTAGAAAATTGTATAGAATATGCATTTATTCGTTCAAAAAGAGATGATTATATTTGCTCATGTTCTCTTCCCCCTCATTTAAGATCTCATAAAAAATGTAATGAAAAACTTACTATTAAAGAAATTGAGATGGATGAAAAGACATCAACATTATTGGCTCTATTACGTCAAAACCATTGGAATAAATCAAAAGTTGCTGAAATAATGGGAGTAAATAGGAGTACAATACATAGACGATTAAAGAATATTGAGAAAAAATAATAAAACTAGCGTTGCAAAATGTTGCAACATCTATAATTTACAATCCACCTATAAAACCAAAATTGTTGCATTCCGCTGCAAATCTCAGTAATTATTCTTAATATTACGCTCAAAAAGTCATTTATTTGAATAGGCATATTTCTTGACATAAAATTGTCATGAATGAGATGCTGGGCAACCAATATTTTTTAACACGAAGATTTAAAGAAGCCTCTCTTAATTTTGAAAAGGCCCTATTATTAAATCCTTCAAACAATGACGTGAAGAAAAAACTAATAATCTGCTACATTCAACAAAATGAAGTAAAACTTGCTCTAAAATTATTCACGGATCTAATTGCAGACGATATTGATGTAATTGTAAAAAGTGATCCAGACAAAGATGATTGCCCTTGCCTACATATGATCTCTGAAATCGAAAATTTTCCTAACAAAATAACTGAGAGTGAAAAAAATACAATGCTTGGTATACTTTGGCTTTATTGTGATAGACTAAAGTCTCAAAGTTATTTTAATAAACTGATAGAAGAAGAACCAAGTAAGTTAATATATAAAAGTATAGCCAATATCATTAATCAATCAATTCACAATTAAATAGGGTAAACACATGGAAAAGAAAGGACTAAGTAGGAAAGAATTTTTGGCCAACAGTTCAAAATTTGCTGTTGGTGCAGTAGCAGGAATAGCCGGTTTAAATACACTTGCGGGTAATAAAGTTTTTGCTAATTCGGATGCATTTACATGGCCATATCCTTATGCAGCTATTGATCCTGAAGTTGCTCGTATTAAAGGTCATACTTTATACTACAACGAAAAGGATTGTTGTGCAGGTGCCTTTGGGGGACTTGTAGAATGTTTAAAGGATTCTGTTGGTGATCCATGGAATACCTTCCCAATAGAAATAATGCTATTTGGTAGAGGAGGCGGAGTAGGCTGGGGATCTATATGCGGTACATTAAACGGTGCGGCCGCTTTGGTAAGTTTAGTAACAGAAAAGGGCCCTTCTGCAGCATTAATTAATGAAATCTGGGGATATGCAACAACTGCAAATTTACCTTCCGATGCTGCTAATTCGGCTACTTATGAAGTAATTAAATATGAAGGCGAAATGGCTCAAACTATTTCTGGTAGCCCACTCTGTCATGCTATGGTTAGTCAGTGGAATATGGTTGCTGGAACCAAAACTACGGATGCAGCCAGAAAAGAAAGATGTGCAAGGTTAACGGGTGATATTGCTGCTAAGACAGCAGAAGTATTAAATGCCTATTTCGCAGGAACATTTGCGGGAACATTTACGGACCCTGTAGGTAATGCTATTTGTATGGGATGTCATGGAGGCAGCGGTACATATAGTAATGTTATGACACACATGGAATGTGCCCCTTGCCACACTACTGACCCAGTTCATGGCGGAGCTTATACTTCTGTTGAACCGGTTTCTCTGATGAAACCAACTGAATACAAGATTGAAAATGCTTATCCAAATCCATTTAATCCTTCAACTAAAATTAGATTTTCACTTCCGAAGAATGAAAAAGTAAGATTAGAAATTTATGATATGAGAGGAAGATTAGTAAACTCATTAATTGACTCTGAATTCATTAGTGCAGGCTCTTACGAATCAACTTGGGATGGAAAAAATAATCGTGGAGAAGCAGTGTCCTCTGGAATTTACTTAGCAAGAATTACCACTGGAAATTACATTCAATCCATTAAACTAAATTTAATTAAATAAATTTACTAACATACACATAGTAGAAGCCGCAATGTTTTGCGGCTTCTACCTCTTAATCAATTCCTTTAAAATTGAATACTGGCAAAATATCAAACTATAATAGTGAATCTAATTTCTCTTTCCAGGTATTAATCGAATCCAATACAATTTCTGGATTTGGGGAGCCGATAGTTTTTTTATTACTTAAACAAGTTTCTGCAGAAAGGTAATTAAACACATCATCATCAAAGACTTCACTAAAGTTTTTAAATTCTTCTAAGCTAAGTTTATTTAGTTTCTTATTTTTTTCAGTTGCATATTTTACAATTTTCCCTAAAATATCATGAGCCAATCGGAAGGGAATTCCTTTTAGAACAAGATAATCAGCTAAATCAGTCGCCAGCATAAAACTTCCATCAATTTCTTCCACAAATCTTTCTTTTTTAACCTCAATACTTTCAACAAGTGCCGACATCATTACTAATGAATCATTTAACGTCTTAAATGAATCAAACATTCCTTCTTTATCTTCTTGGAGATCTCTGTTGTAACTCAATGGAAGTGATTTCAATACTGTGAGTAATCCAAAATAGTTACCGTAAACTCTTCCTGATTTACCTCTAATTAATTCCGGAATATCGGGATTTTGTTTTTGGGGCATTAGTGATGAACCCGTTGTAAATTGATCACCCAATTTAATAAAGTTCCATTCATAGCCACACCAATGTATTAACTCTTCACTAAATCGGCTAAGATGCATCATTGAGATATTACACGAGTTTAGAAAATCTAGAATAAAATCTCTATTTGAAACTGAATCCAAAGCATTTTGAGATATATTTGAAAATCCTAATTCCTTTGCTGTCATTTCCCGATCTAATTCTATTGTAGATCCAGCTAAAGCACCGGATCCCAATATGCACTCATCAGCTTGTTCAAAAGCGAATTTTAATCTTTTCTTATCTCTATCAAACATTTCCACATAAGCAAGTAGATGGAAAGCAAGTGAAATTGGCTGTGCTCTTTGAAGGTGGGTATAGCCTGGCATTAAAGTTTTTATATTTGCTTCAGCTAGTCTTAATAATATTTTTTGAAGTTGAACTAAATTGTTGATTAATAATTTTACTGAATCCATTATCCAAAGTCTAACATCTGTAATAACTTGATCATTTCTGCTTCTTGCCGTATGAAGTTTTTTACCAATATCACCAATTTGCTTTGTTAATTCTTCTTCGATAGCAGAATGAATATCTTCATATTTAGTTTTATCAGGAATCCAAGATTTATCATTGTACTTTTTTACTATTTTGTCCAAGCCATTTTGAATTTTCACGTTTTCGTTATCATTTAGAATTCCAATTTTATTCAACATACTTGCATGAGCCTTGCTGACCTTAATATCGTACTCAATCAATTTTATATCAAAACTAATTGATGATGAGAATTCTAAAGCAGCACTGTCTAATTCTTTTTTAAATCGGGAACCCCAAAGCATTCTAGCTGACCATTTTAATTTTTTGTTTGGACTGTTTTGTTATTACCTCGTGAGGCAGACTTGTGATATTTATAAATCCTTCAGCATCTTTATGATTAAATGCATCTTTTTCAGTATAAGTAGCAAGCTCCTCATTATATAAACTATTTTCCGATACTCTTGATAATATTTTTATGTTGCCTTTGTAAAGCTCCAAGGTTATTTCTCCATTAACAACTTCTTGGACTGAATCAAAAAAAGCAGTAAGCGAATCGAATAAAGGTGAAAACCAAAAACCATCGTAAATTAAATTTGCATAAGTATTAGAAGCGCTTTGTTTATATCTCCATGTATCTTTATCGAGTGTTAGTTTTTCTAATTGAGTATGAGCTATATGAAGAATTTTAGCACCCGGTGCTTCATAAACTTCTCTTGATTTTATGCCGACTACTCTATTTTCAATAATGTCAAATCTTCCAATTCCATGTTTGCTTCCAATGTCATTGAGAGTTGCCACTAATTGATACCCTGGCATTTCAACATCATCGAGGGCAATAGGAATTCCTTTCTTAAACGAAATTTTAATTGTTTCAGAATCTTCCGGTGCATTTTTTGGATTCACAGTCCACTGAAATGCATCTTCAGGTGGAGCAACTGAAGTATCTTCCAATTCACCACACTCTGTAGCAACACCCCAAATGTTTTCATCAATTGAATATGGTTTCTCTATGTTAACAGAGATTGGAATATTATTTTCTTTGGCATAAAGAATTTCTTCTTCTCTGCTTTTAAACTCCCACGATCTTAAAGGAGCAAGTATTTTAAGTCCCGGATTTAATGTTTTCATGCCAACTTCAAATCTTACTTGATCATTCCCTTTCCCCGTGCATCCATGAGCAACCATATTAGCATTTTCTTTTTCTGCTATTTCTACCATAATTTTAGCAAGTAGCGGACGACCTATTGCAGTTGCCAACGGATATTCGCCTTCATATAAGGCTCCACCCTTTAATGCTTTCCATGCATAATCATCAATAAATTCTTTTTGAAGATTTACCACATAAGCTTTTGAAGCTCCTGTACTTTTTGCTTTCTCTTCAATATTAATGATCTCAGATTTTTGCCCTAGATTACCAGTGACAGTTATAATTTCAGCATCATATTTTTTGCTTAACCATTTTACCATTACGCTTGTATCTAGTCCTCCTGAGTAGGCTACTACAATTTTATTACTTGCCATTACTACCTCATTTTTTATAGTTATCTGTAATTAAATCCTTTATAATCTCTAATACTTTATCCATGTTACTTAATTTGTTTGGAATTATAAGAACAGTATCATCACCGCCTATTGTCCCGAGTATCTCTTCTCTATTTAGACGGTCAATATAATGAGCTACGCCTTGAGCTCTTCCGGCTAAAGTTCTTAACACAATCATATTTTCATTATTTGCAACATTTAAAATTTCCAATCCAACTAACTTTGCAATCTCCTTACCATAGTCTGTGCTGCTTAAAACATATTGAACACCGAGATTTGTAAATGTTCTAATTACTCCTAAATCTGCAAAATCTCGACTCAGAGTAGCCTGTGTAATTGATACTCCTTCATTTGTGAGTAATTTCAAAATTTGATCCTGATTTGAAATGATTCTATCTGACAGAATCCTTTTAATCTTATTTTGTCTTACTAATTTTGATGACATATTTCACCCGCTTTTGTTGAATTATACATTTTTTTAAATAAATCCTTTAAAATATACACAAAATGATCAATATGTTTTTCCTCAATGATAAGCGGAGGAAGTAATCTGAGAACGTTATCACCTGCTGTACCGGTCACAATTCGATTATTGAGTAAATTTTGTGCAAGTTCTTTTACGTCTATATCAGAGTGAAATTTTAATCCAAACATTAGTCCTTTATTTCTTACTTCAATTATTTCTTGAATTTCCAATTCTTCAATTTTTGATTTAAGTAAATTTCCCATTTGAACAACATTGTTTAATAGTTCATCATTTAATAAATCAATAACCTTATTTGCAACAGCAATCGATATTGGATTTCCGCCAAAAGTTGAGCCATGGCTTCCCGGGGTTATTGCTGCTGCAACTTTATCTGAAACTAATACCGCACCTAAAGGCAAACCATTAGCAATCCCTTTAGCAAGCGTAACTATATCTGGAATAATATCATTATGCTGATACGCGAATAATTTTCCTGTTCTTCCAAATCCGGTTTGAATTTCATCAACAATCATTAAAAGGTCATGCTCATTGCAAAGACTTCTAATTTCATTTAAATAATTATGAGAAGGAATAATAATTCCGTTCTCTCCTTGAATTGGTTCTATCATAATAGCAATTGTTGATTCATCAATCTTATCCTTGATTGCTTCAATATTATTATAGGGAATGTTTTTAAATCCAGGCGTTAAAGGTTGAAAACCTTCCCATAATTTTTCTTGAGCAGAAGCCGACAGACTACCCATAGTTCTGCCGTGAAATCCGCCGCTTGCAGTTATTATTGTTGATCTTCCTTTACCAAACTTTCTGGCAAATTTTATTGCTGCTTCATTTGCTTCTGTTCCAGAATTACAAAAGAATACCTTACTGAGTCCAGATTTATCAACAAGTTTTTTGGCAAGTGTTTCCTGTGGAGTCGATTCAAATAAATTTGATACATGCCACAGCTTATCAATCTGATTGATAGCTGCGCCTATCAGTTTACTATTTTTATGACCGAGTCCGGTCACAGCAATTCCACAAAGCAAATCGAGATATTTATTTCCTGCTTTATCAAAAAGATAAACTCCATCTCCTTTTACGAACTCAACATTGAATCTTTTATATGTATTTACGTGATATGATTTATTTTCTGTTTCCAATCCAGGTCCCTTTTTGGCTGTATTCATTCTCTTCAATTTTATTACCTATCCAGATATTTGATATTCCATTGCTGAGTAAGTTTATACAAGTGTTAATTTTCGGAATCATTCCATCTGTTATTTCTCCGGTAGATAATCCTATGTGTAAATCATCCATAGATAGATAGTTTTGGAAAACACCATTTAGTTTTACTCCTTCTATGTCCGAGAGAAAATAAATAGAATCAGCATTCAATAAAGTTGCAATGGCACCGGCAAATAAATCGGCATTGACATTCATCAAATTGCCGTTTTTATCTCTGCAAATACTTGAGAAAACAGGGACAACATCATTTATTAATAAATCTGTTAACCATTTCGAATCAGAATTTGCGATAGGATTACCAACATACCCTAATTTATCATTGATATATTCAGCTTCAAACAAATTCATATCTATTCCGCTTAGACCAATTGCTTTTACAAAATTGGTTTGCAAATAGGCACTTATTTTGCTGTTTATCAATCCTCCTTGTATTGCTGCGGTTATTTCCATACTATCTTTACAAGTAATTCTTTGACCTTCATAAAAATTTGGCTGAATACCTAATTTTTTAGACCATTCCGAAATAATTTTGCCGCCTCCATGAATTAGAATCACCTTTTTATATTTTTTCTGAAGACTTTTAATTAGGTTAATCCCTGTTTGACCTGACATAAAATCCTCTAATGATTTACCGCTTATTTTAATTATTGCAAGTTCCATAGTATAATTCGTTTAAGTTCTGTAATGAGCGTTAATTTTTATGTATTCTTCAGAATAATCACATGTCCACCATGTTGTATTTGTCTTACCGTCATTAAGGTTAAGAGTGATTACTATATTTTTTTTGGCTAGTATTTTTGCAGCTTCCTCTTCCACAAATTCTGTTTTATAGCCGGGCAGCATTAAAGCCAAATCATTAAAATATAATGATGCATTTTCAGGTTTAATATTTGCACCGCAGCTGCTTGCTGCTGAAATAACTCTTCCCCAATTTGGGTCGCCGCCATTTATTGCTGTTTTAACCAAAGGTGAATTAACAATTGCTTTGGCAATTAAATTTGCATCTTTTTCCGTTGCAGCATTCTTAATATGTACTGTAATAAATTTCGTTGCTCCTTCACCATCAAAAACAATTGATTTTGCCATTTTTATTGATAGATCTTTTAGTGCAGATAGAAAAAGGGAATAGTCCTCGGTATTTTCTAGAATTTCTGTATTACTCATTCCGTTTGCAAGCATTAAAACCATATCATTAGTGCTAGTTTCTCCATCAACAGATATTTTATTGTATGAATCTTTAACGGATTCAGCGAGAGCAGATTGCAATAAACTCTTAGATATTTTTGCATCAGTTGTTACAAAACCAAGCATAGTTGCCATATTCGGCATGATCATTCCACTTCCTTTCGCAATTCCGCCAATAGTAATTTTACCGCCGGACAATTCAACACTTGCAGCAAAATGTTTAGGAACAGTATCAGTTGTCATAATTGCCTCGGCCGCATCTATGCCACCATAAAAAGAAAGATTACTTTTAAGGTTTTCGAAAGAATCTATAATCTTTGCTACATTCAATTTCTCACCAATCACTCCCGTAGAACTTATAAGAACCTCAGACGCTTTAATCCCAAAATTGGCAGCACATTCCGATTGAACAACTAATGCATCCAAATGTCCATCTACACCGGTGCAAGCATTAGCATTACCTGAATTACAAATTATAGCTTTAATTTTATTTTGACCGTCGGTTATTTTTTTTGATATGTTCACTGGGGCAGCAGCAGCTTTGTTTGTTGTGTACATTCCGGCCGATTCTGCTTCAACCTCCGAATAAATTAATGCTAAATCCTTTTTCTTTTTCTTCAATCCACAATGGATTCCTGCTGCTTTAATTCCTTTTACAGAAGTAACTGAACCATTTTTAATATATGTTATTTTAGATATCATTTCTGTAGTTGATGTATTAAACATTTTGAAGTTCTTCCTTATAACTTTTAATTCCGAAAGTTTCTTCCCAGCCAAATAATTTATTCATATTTTGTACAGCTTGACCTGAGGCACCTTTCACTAAATTATCAATTGCTGTTGTTATAATAATTTTGTTTTTAAGACTCTTAGCATTTATATCGCAGTAATTTGAACCAATTACCCATCTTAATTCTGGCGGATTATTTCTTAATCTGACAAATGTTGAGTTTTTATATTGATCAAGAAATGCTGAGTCAATTTCAGATTGAGAAATTTGGATATTAAGATGAATGATTGTAGTTGAGTAAATCCCACTGAAAACCGGAAGCAAATGTGTTGTTAGTGAATAATCAATTGAATTACCAAATTTGTTTAGTTCTTGAGAAATTTCAACTTCATGTCTATGTGATCCAACGTTGTAAGCTTTAACACTATTATAATTTTCAGAGAATAGGAATTCTTGTGAAACTTTTTTACCTGCGCCGCTTAATCCAGAGTAAGCTATAGTTGCAATATTTTGAATCTGTGAACCATAATTTTTAACTAGTGGAATAGCAGATAGCAAAGCTGCAGTTGGATAGCAGCCTGGATTAGCAATTAAGTTATAATCATAAGTTTTATAAATATCTGCTAGGCCATAATTTTTCTCAACTAAATATTTCTCAAAAGGATGCTCCAATTGATATGTATTCAGGAAAGAAAGTTTACTATCAAGTCTAAAATCAGCACCGAGGTCAATTACTTTTTTGTTATTCTCACATAGAGCAGGAATATATTTGATAGATTCTCCGTGAGGAAGAGCGAATAAATATACATCGTGTGAATTATCTAAATCATTTGTACTTAAAATTATCTGATCCTCAATTTCACCCATTAGATCAGGAAAAACACTATGCAATGTTTGTCCGGCGCTTTTATTAGCGTAAATAGTAAAGTCACTGACATTTATATGTTCATTTATAAATTTTACAATATATTTTCCGGTGTAACCTGAACCACCGATTATGGCAACAGAAATCATTTTTTACCTTATTTTAAAAAGAATAGAAAAATTTAAAGTTTACGATATGTTAAAGTATACCCCTAAAAGGGGCGAGGTGGTGTTGGGCGTAATTCTACAATGTTTAACTGTAGGATATTTTCTGCGATATGATTAGTTGTAAAATTCATGGTCAAAAGATAAGTTAAAATGTATACAGCTGTCAAGAAAAATATGTAAATAAATTCATTAGAACCGCTCTAAATAGTTTATATTTGCAATATAATGAAATATTATTCATTTATCCTAATTTAAATATTTTTGCTTATTTATTATTCCTGAATAATATTGTAAATAAGAGGATAAGTATTATTAATAAGTTCAAAAGTAAATTTTTGATTATCTTATAATTCACAATTTTTAAAAAGGCACATAACTTTTGCTTAAATATAAACCAGTTCTCAAGACAATAATTTTAATTATTTTATTATTTAGCTCACAGAAAGAAAGTTTTTCTCAGCCAATATCTTATTCAAGTTCTGATATAATTCAATCATTGAATAAATTAAAAGTACTTGGAAGCGTACTTTATGTTGCGGCTCACCCAGATGATGAGAATACAGCTGTCCTAACTTACATGTCAAAAGGTAAATTAACTAGAACAGCATATTTATCTTTAACGAGAGGGGACGGCGGACAAAATTTATTAGGTAATGAAAACGGAGACTTGCTAGGTGTAATAAGAACCCAAGAATTGTTATCTGCAAGAAAAATTGATGGTGCAGAACAATTTTTTACTCGTGCAATAGATTTTGGATATTCGAAAACTGCGAAAGAAACACTTAGAAATTGGGATAAAGAATTACTTCTTAAAGATATTGTAAAAGTTATTAGAGAATTCAAACCGGATGTAATATTAACTAGATTTAGCAAAACACAAGGTGGGCACGGACATCATCTAACCTCTGCAATTTTAGCTGAAGAAGCTTTTTATGCTGCCGCCGATCCTAAAAAATATCCTGAGCAGTTAAAAACAGTAACACCTTGGCAGGCGAAAAGATTATATTGGAACACATGGCAACCATCTGATAAAGCTGTTTCAATTGATATTGGTGAGTATAATTCAATTATTGGTAAATCATATAATGAACTAGCAGCCGATGCTAGATCAATGCATAAAAGTCAAGGGTTTGGAGTTAGTCCAAATCGTGGAACTCAGTTAGTCCATTTTGATTATATTGCCGGTGATTCAGCAAAAATAGATTTGTTTGAGGGTGTTGATATAACTTGGAATAAAGTTAATGGCGGAAATATTATTGAAGTAGATATAAATAATATTATTGAAAAATTTGAGCCTGATAATCCAGAGAAAATAATTCCCATGCTTTTAAATCTTTATAGTAAAATAGCTAAGATTGATAATGTACACTGGAGAAACATTAAATGTAATGAAATAAAAGAGCTTATAAAAATGTGTAGCGGATTATGGATGGAATCAATACTGCCAAAAGCAGAACTAGTTACTGGTGAAAATGTTCCCCTTGAATCTACAATAATTAATCGTTCAAATTATCCAATTAAATTAGTTGAGGTAAAAACGAATTTTCAAAATAATGCAGAATCAATGAATGATATGCTGGGCTACAATAAACCAATCACCATTGAGCAAATAATTAATATAGATGATAATTGCAATTATACTCAACCATTCTGGTTAGCTGATGAACATGATGGAAATCATTTCACTGTTACAAATATTAATAAAGTAACGGATGCTGATAACAAACCTGAAATAATATCAACATTTACAATAAATATAGATGGGATAAATCTTTCTTATGAAATACCAACATATTATAAGTGGACAGATGCTGTAAAAGGTGAGCTGAAAAGACCGGTTGTTATTATTCCCAAACTTAGTTTATCTGTTGATAAAGAAAATTATATATTTGTTAACGGCAAAAAGCATCAAATAAAAGTCAGTCTGGAAACGAAAGTTGATTCAGCAGAAGGAAAATTATTTGTCGATTTACCGCAAGGTTGGAATGTTGATATTGATAATTACAATTTTGATCTGTCTGAAAAAGGTGATAGAAAAGAATTCATTTTTACAATTTCACCAGAACAAAATGCTCGGACCCTGGAAGTTAAATTTTGGGCAGTAATTGATGGAAAAACTTTCAATGATGAAATTGTTCAAATCGATTATCCTCATATAAAACATCAGACTGTATTAAAACCTGTTAAAGCTGATCTGGTAAAATTAGATATTAAAATTGAACCCAAGCGTATTGGCTATATAATGGGTTCGGGCGATGATATTCCCTCGTCACTTTCTCAGCTTGGCTATGAAATTGACCATCTTTCTGACGAAGACTTGGAGAGAAAAGATTTGAAAGAATACGATGTAATAATTTGCGGAATCCGTGCTTTCAATACTCGCCCTGAATTGGAACGGCAGCAAAAAAGACTGATTGAATTTGTTGAAAATGGTGGGACATGGATTGTCCAGCACAACACAAGATTTGGAATTAATGTGGATCAAATTGGACCTTTTCCTTTCAGCACTAAAGGGAGAGATAGAATTTCTGAGGAAGATGCCAAGTTGGAAATTTTAGTTCCCGAACATCCAATATTTAACTATCCGAATAAAATTACAGAAAAAGATTTTGATAATTGGGTTCAAGAACGTGGATTATATTTTGCAGACAGTTGGGAAGGAAAACTTTATCCGCTCTTGGCCGGAAGTGATGAAGGAGAGACTTCAAAACTTGGCGGTCTTCTCTTTGCTGAATACGGCAAAGGTGTTTTTATTTTTACAGCTTATTCTTGGTTTCGTCAATTGCCAGCTGGTGTTCCCGGTGCATACAGACTATTTGTTAATCTGATTTCAGCGAAAGGGAAGTAATGGGAAAAAATTACAAGGAAATTGAATCACCGCCAATCTTAAAAAAATGGTCGCGTCTCTATTGGGCGGTAATGATTAACCTCGTTTCTTGGCTACTTATATTCTATCTGTTTAGAAAGGTTTTTGAATGAGCAATACAGATTGGATTGTAATGTGCGGATTTCTACTTTTCATTGTTGCCTATGGAACGTGGAAAAGCCGAGGCAGTAAAAATGTTAAAGATTTTCTTCTCGCAAATAAATCAACACCTTGGTATACAGTTGCGCTATCTATTATGGCAACTCAAGCAAGCGCTATAACATTTCTTTCTACTCCAGGTCAAGCTTACATTGATGGAATGAGATTTGTGCAGTTTTATATTGGTCTTCCGATTGCAATGATTATTTTGTCAATAACAGCTGTTCCTATTTATCACAAACTAAATGTTTATACTGCTTATGAATATTTAGAAACTCGCTTTGATCTTAAAAACAGGGCACTTGGAAGCTTTTTATTTTTAATACAACGTGGATTAGCCGCTGGTTTTACAATATTCGCACCTGCTCTTATTATTTCCGCAATACTTGGATGGTCATTAAATTGGACAATTTTAGTTATTGGAGTTATGGTTATTATTTATACAGCTTCGGGAGGAACAAATGCTGTAAATAAAACTCACATGCTTCAGATGACAGTAATCTTTTTTGGTATGCTTTCAGCGGGATTTATGATATTTAAACTTTTACCAGAAAATATTGGGGTTTCAGATGCACTTCATGTTGCAGGTAAAATGGGCAAGTTAAATACAATTGATTTTTCATTTAATTTGGATGACCGTTATACATTTTGGTCAGGTTTAATTGGGGGAACGTTTTTAGCACTTTCATATTTCGGTACTGATCAATCACAAGTTCAGAGATATCTTTCAGGAAGTTCAATTACCCAAAGCAGAATGGGACTTCTGTTAAATGGAATGATAAAAGTACCCATGCAGTTTTTTATATTACTGATCGGTGCAATGGTATTTGTATTCTATCAATTTGTTACTCCACCAATTTATTTTAATCCTGTTGAAGTCAACAATATTGCCAACAGTCAATATTCAGTGGAGTATTCGGAACTAGAGAATGAGTTCAATAGTATTTATTTAACAAAGAGGGAATCAATTAATAATTTAATCACGGCTATTGATAGTGATGATGCAGCAGCAATTGAAATTGAACAAAAGAATATTCTGGATGAAAATAAAAAAGCAGATAAAATAAGAAAAAAAGCAATTGGGCTAATTCAAGAAAATAATCCGGCTAGCGATGGAAATGATACGAACTTTATATTTCTAAGTTTTGTTCTTGGATTTTTACCAACCGGATTAATCGGTCTTGTCTTAGCTGCAATTCTATCTGCTTCAATGTCATCAACATCTGCTGAACTTAATGCTTTAGCTTCAACTTCTGTAATGGATATTTACAAAAGAATGATTAAGAAAGATGGCAGCGAGACACACTATCTTATTACTTCAAAAGTACTAACAATTTTTTGGGGCGGATTTGCAATCTTCTTTGCACTCTTTGCGAATAGCTTAGGCTCACTTATTGAAGCTGTAAACATTCTTGGCTCACTTTTTTATGGTACAATTCTGGGAATTTTCTTGGTTGCTTTCTATATTAAAAAAGTTGGTGGCAATTCAGTATTTTTAGCTGCTCTAATTGCCGAAGCCTCAGTATTATTGTTTTTCGCTTTTACTGACATTCCTTATTTGTGGTTTAATTTCATTGGCTGTGTTATGGTTATAGTTTTGGCGATAATGTTTGAGAGAATTCTTTTTTCAAAATGATATTGGTAATATATTGCTTAATTTGAATTATTAATTTTTGTTATTCCCACTTCTTATTCCTAATATATTTAATGGATTGAGCAATTAGCTCTTTTAATACTTTAAAATCAATATCTTCTTCTTTCTTTATATATAGGCAAGACCTCCCGGTTTTATATTTACCCAATTTATTCATTAAGTTCTCATATTTACTAAATCCTGACATAATATATAATGTAACTGCCTGCTTACGGGGTGAAAAACCAACTTGCATCCAGTCTCCTTCTTGACCGCTTTTATACTTATAGTGGTAAGTTCCAAAACCGATAATACTGTTTCCCCACATTTTTGGTTCTTCTTTTGTTATTTTTTTCATTAACTCTAGAATTTTATAAGAGAGCTCTCTCTTCTCCTTATCTTCAACAGCTTTAAGAAATTTTTCTACACTTGCATCGTTAAGTTTTGTTTTTAATTCAGCCATATCCAGCCCTTTCCATTATTTTAATTAGGAATTTATAATATTTAGACAATTATGGCAAGTTGGAGGATAGTTCGTAGAGATGCATGACTATGCATCTCTACTTAAGTGGAAATTAATCATGTATTACAAAGTTGCTTTCTAATTCCTTCCCAAAATGTTCTTTATACATTTTTAAATATCTTTTATGTAAATTATCTGGTAGAACCTTCTCATCTACAAGAATTTTTTCTTTACTAAATTCAAGTTCAAAATCTTCATCTATACTACTGATAATATTTTCTTTTACTAAATCTTTTTTAAGATCACTCATAAAATTCTTTAACTTTCTCATTTCAACTTTTAGATCTGCTAAGTCTATTTTCAAATCAGTTAGATCAATATCCAAATCACTCACATTAATTTTAATATCCTTAAGACCTTCTTTTAGTTCTACCATACTTTCTCTAAATGATTCTTTATCAAAATTAATTTTTAAGTCTTTTATTTTTTCTAATTCGAGTCTCATATTTTCCATTTCATTTTTGAATTCTTCCGAATTAAAATGTTCACCAATTTCTTTTATATGATCAAAATCTATATCTATCTTAATATCCTTGAGAGACTCTTTGACCTCTTGCATTTCTTTTTTAAATTCGTCTGAATTAAAATGGCTTTCAATTTCATTAAGTTCATCAAAATCTAAATTTATTTTTATATCCTTCAAATCATCTTTTAGCTGTGCCATATCTTTCTTTAAATCATCCATGTTGATTTCAATATCTGCAAGTGCATCATCAATTTCACCAAGTGTACTGAGTATAAATCCCTCATGTTTTCTTAATTCATTTTCTGGAACTCTATCACCATCTTTATAAAGTTCAACTAGTTTTCCATTTTCTACTGTCCCTTTCCAATGAACATCATCTTTGTGAAAATTAAATTTCCTTTTACCTTCCTCTAAATTTATTATTTGGACTGCCTCGCCAATATCTTCCACCGATTGAAATTCTTCAATTGGCGAAACTTCTTGTGATTCAAAAGCTTTAACTTCTGCTGATTCAGATGATAAATTGATAGCTGGATCTTTCAATGTATTTTGATCATTAGAATTATCCATTGAAGATGAGCATGCAATAGACGTTATTGTAAAAAGTGCAATTATTAGAATTGCGGATAAAAGTATTTTCTTTTGATAATTTGGATGGTTATTATTTTTATTTACCATTCTTTTAATCCTCCCTAGTAGTGAGTTTTTTGAACCTATGGCTGAAAGAGCAACAACTGGTTTATTTATTTTATTTTGATGTAGTGTTAGCAAAGCATTTGCCAATACTTTGGAATCTTCATTTAATTGCAGAGCAAGATCATCACATGCATATTCTCTTTCATTTCTTATGATTTTTGAAATTATCCAAACAGATGGATTAAAGAAATAAAGTATTTCCAGAAATGATTGAACTAAATTCAATAGATAATCGCTTCTTTTTACGTGTGCTAATTCGTGAGCTAATATCATTTCTATTTGATCACCTGGCATTCCAGAAAAACTTCCAAGCGGCATTAGAATCACTGGTTTCAAATAACCAATAACAGTTGGGAAATTCACAATTGTTGATTCGAATAGTTTTACCGATCTATCGATTCCTAATAATCTTGAAATTTGTAGAACCTTTTTCTGCCATTTTTCACTAACCGAAAGTAGGTTTTGAGTTTTCATTTTCTGCATATAAAAATATCCACCTAACATTCTTACAGATAGAAAAAGCATTCCAATGAACCATATTGAAACAATGTAATTTATATTCATACTTCCAAAACTTGAGATGGAATTTATAATTCCATCCCAAGTAGAAATAGAGGTATTCGCAGTTTTATTAGCATTTATAGAAATTTCATGAAACAGAGCAAAATTTGATTCTTTTGTAAGCACACTATTTATATTTTCAGTGGAAAATGATTGTTGTGAATATAAATCGGAAAATGTTCTAATTGATGCAGCAAACACAAAAAGAATACAGGCAAAAGCAATAATTGATCTAATTTTGGAAAACTTAGGATTAATAAGAACCATCGCAATAGCAAGAATTAAGAGAACAAATAATCCTTGCCAAAGTGAATTTATTAAAGTCCAGCCTAAAGCGTTAATAATATTATTCAATTCCATTTTTCTTTTTCTCCAACAATTCGAGATAATTTTTTATTTCATCAATTTCTTTCTGTGTTGTGTTTTCTCTTCCAATTGCTTGCATAACTAGTTTACTTGCAGATCCGGAAAAAGTAGATTTTAAGAATTTTTCAAGTAGAATTTCTTGAGTTTCACGCTTTTTAATAGCGGCATCGTAAATATGACTTCTACCCAATTTCTCCCTCTTGAGGATTTTTTTATCAAGCATTATTTGCATAATCTTAAGAGTTGTTGTATAACCAACTTCTTTCTCTCTATTTAGCAAATCATTTATTTGTTTTACCGTTGAAGGGCCATTGCTCCAAAGTAATCCTAAAATTTCTAATTCAGATTCTGTTGGCTTAAATTTCTTCATAATTTCTCCAAGATCTGACCTTATGACGAATAGAATTACGAAAAGTTTCGTAGTTGATAAATATTTTTTGGAATTTATTTCAATAAATTTGAAAACGTTTTAATAATACCGTATAGTTATTATTTATTTTCTGATAAAATGAGAACTTGTTAAAGAAAAATTATTTACACAAAATATTAATTGTTAAATTGGGTTAATAAAATTATCATAAAATCAAAATATCTATCAGGGAAATAAAAGTTATGGCATATAATTTATTAAAAGGGAAAAAAGGAATTATTTTTGGAGCTTTGAACTCTAGTTCAATTGCTTGGAAAGTTGCAGAGCGTGCTCATGATGAAGGCGCAGAAATTGTTTTAACAAATGCTCCATTTGCAATTAGAATGGGAGAAATTGATGAACTTGCTAAGAAAATTAATTCACCAGTAATTCCATGTGATGTTACTAATCTTGAAGATATTGAAAATTTAATACAAAAATCAATGGAACATTTTGGTGGGAAATTTGATTTTTTACTTCATTCTATTGGAATGTCACCAAATGTCAGAAAAGATATTCCTTATGATAATATTAATTACCCTAATTTTTTAAAAACTTTGGATGTTTCAGCTTTATCATTCCATAAAACATTACAAACATGCCGTAATTTTGATGCTATTAATGAATGGGGATCGGTTTTAGCATTATCATATATTGCCGCGCAGCGTACTTTAGATAGATATAATGATATGGCAGATGCGAAAGCAATTCTTGAATCTATAGCACGTAGTTTTGGATATATTTATGGTAGAGAAAAATTTATTAGGATTAATACAATATCACAATCTCCGACTGTAACTACAGCTGGAAGTCGTATTGATGGATTTGATTCGTTACTTGATTTCACTGAACGTATGTCACCCCTGGGTAATGCATCAGCAGATGAATGTGCTGATTATTGCATCACATTATTTTCGGATCTGACTAAAAAAGTAACAATGCAAAATTTATTTCACGATGGAGGATTTTCTAGTATGGGTATGAGTGCTCGAGCCATTCGCCAATACGAGAAAAGTTTTAAAGATCCCTTGAAAAAAGATGAAGAAAAATAATATTATACAATTGGGATAATCATTTTTAATTATTCCAATTATTTATTTTCCCCAACTTCCTTTTTTCGCAATATTTGAGAAATAATTTTCAAATTCATGTTACTCTCAAATTATCCAAACTATTTTGAAATTTGGGATAATTACTATTTCCTCATATTCGATATTTCAACACACAAAAAGTCTTAAAGGTTATTATAAATCTGTTGGGTAAAAATTTATCTCTTAGTGGTTAATTTTGAACAATTAATAGGTGAGAACGTCCAAAATATACTTAGTGGAGAAATAATGAAAAAAAGAAAAATTGATAAAAAAAATATTTACCGAGAAGTTAAAAGTATAATTTTTACCGCTGTAATTTTTATTTTTATTACATCAGCATTTATTGAAGGTTCAATTGTTCCTACACCTTCCATGGAAAATACGATTCTCACCGGCGACAGATTATTTATAAATAAATTTATTTTTGGTGCTGCAACTCCAAGGAACATTCCATTTACCAATATTGAATTGCCATACGTTCAGATGCCTTCAATTAGAGAACCAAAAAGAAATGAAATTATTGTATTCAGATTTCCAGGAGAACAGAATCAGTTGGTTGATGATGCAGTTGAATATTGGGTTAAAAGGTGTGTTGCTCTGCCGGGAGATACTCTCGAAATAAGAAATAAAGTAATTTTTGTAAATGGAACACAGTCCCCAATACCAGCAGATGTAAATTATTTAAATCGGACTATTAAAGCTGAAGGGATTAGAAATAATCAAATATTTCCAGCTAATACTAATTGGAATGAAGACAATTACGGTCCACTTATAATTCCAAAGAAGGGCGAGGTAGTCAAATTAAATATCAATAATATTGACGAATGGAGAAGCTTAATCAACAAAGAGTTGAGAAAATTTGCAGTGTATGTTAAAGAAAATGAAATTTATATTGATGGTCAAGTCACTGATCAATACACAATTAAAGAAGATTACTACTTTATGGTTGGAGATAATAGAGATAACAGTTTGGATAGCAGATTTTGGGGTTTTGTACCGAGAGAAAATATTGTTGGAACGCCGATAGTAATATTTTGGTCTTGGGATTCAGATATTCCTTTTACAAGACCGTTGGATCTTCTAAGTTCTATAAGATTTAATAGAATTGCAAAATTGGTAAAATAAAAAGTTGGGACGAATTTAATACTGAATTCGTCCCTTAACAATATTTTATTTCATTAAGATCATTCTTTTTGAATCAACAAAATTAGCAGCAACAATTCTATATATGTAAACACCTGAGTTAACTTCACGTCCAAAATCATCTCTTCCGTTCCAAATTGTTGAATAACTTCCGGAAGAATAATTTTCATTTACTAACATTCTAACTTTTTCACCAAGTGTGTTATATACTTCTAATAATACATCAGAGTTTTCAGGAATACTGAAAGATATTGTCGTAGTAGGATTAAATGGATTTGGATAATTATTTCCTAACTTATAATCATTAGGAATTTCTGCTAATTGATTTACAGAAACTGGAAAATCAGTTGCATCACCCGGGTTTGTCACAAGTGAAAAATCACCAGGGGGATCACCACCATTCCAAAGTCCATTGGGGTCCTGCAGTTCTTCGCCATTCGTAAATCCATCACCATCAGAATCAAGGCTGGCAAGTTGAGGTCCCCAAAAATTTGTGTTACTGCTTCCTGTAATTAACTCAACGGCCTGACCAAAAGGATTTCTCGCTGATCCGCCACCATTGTTGTGGCAAGTATTACAACTAAATTTAGTTCCGTTTGGAACTTGTCCAACTCTAAAACTTCGACCTACTAAAAAAGTAAGAGAAGTTGTAAGTAATACAATTATTGTAAAAAAAGATTTACTTTTCATAAGGCTTCCTTTTTTATATTGAAATCTTTTTCAAAATAAAAAGATTGAAAAATAATTACAATCTAAATATTTTTTAGATTCCCTGAGCTGTTTTGTTCTGATTTTATTTCATTAATATCATTCTCCTAGTTTGCGTAAAATTTCCAATTGTTAAAGTATAGTAATAAATGCCGCTGGGAAAATTTCCTGCATCAAAAACCACTTTGTAATTACCTGAGTATTGCTGTTGATTCACCAATGTAGAAATTGAAGATCCAAGGATGTTATAAACGATTAGAGTTACTTGGTTGCTAAAATCGGAAGCATTATTTGTAATGGTGTATTTAATCGTAGTGGTTGGGTTAAAAGGATTTGGATAATTATTCATTAGATTGATTTCAATTGGTGCTGAATAGTCAACATTTATATTTGATATACCTTGCCAACCAGCTATAGTAGCCCAAAGCCACCATGCGGCATATGCTTTTTGGTTTGCATTTAAAGGCTGCGAATGTGCAGAAGAACATTGATACCAATCAACATTTTCAGGATGTGTGTTCTGCCAGTCAATTGCCCAGTTTGCGTCTAGTGATCCATTCTCATCTGAATCATAATTACATGCATCATTTGGATTTTTATTCCCGTAATAATTCCCGTCAGGATCATAGCATTCAATATCGGCAAAATCAAAGAGATATTTATTGTTTGTACGGCAATAATTTCTGATCTGCTCATTTCTTAAATGAAGATTACCATTTAACCCGCTACCATCTAAATGTCCTGTCATATAAACAAAATCAATATTTGGAAAATCTATCTCCAGCTGATTCATCAAATTTAAGTATGTATTTATATCATCTTCAGATGCGCTGCTTACTTGTCCGCACCAAGACCACATCACAACATTCACATCGTAATTGTCTTGATTATTCAAATATTCTCTTGTTCTTACTGCCCAAGTTATCCTATCTGGATTTCCTAAATCGCCACTCATAAAACCATCGTCAATATCAAGCGAACCTACTTCTGGCCCATTGTGCCAATTGTATAATCCTGTCCCGCCCATAAATTCATCCAGATTATTCATGCCGGTGACAATCTGACTTCCATGAGATGTATGACCATATGCAATATGCAATTCGGTTTTTGCTTTGAGAATCGCAGATTCCGGTACTTGTGAAATATCTGTACAATTGTGGTCAATTATTTTGATTTGAGCCAATAGATTTGAAAGGAGTATTGGAATAAAAAATAAAATAAAAGTTAGCTTCAGTTTTTGCATAATAACCTCACTCTAATGAGACAAGTTATATTATTAAAATATTTAATCTTATCCTAATTATACAAAAACTAAGCCAAAATAATAGAATATAAATTATAAAGGAATTGACTAATAATAGTGTAAATGGTAGAATTTACATGTAGAAATTATCAAAATGAGATTTATAAAAAATTATAAATAACTTTTTGGGTATGCTATTTCTAATATCAATTATGACTCAGTTCATGAAGGATAGATGGATTCGCAATGAGTTCAAAAAAAGAGTATTATTGAAATTAAAAACTATTTATAATTCAGAATTGGCGCCAGCCATTTTTCAGCCTCATTTAAAGTCATATTTTTACGTTTAGCATAATCTTGAACTTGATCTTTACTTATTTTACCGACATTAAAGTATTTAGCCTCTGGATTAGCAAAATATATTCCGCAGACTGATGCTGGTGGATCCATAGCTAAGCTTTCTGTTAAAGAAATTCCGATTGAGTTATCTACATCAAGCAATTTGAATAGATCAATTTTTTCAGTATGATCCGGTTGAGCTGGATATCCAGGAGCAGGGCGAATGCCTTGATATTTTTCAGAAATGAGATCAGTATTCTCAAATTTCTCCTCAGAGGCATAACCCCAAAATTCCTTTCTAATTTTCTCATGAAGCAGTTCGGCAAAAGCTTCAGCTAATCGATCGGCAATTGCTTTAACCATAATTGCACTGTAGTCATCATGATTATCTTCATATTTTTTTACTAATTCTTTTGAGCCTAATCCAGTTGTGACAGCAAAGGCCCCTATGTAATCATTTATCCCACTTACTTTCGGTGCAATAAAATCTGATAAAGCTAAACTTGAAGCCTTATCAGCTTGCTGCCTTAAAGTATGAAATACCGATTTTACATTTTTTCTCGTCTCATCTTCATAAATTTCAATATCATCATCAATACTGTTAGCTGGAAATATTCCATAAATAGCATTTGCGGTAAGTAATTTTTCATCAAGAATTTTGTTGAGCAAAACCTGAGCTTCATCAAATAACTTTATCGCCTCCGTTCCATATTTTGCATTTTCAAAAATTGTTGGGTATTTCCCTTTCATTTCCCACGCAATAAAAAATGGTGTCCAATCAATGTAGTTTTTTATTTCATCCAGTGGAAATTCTTTAAGTTTATTTACTCCAATGAAATTAGGTTTTTTAATTGATACAGATTTCCAATCGATTTGAAATTTATTTTTTCTTGATTCTTCTATTGAGATATAATTTTTTGCGGAATATTTCTTTTTATGATTTTCTCTCATATTTGTATATTCAATTGATATTTCATTCATGAATCCTTTTTTACTGGAATCACTTAAAAGCTTTCCAGCAACTGCTACAGCTTTAGATGCATCATGAACATGAACAACAGCTTCAGAATAATTTTCATCAATCTTTACTGCTGTATGAATCTTAGAAGTTGTTGCACCACCAATTAACAATGGAATTGTAAACTTTTCTCTTTCCATTTCCTTTGCAACGTGAACCATTTCTTCAAGAGAAGGAGTAATTAATCCGCTTAAACCTATCAGATCAACTTGATCATCTTTAGCCCTACTTAATATTTTTTCTGAGGGAACCATTACCCCTAAGTCTATAATGTCATAATTATTGCAGCTCAGAACAACTCCTACAATATTTTTTCCAATATCATGAACATCACCTTTCACCGTTGCCAATAGTATCTTTCCAGCTTTTTTAACCTCGCCAGCTTTTTGATCTGCTTCAATGTAAGGAGTTAGGATTGCAACTGCTTTTTTCATTACCCGAGCACTTTTTACAACTTGAGGTAAAAACATTTTTCCCGAACCAAATAAATCACCGACTTTATTCATTCCATCCATTAAAGGACCTTCAATTATTTCAAGCGGAGAAGAAATTTCTTTTCGAGCTTCTTCAACATCATCAAATATAAATTGATCAATACCTCTAACAAGCGAATGAATTAGTCTTTCAACAACTGGTTTACTTCTCCATTCTTCAGCCTTAACTTCTTTTTTGCCTTTTCGCTGAATAGTCTCGGCAAACTCTGTTAATCTTTCGGTTGCATCTTTTCTTCTATTTAAAATTACATCTTCAACTTTTTCTAATAGTTCTTTTGGAATTTCTTCATAAATCTCCAGCTGTCCCGCGTTAACAATACCCATATCCATTCCAGATTTTATGGCATGATAAAGAAATGCTGAATGCATCGCTTCTCGAACAGTATTATTTCCACGAAACGAAAATGAGACGTTACTTACACCCCCGGAGACTTTTGAATTAGGCAAGTTATCTTTTATCCATTTTGTTGCATTAATGAAGTCAACTGCATAATTATTGTGTTCTTCAATACCTGTCGCAATTGCAAAAATGTTTGGGTCAAAAATTATATCCTCAGAAGGGAATCCTACTTCTTCAGTAAGGATTTTGTAAGCACGTTCACATATTTCAATTTTCCTTTCATAGGTATCTGCCTGACCTTTTTCATCAAAGGCCATAACAATAGTTGCGGCACCGTAGTTTAATATTTTTCGTGCCTGATCTTTAAAAACTTCTTCACCTTCTTTTAAGCTAATAGAATTTACAACCCCTTTCCCTTGTAGACATTTTAATCCTGCTTCTATAACACTCCATTTTGATGAATCAAGCATAATCGGAACCCTGGCAATATCAGGTTCTGATGCAATTAGGTTAAGAAACTTTGTAATTGCAGTTTCAGCATCAATCATTGCATCATCCATATTGATGTCAATAATTTGTGCGCCATTTTCAACTTGATCTCTAGCAACTGCTAAGGCTTCCTGATAGTTTTCTTCCTTTATCAAACGCGCAAACATTTTGGAACCCATAACATTAGTTCTTTCACCAACGTTTATAAAATTTGAGTCGGGTCTAACAACTAATGGTTCCAATCCACTGAGGGAGAGCAAATTGCTTCTTTCTTTTGGTATTCTTGGCTTGAACAATTTGGCAATATCTGAAAATGCTTTAATATGATCTGGTGTTGTTCCACAGCATCCGCCAACAATATTGAATGTACCGTTTCTTGCATATTCAGATAAAACTGAAAACATTTGTTCAGGAGTTTCATCATATGCCCCAAATTCATTTGGTAATCCTGCGTTTGGATAAATACTTACAAAACAGCTCGCTAAGTTTGAAATGTCTTCAATAAATGGACGCATTTGTGCAGGACCAAGAGAACAGTTTAAGCCCACACTTAATAAATTCGGTGTGTGGGAAATTGAATGCCAAAATGCTTCAAAAGTTTGTCCGGAAAGTGTTCTTCCACTTTGATCAACAATAGTTCCGGATATCATTATTGGTAATACAATCTTTTTCTCATTAAAATATTGACGAATTGCAACCAGTGCTGACTTTGCATTAAGCGTATCAGTTATCGTCTCAATCAGACAGAACATCTGCACCACCATCAACTAAACCGCGGACTTGATCATAATATGAATTTTTCATCTCATCAAAAGTTAGTGCTCTAGCGCCCGGATCTTCCACATTCGATGACATTGATAAAGTTTTATTTGTCGGACCTAGTGCTCCTGCAACAAATCTTGGTTTTGATGGTTCATTTATTACTGATTCAATAGCAGCTTCTTTTGCTATTTTTGCTGCCTGAAAATTTAGTTCATAAACAAAATCTTCCGTGCCATAATCTTTTTGAGCAATTGAAGTTGCACTGAACGTATTTGTTTCAATAATATCGGCACCAGCTTCAAGGTAAGCTCTATGAATATTTTTGATAATTTCAGGTTGAGTAATAGAGAGTAAATCATTGTTTCCTCTTAAAGAAAAACTATGATTTTTAAATTGCTGAGCACGAAAATCATCTTCAGTGAGATTATGCTTTTGGATCAAGCTTCCCATTGCACCATCTAAAATCAAAATTCTTTCTTTTAATATCTTTGTTAAGTCATTAAATATCATAGAATTCTTTCTTATAAATTATTATTCTTTCTTCTGTAAATTAAGTACTTCCATTATTCTGTGTCAATAGTTAAACAAATAATTAATGATTCAGTTTAAGGGAATATGTTCGAAAATTTTATCAAAGTAATTTTATATATCGATATAATATAATTAAATTTGAGAGTAAATATTTGATAAGCGATAAAGTGTAGGAGTAAAAATGATTGTTGTAACCGGTGGAGCTGGATTTATTGGAAGTGCAATAGTTTGGAGACTAAATGAGCTGAAAACTGATAATATTGTTATTGTTGATAGACTAGGTGAAAGTGAAAAGTGGAAAAACTTGGTCGGGTTAAAATATGCCGACATCTATCACAAGGATGAGTTCCTAGAATTAGTAATCGAGGATTCGCTCCCTTTTGAGGTTGAGGCAATTTTACATTTAGGTGCTTGTTCTTCTACAACAGAAAAAGATGCTGATTATTTGCTCTATAATAATTATAAATACTCGCAAACACTTTGTGCTTATTGTTTGGAAAAGGATGCAAGATTTATTTACGCATCAAGTGCAGCTACTTATGGTGATGGAGTAAATGGTTATTTAGATGATGAAGAAAATTTGGGTAAGCTAGAGCCATTAAACATGTATGGCTATTCAAAGCATATGTTTGACCTTTGGGCTAAACGAGAAGAAATTCTTGATGAAATTGTTGGCTTAAAATACTTTAATGTTTATGGACCAAATGAATATCATAAAGGTAATATGAGAAGTCTTGTTCATAAGGCTTATGGACAAATTAAAGGAACCGGTAAAGTAAAATTATTCAAATCTTATAACCAAGAATACAAAGATGGTAAACAAAAACGCGATTTCATTTACGTTAAAGATGCTGTGGATATGACTCTTCACTTTTTGCAAAATAGAGATAAAAATGGAATTTTCAACGTTGGTACAGGTAAAGCTAGAACTTGGGTAGATCTTGTGAATTCAATCTTTGCTTCAATGGATATGGAGCCAAACATAGAATTCATTGATATGCCGGATGAATTAAAAGGAAAGTACCAGTATTTTACAGAAGCGAAAATTAACAAAATTAAAAAAGCAGGATATAAGACTAAAATTGGTTCAATTGAAGATTCTGTTGAGGATTATGTAAAAAATTATTTATTAAAGGGAAAAGGACTAACCAGTTAATAGTTTTGTAAGCTCATTTATACGAAATTCAGATTCCATTAATAATTTAGATGTGAAACAAAAGTATTTAATAATGACAGATAAAGAATGTAGATAATATGAAATTAGCAACACTTTGTTATGTAATGAAAGATGATAAAACCTTAATGCTTTATCGAAATAAAAAAGAAAATGATTATCACCAAGGTAAGTGGAATGGATTAGGCGGAAAATTAGAACAAGGTGAAACGCCTGAAGAGTGCGCAATACGAGAGGTGTATGAAGAAGCCGGTTTAAAGGTCTCAAATCCGGAAATGAAAGGTTTAATTACATTTCCATTATTCGATGGAGTTGATGATTGGTATGTGTGGGTTTTTGTATTTAAGAAATTTGAAGGGAAATTAATCGATTCTCCTGAAGGTCATTTGGAGTGGATAGAAAACAAAAAATTAGTTGATTTGAATCTTTGGGATGGAGATAAAATCTTCATTCCTTGGTTATTTCAAAAGGAATGCTTCAGTGCCAAATTTATTTATGAAGATGGAAAATATATTTCCCATACGGTTACTTTTCACTAAATCCTAATAAAATGGAATTCAAGAAAATTATTTCGGATAATTTACGCACAAGTAATTTAGGTCGTGAATTGCTTTTTCAATATAAAAGAATTGCCGGAAAAGTCCCAAAACCTGATATCGAATTTCCCGAATTGATTAGTCTTGAAATTGCAAGTGTATGCAATTTATCTTGTATTCACTGCCCCCCACATCTAAAAGAATATAAGGACGAAGTAAGGAAATTTGGAATAATGGATATTGATCTTTTCAATAAGCTAATGGATGAAATTGATGAATATGGAAGAAGATCAATTGCTCTTCACAAAGATGGTGAACCTCTGCTTCATCCTAAGATTATGGAAATTTTGCGAAGAGTAAAAAAGAATAAAGATCACACTGTTTATATCACTACTAATGGGCATCCTTTAAAAGAACACATATCTAAAGCAGTATTAGAAAATAAAATTGATGTAATGAATTTCAGTATTGGAGCAGCCTCAGAACAATTTTACCAAAAGGTTAGAGGTAAAAATTTTTATAAAGTAATTGATAATATAAAATATTTTCTTGAGCTGAGAAAAAAGTCAGATTGGAAACCAAAAGTATTGGTACAAATTATTCGTTTACCTCAATTCCCTGAAATGGAAGATGAAATAAAAGAATTTAAAAAATTCTGGTCAGACTATGATGTTGAATTACAAATTTGGGATCAATTAAGTTGGGGTGTTTTTGAAAGTAACGCAAATAAGTTGAAGCGTTATCCATGTTATTCACTTTGGGAATCAACTTTTATAAATTCTGATGGGAAATCATCAGCGTGTTGTATGGATTGGCAGCAGAAATTATTAACAGGCGATGCCAATACTAATTCTATTAAAGAGATATGGCAAGGCCATCAACAGAAAAATTTGCGTAAAATGCATATTCAAAAAAATGAAGATAAACTACCAACATGTCCAACTTGTAATTATTGGAGTTGGCAACCTCGACTAAAAAAATATCCCATTAGTCATTCTTAAAATTTTTTTCAATAAACCTTTTAATTTTCTTGTTAACAAATTCGGGATTTTCCAATGGTGTCATGTGGCCTGCTTTTGGTACTACATAATATTTCGACTTCTTAATTTTTTTAGCTAATTTTTTCATAACTGTTGGTGGAGTAAGCGCATCTTCAGCACCTACCAAAACAAGAGTTGGGAATTTAATTTCTTTTAATGAATCTGTAGTATCTCTTCTACTCAACATTGCAATAAGAGCTCCCTTTACTCCAATTGGGTTTTGATTTTTAGTAATATCAAATATTCGTCTATACATTTGACTTAATTTTTTAGGTGTCTTTGGATGAAAACAATTAGGTACAAACTCGGAAGTAAAAGCTTCAACTCCTTGAACACTAATTTTATCAATTGCATTTGAACGTTTTATTTTTCCCTCATTGTCATCTGCTTCAGACCTTGTGTCACATAAAATTAATCCGGCAAATCTATTTTGTTCCTTTTCTACTGCTCTCAGCGAAATATAACCTCCCATTGATAGTCCACATAAAATAGGTTTTTCAATATGAAGTTCGTCAATTATTGAGTAAAGATCCCAAACAAAAGCTTCCATTGTATATTGACCATCACCAATATAGCTTTCACCCAATCCTCTAATATCGTAGGTTACACAAAAATAATCTTTGCTTAGTTCATTAATTTGATAATCCCACATTGTATGATCATAAGGGAATCCATGAACGAAAATGATTGGCAAATCATTTTTATCTCCATGTGTAAATACCTTTAATCCATTAACTAAGAATTCCATATCTGCCTCTTTTTTAGATAAAATTTAATTCAAATTTGTTAAATTAGTTTGGTAAAGTTAATAAGAAAAAAGTTTAAGAATTTGATTAGGTTATTGTTCCTTTATTAACAAATGCCAAGTGAAACTAAACTATTATAAGTGGCTTAAGAGTATATCTAAGTTTATGATATCTAAGAAGAAAATTATTACTATATCAATTGGAATATTTCTATTCATTATTTTGTATATAATTCCAACTATATCCAAAAATTTCAATTCAAACTTGGAAAATGCATATTATTCAGTTCGTGGTGAAACGAGACCCGATACTAATATTATTCTCATACACATTACGGCCAATGATATTGAAAACCTTGGTGATTGGCCATTAAAGCGCAGCTATTATGCTTTGCTTATTGATAATCTTACGAAATTAGATGTTAGAAAAATAGGTTTAGAAATATTTCTTTCTAAAAATCTTGCATATCAGAATATTTACAATAATGTATTATATGAATCAATTAGAAAATCCGGGAAGGTTGTTTTAGCTTCATTAGCGGATGATTTAACTGAAAAACATGAAATTTTCTATGCTAATAATATGTTATATCCAAGCTCAGTAGTAGAAGTTCAAGAAGTTTTAACGGGACACATAAATTTTGTTTCAAAAAATGGAATATTGATCCCTTCCAAAATTAATACCAATAATGGTTCAGAACTTTCATTCAGTCTCAGACTAGCTGATATCAAGAATGATACTTCGAACATTAAAGTAAATTTTTCATCATCTTGGCAATCATTTACAAATTATTCTTTATTAGATTTTTTTGAAATGGTTGAAAATAACGATCCCAGACTAATAAAATTTAAGGACAAAATAATCTTAGTTGGGGTTAGTGACCCACTCATAGCAAAATCAGTGAATAGTCACTTCAATTCTGAATTACCGGGTTTAGGCCTGCATGCATTTGCATTAGATAATATCCTCAATAATAATATGTTCAATCACCATTTTATAAGTTTATCTAAGTATGCATTTTTCATTTTAATAATTTTCTTAGCTTATATTCAATTACGAAATTTTTTCTTAATAAGTTTCTTAATATTCACTTTATTATTACTTTTTGTACTCTGGCAAACATTTCAATTACAGCTTGATTATGCTTCATTTTTCATACCAATTTCATTTTTTATAGCTTATAACTTTTTTGATAAAGTTACACAGAGCAAAAAGAAACTTAATGAAACTTTAAACGAAACTTCAGTTCTGCAAAGAAATCTAAGAATAAAAGAACAAAAACTTGAACAGCTCAAGCAACAGTTAGCAAGTGAAGAATCAAGTTCTTTTGATGGATTAGAATTAAAAATAAGAGAAATGAAAAAAGAAATAGATAAATTAAAATCTGTTGAACAAGATGATAAAGAGCAATACACAAAAAGTATTGAGCCAAAAATCTTTGAAGGAATTGTTTATCGTAGTAATAAAATGGATAAAATAATCGAAATAATTGAAAAGGTAGCTCCACAAAATGCTTCAGTTTTAATAATGGGTGAAAGTGGAAGCGGAAAGGAATTAGTAGCAAATGCAATACATAATTTAAGTGAGAGAAGAAAGAATCAGTTTTGTGGCCGTAAATTGCGCAGCTTTAACAGATAATTTATTAGAAAGTGAGCTATTTGGACATGTTAAAGGGGCTTTTACTGGTGCTGTCGCGGATAAAATTGGTAGATTTGAAGAGGCTAATAATGGAACTCTCTTCTTAGATGAAATTGGAGAAACAAGTGATAATTTTCAAGTAAAGCTGTTAAGGGTTCTGCAAACCGGTGATTTTCAGAAAGTCGGTTCTTCGAAAACTGATAAAGTTGATGTGAGAATTGTTGCAGCTACCAATAAAAATTTATTTGAATTGGTTAAATTGAAAAAATTCAGAGAGGATCTATTTTATCGGCTAAATGTAATTAATATTGAATTACCTAATCTAAGAGAAAGAAAAGAGGATATTGAATTATTAGCAGAATATTTTGCAAAAAGAGAAGGAGAAGATTTTACATTCTCTAAAGCTGTAATAAATCGACTAATTGAAAATGAGTGGAAAGGCAATATTAGAGAGCTTGAATCGATAATCAAAAGATCAATAATATTTGCAAAATCAGAAAGCAGAACCTTAATTCAGCTTAAAGATCTTCCTGATGATTTATCAAAACTTCAGAAAGACGAATTAGAAAATTTAATTTTAGAATCACTTCGTGAGAAGAAATTTTCTCATTCCTCGATAAATGAGACTGCAAAAGAATTAGGTAATTTAAATAGAACTGTAATTTCAGAAAATTTCAGAGGATTGCTCTTTCGATCATATTCTCAGAATGATTTTAATATTGAGCTGACAGTTGAAGAAATTTCATCATCAGATGATAGCAAAATAATAGAAAAAGTTGAGTCCAAGTTAAATAAATTTCTTTCTAACATTCAAAATGATGTCAGAAAACATTCTGATAAATCTTTTGAAGAAGTCAAATATCACTTAAATTCAAAATACAAAAACCTGCCGCAAAAGTATCATGTATATTTAGATTTAGTCATCAAGAAACTAATGCAAACTGCCTGAAATATCACATTCAGGCATTTGGCATTACCATTCAGGCATATTAAATTTAGTCTTCATTTCTCTAACCAGTTGAAAAGTAAAGAGTTACGGATATTTCTCGGATTGGCACGAAAGATGATTTTTCACTTGCAGATTTGCAAACCGAAAATCCAAAAAAAAAGGAGAAATAAAGATGAAAAACTTAAATTCAAAACTTTTGATTATACTTTTTACTCTAGTTCTAATATTAATTTCAACTGCATGCAGTGAAGAAGATTCGTTACTCTTATCTGATTCAAATACTTTATCGGATAAGGAAGCTTTAGAGAAAATTGTAGATGAGGATGAATCCATTCAATCATTTGATGTAAACTATGATGAAGAAGAAGCAATGGATTTTGTTCTTGGTAAGACAGCAGAAGAAATTTATCCGGTAAGAGTAGGACAAAAAATGCATTTAGTTCAGAGAAACCTTGAATTAACGTTTGAGGGTGACGAAGCTTTTGGTACTCTTACCAAAACATTTGAAGGGGTATTATTTATCGTTGCATCTTCAGAACCAATCGATGTTCCAGTTGATGAAATTGACCTGGATGTATACGAAAAATCATTCTCGACTGTAATTACCCGTAATTTGAAATTTGTAAAAGTCAATAACACTCAAGATCCTAGAAAAAACTGGAAATTAGATGCCATATCATTACCAGTTGGCGGAACATTAGATGAAAATATTGAAATTGAAAGTGTAACAATTTATTTGCCAGATGGTGAATCAATAATAATTTCTGATCCATTAGAATATTTCTTATCAAGAGGCCCTTCATTTGAAAGATTAGTTCCAACTTTGACTCAATTCGAAACAGTTGGTGTTGAGGTAAATATTAAAAGTATTTATCCTGAAGTCGATTATGTAACCTTAACACATGGTGCATTAAGAGATAGAAAAAATGTAAGAGCCAAAAGAAGATTTGCATACGTAGAGGACTATATGGAATATAATGGATATTATTATAGAACTTATAAAGGAGAATGGGTTGTGAATCAATTCAAAGGATTTAAACATGCTGTTATAAATGCTTTCCCATGGGGTGTAATTAAAGATAGTGTTGCACCGGTTGAAACTAGTTCATGGGGAATTCCATATATTGTTAACTAAGTAAATCAAATATCCTTAAGCCTAGCTAAAATTTAGTTAGGCTTATTTTTTAATTTCACTTGTTTTTATTAAATATGCCTTTTATAATTCAGTTTAAAAATGTACTTAATAAATAAGAAAATATTATCACTTACTCTAGTAATTTCGTTTTTTGCTTGTGAAGATCCAGCGCCAATTGAAATTATAAATACTGCTCCTCAGGATGCAGAAATAACGGTTGTAAATCCAGATCCAGCTAATTATAAGATTACAGGATATGATTCGACAGGAATAGTTGAAGAGCAAATTTTAGAAGCATCTGTAATTTCCGTAAGTGGTATAAAGAATACAATCGAAAATGTAACAATTTATAAAGGGTATGGTGAAGCAATCTTTTTTGATAAAGATAAACCTATTTTAAACGTTAATAATAGAGTAATTGGATTTTCCACAAAAGATACTCGGTCAGTAAAGTTTAACGGACAGAATGCATTAGTAGAACCTTTGCGAATAAGGTATGTAGAAAATGGAAATCTCAAAGATACATTGGTTGGAATTAAACATACAATAACATATCGCAGAGTTTTTATACCACAAAATCATGATTTCCCTTATAATAATAATTTTGATATTGAAATTATAGATGATGTTGGTTTCTCAAATAATTTGAGACTTAAATTACCCGATGAAATTTTTGGTAAAGTAGAATTAATTGGAAATGAAAAGAGAGGTACACAGGGATTACTCTTGTCTTGGAATGAATCTCAGCTTAGTAATGTTTTGGCTGAAGGGATTTTAGATGAAGAAGTAATAGTTGGCGGAATCTTAAAAAATAAGAATCAATTAGTTCCCCTTATTAGATTCCGGCAATTTACTTCAAATAAGTTTGAGATAAAAAACTCCTTAATCAAGGATATAGTTTATTCTGATAGATTTGATTATCTGGTCTTTACTTTTCTAAGAAAAATCCGAAAAACAAATTCAACGAACAGTTTAGGTGATATTTATTTTGCTTCACAAAGTATACATAATATTTGGGTTAAAATTTAACAGAATTGGCATAAACTTTATTTCTTTTAATTGGTCTGCTTAGTCCTAGTATTGTTATTTCCCAGCAGATTTTAAATGATTATGGTTTTACTCAAAATTTTTATAACAGTAATTTCCGAATGAATTCACTCGAATCAAATATTAATAATTTTTCAACAATTGAAGATTGGGAGCTTTCATTATCTTTAAGATCAATAGTCAACAAGAAAAGTAATATAAACCTAAAAAGTCTAGGATTAGGCAAGAGAATTGACGCTCATTATTTCTATATGAGATTTACCCCCAATATAAAGCAGGAATTTATTTTTAATTCCAGGACAGAATTTTTATTTGGTGATAGTGTTCAAAATTATAAAACCAACCTTCAATACTCTGAAAAATATGGTTTTGGCTACTCATATAATTTCAGTAATAAATTTTCTTTTGGCATATCGCTAAGATATTTTGAACAAAAATTTGATGAAGAATATCCTTCATATTTTAGCAACGATACGACCAATATTTTACAAATTAAAGATGAAGTAACTATTAAAAATTTTTGGCGAGGCGACTTAGGAATTAAATATTTTCCGCTTGAAAATTTAGGCATCTCCATATCTACTAATAATTTATTTATACTAAAGGATTATGATAGTGAAGATGAAGGTAGTGAATTTGAAATCAATACAACAAAATATAATTTGAAACTGAATAAGGGTTTGGTCATTGGAGTTGAATATTTACCAAATAATCGTCTAGCTTTATCAGGGAAAGTTGAATCCAATAGCTCATTCATCTTTGGTCTAAATTATAATTTTAGGGTTAATGAGAATCTTTTTACAATTGGGTCAGCAATTCTTCACGACAAATATCAATTACCTTATATAGCAGGAATTTTACCAAGTCTTAGTTATTCGAATAATCTCTTTGGCATAACACTTTCATATTTAAAATATTTTAATGACAGAAATCATGATAGATCCCTTGATCAGTTCAAAAATTTTGGAATTCATAATATCCAGAATAATTTTTTTAATCCAGAAAGACTAAATCTAAATATGAATTTTGCACTTAGCTTCAAGATACAAAAACAAGTAAAGTTCATTGATCTTAACATTCATTCCGACATATTTCCAACATTTCAGGATAATTATATTGATCGTCCAATTGCAACAGGTACAATTGTGAATTTAACAAGCAAAACAGTCTCAATCAAACCCTCTTGTTATATAAAAAATGTAACATCAGAAAAAATTTATTCACCAATTGTTAACATCCAGCCCTTTGATACATCAGAAGTATCATTTTTTATTATTGTAGGCAATGAATTTACTAATATTGAAAAGAGTCAAATAGGGAATGCACTATTTTATTTAACTACAATAAATGATGAACCTGATGATGAAATCCAAAGACCAATTCTTATTCATGGTAAGAATAATTGGGATGGGACTGTCAGAAATCTAAGATATTTTGTTAAAGCGGATTTAGAGTATTCAAGTATTTATGCGAAATCCATTATCAATGAGCATAGTATTAAAAAAAATAAGACTTTAGAAACATTTGAATCTATGAAACTTCTATTTAATGAATTTGTGAAAAATGTGAATTATGTCTCAGATAGAAGAGCTACAGTTGATTATGTTCAATTTCCAAAGGAAACAATAGATTTGCAAGGTGGAGATTGTGATGATTTAAGTGTTTGCTTCAGCTCCTTATTAGAAAGCGTTGGTATTCAAACAGCATTTATTGATTATAAGCCTGATGAAGGTATTGGTCATGTTTCATTATTGTTAAACACTAGGCTTACTCCAAATGAATCAAATCAAATTACCATCAATGAACGCAAGTTTTTGATTAGGAAAAACTATACTGGTATTGAGGAAGTTTGGATACCGTTAGAAGTTACTTCACTTACTAGTTTTGATAGAGCTTGGGAAGTGGGAGCAAATAAATTTTACAACGAAGCAATTGAAAATCATGGGCTGGCAAAAAATAAGGTAGAGATTATTGAAATTTATTAGATATTAAAAATTACAAATGGGCATATTATGAAATCAGCAATTATATTTTTCCTGACATTGGTCTTAAATATTACTGGACAAGAATATACTGTAAAAAAAATTTCTGGTGATGTTAAATTACTAAAAGGCTCATCAGAAAAATGGGAGACTTTAAAGATAAATGATAAATTATCTATAGATGATTTAGTTTTAACGGGAAAAAAATCATCTATTCAGCTTAGGAAGAATAATCAGATATTTGTAATTAACGAGGATATTGCAATTGGATTAAACCATCTTAAAAAAGTCTCTAAAAATGATTTAATTCTCGCTTTAGCTTTAGATGAAATTAGAAACGTTCCGAAAATTAAAAGAAATGGTTCTTCTAAAAATACTGCAGTATATGGAAGTGAAATTGATATTAACGAAAATGAAGAAGTTAAGAGTTATGATTTAGGATTGAAGAAAATAAATGGTGCGAAGATGTTGAATGACTTGGGATACAAGGAATCCTCTATTATTGTTTCTAAAGAAGTTTTTAGAAATTATCCTAAAACATCCGAAAATTTTGAAAATAGATTATACTTTGCAGATCTATTAAAAGATCTGAATTTATACCAAGAAGCTTTAGGTGAATATTCAAGAATTGAAAAATTTGATTTAAGAGAAGAACAAAGAAGTATCCTTGAACAAAGACATGAAGAAATAAATCTGAAACTTTTACAAGAATAATAAACTTTTGCAAAATCGATTATATTTTCATATGACCTCTTGATTTTCAGTTTATAAATAATTATTGTGATATATAATTAAATATCATTTTTATAAATGATAAAAAGGAGGCGGCAATGGTTTACGAAAGTTTAATAGCTATTGTTGAAAGTCATCTCGATAATCTTACCAACACTTGGGTACAAGAGGTTAAAAGATCAGAATACCTTGAAACTTACAAAAAACTAAATGACAAAGAACTTCATTCGAGAGGGAATATTTTATTCTCAAATTTGTTGGATTGGCTGCTAAAAGGAGCATCTAACGAAGATGCCGCGGTTTACTTTAAAGAAATTGGTGTGAAACGAATTAAAGAAGGTTTCCCTTTATCCGAAGTTTACTATGCCCTTTACCTGGAAAAGAAAGTTCTATGGAGTTTTGTTGCATGGAAAGATGAAGTACAAGGAATCCTTAAAGCTGTTGATGCCATTGAGTTTATGACGGTAATTAATAATTATTTTGATCTTGGTGACTTTTATATCATCAAAGGTTTTATGCACGAATTGTACAGTCATTTAATGGAATCCGGAAAATTCAATAAGGATGAACTGGAGAAAATAGTCATTAAAGGTGCTTTGTACCAAGAAAGTGTAAGAGAAATAAGAGAAAAAATGTACGGTGAAGGATTAAGTATTGGTATTATCAGATAAAACAAACACTTTTAAGTTATAAATACCGGAGGAATTATGGCGACTAGAAATTTATCAAATATTGTTGATACTCAAATTGATGAATTAAAAAAGGAATGGCTTAGTGAAGTACGAAAATCGGAATATTTAGCTACCTATAAATCTTTCAACGATGAAGAAACTATCAAAAGAGGGGAAGCTGTATTTACTCACTTGAGGGAATGGTTAAAAGAAGGTGCGACAAATAAAAGCGCTGAGGAATATTTTGAAAATGTAGGTGCTATTAGGTTTAATGAAAGATTTCCGTTAACGGAAGTACACTATGCTGTTTATTTATTAAAAAAAATATTTTGGAGTAGAATAGACTGGCGGGATAAAGTGACAGGAGCATTCGAGACATCTAATGCAACTAAAATAATGAATGTATTCAATGACTATTTTGATCTAGCTAGTTTCAGTATTACTAAAGGATACTTTAACGAGTTATTAAATAGTATTAAAGATGATAAATCAATCTCGAAGGAAGATCTTAAAAAACTTTTAACTAAAGGTAAACTGAATCCGGAAGCATTGGAAGATGATGAGTTTATCTGGCGCCACATTTAATTTTTGAATTTTTTCAATTTGAGCCCAACTTTTACTTATTAATAATTAAGTTAAAATGTTGGGCTTTTTGTTTCACCATTGATTAACCATGATGCTTAAGTATATGATGGAGAATATTACTGCAATAATTTTAGCTGGAGGAAAAAGTAGTAGAATTGGGACGGATAAAGCATTCCTTAAGTTGAATGGAGAGTCAGTAATTGAAAGGATCTATAATTTACTGACCAAGATTTTTTCAGATGTAATTATAATATCAAATAATCCAGAAAAATTTCAATTTTTAACGCCAAAAGTTTACAAAGATATTTATCCGCATTTTGGTCCATTATCCGGTATTCACGCGGGACTTTCAAATTCCCAAACAGAGAATAATTTTTTCATTTCTTGCGATATGCCTTTGGTAACAGAAGAAGTAATCAGATTTATTTTAGCAAAAATGAATAATGATGACATTACAATTGTTAAAACTGAATCGAATATCCAATCACTATTAGGCATTTATAAAAAAAGCTGTTTAGCCAGAGCAGATGAATTATTAAGTTTTGCAAACTCGCAAATAAATATTAAAGCTGGGAAAACCAGTGTCAAATTATTTGATTTAATAAATCATGTTAAAACCACTTTTATCGATTTAAGCTATGAAAAATTTTATCATGATGATATATTTTTAAATATGAACACATCGGAAGATTATAAAAAAGTTAAAGATATAATTGGAGTTAAGAATTAAACCCCAACTTTTACTAATTGCTAAATTTCATGAGAAGTTGGGATCTACGATATGAAAAATCTTAACCACAAATCCTTAGAAAAGCTTACCCTAATTGTTATACTATTTATATTAATTTTTGCCGTACTATACTTTTTCGTTTTTAAGATAGACTGGGTTGAATTTTATTCTTCACAAGGGATTGATGAAACTAGAAATTTAACAGTACTTTCAGAAAGCTGCCTTCAGTGCCATGGTAACGTCCAAGGCTTTTCGCAATATCATAACCCTCAAAAAATAGGATGCGCATCATGCCATCTTGGAAATAAATTAGCAAAGAATAAATCGGAAGCACACACCGGGATGGTATTAATCCCAGGAAATAATAAAGATGCAAAACTTACATGTGGTCAAGCAAATTGTCATCCCGGTATACCAGAACGAATTGATAGCTCATTAATGTCAACAATGAGCGGTATTGTTAGTGTAAATAAATATGCCTTTGAGGAAATTGAAAAACCTTCCGGTAAATTTCACATTCAAGAAATTGGTTACTCTGCATCTGAATCTCATTTAAGAAATTTATGTGCATCTTGTCACTTAGGAAATGAAAAAAAAGAATTTGGACCAATAACAGAACTATCCCGCGGCGGCGGGTGTAATGCATGCCATCTAAATTATTCAGCTGAAGCCAAAAAAGAATTGAGCAATTACGATTCACTAAAAATTGCAAAACCGGATTCAGCATTATTGAAATTTCATCCCTCTCTTTCTTTAATTATTACGAATAATCATTGCTTTGGATGCCATAGTCGCTCTGGAAGAATATCTACAAGTTATGAAGGCTGGCACGAAACAAGTTTTTCTAAAAAAGATGTGGGGAATGATAAGAATTATAGATTATTGGAAGATGGCAGGATATTCAAAATGATTAAACCTGATGTCCATTATGAGGCTGGGCTGGTATGTGTTGATTGCCATATTTCATATGAGGTAATGGGAGATGGTAAATTTTATGAGCACAAAGAGGAACAAATTATAGTTAAATGTGAAGATTGTCACTCTTTAGAAAAACAGGAAACAATGACTTTGGATGATTTTGATTATGAGTCAGGAAAGATTGCGGAAATAAACGGAATAAATAACGTAGATAAAAAATTTATTAAAGTTAAAAAATCTCAAACTCCACTTGTGAATACATTTTTTGAAAATGGCAGAAAACCAAAACTAATTGGGAAAAGAAATAATAAAATTTATGATTTGAATCCCCCGAAATTTGAATGTGTTGCTGCAAAATCTCATAATTTACTTTCGTGCAATAGTTGTCATACAGCTTGGGCGCCGCAGTGTGTCGGCTGCCATACTGAATACCAACCAGGTACTGAAGGGTTTGATTTATTGTCAAACAATGAGACAGACTCAACTTGGGTGGAATATCATGGAGAGTTTTTTGCTGAGCTTCCTACTCTTGGAGTCAGAGAAGAAATCGAAAATGGTAAGATGAATAAAGTTGTTGAAACTTTTATTCCCGGAATGATAATGACTTTGGATAAGAGTAATTATAAAAATGAAATTCCTGAATTATTATTTAAGAGACTCTTTGCCCCGTCAATTGCACATACAATTCAAAAAGAAAGTAGAAGTTGTGAATCGTGTCATAATAGTCCTTTAGCCTTAGGATATGGCAGAGGGAATTTAGAATATATTATTCACAATAAAGTGGGTAGGTGGATATTTGAGCCAAGTTATAAAGTTTCTGAATTTGACAATCTACCCGAGGATGCATGGATTGGATTCCTTCAAACAAGAAAGGAAGAAATGGCGACTAGAGAGAATGTCCGTCCATTTAGTATTGAAGAGCAGAAAAACATTTTAACTGTCGGAGCTTGCCTAACTTGTCACAAGCCAGATTCTGAAATTATGAAAAATTCATTAAATGATTATACAATTCAGAAAAAGAATTTGTCATCAGATTGTATTCTTCCAACTTGGAATTAGTTTTTCTGTCTAATCATCTCATTTAAATTTTCTATAGTCACTTTCTAATAATTTTGGATTGAGAAATCATAAACCACATAATTGGTCATTTTAAGAATTTTAATTTTGAATTAATGCTAAGAAAAATGAGAACAATTAATTCCATAGAAGTTTTTAATAACAATTCTTTAATTCTTTCTGGCTCTTAATCCGACATTATATATTCGATTTCCCAAATTATAAAAAACACAATTTGTCCTTTCCAACACATTAGAAAACCTTTAGAGCATAAATCGTATTTTTATACTAAAAATGTTAATATTTGTAATTGGCAAGAAAGTTGCTATTTGTGTCTATCAACATTTAAAGAATATTATGGAAACTACAATAAATACAAATACACCGATTTACCCGATTAGGA
The DNA here is from genome assembly GCA_963710615.1 of uncultured Ignavibacteriales bacterium. Classification (GTDB taxonomy): domain Bacteria; phylum Bacteroidota; class Ignavibacteria; order Ignavibacteriales; family Melioribacteraceae. The sequence goes on from CAVQBF010000002.1 coordinate 362,249, forward strand.
CTGCTGCTCAACTATTAGGAATTTCTGTTCCTACTTTGAGAATGTATGAAAAAGAAGGTCTTATTATCCCTCATAAAAGTGAAGGAAATCAAAGAATTTACTCTGAGGATGATTTAGAGCGCTTGAGATGTATTCGAAGGGCAATAAATGAGTCAAAAATTAGTATTAATGGAATTAAAACCATTTATTCACTTATTCCCTGTTGGGAAGTTGTAAAATGTTCGGAAAAAGATAGAAAAGTTTGTAATGCTTTTAAGAGTCACGAACAACCTTGCTGGACTTTCTCTCATCCAAACACAGTTTGCGAAAATAGAGATTGTAATGAATGTGAAGTCTATACTCAATATTCTCAATGCGGTTCAATAAAAAATTTAATAAAGAAAATATCAGGAATTAATTAATGAGTTCATTATCAAGAAGAAGATTTCTTAAAATTACAGGAGCAACTTTTGGTGCTACCGTTGCCGCTACTTCTTTAAGTGGAGTGGTTAAAGGTGCTGAAAAAGTTGATACAAAAACTGGGAAAAGTGTTAAGGGAATTCAAAAAATTCCGACTTTTTGTGACATTTGCTTCTGGAAGTGTGGAGCAATCGCATATGTAAATGATGGAAAATTATGGAAAATCGAGGGGAATCCTAATGATCCGTTAAGCAATGGCAGACTCTGCCCTAGAGGAACTGGCGGAATCGGGGCCCATTTTGATAATTCACGGCTAAAAGCTCCACTAATTAGAAAAGGACCAAGAGGTTCAGAGGAATTTGTCCAGGTTACTTGGGATGAAGCTTTTGATTACATCTCAAAGAAAATGAATAAGATTAAAGCTGAATATGGTCCAGAAGCAATGGCATTATTCAGTCATGGTATTGGAGGAAACTTTTTCAAGCATCTGATGAAAGCCTATGGGACACCTAATTTAACAGCTCCATCATTTGCACAGTGCCGTGGACCAAGAGAAGTCGGTTTTGAACTTACTTACGGCGATGTTGTTGGTTCACCGGAAAGGACAGATATTGAAAACACAAAGTGTTTAGTTCTTATTGGGTCTCATTTAGGTGAGAATATGCATAACACCCAAGTTCAGGAATTTTCACATGCAGTAGAAAATGGTGCGACAATTATTACAGTTGATCCTCGTTTTTCAGTAGCCGCTGGAAAATCAAAACATTATCTGCCGATTAAGCCCGGAACAGATATGGCTTTACTTCTTGCCTGGATGAATGTAATTGTTAGTGAAAAATTATATAATAAAGAATTTATTGAAAAATATGCTTTTGGATTTGAACAGTTTGAATATGAAATTGCACAATATACACCAGAATGGGCTTACATAGAAACTACGATTGATCCTGAGGTAATTAGGGAAACAGCTCGTGAAATGGCTAGATATATACCCGCTACCTTAATTCACCCCGGAAGGCATACAACTTGGTATGGCGATGATGCACAAAGGAGTAGAGCAATTGCATTACTTAATGCTCTCATGGGGAATTGGGGTAAAAAAGGCGGATTTTATAATCCATATAGTTTTACTGTTCCAGGTTATCCATATCCTGAATATCCAAAATCAGAAAAGGGTGCCGCTGATAATCCTGACCATAAATATCCATTTGCTGAAGGTGAGAAAATATCTACCGGTTTACGTGACGCAACATTAACCGGGAATCCATATCCAATTAAGGGATGGTTTGTTTATGCTACCAATTTAACTCAAGCTTTGCCCAATACACAAGAAACAATAGATGCCATTCAGAAATTAGATCTAATGGTTGTAGTTGATGTAGTCCCAAGTGAAATTGCCGGATATGCAGATGTTGTTCTCCCCGAAGATGTTTACTTGGAGAGATATGATGATTTAAATACTCCACTCTTTAAGGAAAGTTTTGTTGCACTTCGTCAACCGGTTATTGATGCACCAAATGATCAAAAACCAAATTGGTGGATGGCTAAGAAATTGGCAGATAAACTTGGTTTGCAAAAGTATTTTCCATGGAAAAATATTGAAGAATACTTAGATAAAAGATTAAAAAGTGCTGGATTGAGTTTGGAGCAGCTTAAAAAAGATGGTGTGGTCAAAGGCCCAAAGTATCCAATTTATGTTAACGATAATGAAGAACCTCAATTTTATACTCCTTCGGGGAAAGTTGAATTTTATTCATTGAGACTTAAAGAAGCGGGTCTTGATCCGATTCCAAAGTATACAAAACCAGAAGAACCGCCATCTGGATATTTTAGACTATTATTTGGAAGATCCCCGGTTCATACTTTCAGTAAAACTCAATCAAACCGATTTTTAGCTGATATGATGGATGAAAATGAAGTTTGGCTAAATATCGATGTGGCTAAGAGAATGGGGCTTAAGAATGGTGAATATATAAAACTTAAAAATCAAGACGGAATTGTAAGTAATAAAGTGAAAGTAAAAGCTACCGAAAGAATTAGAACCGACTGCGTTTACATGGTTCATGGTTTTGGTCAAAGATCTAAGATGTACCGTCAGACTTTTAATAAAGGAGCAAGTGATTCTCAACTTATCACAAAGTATAATACAGATCCATTGATGGGTGGAACAGGTATGAATGTTAATTTTGTAACTATCGAGTGGGGAGCGTAAAATGGCAAGATATGGAATGGTAATAGATACTACAAAATGTGTTGGATGCCAAGATTGCGTTATTGCCTGCCAAGCAGAAAATAATGTGCCCGAGGGATATTGCAGAGATTGGATAACTACTGAATCCAAGGGAAAGTTTCCAACAATTGAAATGGAAATTAGAACTGAAAGATGTAACCACTGTACAGATGCACCCTGTGTGTCTTGCTGTCCAACAGGAGCAAGCCACTATCATGATGTTGGCGGAGTTGTTCTTGTAAATCACAATGAATGTATTGGCTGCAAAGCATGTATCGCTTCTTGTCCATATGATGCAAGATTTGTTCACCCAGAGGGATATGTTGATAAATGTACGTTCTGTATTCATAGAGTTGAAAAAGGTGAATTACCGGCTTGTGTTTCTGTCTGTCCAACCTATTGTATGCACTTTGGGGATTTAGATGATCCGAATAGTGAAGTGAGTAAACTGCTTAAATCAAGAAAGCATCATTCACTTATACCGGAAGCAGGCACTAAACCTAATATATTTTATTTGACTTAGGAGATATTAATGAATGAAATAACAACAACAAGAAGTAACCCAATGATTGATCCCTCCTTGACTGTTTGGGGTTGGGAAATTCCGGTATATCTTTTCTTAGGCGGAATGGTTGCAGGCATGATGTTAATTTCCGGTTACTTTTTATTTAAGGGAAGACACAAAGAAACAAACTGTTCATGCTACTATCTCCCTTATATGAGTTTGGTTTTATTAACAATAGGAATGGTAGCATTATTTTTAGATCTTGAGCATAAACTATATGTATGGCGACTTTACACAACTTTTGAAGTTACGTCAGCAATGTCTTGGGGTTCGTGGATCCTTATTCTTGTATATCCAATTCTAATGATAAATACTTTATTACGGCCCCCTAAATTTCTTGAAGAAAAACTACCGATTATTGGTGAATGGAAAAATAAATTACTGGCAAATCCGATTTGGATAAAAAATATTGGAGTGCTCAGTATGTTTTTTGGCGCTGGGATCGGACTATATACTGGTGTATTACTTAGTTCTCTAGGGGCTCGACCATTATGGAGCTCCTCAATACTTTGGCTTTTATTTTTAGTATCTGGACTTTCGGGCGCAGCTGCTTTTGTTCATGTTATTGCTAAAAATGTTTATGAAAGGGAATTACTTGCAAAAGCAGATAATGCTTTTTTAATCGTTGAATTATTTGTAATTGCCCTTTTTATAATTGGATTAAAAACAGCAACAGAAGTTCAAGCTCATGCTGCAGATATGCTTTTATTTGGTGATTTTGCCTCGACTTTTTGGGTATTTGTAATCGGTCTTGGTATCGTTATCCCGTTGATTATTCAGCTTCTAGCTGTAAATCATAAAATTCACCATACACCAATTGCCCCTTTAATGGTGATAGTCGGAGGTTTAATTCTAAGATTCATTATTGTAGCTGCTGGGCAAAATAGCCATTGGTTTGCACTTAACTAAATTTAAGGAAATAAATATATGTTGAAATTTAAGGAGTGGTTTTCTCATCACCATGAAGATAATGCGATGGAAGGTCACAAAACTCAAAAACACTATACTAATCCATATTTAATAGGATTATTGTTGGGATTGGTATTGTTATCAGCTTTTGTAATTATGGGAAGGGGCTTAGGAGCTTCCGGAGTCCTATCAACTGCAGTAGCAGTGGGAGTGAATAAAGTAGCGCCTGAACATGCTCAATCTAATGAATTTTATAGAGGCTATTTAGGTGATGGAACAAAAAATCCATTTAAGGATTGGCTTACTTTCAGTATAATTGGGGCAGTTGTCGGAGGGTTTATTTCAGGGGCAATCTCTGGAAGAAATAAGATTATGGTTGAAAAGGGCCCACGATTCACAAAAGGTAAACGATTTTTGTTTGCATTTATTGGTGGATCGCTGATGGGCTTTGGAGCTAAAATGGCAAGAGGCTGTACAAGTGGTCAAGCCCTGACGGGTGGGTCGTTATTAAGTGTCGGTGGTTGGGCATTTATGATAATGGTTTTTGTGGGAGCATACGGAATGGCATATTTTGTAAGGAGACAATGGACATGACAGCACCATTTTATAAGTTTGGTTACTTCAATGATGAAGTTAGTTTAATAGTTGCTTTTATAATTGGAATCTTTTTCGGGTTAGTATTAGAAAAAGGAGGATTTGGTTCAGCAAGAATGCTTGCCGCTCAATTCTATTTTACTGATATGCGTGTGTTTAAAGTAATGTTTACAGCTATTGTTACAGCTATGATTGGATTGTTTTATTTCTCTTGGATTGGGATTCTTGATTTATCTCTGGTTTATTATGGAGATACTTATTTAATTCCTCAAATGCTTGGCGGAATCATCCTTGGTGTGGGTTTTGTGGTCGGTGGATATTGTCCCGGAACTTCTGCGGTAGCTATAAGTACCGGTAGAATTGATGCAATTTTTTATGCATTAGGTGGAATGTTTGGTATTTTTGTTTTTGGCGAAATGTTCCCTTACATTTTAGATTTCTTTTATTCAACACATATGGGACAAATAAACCTTCCAACTCTTCTAGATATTAATTATGGAATAATTATGCTGGTTGTGATTTTAATGGCAATTGGCGGATTTACAGCTGCTGAATGGGCAGAAAAATTAATGATGAAAAAACAGACAAAGGCGGAGGGATAATACTATGCTTAAAAAATTTGCAAATTATCCCCCAAGAAAACAAGTTGGAATTTTAGCAATTTTATTGGGAGTCTTGGCCATATTTATTGGTAGTCCTTTTAATAAAACAGAGACTAAAATTAACAACAAAGAATTATCTCTAATATCAGCAGATGAAATTAGTAACGTTGATGTAGAAGATTTAGCAGATGATATAATTAAATCAAAATTTGATTATAGATTAGTCGATTTAAGAAATGAAGTAGAATTTCAAAAATATCATATCCCAACATCAGAAAATATTACTGTTGAAGAATTATTAAGTTCTGATTTATCAAGAAATAACAACATTATTCTTTATTCTGATAATGATATTGAATCAACACAAGCATGGTTTATTTTGACTGCAAATGACTATAAGGGTGTTTCTTTATTAAAAGGCGGACTCAAAGCTTGGCAAGAAAAAATATTATTTCCTGTTTGTACTTGTGGTAAAAATCCAAGTATTGAACAAAAGCATAAACACGCAAAACTTGCTGAAGTAAGTCAATATTTTGGTGGGAAAATTCAAACGGAGAAAGCACTTGAGGCACAAAATAATATGGAAATGCCAGAAATTGCAGCACCGGCTCAAATTAATCTAAAGAAGCCCAAAGGTAAAAGGAAAAGGGAAGGATGTTAAAAACTAAATAGGTTTTTGCGAATTCTAAAATCGTAAAAACCTATTGATTTTCAATATTAACACCAATAATTGGAATAATCATTTAATTAAGAAACTAATTTAGCTTTATTCTTTAAACTCCAATCTTCAAGAGCATCAATCAGTTCTACCATAACTTGAGTAATAATTATCTGCTTATCTTCACTTATATTGCTTAGTATATTTTGATGTAGTTCAATATGCTTCTTAGTTAGCTGGTTAATAAATTTCCTGCTTTCAGGCGTTAAATCAACTAGGTGATTTCTTTTATCATTTTGATCAACTCTTCTTACAATATAATTTTTATTTTCCAGACTAGTTAAAATATGCGTTACTCTACCTGCACTAATTTCTAATTCTTCAATCATTTCTTTAATAGAAACAGTAGAAGTTTTACTAAACATTCTTAAGCATCTTAATTCAGTCGGAGTCAATTGAAAGAGAGCAGCAAAGCTTGTTTCTTTTTTATTACATGCTCTTGCTAATTTGCAAGTAAGCTCAGCCATTGTTTTAGCTTGGGCTTTATTAGATAAATTTTTCATTGTACAAATTCCTACTATTTTACATCCTAAACTAAAATATTATTATATAATTATCAAATATTATTAGTATATAATTTTTTTTCTTCTTGGCGATAATGAATATTTACTATTATTTTACATGATAAATAATATTTGATTAGAGGTTTATTTTTGAAGGTTTTAGTAACAGGCGGGGCGGGCTATATAGGCTCTCATTTTGTTCAAATTTTAACACAAGAAAATGTTGATTGTGTTGTTTTAGATAATTTAAGTAGGGGACATAAAGAAGCTGTTCCTTCAAATGTAGAACTTGTTGAAGCAGATTTACTTGATGCAGAATCATTATCAGCTTTATTTGCAAAACATTCCTTTGATTCAATTGTCCATTTTGCGGCATTTGCTTATGTCGGTGAATCTGTTGAGAACCCAATATTATATTATCAAAATAATGTAATTGGAAGTTTTAATCTAATTCGTGCAGCAATTGAGGCTAATATTAAGCATTTTGTATTTTCTTCCACATGTTCCCTTTACGGTAATCCAAGTAAGGTGCCAATATCAGAAGAGTTTCCCACCAATCCTATTAATCCTTATGCACAGACAAAATTAACAATTGAAAACATGCTAAGAGATTTTGAAGAAGCCTATGGAATAAAATCAGTTTGCCTTCGGTATTTCAACGCCGCCGGTGCTGATTTCTCTGGCAAAATTGGTGAAAGTCATGATCCGGAACCACACTTGATTCCAATTGTGATAAATACAGCGTTAGGATTGAGAGAGAAAGTATTGATATTTGGTGATGACTATGAAACTAAAGATGGAACGTGTATTAGAGACTACATACATATCAATGATCTTGGTGATGCCCATTTAAAAGCTTTACAGTACTTACATAATGGAGGTATTTCTGAGATAATTAATTTAGGCACTGGTGAAGGGAATTCGGTTAAAGAAATAATAGATACCGCAGAAAGAATTATTGGTAAGGAGATAAAAAAAGAAATTGTTGGTAGAAGACCCGGTGATCCTGCAATTTTGATCGCAGACAATAATAAAGCAAAAAAAATATTAGGATGGGAACCTAAATATGATTTACACCAAACTATTTCATCAGCTTATATATGGCATTCTTCAAAAAGGTTTTAAATGTTAAAAAAAATTGATACTCCAATCAAAGATCTGTTTATTATCGAACCTCAAATTTTTACTGACGAAAGGGGCTTCTTTTTCGAATCATTTGCAGAAAAAAAGTACAAAGAACTGGGAATTGATTTTAATTTCGTTCAGGATAATTTCTCTAAATCCTCAAAAGGAACAATTAGGGGTCTACATTATCAAGTAGGGGAATTCGCCCAAGGTAAATTATGTCAAGTATTACAAGGCAGAGTTTTGGATGTTGCAGTTGATATAAGATTTGGGTCTCCAACTTTTGGTAAATCGTTTAGTGTAGAACTATCAGATGAAAATAAAATTCAGTTTTGGCTCCCACCAGGATTTGCACATGGATTTTCTGTGCTATCTGAAACTGCCCTATTCCATTACAAGTGTACAAATTACTATAGTAAAAAAGATGAAAGATGTATCATTTATAATGATGATGAATTAAAAATAAACTGGATGGTAAAAAATCCGATAATTTCTAATAAAGATAAAATTGGAATTCGTTTCAAAGATATTAAGAAAGAATTTATTTACTAAATAGAATAAAATTCAGGAGAATTTAATGAAGTTAGCAGTAATAGGAACAGGTTATGTAGGACTAGTATCTGGAACATGTTTTGCTGAAATGGGAAATGATGTTATTTGTGTTGATAATAATCCGGAGAAATTAGCTAAATTAAAAAATGCTGAAGTCCCAATTTATGAACCCGGACTAGATTTATTATTTTACAGAAATATCGCAAAAAAACGACTAAGTTTTACAGATGATTTGAAATCAGCAATACTAGACTCGGAGATAATTTTATTATGTCTCCCAACTCCTCAAGGTGAAGATGGTTCTGCTGACCTAAAGTATGTTTTTGGTATTGCAGAAGAGATTGCAAAAATTCTCGTTGAAAACCCAGGTCATGATTTCAAAATCATCGTAAATAAAAGTACTGTTCCAGTCGGTACTTGTGCAAAAGTAACAGAAATAATGAATAAACATGAAGTTAAAGATTTTGAGGTTGTATCAAATCCTGAATTTTTACGTGAAGGACTTGCAGTTGATGATTTTATGAAACCTGATAGAATAGTTATCGGAGCTTCATCCGAAGAAGTAATGAAGAAAATGAAGTCTCTTTATTACCCATTTATTTCTCATGGTAGTTTAATTATTGAAATGAATCCCGAAAGTTCTGAAGTAACAAAATATGCTGCAAATTCTTATTTGGCGATGAGAATTACATTTATGAATGAATTGGCAAACTTCTGTGAAGGAGTTGGAGCAAATGTTGATTTAGTAAGAAAAGGCATGGGATCAGATACTAGAATAGGTAAAAAGTTTTTATATGCAGGTATTGGATATGGAGGGTCATGTTTTCCAAAAGATGTCAACGCTCTTATTCGCACTTCTAGAGAAAAAGGCGCAGAGATGAAGCTGTTAACTATGGTTGATCAAGTTAACCAGGAACAAAAAATGGTTCTTGTGAAGAAAATTCTTAAGCATTTCAATAATGATATTGAAGGTAAGAACTTTGCTGTTTGGGGTTTGGCATTTAAACCGAACACTGACGATATGCGTGAAGCACCATCGGTTGTAATTATTAACGAATTATTAAAACATGGTGCAACTGTAAAAGCATACGATCCTGAAGCAATGGAAAATGCTAAATTTTATTTACAAGATAAGATTGAATATGTAAAAAATCAGTACGATGTTGTCAAAGACGCAGATGCTCTTCTAGTACTTACTGAATGGAATGAGTTTAATAATCCTGATCTTGAACAGGTTAAAAAATTATTAAATAAACCAATAATTTTTGATGGTAGAAATGTTTTCAACAGAAGAAAAACGAAACAAATGGGATTTACCCACTACAGCATTGGAAAAACTCCAATAATTCAATAGCAATCTGTAAAATTTAAAAACCTCCATGGTTTTTAGAACCTTGGAGGTTTATGGCTTTGATAATACTTATTACAAATCAATCATCAAAAATTTTCAATAATTTCTTTTTACTTGTTTAAAATCTTTTCATAATACTTGATATATTGAGGTACAATTAATTTCTTCTCAAAGAACTCGACAGAGCGTTTTCTGGAATTCTTAGCGAAAGAATTAAACTTCTTCTTATTGGTCAGTAGTTCAAGCGCGTATTTTGCCATTCTATCAACATCAGCAAATTCAGCAATAAATCCAGTATTATTATGAACAATCAATTCAGGTATACCACCAACACTAGAGCTTATAACAGGAACCCCGCACGCCATTGCTTCTAAAGCTGCTAAACCAAAGCTTTCAGATTGTGATGGAAGTAAAAATATATCACCGACACTTAACAAATTTTCCAATCCGTCCTGCTTTCCTAAAAATAAAACATCTTTCTCTAGCTTTAAATCACGGGCTAATCTCTCACATTCTGAACGATCAGGACCATCTCCGATAAGAATTAATTTCGTCGGAATTACTTTATTCACTTGTTCTAAAATTCTAATTGTATCTGCAACTCTTTTTACGGGCCGGAAATTAGATGTGTGGATTAATATTTTTTCTCCGTTTGGGGCAACATGATTTTTAAACTGCTGATTACAAACCGGTTTATATAATTCAGTATCAATAAAATTGTAAATTACTTCAATATCTTTTTCTATATGGTAATTTGTTATTGTTTTTTCTTTTAAATATCTTGAAACTGCTGTAACGCCATCACTTTCTTCAATACTTAATTTTACAAGAGGAAGAAAAGACGGCTCCAATCCTACAAGTGTAATGTCAGTCCCATGTAACGTAGTAACTATTTTAATATCCGATCCGGTTTTATTTAGGATTAGTTTTGCCATATATGCACTAGTTGCATGAGGAATTGCATAATGAACGTGAAGAAGATCAAGTTGTTCATACTCAATTACTTCGAGCATTTTGCTGGTTAGTGCCAAACCATAAAGTTGATGTTCAAACAAAGGATAATTACTTACTTCAACTTCATGATAAAAAATATTTTCTACAAAGTTTATTAATCGGTGGGGCAGTGCATAACTGATAAAATGAACTTCGTGTCCTAATTGTGCTAATTCTTTTCCAAGTTCTGTAGCAACAACTCCACTTCCGCCATATGTGGGATAACAAGTGATTCCAATTTTCATATTAACTGTGTTTCCTATTATTTTGCTTGTGCTAAATTAGTAAAATTTTAGGCTAATGTTTTACTTATCACAAAAGCTTATTAGAAAACTATAATTTAATTATATTTTCATTCACGAATTATAATTCAAATTTAATGTGAGTACTGCAATTGATAAAAAAGAGAATATTGATTATTGGTTCTAATGGAATGTTGGGACAAAATGTGGTTTTACAATTTAAGCAAACGAAAAAATATGAAGTTCAATTAGCCTCTTTTGAAGATGAGTCTTATTTTAAAGAGATTCCTTATAAAAAAATAAATATTGCTGAAAAAAAGGAAGTAAAAAAACTTCTGATGGAATTTTTTCCAGATTTTGTTATTAACCTTGCCGCTTACACGAATGTTGATAAAAGTGAATCTGATCGAGAAACATGCTGGAATGTGAATGTTAATGCTATTGAGTATTTAGCTAAATATTGTGTCCCTTCAAATGCGCATCTTATAAATATTTCTTCAGATTATGTTTTTGATGGTAAAAATGGTCCTTATTCTGAAAAGGATCTTCCAAATCCAATAAGCTACTATGGAAGAAGTAAACTTGCTGGAGAAAACATCATAAAAAAATTTAATATACCATACACGATTATTAGAACAAATGTTCTTTTTGGATATGCAGAATTTGGCCGACCTGATTTTGTTAAATGGGTTGTAAATTCTCTGAGGGCAGGAAATCCAATAAGAATTGTAACAGATCAAATAAATAATCCAACCTATCTTGAGGATATTGCAGGTGCTATTAAGAATATTTGTGATTTGAACAAAACGGGATTATATAATATTGGTGGTGCTGAATTATTGAATAGATATGAATTTACAGAAAGAATAGCTGAATACTTTAATCTTGATCTGGATCTGGTAAGCCAAATATTAACCGAAGAATTAAAACAACCTGCTCCACGTCCATTGAATTCAGGACTAATAAATTTGAAAGCAGAAACTGAATTAAATTACAAACCGAGACCGCTGAAAGAATGTTTTTTATTGATGGATAAAGCATGGAACAATTATAATTAAGTATGATAAATAATTACAATACTTTCATTTTTGATCTAGACGGGACAATTTATCTAGATGATAAGTTAATTGATAATGCAAAAGAAGTGATAAATAAAATTAAGCAGCTTCAAAAAAATGTAATATTTATTTCCAATAAGACAACCGGATCAACTACTTATTATTATGACTTTCTTAAATCTAATGGATTAAATATTTTTTACGACGACATTATTAGCGCAACAATAACTACGAAAAACTACCTAAAAAAAAAGCATCCGGAGAAAAATTTTTTTGCAATAGGAGAGAAACCCTTCATTGATGAATTAAGAGAATCTGGACTTAAATTTGTTACTGACCCAAACATTATTGATATTATAATTATTACCCTTGATAGAACATTGAACTATTCTAAGCTTGAAATTGCAGCCAAAGCTTTGGATAAAGGAGCAAGATTTTATGCGGCAAATATTGATAATACTTGTCCAGTTGAAAAAGGCGAGATTCTTGATGCCGGATCAACAATTTCAGCACTAGAAAAAAGGACAAACCGCAAGCTTGAAAAAAATTTTGGCAAACCATCAAAGTATATAATGAAAGAAATATTTCGCAGAGTAAATGTGAATCCTAAAAGTTGCTTAATAATTGGTGATCGTTTAGAAACTGATATCGCTATGGGTAATAAATTTGGGATGGACACAGCATTAGTTATGACAGGCGTAAAAAAAAATCTTAATTTATCACACAGATTTAAACCTACTTCAATATATCCTCAATAGCAGATTTAATAAAATAAAAATCATTTGTAATAAAGATTTTTTTTTGTAATTTTGTTATGAGCATATGCTCATAATTATTATGGCCAGACCTAAAAAGCATAGAAAAGTTAATTGTATTCCTGGAGCTTATTACTATAAACCACGCGGAATTCCAATGAGAAATTTAGAAACTATTCAAATAGCTAAAGATGAATTGGAAGCAATAAGACTTGCTGATCACTTATTGCTTTCTCATGAGGAAGCAGCAGCGGAGATGCAGATTTCCCGTGCAACTTTTGGTAGAATAATTAAATCGGCAAGAAGCCGAATAGCTGAATCAATATTATTTGGAAAAGCAATTGAAATTACAAAATAAAATATGGAGTATAAAATGAAAGTAGCAGTAGCAACCGATGATTTTGTTAATGTAACAGGACACGTTGGAAGATGTAATGGATTTCTAGTTTATGAAATTGAAGATGGAAAAGTAATTAATGTGGAGAGTAGAGAGAATAATTTTACAAATCATAAAAGATCGGAACACCATTCTCATGACCACGGACATGAGCATTCACATGGACATAGTCATTCAGCTCTAGTAGATGGTTTATCAGATTGCTCCCATTTAATCTGCACAGCCGCAGGATGGAGAATGCAGAATGACTTTAAAGATGTTGGTAAAGAACTAATTTTTACAGATGAAAAAATTGCGGAAATTGCAGCACTAAAACTTGTAGAAGGATCTTTAGACATCAATTCTGACGGTGCTTGTCATTCACACTAAATCGAGTGTTGTAATTAAGTATTTATTATTATTGAAAAATTTATTAGTTTCATTTTACAATAAGTACTTTTAATAAGTTTTCAATGTATGATTTTGAAAAACTTAAAGTTACCTCATATCTTATTTTTATCTATTTTTATTCTAACATTAAGCTGCAAAGAAAAAACAGACAACAAATCTAAATTTTTGCAAGAAAAACAAGAACTGAAAATATTATTATCCGATCCCGTTGAAACTCTAGATCCCTTAAAGATTGTGTACAGTTCTGACTGGGAAGTAGCGAATAATATTTTTGAAGGGCTTGTTTCAATTGATTTTGATGGTAAGATTCAAAATGTATTAGTTGATTCAATCTTAATAATGCAAGATAACTTGACCTATAATTTTCAGATTAAGCCAAATGTATTTTTTCAAGACAGCCCGTGTTTTGAGAATGGGAAAGGGAGAAAGTTAAACTCATCAGATATAAATTATACATTTGAGAGGCTTGCGAAAAAGAATTACAAATTTTCTAATTGGCATTTAATTAGCGATAAAATTGTTGGTATTGAAGATTACTACAATGAATTAAACGAACGAATTAGTGGAATTAAAGTTATAGACTCCTTACGATTCAGGATAGTGTTAAAGCAGCCGTTCAGCTCATTTCTAAAAATTTTAGCAAACCCAAACTTTTATATTGTTCCTAAAGAAGCAATCGAATATTTTGAAGAAAATTTTGAGCTAAATCCAGTTGGTACTGGTCCATTTAGAATATCTGAATATAAGAAATACGAAAAAATAATACTTGTAAAAAACGAAAATTATCATCTATATGATAAGAACGGAGTAAGACTCCCATACTTAAAATCGATTGAGTTAAAACAATTGATCAAACAGAAAATAGAATAAGCGAACTGGTCAGAAAGAGCATCAATCTTACTAGTATTGGTGTTGAAGAGTTTCAGAATTTGACAAAGGATAATTATTACCTGAATGATTTTAACGTAAAAAAAGGTAATGAAGGTCTTGGGGTAAGATATTGGACATTTTATTTCAATAAAAACGATAATGATCAATTTCGAAATCTAAGAAAGTTAATTGTCTCAGAATTTAACTATTCGAATTTATATAAAGATCCAAATTCTTTAGCATATACTTTAGTTCCTCCGAAATTATTATTTGCTAATGATGAAAATTTAAGTTCTACCCAAAATTACTTGCACAGCAGTAGGTTTAATAGTAGAGACTTCAATGATACCATCAGAATTATGGCAAATATGGAGTACACAGAATTACTTGAATTAGAGAACATATTTCAAAAACTTAATTTGCCATTTAGGAGAATTATTAAACCAGATAATTATTATGGTGAAATATCCAAAGTAAAGCCAACACTATTTAGGGTAAGTATGACACCATCTTTCCCGGATGCAATTGAATATTATTCTCTTTTTACTCGGGGAATATAAATGGGATTAATCTTGGGAAATTTTCAAATAGTGATTATGATAATATTTATGAAGAATTATTAATTGAGAATGATTTGGGTTCTCAGCAGATATTGTACAATAAGTTAGAACAAATTTTGAATGATGAAGCAGCGGCAATATATATGAAGAATTTTGGACCATCCTATTATGTATATTCGAAGAATTTGAATCAACTAAAATTTAACTTTTTGATGCCCGAATACACTAATGCTTATTTTGAATAAATGATTAGTAGTAAAAAAAAAATAACTAGTAAGCTTATAATATTTGTTTTTTCTGTTTCCTTTACGCTCATTATTGGAAGCTTCTTATATTTTTATTATTCGGGGAAAGCATATTTAGAGGATTCCGCTCAAAATGAAATTGAAGTATTCAGAAATCATTTCGAAAAATCTTCTCAAAACCAAATCAGAGAACTTGATAATGAAGTAAATGGTTTCTTAGTCGGGTTTAATTTTACTCAAACACTTAATACATTAAATCAAAAAAAAATTAAAGAGTTTATTGGTATTAAGAAGACTTTAATTGAAGAAATGTACTTTATAAATTTTAATGATTCAATAATTACAGCCGCAATGCCAATTAAAGTTTTTGGGGGTAAGAAAGTTGTTAATTTCTCAACACTTGAACAAAAAAAACTTAATTATTTGGATTCGTTGAAAACTATTTACGTACTTGATGAAAATAGCCAGTTTGGATATATATATGAGAATAAAATTAAAAATTATTATTTCTATAAAATCTTAAATAATTATTCTGTATTAATAAAAATTAACGGTTTAACCCTTTTTGAAAAATGTATTGAGCAAATTTATTATCCTCCCAATATTCATTTTGCGATAACTAATCGTGATGAAATGATTGAGTACTCAACAAATAAATTTTGGATTAAGCAAAAAATTAATAAATACTTCAATTTCGAAATATTGGATAACAGTGTGCATTTAGAAGATAAACTAAATATTGTTTGTAGAAAATGGGAAAGCAAATATCTAGGCTCGTGGCTCATAATTACAAATGACATTTCAGACGATTATAATAGCTTTTACAGTATTGTCAACAGAATACTATTTTACTCAATTCTAATTTACTTTCTTATTGCTGGTGTAGCCCTTATTTATTCAAAAAGAATTTCAAAATATTTGAATAAGATAACAAAAGTTGCAATTGCGGTTGGTGATGGAAACTTTGAGAATAAAATAAATATTAAACGTGAAGATGAATTAGGCTTATTGATAGATTCCTTTAACAAAATGGTTGATAATCTTAAACAAAGCTACGCTCAGTTAAATTTAACCAATAAAGAGTTGGAAAGTAAGATTTCTGAATTGGTCAGAACGAAAACCGAACTTACCAAACAGCAAAAGCTTGCTCTAATTGGTGAAACAATATCTAAAATATCACACGAAATGCAGAATAAAATAAGTGGAGTGAGTGTTTGGGTTCAGAATTTAGAAATGCAATCTCAATTGGATGATTCAACACAGATGTATGTTGATGAAATAAAGAATTCACTTAACTCATTTGTTGAAATGCTATTGAATTTTAAGAAATTCTATAGAAAACCGTTCATTGAAAAATCAGAAATTAATTTTATTAACTTAGTTGAAAATACTCTTAAGCAATTCATGTCTGATATAAATGCGAAAGAAATAAATATTGCAATATCAAATTCCAAAGAAGATTTAAATATAGTAGCTGATAAAAACCTAATTGAAGAATTATTGGTTAATCTTTTAGTCAATGCAATTTATTTTAGTCCGCAAAAAGGAACGATTAAAATTGATATTATGAGTAATGAAAATAATTTAGAGTTTTCGATTTCGGATGAAGGAAAGGGAATTGAAGATGAAATAATTGACAATATTTTTAATCCATTTTTTACGACTAAATCTTCCGGAAGCGGATTGGGACTTGCAATTTCAAAAAATATAGTGGAAGCTCATAATGGCGAAATTGAAGTTTGCAGGGATGTAAAAGTAGGTGCAAAAATTTTAGTAAGATTACCTTTAACAATTTAAGAAAAATAAATGAAAATATTAGTTGTTGATGATGATAAAAACCTAAATTCAGGTATATGTTCCTTTTTAAAATCCAATAATTTCAAGACAATTTCAGCATATAATGGAGAAGAAGGTTATTCAAAACTTGGAATTGAAGAGATAGATTTGGTTTTATCTGATTTACAGATGCCCAAAATGAATGGGATAGAATTATTAGAAAAGATTAAAGAAAATAAGCCGGAATTACCAATTGTAATTATGACTGCATTTGCATCAGTAGAAAACGCTGTTGAGGCCATGAAAATTGGAGCTGAAGACTATATTACAAAACCAGTTAACTTAAAAGAACTTTTAATAAAAATTAAAAAAATTGAAAAAGCAAATGACTTAGTAAATGAGAATAGGGAGCTAAAAAAGAAAGTAGCTAAGTATGAGCTACCTGAAATAGTGGGGGAAAGTGAAGTAGTTAAAGAATTAAAAAATATACTTCGAAAAATATCGAGCGATCCAAATATTCCAGTTTCAATTTATGGTAAAAGTGGAACTGGTAAAGAACTTGTTGCGCGAAATATCCATTTTATGTCCGAACGAAAAGATTTTCCTTTTGTGCCTATAAATTGTGCAGTTCTATCTGATGATTTACTTGAAAGCGAATTATTTGGATATATGAAAGGTGCATTTACAGGAGCCGTGCAGAATAAAATTGGGTTACTTGAAAGTTGTGAAGGAGGAACAATATTTTTAGATGAAATAAGTGAGATGAGTCCAAGGGTTCAGGCTAAACTTTTGCGCGTTTTGCAAGATGGAATTATTCAACCTCTTGGTTCTATTGAACAAAAGACAGTTGATGTCAGATTTATCTCTGCCTCCAACAAAAATCTTGGGGATCTTGTCGATCAGAATAAATTTAGAGAAGATCTTTATTTCAGATTAAATATTATTGAAATTACTGTTCCATCTTTAGAAGCTAGGAAAAATGATATTCCAATTTTAATCAAGCATTTTTTAGAAAAATATGATTCCAAGGAGAAACTATTTTCGGAACGAACTATTGAGATAATGCAAAGTTATGATTGGCCCGGAAATATTAGAGAACTGGAAAACTTAATTAGAATGCTTTTAGTGACCGTTGAAGGCAAAACGATTAATGCTGAAAATTTACCTCCAAAATTACTAAAACAAAATAAAATACCGATGTCACAAAATATAAATTATGAAGATGAGTACAAGAGCGCATATAATAAAACTCTCTCTTCATTTGAAAAAGAATATATTCAATATCATCTGAAAAAAAATAATTACAACATTTCAAAAACTGCAGATTCAATAAATCTATCCAGAGTTTCGCTTCATAAAAAAATCAAGGAATATCAGATTCCTATAACTGATCAGATTTAACAGTGTAAACTCTTATTTACACGAATTGTAAATCTAGATTAACAATTACTTGAGATTCCCCAAATAGCCTTTCCGTTTCGGCTTAAAATCTAACTTTACTAACAGGCATAAATATTGCCTCAATTTTTAGATAATAACAATTGGTAAATGTAAAATGAAATCTCTTTTGTTAGTCATTAATGAGGAATACTTATCGAAAGGTATTGCCCTAGCCTTGATGGATCATTTTCAAAGTATACATACAACGAAAAATCCTTATGAGGCAATTGAGATACTAAGTAAAGATAATATTGATACCGTAATCACCGAATTAAATTTTAGCACAATTGAAGCCAAAATCTATGTAAAGAAAATGATGGAAGTAATAAATAAGAAATGCAATTTAATAATAATTAAAGACGCCCCATTTAGAACTGGATGAAGTAATTACTACTCCAAATTTCATTATACAACAAAAACCAATCTCCATACAGAATATATTAGGTGTAATAAAAACAATAAATGAAAAATCAATTCAAAAAAATAAGGGAGAATGAATATGAAAAAATTAACCATTTCTGTTAGTATGCTTTTAATGGTATTCTGTTCTACGACAATTACTGCTCAAAATATTTCTGATCATTTAACTGTCCAGCAGAAAGAAGCATTTACCAAAATCATTAAACAGCAGAATCCCAAATTGTACAACAAAATATTTAATTCTGATGAACAGATCGAAAATAACAATACGCGTGTAACAAAAATAGCTAATGCTGAAGAAGGCGGAATAACCCAAACCTTAGTTGAGGAATGGATAAGTAATGCTTGGTGAAAAACATTATGGACATTTACATTTGAATTCGGCAGTAATACTTCTACAACATTACAGCAGGATTGGGAAAATAATGAATGGGTAAATAAATATTTTGATACAACTACTATGGACAACAATCAAAATCCTATTGAAAATGTTAGTCAAAAGTGGGAGAATAATGAATGGGTAAATGACTATAAAATACATGATGCAGTATAATGATAACAATGATATGACTGAAATGATATATGCAAGATTGGAATGATACTACAGAAACTTGGGTTAATCAGATGAGAATGACATACACTTTAGATAACAATTACAATGTTATTGAGGATTTGACGGAGTTTTGGGAAAATGATAATTGGGAAGGATTTCAAAAAGGATACTCATACATATAATTCAAAAATCAAATTGAATAACTTCACTTACCAAATGTGGTTCGATCCAGAGTGGATGGATTGGGGCAAAATATACTTACACTTATAATGCAAAAGATCTTTTGATTGATGAATTACATGAAAATCTTAATTTTATGACACAAACGACTTGCAACTTCTGCACATTGGACTTATGAATATAATGATCAAGATCAAGAAATAGTAAGGTTTATTGAAGAGTTCGATATGTTTACTTCTGCAAGAACAAGTTATATCGAAAGTATCTACTTCATACACTGGTGAATTTGTTGCTGAAGAAATTACCCAAGAGTGGGCTGGATCAGATTGGGAAAATGAAGAAAAAGAAACTTATACTTATGAAGATGATCAATTAACGGTTGTTCTAAATCAGATTTGGGAGAATAATGATTGGGTTAATGAACGAAAGATGGACATATACTTATGGAGGAGCAATTGATGTAGCTTCACAATCAGAAATCCCAATAGAATTTGCACTTAATCAGAATTATCCGAATCCTTTCAATCCAACCACAACAATATCATTTACTATTTCAAAATCGAGCAATGTAAATCTGCAAATATTTGATGTTCTTGGAAATAAGATAAATACAATTATAAATGAACAACTTACTCCAGGTTACTACAAAGCAAATTTTGATGCATCTAATTTATCTAGTGGAATTTATTTCTATAAGTTGGAAACTGATTATGTGACGATAACTAAAAAATGTTTACTAATTAAATAAAGGAAAATAGAAATGATTAAGAAAATATTTATTGTCTTTATTTCCTTGTTCATTAGTCTAGTAATTATTTCTTGCTCAGATGATGATAGTAATCCAACTGGACCTGAAGGAAATCAAGCAAAGGAACTCTCACTCAAAGAAATTCAGCCACCGGCAGCAATGCAGCAGTCAAGTAATCCACATGCGCAGGCAGCTGTAATGTGGCTTAACCTTGCAAATAGCTTTAAATCTTATAGTGCATTTTATACACCGCAAGATAATTTAAATAAACTGTTTAAGACAAATGACGAATGGACCAGCACGTGGATGGTAGATGCTCTCCAAATAACTATGGATTACTTTGAAGATGCACTTAGCTATGGCTGGCAAATATTTCTTAATGGTACTGACGGGGAGTTTACTTATGCTGATTGGTTATATATGGAAGCTGAACAGAATATTGATGATAGTTATGGTCAGTTAAAGGTTTATAAACCTGTAACTACTGAAGTAGCTATGCAATGGGACTGGTCAACTGCAGCCAGTTCAGGAATTTATTATTTTAACTTATTTATATTAGATAACACTAATGAAAAACTGGAAATTGTATCAAATCCTGATAATTCAGGGGAGATAAGTTATTATTCAGATCAAATTTTACAAACTAAAATAAGTTGGACAAATGCAGGGACTGGCTACTTTTGGGAATATGATGAAAGTGGTAATGTAACTGATGAAGGTCCTTTTTAGGTTTAAATGAATTGGTGATAATTCATTCATTCTATTTTTTTATATTTGTGCATCATTAAATTTAAAAGAGTTATTAATGATCCACAGATTTATTTTTATTATCCTTTTTTTATTTTCTTACAACTTATTTGGACAATTTGAAGGCAATAAACATATTGTCGGTCCTTCTTTTGGATTTTCATTCCTTGGTTCTTCATTTCAAATTGGAGCAAATCACGAATATGGAATAAATTTAGTTGATATGGGTATTGATGGAGCTGGTAAAATTGGCATTGGCGGAATTTTTAGATATTGGAATTATTCCGAAGAAACAGTAAATGTTAATAGAGATTACACGGATATTCTAGCCGGTCTTCAAACAAATTATCATTTTTATATGCCTAATGATAAAGTAGATCCTTGGATTGGCTTGATATTAGCTTATGATTTCGGATACCAAGATGTTGAAATTAAAAATATTGGCTTTAAGGTTGATGATGAATCATACGGCGGTTTTTGGATCGGTGCTCAAGCTGGGTCAAGGTATTGGATAAATAATAATTTGGCTCTTAATCTCAGAATTGGTTTTGGTATTGAGAGTTACGGGTTCTTAGATTTCGGGTTTGATTACCAAATTCATTAAAATAAATTGGGGAGCAAGAACGGTTACTCAACAAAGTAAAACTTTGGTTGTTGAATAACCGTTCTTTGAAATTGTTTTACTTTGCAAACTGACTTAGTTTTATTCCTTTATACTCAATGTTCAAGTCAGCAATATCAAAGGGTTCAACTATTACTTTACCCTCAATGTTTTCAAAAAGATAATTTTTGTAAAAAATATCGCATAACCTTTTTACTCTCTCACTATCATCAAATTTTATTCTTTGTTTAACAGCAAACATTCCTCTTTCAGATTTGATTTTACAAAGTGAAAGTGCGGCAATTAGTTTTTCTTCGTCTGTCGTATTACCTTTGAGTATTTTCATTAAAGGAATAACTGCGCGTTCAGATTTCATTTCCCCTAAGAAATAAGCCGCGCTTACCTTTAAGCCCAAATTATCCGTTTGTAATCCTACAAGTAGATTGTCTTCAATGGTCTTGTATTTTTCTTCAAGATTTTTATTTCCGGCAAAGATTGATACCGAAAAAATTATCATTAGTACAAGAACATATTTTATTTTATTACGTGTCATGTTAACCTCCAAAGATTATTTTCTTTTTGGTCTCTCATGCCTTAGGACGATTACATTATGGAAAAGTTTTAAAGAGAAAAATTTTTACCTAACTGAGGTCGCCTCCATAAAAATGAATCTATCTGCCTTCTGATCTTATTTAACTAAAAGAATTTATTCTTCCTCTGGGAAATTTACCTTACTGATCAATTCTAAGACAAGTTCCTTATTGATTAGATTATTACAAATTTTTAAACGACCCAGCAATTCAACAATAAATTTTAGTATTTATGATGAATAATAAAAATTTGCCAAAAAAATTAAAAAGGTATTAAAAGCATATAAACTTTTTTAGTAATGTCCCGATAATTTGATCAAAAGATAAAGCATCTTATAATAAACATGAAAGGAAATATTATGAGCATCTTCATGCTAGAAAGGAGGAGGCAAATTGAGGGATTATATAGGCAACTGGAACTTGTAAGAAAAAAACAGAAAAACCTATTAGTCTCTGATACCGAGTATTTAACAGTAGACAATATCCATCTTCTAGAAATAGAGGAGGAAACACTACTTAGTAGAATATTAAAGTTAAAAGCTACTGGTTAGGCTTAAGAAATAGTTAATAAAAAATGATAGTGAGACAAAACCTCAATAAAAAAGCCCGAAATAAAATTTTCCGGGCTTTTCTTATATTGAGCTGGTGATGGGACTCGAACCCGCAACCTGCTGATTACAAATCAGCTGCTCTGCCAATTGAGCTACACCAGCATTTTTTTGAAGATTCAAATCTAATACTTTTTGTAATTCGATGCAATATGTTAAATTATATTTCTTAAAATATTTTATTGGAAGAAATTGAATAAATCAGAGTTACAACTCCTCGGCAAACTAAGTCAAAAAAAATATAGAGATTCCCAACAAAAATTTATTGTGGAAGGGAAAAGACTGGTTAAGGAAGGTCTTAATAGTGATTTTAAGTATGATAATATAATTGTTACAAATGATTTTATTAAAAAGGAAGCAGAATATTTAAAACTCCTTAAAATAGAAAGAGATGAATTAGAAATTATTTCAAATCAAGAATATAGTAAAATAACTTCCACAAAAAATCCTCAAGGAATTGCTGCAGTTTTTTTAATCCCACCAAAGTTAAGGGAGATCAAAGATGACCGTTTGATTATTTGCTTAGAGAATATTTCCGATCCGGGAAACGTTGGTACAATTTTAAGATCTTGTGATTGGTTTGGAATAAAATCGGTATTGCTAAGTAGGGATTGTGCGGATATTTACAATCCAAAAGTTTTAAGAGCAAGTATGGGTGCTGTTTTCAACTTATCAATTATTGATGAAGTTAATTTATATGACGAGCTTGATCGATTAAAAGAACGGTCTTATAAACTGTATTATGCAGATATGAGGGGAATTGATTACAAAAATGTTAAAAGTAATGAAAAAAAAGTAATCACATTCTGCAATGAGGCTTTTGGTCCATCCGATATTTTAAGGAATATAAGTCACACTGCAATAACAATTCCAAAGAAAGGCAGTATAGATTCACTAAATGTATCTGCGGCAGCTGCAGTTATCCTTTCTCAACTATCTTGACTGACTTAACAATAGTAAATAAAATCTATTGAAACCGGTTCAATATCATTCATTCTGAATATTTGGTTTATCTGTCCCCTGTGATAAGTTGAGTGATTTACAACATGTTGGAAAATATCCTGTAAGGTTCTTTCCTGAGGTTTGCTTTCTAAATTTTTGTACTTACAAATAGTGTTCAATTTTGACTCTTCCAACTTAGAAATAAATTTTATCCACTCTTTATAATTCTTCATTGAAAGTACTTCTAATTCTTGAATTGAAAAAACATCCCATAAAAAAATATTATAACTTTTGGTTCTTTTAACTCTTTCTAACCAAGTTTCTTGTGAAGAAATTATATGGCTAAAAATTCTAAAAGGATCTTGATCAGTGAATTGGCAATTAACCTCGTGCAGTCTATTAATTACTTTATCATTTGCCCAATTGTTGTATTCAAACAAATCTAGGAAATATTTTTTCATCCTATTCAAAATTTACAAAGCAACTTATATTGATTATCTATCTAAGTAATATCATTTTTTTTGTTTCTGTAAAATTACCAGTTGAAAGTGAATAGAAATAAATTCCGGAACTTAAATCACTGGCATTAAAATTTACTGAGTAATTACCAGGAGTTTGTTTTTCATTAACTAAAGTTTTTAATTCGCGTCCCAAGACATCATATACTTTTAGAATAACACTCTGTACTTCGTTATTATTCAGTGCTGTCTGTGGAATACTATACCGAATTTTAGTGGCTGGGTTAAATGGATTTGGATAATTCTGCAATAGTTCATATTTGTCAGGGATTTTAATTTCATCCGTATTCACATCAGTTAAAATGTTTGGTTCCGGAGTTGGTAGTTTAACAGTTGTGTAAATATGGAACTCACCCGGTTTTAACGGTATTAAAATTTGAGTATCAGTAACTTCAATACTGTCGCCACTGAAATAGTTGTACCAAGTACCGGCATTTTGGAAACTCGGACTGATTGATTTTTCAACAATATCAAAATTACCGATAATTACTGCATTCATTGTTTCGTGCGAAAGTTGAATTCTTTTTAGTTCAGAACTTACATCCAACGCAAAGTTTGTTGTAGAAAAAACTTCGTAATTATTTTTAAGAAAATTAAGTGCTGAAAAAGTTTTGTAAAGATTTCTTCTATTTATGTTATCTAAATAATCCCATCGAATTGGTTTATTACCAACTCTATCATTGAAATTAATACTATAATCGTAACCGAGTTCTCCAAACTGCCAAATCATTTTTGGTCCGGGAACAGTGATAAAAAATGCTGCAGCCAGTTTAATTCTATTTAATGCTGTATTTAATTCAGTAATATTATAACTGCCAGAAGAATTACCATATAGCAGGTTTTTATACATTAATCTTTCTTCATCATGACTTTCCATATAACCAACCATATGTGGTTTATTCCATCCTCGAGATTTATAAGAGATACCACTTAAATCCGATTTATTACCATCGTTATATCCCATTGTAGCTTCATTATAATAATTATTTAAATTCCCCCAGATCATCATTCCGTAGTCTGAAAGCACTTGTTCTTCACTATTTGGAGCAAAGTGTTCCAGTATTACATATGCTGAAGAATCTACTTCCCAAATATTATCTGCCATTCTCTTCAAGATATTAATTCTGCTTTGATCAAAACTTCCACCATCACCTGGTGTATTTGTAAAGCCTTTTGTAAAATCGAATCTAAAACCATCAAAATTATATTCTTCGAGCCAGTATTTATTTATTCTATCAACTAATTGTTTTGTTTGTTCACTTTCATGATTGAAATCATAACCCCAAGAAAAAACCGGATTCGGACTTATTACATTATACCAAGGATTCTCTTCAGTTGGAGGACCAAAATCTCCTGATGAATATAAGCGGACAAATGACGATCTTCCGTATGAGTGATTTAATACAATATCCAATATCACTGCAATATCTCTTTTATGGCATTCATCAATAAATCGCTTTAGATCATTTTTAGGACCATAATATTTATCCGGCGCAAAATAAAAAGATGGATTATAACCCCAGCTTTCATTTCCTTCAAATTCATTAACCGGCATTAGTTCAATGGCATTTATACCTAAATTATTCAAATAATCTAAAGTATCAATTAAAGTTTTGTAATCGTGCTCTGCAACAAAATCTCTAATCAAAAGCTCATAAATAATCAGATTTTCTTTTTTTGGTTTAACATAATCTACAGATTCCCATTCAAAATCTGGTTGCCCGGTTTCGAAAACAGAAACTGAGAAAAATGTTTTACCAGTTGGGTAAGGTATCAAATTTGGATAGGTAGCATCTGTTATAAAACTATCTTCTTGTTCAAGAATTTTATCTGAATAAGGATCAGCAATTCTTAATTTTCCATCGACAAGATATTGAAAACGATATTCAACATTGGGAGTTAGATTATTAAGAGTAATCCAAAAGATTGAACTATCTGGAGTTAACTTAAAGTAATATTTATCGTCAAACAGCCATGATGGAGGTGCGGTCTGATCGAATTCCCAATTATTGAAATCTCCAATTGTGTAAACAAATTTTTTATTAGGGGCATAAAGTGCAAGAGTGACAGTATTATTATCAATATAGTTTATACCAGGAATTATTCCGGCCGGCAGCTCTTCAATAATTAAATTATCTCTTATAATGAAACTAACGGAATCTTTAAAGATATTCTCATTACCATATGCATGATATTTTAGCCATTGTCTTCCAGACTCAGCTGCCAAAAAAGAGAAAGATAATGTGTCATCGGTTGTTTGTGAGATTAATACATTATCTAAATATACTCTAAGACTATCGGCACCATTTGTTACTGCGGTAATATCAATTCTCTGATTGGGTAGTGGATAAAAATCTATCGAATCAATATCTAATAACTTTATATTGAAGCCATCATCATAAATTGCAATAAATAAATCCTCTGATTGTTTAGATGCATCTGCACTTCGTAATACTAAATTGATTGAAATAATATGCTCTGCTGTATTTGTAATTCCATAAAATGCTCTTGGATTATCAATGATAAGTTGATATAAATCAGTTCCAATGCGCGTTAATGATGGCTGAGTTGTGTTGTCTCCCCAGGATTCGATAACATACTGCCAAGAACTGCTATTCAAATTAGTATAAATTCCGGTGTGAGCATAAAGGGTTCCTGTATAACCGACTAAGTTTACAGCTCTACCAGTCATTTGTGTGATATCAAATATTATTTCAATTGGATTATTCTCAGTTGGGAACTCAGGGTTTGTCACAATTGCCTGCCCAAACAAAATTGAAGGTATAAGAATTAAGTAGGATAAAAGTCTTCGCATAATTTTCTCTTTTGGTTATGTAAAACTAACTAATCTAAAAAGTCCCAAGAAATACCAATTTTTATCCCACCCTCCGGCATTGGATAATAAGGTATTACATAGTAATTGTTGCCTAAAATATTTTCATAAATAAAGTAGAATGTTGCTCTATCTTGGATTCTTCCAGCCAAAAGGAAGTCCAATCTAAAATTATCGTTCTCAACATCATAAAACTGAAATGGTCTTAGAATATTATTTTCTAAATAGTAGCTTGAAGAACGCATCTGTTGAAAATCGTAGATTCTATAATCAATATTATCAAACAAATGAAAAGTAAAACCCGTTTTCAGATCAAGATTTGAATTGAATAAAGTATCAACATAATACAAACCTGAGGTAAGGTTGAATTTTGCATTTTGAGACAGTAAACTATTATCGTCTTGCAGATAATAGCTGAAATTATTTGAGAATAGTATATTCCACAGTTGTACTCTGGAATTTACATTCATCCCACTGGTTTTTAGATCTTCAGTCCCTTTAAAAATTATTTTCGTTGAAGAAAGGGTAATGTCTTCCTCATTGAATACTGGAATGGCATTGTTACTTGATTGAACATTAAAATAGGAGACTGAAGTGGTTGTAAATTTTGAGTTAAGTTCAAATGATGCAAAAAATGTATTAACATCTGAATTCATCTCATCAACTATATAGGGTTTTTCAACTATTGAATAAGGCTTATCAAAATATGAATAGCCTACCAACAAACTCAAATAGGGAGTGGGGTTAATGAGCAAGATCAAAACCTAAACCGTTATTATCTTGTGAATTATATTCTGAGAATTTACCAAAAAGTCCTGGTTTTAAAATTCCACCAAACATATCATAATTTAGAATACCTGTGGCGTAGTAATTATTTTGGGTTTCAAAATACTCAATCCCTTCTACACTGTAGTCTATATTTTCATATCCGAAAGTAATTCTGGACTTAAAATCATTTATAGTTACATCATGGATAAAAGTTCCCTCAAGCAAGGTATATTTATTTTCATTATTAATTTTTGTGCTATCTGTTATTCTTCTTTTATATACATCAATATTTGAATTATATGAAAATCGAAATTCTGAATAGCCTGTTGGAATAAAATTCCCATATAAACTTCCTGAAATCAAATTAAAAGTTGTTGAATTCGTTTGGTCATCAAAATTAACAGGAGCTTGATTATTATAAATACTATTATTAGTTGCTAGCGGGTTAGTAATAAAATCTTCAACATCCACTCCCCCATTTAGCGACGTGTTTAGTTTAAGATGATTATAATCTATTTTCGCATAGAGACTATCCATTAATTTGTAAATACCTTTAAGATTGAACTTCCATGCTCCGAATTCAGAATTACTATAACTTTCATCAACTGAACTGTTTGTAATTCTAAAAGATAATGCGAGTCTAGGTAAGACTCTAGCACTAAAATAGGCATCAACAAAACCTTCTTCATTTGATGCTTGATAATATCTAAATCTTGATATAGGTTTTTGTTGAAGAGAATCATTCGTCAAAATATTTATTGAAGAAATATTATTGACGTTTCCGAATAGAAAAGCTCTATGAACAGGTTCAACTCCAATTTTGTAAATTGATTCAGTTTGCACTCGATTAAGATCGCTACTACCATTCCATCTATTATTAAGTAAAAAATTATCAAAATTTATAGAAATATTTCCGTAACCAAAATTATAGATATTGGGCTCATTTGGGGTACCAAGATGACCTAAATCAGTGATTGAGGAGAAGGGTAGATAACTTAAAACATTTCCAGCATACTTATAATCTTGTCTATCAACTTCTTTTTTTGTCGTTCTGAAAGTTATGAGATTTTTATCGAGGTACTCACTTTTAAACGAAACTAAAAAGTCTTTGTAGATTGAAGATTTTTGTAATGAATCAACAGTTAGTGTAGAATCTTTAATGTTTATAGGGGGTTTAGCGATGTTAATCGAATCAATTTGAGCAATAAAAACTGAGTATGTAGTGCACAAAAGAAAAAATATAGTAATAAATTTATGTCTAGTAAATTTTTTAATCAATTATAAACTCTCTATAAAATGTCCATCTCCAAAATACCAAATTAGATTGAGTGTAACAATATCAGGGAATTTTATGGTAGATTAGAATAATTATAATGAAACTTGAACCTCTCTTTTGATTAGTATTGATAGGGAGTTCAAAGGATTAAAAAAATAAAAATATTTTGTTTTATTTAAAAAATTAAATATCTTTTCGGTGCATTCATTAACTAACAAATTATTAAGGAAAAATATGGCAAAAGCAAAAGCAAAACCAGCCGCTAAAAAAGCCGCAGTGAAAAAACCTGCAGCGAAAAAGGCAGCCCCAAAGAAAGCCGCAGCTAAGAAGCCTGCCGCTAAAAAAGCCGCAGTGAAAAAACCTGCAGTAAAAAAGGCAGCTCCAAAGAAAGCCGCAGCTAAGAAGCCTGCCGCTAAAAAAGCCGCAGTGAAAAAACCTGCAGTAAAAAAGGCAGCTCCAAAGAAAGTCACAGCTAAGAAGCCTGCCGCTAAAAAAGCCGCAGTTAAAAAACCTGCAGTAAAAAAGGCAGCTCCAAAGAAAGCCGCAGCTAAGAAGCCAGCTGCTAAAAAAGCCGCAGTTAAAAAAAGTACAGTAAAAAAGGCAGTGACTAAGAAAGCTGCTCCAAAGAAAAAATAAATATAGTTTTTATGCATTCATTAACTAACAAATCAAAGAGGTAAAATTATGGCAAAAGCAAAACCAGCAAAAAAGAAAGCTGCTGCAAAAAAACCAGCTGCTAAAAAAGCTGCTCCTAAAAAAGCTGCTGTAAAAAAACCAGTTGCTAAAAAAGCTGCAGCTCCCCAAAAACCAACTGTTCCTAAAGGACCATACACAAAGGGTGATATTGTTGATCACTTAGCATTTAGTTTAGATGTAACAAAGAAAAAAGCCAATGACTTCTTAAATGAACTTAATACTTTAGTGGCTAAAAATGCTAAAAAAACATTTACAGTTCCTGGTTTAGGTAAATTCTATACTGCAAAAACCAAGAAAAGAAATGGTAGAAATCCTTCAACAGGTCAAGCTATTGTTATTCCAGCTAAGAATAAAGTTAAATTCAGAGTTGGTAAAGCTTTACAAGATTCAGTGTTTGGAAAATAAACACAAATCTTTATAGAGTTCAATAAAGTCCGGTATATGCCGGACTTTTTATTTTTAAACTATTTCTCTTTATTTTTTCTTTGCGGGGTGTTATCCACTGCGATTTTATTTATTTTTTCTAATAGGAAGGTATATAGATCTTTCGTAATATTGGTTAAAATAATGGTCAGTAATTTATTGTAGTCTTTAATGTGAGGACTAATGCCAAGTTTTACTTCATCCGTTTTTATATAAAGCGGCATATAAGCTCTGCCTGAAAAAATTCCCCCAGTAATTTCTTTTATATCCGAGTGATAAATTTCAACCTTCCTATCATTTAGAACGAAGTCGTAGCAGATCATCTTTTCATTATCAATCTCTATTTCAAAAGGAAAAGATTTATACATACGAAAATAAAATCGATTGAGAACATAAATCATAATCACAGTTATAATTAAAGGGAATATGAATTTCCAATTGGTGAGCATTCCTAATACAGAGGCAATTAGATAAAACAACAAGATAAAATTCGCCGGAATATTCGCATATCGGTAAATTAATTTGGGGAAAAATGAATACTTAAATTTTTTCATATTTAGAATAAAATGAATTTACAAAATCAAATGATAGGTATTTCATATATTTGCAACTCAAAATTATTAAAAGATTATAACATTAATTGATATTATTATGAGTGTTGCAAAAAAAGAGTATGATGTGATCATAATAGGAGCAGGTCCAATTGGGCTTGCCTCTGCTATTGAAGCGAAGAAAAATAAATTCTCCTGTTTAATTCTTGAAAAAGGTTGTCTTGTAAATTCAATTTATAACTATCCTACTAATATGACATTCTTTTCAACCTCAGAGCGTTTAGAAATTGGTGAAGTACCCTTTATCTCGCACGGAGTAAAACCAACAAGAACTGAGGCACTTGAGTATTATAGAAGAGTAAAAGATTCTTGGAAAATAAATGTAAACACTTATGAGAAAGTAACTCATATAACAAGAGATAATGGTTCGTTTAATATAAAAAGTGATAAAGGAAATTATACGTCTAGTTACCTGATAGTTGCAACTGGATTTTTTGATTTCCCAAATTTGATGAATATACCTGGAGAAGAATTAGATAAAGTAAAGCATTACTATACGGAACCTCATCCATATGCCTATCAGAATCTTGTTGTAATTGGGGGAGGGAATTCGGCCGTTGATGTTGCATTAGAAACATATAGGCGTGGAGCAAATGTAACATTGATTGTAAGAGATAATGGACTTGAAGATAATGTTAAATATTGGGTAAGACCCGATATTGAAAATAGAATCAATGAAGGTGAAATTACTGCGCACTTTAATTCAAAGGTAGTTGAGATCAAATCATATAGTGTGATAATAGAAACTCCAAACGATAAAATTGAAATTGAAAATGATTTTGTGTTAGCAATGACTGGTTATCAACCCGATTTTGATTTGTTAAAACAAATGGAGATTGATTTTATTGATGATGAAAACCGTATTCCCATTTTTGATGATAAAAATTATGAAACAAATATCAGTAAATTATTTTTAGCAGGTGTTGTTTGCGGTGGTATGCAGACCGGAAAATGGTTCATTGAAAATTCAAGAGAACATGCACCTAAAATATTTGAACGCATCAAGGAATATCACAATAGCTAATTAAGCAGGATCATTTTTTTAGTTTCAATTAAATTATTTATACTAAGGCGATAGAAATATATACCGCTTGATAACTTTTGATTTAATTTATCTGTATTAAATTCTACATTGTAAATACCTGGCTTCTGCAGCTCGTTTACTAGCGTTGCTACTTCTTTTCCAAGAATATCGAAAACTATAAGCTTTACTTCTTTTGTCTCTCGTCTTTCGTCTATTGGGACACTGTATTTTATTGTTGTACTTGGATTAAATGGATTTGGGAAGTTCTGCTCAAGTTTAATAAATTTAGGAGATAAGGAACTAACGGAATTAACATTATCATCAATAAACTTAAAGATTGCACCGGAATTATAATCTGCAAAATAAAGCTCTTTGTTTTGATCAACTCCAAAAGTTGAAATTCTTGCATTGAATTTTTTTACAAAATTATTTGTAGTGTCATCTGGATCAAGAGCCCAAATATTACCTGTTACAAAATCACCATAAACATATTTATTTAATAATTGAGGAACACTTGTTCCGCTATATACATATCCACCTGTTATTGAATACCCGCCATTAGAATTATGGCCATATTCCCAAATTGGTAAATCTAATCCGTCTTGATTGCAATTACTAGAAGGGCTGTAACAATGAAATCCTTCCATAATTTTCCAGCCATAATTACCTCCATTTTCAATGATATTAATTTCCTCCCACGCACCTTGTCCAACATCTGCGGCCCAAAGTCTGCCAATATCATCAAAACTAAACCGCCAAACATTTCTTAATCCGTAGGCAAATATTTCTTCAGCAATATTTAAATTATTTCCTTTGTAAGGGTTATCATTTGGGATTCTGTATTTTTTGTCAAATTCCTCATTATCAACGTCAATCCGAAGAATTTTGCCTAGAAGGGAAGTAAGATTTTGGGCTCGGTTTTCAGGATCACCACCAGAGCCACCATCTCCTAAACTTATATAAAGAAATCCATCTGGACCAAATGAGGTCTGACCGCCATTATGATTCGAATAAGGCTGATCTATTTCTAAAAGAATAACTTCACTCTTTGGATCAGCAGAATTTTTATCCGCTGAAAGTGAAAAACGAGAAATAATTGATCGCCTTGGATTGCTTCTGGTATAATTGACATAAAAATAACCGTTAACAATAAAGTTCGGATGGAATGCTAAACCCAGCAATCCTTGTTCACCACCAAATAATACGCTATCTCGTAAATCCAAAAATATAGAGGATGAAGAGACGTCAGAGGTATTTTCAAAAACATGAATAATTCCTTCTTGCGAAACAACGAATAGCCTATTGGAATTATCATTTGGAAATTGGATATCCACAGGACTTGAGAAAGTTAAATTGGGAAAAGCTCTAACAATATTGGTTTGAGCATTTATAATCTCAAGAAATGGGGATGTAAAACTTAGAGTAACAAAGAGTAGTAATACTAGATGGTATTCTAATATATATATTCGATTCATTTTTTTACATTTATTTTATTTGATAAAATATTTATCTTAAAAAGACAGTTTGTCTAAAATATAAAAATTTGAATAAAAATTTAGAGGTAAAAATGAATAACAAAAGAAAAACGCCAATTATTTTGATTGTAATGATTATAACTTTTATTGCAACATCCATTGTGCCAGGTCAAACTACTAAAACTTATAATAATTTTTCTTTATACGATTACAATAAAGAATTACATTCGCTTGAAGATTTCGCGAATAAGGAAGGAATAGTTGTTTTATTTGTGGCCACACAGTGCCCCGTATCTAACGATTACAATGGTAGAATGGCAGAATTATTTAATCAATTTAAAGATGATTTTTCCTTTATTGGAATTAACTCCAATAAACAAGAAGACATTGAAGAAATAAAAACTCATGCGAGCAAAAATAATTTGGATTTTGTAATTCTGAAAGATAGCAATAATGTGATTGCCGATAATTTTGGAGCAAGTTTTACACCTGAAATTTATGTTCTTAGTAACAATTTTGAGCAGCTTTATCATGGAAGAATTGATGATTCCAGGAAAGAAGAAAATATTGAAGTAGAAGATTTAAAAAATGCACTATTAGAAATTAAATTAGGAAAAGAAGTATCAGTAAAAGAAACGAAAGCATTTGGCTGCACAATAAAAAGAGTTGATAAATAAAATGAAAAATTATTTTTTATTTTTCATATTACTCAGTTTCCTGACTTACGGTCAATCAGATGATTCAATTGAGATTAAGTCTATTGCTCAAAATGAAATAGATAATTTAATTGAAAATAGAAAAGGGAAGCTACTTTTAATAAATATTTGGGCTACTTGGTGTATCCCATGCAGAGAAGAATTCCCCGATTTAGTTGAGCTTTCACAAAATTATCAAAATGAACTAGATGTAGTTGCAATAAGTGTTGATTTTAAGGAAGATATTGAAAATAAGATAATACCATTTCTAAAAAAGAATAAAGTTGAATTCCCCGTTTATATAAATGGTTTCAAGAAAGATGATCAACTTATCAACTATTTCAGTAAAGATTGGAATGGAGCAATACCTGCTACATTTATTTATGATAAGAATGGAAAACAAGTTAAATATATAGAAGGGAAGCATTCATTTGAAAGTTTCTCTTCTATAATTCAAAAATTAATTGATTAAATACTAATTCCGCCCATTTTAAGAATTTCATTAAACTCTTTTTTAGCAACAGGCATAACTGATAAACGATTTCCTCTCTGCACTAATTTCATTGCTTGCAGTTTTGAATTTTCTTTGATTTCAGCTAATGTTGCGGGAGTCTTAAACTTTTTCACAAGTTTTATATCAACCATTATCCAAGTTGGATTTTCTTCCTTACTTTTTGGGTCAAAATGTTTATCATCAGGGTCAAAAGCTGTAAAATCTGGATAGCCTTCTTTCACAACTTTACAAACACCAACTACTGCATTAGGCTCAGTATTACTGTGATAGAATAAAACATAATCACCTTTTTCCATATCATCACGCATAAAGTTTCTTGCTTGATAATTCCTAACGCCATCCCAATAAGTAGTTTTATTTTTACTTTTTGCTAAATCATCAATTGAAAAAACTGATGGTTCAGACTTAACAAGCCAATATTTCACTGCCATTTTCTCACCTTATTTTTTAAAATTTATTATGACAAAAATATAAATTATCCTAAATATTTTTTAAACCACCTTTTTCTTAAGTCATCAACTTCTGATTTATGGTTTCTTAAAAAGTGATCGCCATTTTCCAGTAAAACAAGTTTATGCTCTATATTATTTTCCAAAAATTTATAAGATAAATCTAACGAATGATGAGCTGGTATTCTTTCATCCTTTGTTCCGTGGATAAGAAGTGTGGGCGTATTCCTTGAATATTTATCTATGTGGTTAAGAATTGTCCTTTCTCTGCAAAAATTCTCATCCAAATCGTGGTGATTTCGCTCTAATAATTTTTTCATAAAGTTACTTTCATCAACCGAACATTGAACATTTGATATTCCTCCTGTTGAAATTGCCACTTTAAAATTATGATTCTTAGTTAAAGTTAAATAAGTCATCATTCCGCCACGGCTCCAGCCTTCAATGCCCCAATTATTCTTATCTGCAAAATTAAACTCGTTTGCTAAAGGAACTAAATTTGAAACATCATTTAGATCAGAGCCACCAAATTCATCTTTTCCTTCAGCGCCTACATTTCCTCTATACTGACTTTCAAATACTACATAGCCCCAACTTGCCAATTGCCCTAAAATTCCCTGAGCATTAAAATCATCAAGAGAACCAGCATTTCTAAATCCACCTCTACACCAAATCACACAAGGATACTTTTTACCTGTATATTTTGGATAAGCTAAATATCCGTTCACTTTTAATTCATCAGATTGATAAATCATTCTCTCAACAATCACATCATCAACGGATGCTGAACCCCAACCGCTTTTTATTATTTTCTTCTGAATTTCGGTAAGATCTAGACTTTTTCTTTCTAGGATCATTTTATCACATCAATTTTTATTTCAAATTAACTAAATTAACAACATCAAAATAATATTTTCGAAATAATAATTACATCAAAATGGCAAAACAAAAAAATAAAAAGAAGCAAAATAAGAGAATACTATTCCAAATCATTGCTCTAATAGTGGCTGCAACATTTATAATCTTTCTTTTATCAAATCTTTTTACTTCTCCAAAGACAATACCTGTAAATACGAATGTTGTTAATCAGGCAGATCTTTACATATTTAAGAAACAAGGTGAGCTTACATTCCAAACAAGTGATGGAAAGTATATCTCACAAATTGATATTGAATTTGCAGATAATGCAACAAAGAGAGCCGACGGGCTAATGTTGAGAAACAAAATGGAAGAAAATCAAGGAATGTTATTCATTTTTCCGTCAGAAGAAATGCAATCATTCTGGATGAAAAACACAATACTTTCTTTGGATATGTTATTCATAAATTCAGATTTTGAGATTGTAACAATACACAGAAATACAGAACCATTTGCTTTAACATCCTATCCTTCAACAAAACCGTCTCAATATGTTCTGGAAACTTTAGCAGGATATACAAACAAGTATAATATAAAAGTTGGTGATAAAGTAATATTTAGGAAAACGAACTAAAATTCTCAATGATTTTAACTAAAAGTAATATAGAACAGATAAATTTTGAATTATTTCTTAACTCTAAAATTTTATCTGAAGATCCTGAAAAAATATTACTAATAGTTCCAACAAATAGACGTTTGAGGGACCTTAAAAAAAAAATAATTAACCATTTTGTCGATCGTCCGGTCTCAAAAATATATATCGAAACACTTACCACTTTCTCAAACAAGATGCTGAAAGAGAAGCAAAGCTTCATATCTCTAAGTGAGGCTGCGGCTACAGTTCTACTCAAAGAGGCAACTGAAGAACTAAAGCTTTCTTATTTTGCAGCTTACAGTAAAGGTATTCCTTTTGGGACCTTAGATAAAATTAAGAATGTAATCTCTGAATATAAAATGCATGGTATTTTGCCAGAGATTTTGCTTAGGGAAGCTGGAAAGTTAGAGGGTGGAGAAAAAAACAAAGCTATTGATATTGCCTCAATTTATAATCTTTATTTAAAAAAATGCAATACACTATCTGCTTTGGAAGTTGGAGATGTTTATGTAGAATTAATAAATTTGAATCAAAATGAGTTCAGCTCAATATTCAGTTTGTTATACCCTGAAGTTGAAACAATTGTTTTTGATGAATTTGATGAATTCACAAATTTAGAGATTGATATTATTGATAAGCTTTCAAACGCAGTAGATAATAATTTGTTTATCAATTTTGATTATCATATTAATAATGAACTTTTATTTTCTCACCTCACTAATACTTTTCAATATTTACAAAAAAATAATTTTAAACGAATTTTTGATACAACTCCACAGTCAAATTCCGACTTTAAAAATATTTTAAGAACGCAGCTATTTAATAAAAATAAAGTCAACCAAAATAAAAATTTTATTGATAGGCTTCATAAATACAAAGCAAGAAATAGAATTGAAGAGGTTGAGTTTATTGCTAAGTCAATTAAACAACAATTGATTGAAAAGGAAGTGGAACCGGAAAACATTTGTGTAGCATTTAATATTATTGGTAATTATTCAAGTATAATAAGAGATACATTTTATAAATATGGTATTCCTATTAACCTTACTGATAGAATTCCACTTAAAACATCACCACCGGTAGTTGCGGCGATCAGTATGCTAGAGTTGGTTGAAAACGATTTTTATTTTTATGATCTGGGACGTGTTTTAACAAATGGATTTTTCAGTTTTGAAAATATTGATTTTCATAATTTGTTGTATGTTGCAAGTGAGCTTAAAATTACCTCAGGTTTGCAGAATTGGAAAACATCAATCCAAGATGGAATAAGCATCATCAAGTATAAAGAAGATTTACTTGAAGCTGAAAAAAAAATAAAAATTAGTCAATTTAAGAATGCAGAAAAAGATATAAAGCATTTGGGAAAACTTTTGCTACCTTTCAATCAAAATAATAGTAGTGAAGAGTTTATAAAAAACTTTAAAAATTTGCTTCTAAAATTGAAATTACCTTATTCTGTTCTTGAAGAATCAGCCGGTATGGAAGAAGAATTTATTAAGTCAGTTACAATTTTTCTCAAGACAATAATAGAAGTTTTAATACTGCTTGATAAGAACGATGAAGAAAAAGTACATCCTCTTAACTATTACATTGAGCAGCTTAGAATAATCTCAAACTGGGCAAGATTTAACATAAAAGAAAGGTCTGATTATGGTGTGTTGGTTACATCCGTTAATGAAATAAGGGGATTAAAATTTGATTATTTATTTCTAGGAGGATTTTGCGACGGTGATTTTCCAACGAGATATTCTCCCGAAATATTTTTCTCAAGCTTTTATCAAAAGAAAGAACAAATCCATCAAACTGAAGAGAGGTTCCATTTTTATCAGGCTTTATCCACTTGGGAGAAAAAACTTTTTTTGACAATTCCTCAAAATGATTCAGAAACTGAATTGGTAGAATCTACTTTTATTAAGGACTTAGAAAAAATATTTAAGTTTTCTGAAATAAAAAGTGAAGATTCCTCGACCATTTTTTCGACAGAACAACTGCAAATTGAATATGCAAGAAACAAAAAAAATAAAAGTTTAAATGCGGCATTTAATAATAATAATGTAAATAGCATTAGATTTAGATAAAAAAGACGAAATTAGGAGAATTCGAAATTATGAACCATTTGGGGAGAAAGATCATAATGGTTTTATTGGCTCTGATGAAGAAATAAAGAGTTATCTCCAAGTTTATAGTGAAAGGGAATTCTCAGCATCGCAGTTGGAAACTTTTGCAAAGTGTCCGTTTAAGTATTTTGCAGAGCGCATACTTAATTTGCAGCCTATTGAAGAACCAACAGAAGAAGCTCAACCATTGGAATTGGGGAACATACTGCATTCAATTCTTTATGAGTTCTATACCAAAGTTACTAATGAAAAAATTTCAATCGGTCAAAGAGGTAGTAAGGAATTTGATAATCTTAAAAAAGTGCTTTTTGAGATTGCAGAAAAGAAAATCAACAGTTTAAACTTAAATTCTCCATTAGCATTTTTTGAAAAAGAAAAAATTATGGGAATTGATGGAATTAAAGAAAATTCTATACTTCATAAATTTTTAATTACCGAGACAACTTCAAATAGTAATTTAAATCCCGCATATTTTGAAATTAGTTTTGGAAATTTTTTCCGAACAGAAAATAGCAATGTAATTCCCCCATTAGAAATTGGTTCTTTAAAACTGCGCGGTAAAGTTGACAGATTAGATATTGATGAAGAGAATAAAATTTATGATATTGTTGACTATAAATTAAAAGGTAAAAAGCCCACACTTCCCGAATTGGAGCAAGGGATTTCACTTCAGCTACCGGTTTACTTAATTGCTGGAGAGCATATACTGAAGGAAGTTAAAAATGAAAAATATAGCAGCAATAAAATGACCATTTATTCTCTTGACTACAAAGACAGCAATTTTGGTCCCTTGAATGTTAATCTTACTAGAAAAAAGAATATTACCGTAGAAGAGATTCAAGAATTAAATTATGGATTAATTGAAGTTACAAAACAAAAAATGATTGAATATCACGGTAAAATCAAAAAAGGCCATTTTCATTTATCGGCTCTGGAAAATAGAGAGGATAAAGTTTGCAAACATTGCGATTTCAAATCTTTGTGTAGAGTAAAAGAAGTATTTGAAGGATAAAGTTGGTTTTCATTTCTTGTTTCACTTGTTAAATTTTACTAATTTTAAACATGCCATTGCAGAAGCGATGGCAATTTTTTTTATATAGCCATAAAATAGGAGAATTTACTTGTCAAACTTTGTTTATTTAAGTCAAGAGAAATTACATGAGCTTGAGAAAGAATTAAAAGAGCTTAAAAACGAATGGCAGAAAAAATATGGCTCAGAGAATTGCCGAAGCTAGGTCTTACGGTGATTTGTCTGAAAATGCGGAATATGATGCAGCAAAAGAAGCACAAGGTCATCTTGAACTAAAAATCAGTAAAATGGAAGAAATGCTTTCAAAAGCTAAAATAATAGATACATCTAAACTTTCTAATGACGAAGTTCACATTTTATCAAATGTAGAAGTTAAAAATTTAAAGAATGGAAAAGTTTATAAATATACTATGGTTTCTGAAGAAGAAGCTAATTTGCAAGATGGAAAAATCGCAATTACATCACCCGTTGGAAGCGCTTTAATGGGAGCAAAAAAAGGTGAAACAGTAGATGCTAAAGTCCCGGCAGGTGTTATTCAGTTTAAAATTTTAGATATAATCTAATTTGAAGTTAGATAATATTTTGAGTTTTCATTGAAACATCAAAAAACAATTGAACAAAATGTATTTCACTTTATTGAAAGCAATAAACTACTTACTGGTGCAAAAAATTTACTAATTGCTTTTAGCGGAGGGGCTGATTCGGTTTTTGCTATTTACTTTTTTAACCAGTTCAAAAATAAATATAAAGTTACAATCAGTGCTGCTCATGTAAATCATAATTTAAGAGGAAATGAGAGCAAAAGAGATGAAGAATTTTGCAAGGATTTATGCGAAAATTTAAATATTGATTTTTATTCAATTAGTGTAAATGTAAAAACTTTTGCCCGAAAAAATAAAATGTCGATTGAAGAGGCAGCAAGATTTTTAAGGTATGAAGAGTTAAATAGATTTGCTAGGAAATTTGGTGCAGACAAAATTATTACTGCGCACAATCTTGATGATAACACAGAAACTGTTCTTTTAAATTTGCTTAAAGGTACCGGACTCAATGGTATTGCTGGTATTCCATTGAAAAGAGATAATATTATTCGACCGTTTTTATGCTTGTCGAAAAGTGAGATTATTCAATATTTAAAGAATAATAATGTTGAATTTGTTACCGATAGTTCTAATAAGAAATTTGAATTCAATAGAAATTATATTCGGCATCAAATAATTCCTAATCTAAAAGAAAACATAAATCCTGCTTTGGATAAAGCTCTTTTAAAATCTGGTGCAGTAATTAGAAATCAATTAGAGTTAATTAATTTTTTTACGGAACAAGCATCTAGTAAGATTCTTAGAGTAGAAGAAAATGAATTTATTGTTTCTTTATCCGAACTCAATAATTATCCGGTTGAACTTTGGGGTGAAATCTTTAAATTATTTTTTTCTAATTACTTAAAAGCTGATTATAATTTTACACAATTTGAAAAAGTTAGAAAACTTGTCCAATCTCAAGTAGGTACAAAGATTGAATTAGGTAGAAAAATAATTGCTCATCGTGAAAGAGCAAAAATTGTTTTTGTAAAAAGAATTTCAGAAAATTTTAGTAAAACTGAAATTAGGATAAATCAAAAGAAAAAAGTTTTTAATAGTTTTTTTAGTATCGATCAGGTTAGCGAAATACCTAAAAAATTTCTGAGGGATTCAAATGTAGAATATATCTCAGGTGATAATATAAAAGACAAGCTGATTATTAGAACTTGGGAAATTGGTGATAAAATCCAGTTACTAGGAATGAAGGGAACAAAAAAGATATCGGATGTTTTAACAGATCTAAAAATACCTTCTTATAAAAGAAAAAACCAATTGGTTTTAGTAAATAAAAAAGATATTGTGTGGCTTGTTGGAAAAAGAATTAGTGAAAAATACAAAATCACACATGAAACAAAAATTAAGTTAAAATTATGTCTAAAATAGTAGAAAACGAAAACGGAGAAATTTGGGTTGGCAGCGAAAAATTCTCAATTCTTTTGCCGGAAGATCAAATTCTAGCAAGAATTAAAGAACTAGGCACTCAAATTTCAGAAGATTATGTTGGTAAACTTCCAATATTTATTGGAGTCCTCAACGGATCATTTCTTTTTATGTCAGATCTTGTTAAAAATGTAAATATTCATTGCGAAATTGATTTCTTAAAGCTTTCAAGTTATGGTGATGAAAAAATTTCTTCTGGTGATGTGAAACTTATAAAAGAATTGAACGCAGACATAAATGAAAGAAACATAATTGTTGTTGAAGATATTGTTGACAGCGGATTATCAATAAAATATATCCAAGAATTAATGAAGAATCATAGTCCGGCAAGTGTGAAGGTTGCAAGCCTGCTGGTAAAGCCTAAAAGTTTAAAATTTGACGTCAAAATTGATTATATTGGCTTTAATATTCCAAATGAATTTGTGATCGGCTATGGTTTAGATTACGCACAAAAATTTAGAAACCTTAAATCTATTTACGCATTAAGTGAATGATGGAGATTTTGATGTACAAACCATTTAATAAGTTATATATGTCGGAAAATAATAAAAATAATAGTTCGAAAAAAAATAAAGGTTTTGGTCCTCAAAAGCCTGATGGTGATTTTGATTGGTCTAAAATTCTTAAATCAGTTTTTAGCTGGGGTGCAGTAATTATTGCAGCTGTAATTGTAATGCAATTTATGAATGCAGGTCGCGGTGAAGCTATTGAAGTAAATTATGATGTCTATGAAAATCTCTTAAATGATGATAAAATCGAAGAGATTAAAGTAATTAAGTCAGAAATAAATAATTATGTGTTAGAAGCTAAGCTAAGATCAGAAGAAAGTGTCCCTGTTGGAAAAAACCCAATTCTCACAGATAAAATTAGCGTTGTTGTAATTGAAAAAATTATTGAACAGCAGCAGGCAGTTTGGAAAGAAAAAGGTATAAAATATAATTTTACATTAGATTCTAATGAATGGTTTACTGTTCTTATAAGCTTTTTGCCTTGGGTTCTTATGATTGGTATATGGATTCTAATTATGAGAAGAATGCAAGGCGGTGGTGGAGCCGGCGGTTCTAGAGGGATTTTTAATTTTGGTAAAAGTAGGGCAAAATTAAATTCACAATCTTCAATAAAAGTTACTTTTAAAGATGTAGCAGGTGCCGATGAAGCAAAGCAAGAACTCGAAGAAATTATTGAATTTTTGAAAGAACCAACTAAATTTCAAAAACTTGGTGGAAAAATTCCAAGAGGAGTTTTGTTATTAGGCCCTCCAGGAACAGGTAAAACTCTTATGGCAAGAGCTATTGCTGGTGAAGCTGGAGTTCCCTTTTACTCCATAAGTGGTGCTGATTTTGTTGAAATGTTTGTTGGTGTAGGTGCTAGTCGTGTTAGAGACTTGTTTGAACAAGGGAAGAAAAATGCCCCATGTATAATATTTATTGATGAGATTGACGCAGTTGGTCGACATAGAGGAGCAGGACTTGGCGGTGGACATGATGAAAGGGAACAGACTCTTAACGCTCTTTTAGTTGAGATGGACGGTTTTGAACAGAATAGCGGAGTTATTATTATTGCTGCCACAAACAGACCTGATGTTTTAGATCCTGCATTGTTAAGACCAGGAAGATTTGATAGACAAGTTGTTGTAGATCGCCCGGATGTAAAAGGAAGAGAAGGAATTCTAAAAGTTCATACTAGAAAAATTCCATTGGCTCCAGAGGTTGATCTCAAAGTCATTGGCAAAAGGTACACCTGGTTTAGCTGGTGCAGAATTAGCAAATTTGGTAAATGAAGCCGCTTTACTTGCTGCGCGTCAGAATAAGAAAGTTGTTAGTATGGATGATTTTGAAGATGCAAAAGATAAAGTAATGATGGGTATGGAAAGAAAGAGTATGATAATTTCTGATAAAGAAAAGAAAACAACTGCTTATCATGAAATAGGTCATGTATTGGTTGCATTAAAAATTCCTGAATCGGATCCTGTTCATAAAGTGACAATTATTCCAAGAGGAAGAGCTCTTGGTGTTACAACTTATTTACCGGTTGATGAGAAACACACTTATTCAAAATCATATCTTGAGGCAACGATAGCTTATGCACTGGGCGGGAGAGCCGCCGAGAAAATTGTGTTTAACAGTTTTACAACCGGTGCCGGTAATGATATTGAAAAAGCTACAAACCTAGCTCGTAAAATGGTTTGCGAATGGGGTATGAGTGAAAAACTTGGTCCTTTAGCTTATGGTAAAAACGAGGAAGAATTATTTCTAGGCAGAGAAGTTACAAAGCATAATGAGTACAGTGAAAAAACAGCTCAAGAAATTGACGATGAAATCAGAGTAATTGTAACGAAAGGTATGGAAAGAGCAGAAAAAATATTAGAAGAAAATATTGATGAATTACATAAGCTTTCCGCAGAATTGCTTGAACGAGAAATACTTGATGCTGAAGAAATAAGTAAAATCCTTCAAGGAGAGGAACTCCCACCTGCAAAAAGAAATGGCAATGGTGAACAACCTGATGAAGAAGTTCCTGATCATGTTAAGAAAATGATTGATGAAAAAAAGAGCCGTGCTGAATTAGATAAGAATACCGAAAAAGGAAATGACTCAAATTGACAAAGGTTCTATAGATTTCAA
This sequence comes from uncultured Ignavibacteriales bacterium, assembly GCA_963710615.1. GTDB lineage: Bacteria > Bacteroidota > Ignavibacteria > Ignavibacteriales > Melioribacteraceae. The sequence goes on from CAVQBF010000002.1 coordinate 406,499, forward strand.
AAGTGAATTACTCCGAAAGAGTATTCACTTTTGTTCATTATCGATACCAATTATTTATTTTTTCATTTCTAAAGAAAGTGCTTTAAGCATTTTAATCCCAATTACCTTATTTACTGTCATCATTGATTTCTCAAGACACTTTATAAAACCCTTAAACGAATTAATTCAAAAAGTATTTGGTTTTATGATGCGTGAACATGAAAATGATTCTATTAAAAAAAATCTTAATGGTGCGTCATATGTTTTCATTGGCGCAACAGTGTCGCTTTGGATCTTCCCTAAGATAATTTTTATAACAGCTTTTGCAATGCTAATTGTATGCGATATTGCTGCCGCTCTATTTGGCAGAAGATATGGAAAACATAAATTTTTATCAAAAAGTTTAGAAGGTACACTTGCATTTTTTCTCTTCTCAATTGTTGTTGTAATATTTTCACCAAAGGTCGAGGGTTTATTTCTTGAGTTTATCATAGGTGCCATAGGCGGTGCAGTTGGAGCTATAGTTGAAAATGTTTCTTACGGTTGGGCAGATGATAATCTCACAATACCAATTTCTATTGGATTAACTATGTGGGGATTGTATTATCTCTGGCTGCCTAGTTTAACTCTTTATTAAAATATTAGGAACTAAAAAGTAATATTCTGTGTTTAACATTCATCCATTAAACAAATAACTATTATGAATAGAAAAATTACTACTTTATCTATAATTATTATTTCAGCATTATTGCTTCAAAATTGTTCAACTAAAAAGAAAGCAAAAGGACCCGAAGATGAGATCCATGTAATTGCAGATTCATCTGAATTTCTTATCGTTGAAGATGCACTTAATAAAACCTTCGGTAAAATAATCAATACTCCTCAGCCAGAACAATTGTTTCAAATTAAAAGACAAAATCTTAATAACTTGAAGCAGCTTCAATTAAAAAAGAATCTAGTAATTTTGGCACCTCTCAATTCCGGCTCATATACATCTAAGTATTTAGAGTCAATCTTAGATTCTAATGTCACAAAGTTAGTACTAGATGATTCAGTTTTTGTAATCAACCGTTATGATTTATGGGCACAAGATCAACTGGTGATGATCCTGACAGCGAAAGATATTGAGAGTTTAGAATCAAAAATTATTAGCCAGAAGGATGATTTATTCTACTACTTCAGAGAAAAATCAAATAAAAGATTGGCAAAAGGTTTATATAATTCCAGATTTGAACAAAAAGATGTAGAAGCTAAATTGTTGAGTAATTATGGATGGTTAATGTATATACAAGCTGATTATCAGTTAGCATTGGATAAGCCCGAAGATAATTTTGTCTGGCTTCGACGTGGTGTTAATACAGATATGGAAAGGTGGATTTTTGTTCATTGGATTGAAGATTCCTCACCCGAATTTTTAGAAGTTGATTCAATTACTACTGTTAGAAATATGCTAACCAAAAAATACTACACAACAACTGATGATAGTGCCTATGTTGAACTTTATGATGACTTTAGAATGAATAGTGAGGTAAATTTTAATGGAAGATATGCTTTAATGACGCAAGGATTATGGCGTTTTAATGATCAAAGCATGGGCGGACCTTTCATTAGTTATACCTTTTATGATGAAGAAACAAGAAGAATTTATATGTTAGATGCATCGATTCTTGCACCAAAATATTTAAAGAAAAGTTTGCTACAACAAGTTGATGTTCTTCTTCATAGCTTTAAAACAGAAAGTGAAGTTGATCCAATTCGAAAAGAAGAAATTCTTGAAGAATTAGAACAGTAAACAAAAAATTTCGAAATATAAAGCTGGAACATAATACTAGACTGAAATTAATTTATGCCCAATTATAAAATTAAAATTCAGTATGATGGTACAAATTATTCCGGTTGGCAGTCTCAACCTAGCAGAAATACAATTCAAGATGAAATCATAAAAGCCATTTCAGTAATTACCAAGGAAAATGTTAATATTATTGGCTCGGGGAGGACAGATGCCGGCGTTCATTCTATAGGACAAGTAGCAAACTTTAGAACTGAAGATAAATATGATATAACAAAAATAAAACACTCTTTGAATTCTATTTTGCCAAGAGATATTTCCATTGATGACATGATTGAAGTTGATGAAAATTTTCATTCACGATTTGATGCAAAGCTTAGAAGTTATATTTATTTAATTAGTCGGAAGAAATCACCTTTTTTTGGGAATTACTCCTATTTTTACCCTAGTGTGAAACCTATAGATTTTGATCTGCTTCGAAATATTAGTTCAGCTTTAATTGGTAAACATGATTTTACTTCCTTTTGTAAAGCTAAAACCGAGACTGAAAATAAAGTCTGTAATGTAAATTCAATTTATTGGAAAGATACAAAGGGACTAATAGTATTTATGATAGAAGCAGATAGATTTCTACATGGTATGGTGCGAACAATTGTTGGGACTCTGTTACAACTTGCTGATGAAAGTAAAGATAAAGATCTACTACATCAAATATTGAACCTTCAAAATCGGGAAGCTGCAGGAGAATCATTAACGGCAAAAGGCCTGTTCTTGTACAAAGTGAAATATTAAGCCTCCTTCTTGTAATTAACATTCCGCTTCATTATTTTATAAAACTAATCAATTTACAAAAAGGATTATAATTTGGAATTTTTATCACAATTGCACTCTCTTGTTGTTCATTTTCCAATTGTATTTTTTTTCTCGTATATATTTTTAGAAATTGCAAATTCTTTTCTCAAAAAAAAACATATTGAGAAAATTGTTTTATCATTATTGATTTTAGGTATTATTGGGGGTTTGGTCTCAGTACTTACTGGAAATCAAGCGTTTCAATATTTATCTCAAAGTTCTTCCCTTTCTCAATATCATTTTTATCTAATTGAAAAGCATGAGTATTATGCCTCAATAACGATTTGGTATTTTCTGGCGGGCTTAATTCTTAAACTTTATTTTTTAATAAAAAAGAAAAATGATACACGCCTGCATTATATATTTGTTATTTTTGCATTAGGAGGGTCAGTTTTATTATATAAGACAGCTGAATTGGGTGGCATACTAGTGTACAAATTTGGAATTGGAACTGATTATTTAAAATAAATTTAATTCTAAAGTTTATCTAAATACTTTAATCTGCAATGGTCGATAAATTTTTTTTGTTATTCTGCAAGAAGGTAAATCTTAATGAAATTAAAATTTTACTCTCTACTAATCTTATTGGTTAGTGTCACATCTGTTTTTAGTCAGAGTGTTGAACCAAGAAGTGCAAGCGGACTATTTTTAACAGTTGGTGTTGGTCCACGCATACCATTTGGTGAACTAGGTGATCAGCAGGCTATTGGTGCTGGTTTCGATGGAATTTTATCTTTTACTGATAGTGATTTTGCACCAATATTTTTCTACTTAGACATTGGGTATCAAAATCATCCCGGTGATTATGATTACTATAAAAATTCTGATTTATCCTCAATAACAGCTAATATTGTTTCATTTAACGCAGGTGCAAGATATTTTTTCTCGCCACTTATTCAGGATATGATTCTACTAATGCCAATAGTTGAAGGTGGAATTACTTATGCGTATGTTGAAAAATATTATCAGTACAAAATTGATCAAAATAAAAAAGATAATCTTGAAGGTCTTTCAGAGTTTGGATTTCATATAGGAGGAGGGCTTTCATTTTTCTTAATGGATATTATTGCTACCTATAATTATTTAGAAAACAATCAATATCTTTCGCTTAATTTGCGGTTAACTTTGCCGCTGGCATTTTCAATGTAGGAGAAAATAAAATGAATTTTAAAAATTTATTATTAAGAATTGAAAATAAAATTGCAATTGTTACTATAAATCGTCCCGATAAACTCAACGCCCTTAATTCAGCGACACTAGATGAATTAAATGCTGTTTTTATGCAGTTAGAGAAAGATGATCACGTTAATGTAATATTATTAACGGGATCAGGTGAGAAAGCATTTGTTGCTGGGGCAGATATAAGTGTACTTAACAAATGTAATGAAGATACTGGCGAAGAATTTGCTAAAAAGGGACAAGAGATTTTTGAAAAAATTGAAAATTGTAAAAAGCCTGTGATAGCTGCAGTTAATGGTTTTGCATTAGGTGGAGGTTGTGAGTTGGCACTCTCTTGTCACATTCGTATTGCTTCAGAAAATGCAAAATTTGGTCAACCCGAAGTTAATTTAGGAATTATACCAGGTTACGGCGGTACACAGCGGTTAGCAAGATTAATAAACACCGGTAGAGCGGCAGAGTATATTTTAACAGGGGATATGATAACTGCTGAGGAGGCTTTGAGGATTGGTTTAATAAATAAAATTACAAATCAAGCTCAATTGCTAGAAGAAGCAGTAAACTTAGCAGATAAAATTTCATCAAAAGGACAAATTGCAGTCAGAGCTGCATTAAGGTCAGTAGTTAGTATAAATAACATCACTCAAAAAGAGGGTCTGGAACTAGAAGCACAATTATTTGGTAGTTGCTGTGGTACAAAAGACTTTGAAGAAGGAACTTCTGCATTTTTAGAAAAGAGAAAACCGGTTTTTATTAATAAATAATTTTATGATAAATAAAAGAAAAATTATTTACGCTCTTGTCTCGGTTGTTTCAATTTTACTTTTACTGAATGTAGTTTTAGGAATTACCAAAAAAAAACAGGAAGAAATACCTAAAGAAACTTTGTCAATCGATGAGATTGAATTAAATTTTTTTAATACACTCAATGAATTTGGAATTCAGCAATCGTGGATTCAAAAACGAAAATTAAATAAAGGCACATTTGACTCTCTAACCTATAAGTTTAATATTAAGCTGCCTTCAGGAGTTGCAATCCCCGTTGTAATAAAAGATCTTAATGAGTCATTTATTGGCAAGCCTGTCTCAATAACATCAGAAGAAGTAAAGATAAATGGTTATACAAGTTTAAAAATTGAATCTGGGAATTACGTAAAACTTATTACGGAATTAAGATATGATTCAAAATTGTTTAGAGAAAATTCTCAAATTGGATTTCTAATAACTGATCTTGATGATACTGAAAGTTCCGATTTCAGCACCCTGAAGAAATTAGCAATTCCATTTGGGTGTATACTTCCTCTCGAATTAAAATCAACTGAAATAGCCGAATTATTAAAGAGCAGTGGCATAGATTATTTTATCAACCTCTATAGTGATTCTGACAATACCGATTTTGAACTTGACAAAGATTTTGATCTTGAAAAATTGAGTCACAATATAAAGAATATCATCTCATCTTTTAATTCACCAAAAATATTTTTCATGGATTTGAAAGAATCAGGGTTTGATAATAACCTAAAGAGTTTTATAATTGGTGAATTTAATGAACGCAGCCGAAATATAATCCCTCTCAATAATTATGTATTGTTAAAAGGCGAGAATGAAAAGGATCTTATTTCTTTAATAAATTTTCATCTTAATAATGTTAAGGCTGGTGAGTCTAAGGTATTTAAAGTTACTGTATCAGATTTTTTCAAGATCCAGGATGAAATAACAAGATATATCAAAAGAGGGAATAAAGTTATTACTCCGAGTAAACTACTTTAATATTTCTGAATATTTTGCACCAATATTATTTGCAAATTTATTAAGTGTATCTTTAATAATACTTTTATTGCCTAAAACTATAATTACCATCTCATCTAAAAGAATAGCATCATTTGCAGCTTTTGAGACTTCTCGAAGGTTAACACTATTTAAATTAGAAATATAATTTTCAAAATAGTCATCTTGCAAATTGAATATTGGTAGAAGAGAAATATTAGCTGCTACTTGTGAATATGTTTCGAAGAGAGAAGGATATCTGCGAATTAAATATGATTTCGAAAAAGTAATTTCCTCTTCGGTAATAGTTGATTTTACATTTTCTAATTCGAACAGTATTTCTTTAACTGCTTCAATTGTATTTTCAGTCTTTATTGAGGTAGATATAGTAAACGTACTTCCCAAACTGTTATAACTATAATTAGAATTTACTCCATAAGTATATCCCTTATCCTCTCTTAAGTTTAAATTTATCCTGCTCGAAAACTGTCCACCAATAATTGAGTTTAAAACTGTTCTAGCATAAAAATCATCAGAATTTCTTCCTTTTGAGAAATGCCCAACTCTTAATTCAGATTGTGCAGCATTAGGTTTGTCAATAAAAACAATTTGTCTTGATGTTTTTTTTACTGTAGTTGAGGAAATAATTACAGGTTCATTTATCTGCCAATGGCCAAAGAAGGTATTTAATAATTTGTTAAGTTCATCTTGATTAGTATCACCTACTGTAATAACATAAGATTTGTTAGGTAAATATCTAACAGAGTAAAAACTTTTAATTTTTTCCTCTGCGATATTTTTAATAGTTTCCAAACTGCCATTAGTTGCAAATTCAAATGGTGTACCATTATAAACAGTTTTAATGAATTCGTCGGAAGCGATATAAGATGGATCGTCATTAAGCTGGATAATTTGATTCTTGAGTCTTAGTAGTTCTCTTTCAAAATCAGTTTTATTAAAATCCGGTGAAGTAATAATAAGAGAAATAATTTCTAAAGATTTAACTAAATTTTCCTTTAGAGTAAGTAAAGATAAAGTGGTAAATTCTTTATTGGTATTAATATTTAATATTGCACCAAGTGTTTCTAATTTATCAGCGATTTCTAACCCACTTAAATTGCCTGCACCTTCATCCAACAACATTGAAGTTAATTTTGCAATTCCATTTTGATTTTGAGGATCATAAATGCTTCCGGAGGGAATGACAAAATTAATCTGAATAATTGGTAATGTATCCTTTTTAACAAAGTAAACTTTTAATTTATTATCCAATTCAAATTTATTAATCTCAGGCAAATTAAATTCTATTTCCCCCGTTGGAATTGGTTTTATGGTTCTATCTAACATATGCTTTCTAATGGCTAAAAAAAATCCCTATTTGAAAAATTAAAATAGGGATTTTTTTATTGAATTATATTTTCTTATTATTTTACTGGCATAAATTCTATTCTTCTATTCTTTGCCTTTCCTTCTTTCGTTGTATTTGAAGCAACAGGATTCGTTTCCCCATAACCTATTGTTGTTAATCTATCTCTATTTATTCCATTGTTTACTAAATAATTCTTAACCGAAACAGCTCTTCTTTCAGAAAGATCTTGATTGTATACAGCAGCGCCGTCGCTATCAGTGTGACCTTGTATTTCCAATTTTAAATCTTTTCTCTTATTAAGCACAGTTACAACATTATCCAATATTTTCATTGATGGTTCGGTTAATTCATCACTATCAACTTTAAAGCGGACATTTGTAAAAGATAGTTTTTCACCTGCAGCTAGTGCACCATCAATTCTCTTTTCTTCATCATTAGTATATGTGTCACCTAAACTTTCATCATTTAACTGCTCATCTTCCACTTTTGGACATTTACTTGTCACGCCATCATAAATGCTGAATTCAATTCTTCTATTTATTGCTCTTCCTTCTGAAGTGTTATTATCTGCAATTGGCATGCGCTCTCCGCAGCCGGCAGTAAATAAACGTGTTGAATCTACTCCTTGTGCTATCAAATATTTTCTTACAGAAATTGCTCTTCTTTCCGAAAGATCCATATTGTAATCATCACTTCCCCAATTATCTGTATGTCCAAGTATTTCAATTTTTTCATCAGGATATTTTTTTAATACTCTAGCAACATTTTGCAATATTATTTCAGATTGTTTTGTTAGGATGTCTTGATCAAATCGGAAACGTACATTTTCTAACACAAATGATTCTCTTCTTAACTACAGCTTTTTCAATAATATTATCAATATAGACTGTATCAATTATTATTTTTTCTACTGGAATTTCTTTTACCACTTCTCTTATGCTGAATGGTTCACATATTTTTGATCTTTCACCTCTCCAAAAATACCATGATGCCCCTAATTTAAGGTTCATATATGTATCACCGTTGCTATACAAAAGTCCTTTTACTCCATTCGCATGTTCATTTCCATCAATTTTATTGTTGGTGGCTGTTATATAATCAACTTCCGCTTTTATATGAATATCATCCCAAAACTTAAATTCTGCTCCTAAACCCATTTCAAATTGATTACCAGTAAATGCTTCCTTAATCCAATCTCTATTTTTATTAGGACCAAGATAAGGATTTGAGGATTTGAACCAAGTAAATCCATAGCCCGCAATAATATATGGAGAGATTATTTCACATGGTAGAATATTGTATACAGCATCTATATTAGCTGTTCCCATATTTACAAAGTTATCTTGCTCCTTCCCATTATCATCATACCAAAACGATCCCATTAATACATAATTTGTTGAAACTCTAAAACCAAAATGCTCACTGATATCATAACCCAGATGAAAACCAAACCCAAAATTTTTATGAGTTGCAATCGATTTGTCTGTTATTGTCATATAGTGAGGATAAATTCCAGAAAGCACCAAGATATAATCCCGATTTATATACTTTCAGGCTGTCTTCCTGTGCTGTGATCATTGATGTCAGTAAGACTAAAACAGTTAGTATTCTTTTCATACTGGTCCTCATTTTTTTGCACTTATTTTACTTTTGTCATAATATTATTTAATTATTAAGAAATTATACTATTATTAGTCATAAAAAAACAATAAAATAGTTAGATTACTTAAATTAAATTATAAGTATGCGGTTTGTAACTTATTGTGATTCAAGGAGTTGACTATTTTAAACTCATCATCTTCAACTTTTTCAATATCACCAAAATATTTGTTTTCGGTACTATCTTTTTGCAATGAGGAAAGAATATCTTTTGTGCTTACAACACTTAGCTTTTCTACTACTATATTATTACCGCTTTCCAGATCAGCTTTTCCTTCAACTATGTAGGGTCCCATAGACATTGTAAGTTCAGCATATTTTTGATAGGCTTTCGGAAAAATTATAGCTTCAAATGTATCGGTGAGGTCTTCGAGCGAGAGAAATTTCATGATTTCACCTTTGCGGGTTTTAATTCTTTTCGATGTCATAAACCAACCCATCATTTTTATTCTTTTGCCGTCATATTGATACATTTCTTTTGCTTCAATAAGTTTTTTAGAACTTAAAATGTTTTTAAAAAAGTGAAGCGGATGACGCGTTACCATAAAACCAAAAGTTTCGTATTCAATGGCACATATTTCTTGTAAAGAATACTGCTTTTCTGTTTTCACTTCATTCTCTAAACTCCAACTGTTAAAAGGGAAAAGACTATTTTTGGTTTTTTGCAGTTCATTTTTTCTGTGAGTGTATACATCCAACAGTCTCATTAATGTTGGTCGTGTTTGTTTAAAACAGCCCATTGCACCGCACTTTATTAGAAGAGCAGTTTCTTCATAGCCGATATTTGTTCTAACAAAAAAATCTAGAAGTGAATGAAATTTCCCATTATGTTTTCTTTCTTCTAAAATTTTATCAATGGAATTTTTCGATAAATTCTTAACAGCCATTAAGCCAATTCTGATGTTATTCTGATTACCAGTGTATTCATACTCGCTTTCATTTATTGACGGGAGTTTAATTTTAAGTCCCATTCTTTTGCTTTCTTGAATATAAACTGCCGCTGAATAATAACCGCCTCGATTACTTAAGACGCTTGCCATAAATTCTGCGGGATAATGCACTTTTAAATAGGCCACTTGAAAAGAAAGCAAAGCAAACGAAGCACTGTGTGCTTTGCAAAATGCATAACCGGCAAAAGACTCTATCTGCCGCCACAATTCTTTAGCAATATTTGATGTAAGACCTTTTTCACTGCAGCAAAAAAAGAATTTATCTTCCAACCTTTCCATTGCTTCTTTCGATCTCATTTTTCCGCTCATTGCTCTACGCAGGAGATCTGCTTCTTCCAAAGATAGACCCGCAATGTGATGTGCAATTTTAATAACATCTTCTTGATAAATCATTACCCCGTAAGTTTCACCAAGATATTCTTCCATTTCGGGAACAAGGTATTTCCTTTTATGAGGATATTTATGCCGCTCAATAAATTCTTTCATCATTCCGCTTTCTGCAACTCCGGGACGAATAACTGAGCTGGCAGCAGTGAGCATTTCAAAAGTATCGCAAGTCAATCTTTTCAGTAAAGAACGCATTCCCGGCGATTCAATATAAAAGCAGCCTATTGTTTTCCCATCTCGGATTATTGTCTTTGTCCCTTCATCATGGAATAAAAGATTATAATCATAAATATCAAAGTTTACTTTACCTTTGTTACGCGGAAGGGGATTATGAATTTTAGGAAAATCCAGCTTTTGGTTTTTAGGCAAACTATAGAGCTGCATTTCTAGAAGAGGAGATGCTTTATTTATGCTGGTTGCTTCCATGATTTATTATTGTCAGTTTATTTAGAAAATAAGAGAATTGGAACCGGCTCTATGTTTTGTCCCTTTGATCATAATCTTATTGACAAACGATTCTATATTAAATACATAGTGAACATTTGTACACTATAACTTACAATTTAGAAATCAATTTGGCAAGAGTAAAATTGGGAATGCAGAGCTATTCTCGTGAGTAGCTAGAGAATTTAGTTTGATAGAATGAATTGAAAAATAGTTCGATTAGGAGATCAAGAAATTTTGCGTGAACAAATGAATTAATTTATAAAGAGTAAATCTAAAATATTTTATTCTGATCGCGATGTTAAAATAAGATCGGCAAACTCTCTAAAAACTCCTTCGCCCCCTTTTTTTGTTAAAATAACATCAACAATATTTTTAATGTCATCAACTGCATCTGAAGGGCATGCAGAAAACCCGGCTTGTTTAATAATACCAATATCATTAACGTCATCGCCAATAAATGCAGTATTTTCAAGGGAAATGTTTTCTGTTTCACAAATTTCTTTTAGCTTATTTTCCTTATCCCAAACACCTAAAAATAAATAATCTATTTTCAATCGTTCTGCTCTAATTTTTATTAACTCAGAAGTATCGGTGGTAATAATTGCATTTTTAATGCCTTGTTCTCTCAAAAGTCTTGTGCCCATACCATCTTTAACATTAAACTTTTTCATTACCAAACCTTCTTCGGTGTAGTAAAGTCCGCCGTCTGTCAGCACTCCGTCAACATCGGTTGCAATAATTTTTATACTCTTAAGTTTATTCGTGAGTGACTCGTTTAAATGCATAGGTACTTTCCAGTAAATTGAATTAAAAAAATAAAAATAATAAAAAAAAAGTTTCTTAAACTGAAATATTAAGTAAATTTTCTAACTATAAGTATAATAATGGGATATAAAAGCTGAGTGAATTTTACTAAAAAAGTGAGTAAAAAAAGCAAATTTAAAAACTTTTTTCTTTTTAAAATGATTTCTTATATTGGTCTGTCTAAAGTGAGATAGATATTATAATCTCTTAATTAACTAGATCAAAAACGGTTAGTTAACTAAGTAATGGAAGCAGTCTTAAACTTTAATAACCATTTCCCCATAAAACTTAAATCTACAAAAGTAGAAGAAAATCCTATTATCATATACGAAATAACCAATGTTAAATTACTGTTAAAAATGAATAGCGTGTTGGTAAGAATAAATCAAATCTATATAATTACAAAACAAAAACTAACTAATACATTCTCTAACAAAATGAGGAAAGCTCTATGTCTAAAATGTACAAATTCATTGTACTAGCAATGCTGCTAGTAAGTTCTGTTGCTTTTGCTCAAACCTATAAGGTTTCGGGTAAAGTAACTAGTGCACAAACTGGCGAAAATCTGATTGGCGCAAACGTTTATGTTAAAGGTTTGGCAATCGGTGCTGCTACAGATGCTGACGGAATGTACGAATTTAACGTACCTAAAGGAAGCTATACAATAGTTTGCAGTTTTATTGGTTTTGAAGCTGCACAACTACTTAATGTAAATGTAACTAACAATATGGAATTAGATTTCCAATTGAAAGATTACGAATTCTCTCTATCAGTAACAGTTTTAGCCGATCGTGCTAAAGAAAGAGAAACTCCTGTTGCATTCACAAATATTGATAAAAAAGATATGGAAATGCAGCTTGGTTCACAAGACATTCCATTGATTCTTAATACAACACCTAGTGTTTACTCAACTGTTTCTGGTGGCGGTGCTGGTGATGCTCGTATTAACGTTCGTGGATTTAGTCAAAGAAACGTTGCTATAATGATCAATGGTGTACCTGTAAACGATATGGAAAACGGCTGGGTTTATTGGTCAAACTGGGATGGTGTGGGTGATGCTACTTCTTCTATTCAGGTTCAAAGAGGACTAAGTGCTGTTAACTTAGCTACTCCATCTATTGGCGGTACTATGAACATTATTACTGATCCAACTGCTCAGGAAGCTGGGGTATACTATAAAACAGAAATGGGTAGCGGTAATTTTGCAAAACAAACATTATTTGCTAATACCGGGTTAATTGACGATAAATTTGCGCTTACAATTGGTGGCGTTAGAAAAACAGGTGATGGTCTTGTTGACGGTGCTTGGACAGATGCTTGGGCATACTATTTTGGTGCTGCTTATCAAATTAACACTAAAAACAGATTAGAGCTTTATGCTACAGGTGCTCCGCAAAGACACGGACAAAGAACTTATGCATTAAATGCTGCTAATTTTAGTCATGAATTGGCAAGGGATCTTGGTTATTCAAATGACTATCCTTAAAGACCCAAGATTTACTGAACTTGGACTACTTTATAATTCAAACTGGAGCGGAGTTTCTACTTCCTACAGAGGACATCAATATTGGAATGATACTCAAGATCAAAGATATGATCCAACTTTTATTAATGAAAGAGAAAATTACTATCATAAACCTATTGTAAACTTAAACTGGTACTCACAACTATCTGATAAATTAAGTTTATATACTACTGCTTATTATAGTGGGGGTACTGGTGGTGGTACAGGTACTTTTGGAAGTATGGGATGGGATTATTCATATCTACAAAGAGTTGTTGATTATGATGGAACAATTGCAAGAAACGTTGCAAATGTTATGAGAGTAAATGGAGTGGATGATGTTAAAGTATCCAGAGGTATTTTAAGAAATAGTGTTAATAATCAATGGACTGTTGGATTACTTTCAAAAGCTTTCTATAAAGTTAATAAAGAATTTAAACTTTCATTTGGCTTAGATTGGAGATTAGCTCAAGTTGAGCATTATCGTGAAATCCGTGATTTGTTAGGTGGTGATACTTATTACTTTGATGGGAATGATTTTGATTCACCTGAACAAGCATACAAAAAACTTGGTGATAGAATTGATTATAACAACACTAACGATATTAACTGGTTAGGCGGTTATGTTCAAGCTGAGTATACAAAAGATAGATTTTCAATTTACGGAACAGGTGGATACTCGGTTATTAAATATTTCTTAACAGATCATTTCACAAGAGAAAATGGTGCTGAAAAAGAAATTGAATCCGATTACATTGGCGGTTACCAAGCAAAGGGTGGTGTTAATTTCCGTGTTAATACCGACCTTAATGTTTATGTAAATGCAGGTTATGTTTCTAAAGTGCCTATATTTGACCAAGTAATTGATGACATTACAATTACTTTAGTTGAAGATTATAAAAACGAAACATTTATTTCCGGTGAGTTGGGTGCTAACTGGAAAGGTTTAGATAATAAACTTTCCTTAAACGCAAACGTGTACTATACCAAGTGGGATAACAGAGCAACATCTAGGGGAGTAACAAATGTTGATGGTTCAGAGGGTGTTGTATACCTAGATGGTATTGCACAAACTCATATGGGTGTTGAACTTGATTTTGCTTATCAGCCTGTTAGATACTTCAGATTAGACGGTGCTGGATCATTTGGTATCTGGGAATACAATGATGATGTTAGTGGTTCTTATGTAGCTGATAAAAATACTGGTGTTAGAGAGAACTTTGATTTCTATTTGAAAGATCTTAAAGTTGGTGATGCACCACAAACACAATTTGCTTTAGCTGCTTCTGTCTTCCCTGTTAGTGGTCTAACAGCTCAAATAGTTTGGAGATTATACGATACTTATTACTCAAACTTCGATCCGTTTAGCAGAACTGACGAAACTGATAGAGAGCAAGTATGGCAAATTCCGTCATATAATATATTTGATTTACATTTTGCATATCAGGTCCCAGTTGAATCTGCTGATGTTACTGTATTTGCACATGTATTCAATCTGTTAAATGAATTATATGTTCAAGATGCTACTGATAATAGTAGATTCAACGGTTATTCAGATAATGGAACAAATCACTCAGCTGATGATGCTGAAATTTATCCTGGATTACCAACAAACTTTAATTTAGGTATCTCAGTAGGTCTATAGTGTTTATTAACTATAGCTAGATTTAATAGCCGTCCTTTTGGGCGGCTATTTTTTTATTAATTCACAAATTTCAATTAAAAATTATTTTATAATTAGTAATGTGAAATTGTTAGATTTGTTAGTCTTCTAAATAAATTATGTAATAAGTATGAAATCTAAACTAGTCCTATTACTTTTTATTCTTGTCAATTTCTTTTACGCACAGTCTCAACCATATGTAATACTTGTATCATTTGATGGTTTCCGTTGGGATTATTCAGAGAGGGGAATTACACCAAATCTTAGATAAGATGAAGAAAGAAGGCGTCCATGCTTTATCGCTTAGACCATCATTCCCGACAAAAACATTTCCAAATCACTACTCAATTGTAACTGGCATGTATCCTGAGAATCATGGAATAATATTTAATAGTTTTATCAATCCAATAACAAAAGAAAAGTACAGGCTTGGAGATTCACTAGCGGTAAGGAATAGTGAATGGTATCTTGGAGAAGCATTTTGGCAAACTGCAGAGCGTAACGGAATAAAAACTGCAAGCTTCTTTTGGCCTGGCTCCGAAGTTACTCTTGATTACAGAAGACCGACATATTATGAAAAATATGAGCATAACAAGCCTTATCGAGAAAGAATTGATGGAGTTATTAACTGGCTGGAGCTTCCTCAAGAGGAACGTCCGCATTTTATTACTTTATATTTTCATGACACTGATTCATATGGACATAAATATGGACCGAATTCTCCAGAAATTAATCAGTCTATTCAAAGATTAGATACTTTGATAAATTACCTGAATAATAAACTATTAGAAATTGGTATGAAAGATAGTACCAATATTATCATTGTCTCTGATCATGGCATGACAGAAATAAGTGAAGAAAGAACAATTAACATTGAGGAGATGTTAAATAATTATAATGTTAGAATTGATGGCTCAAAGCCATTGATGATGATTGAACCTGAAAAAGAGAGTTTCCAGGAAGTTTACAATTTATTGAAAGATAATGAATTTCATTACAAGACTTATCTTAAAGAAGAAATGCCCCAGCATTATCATTTTTCACAACATCCGTTCATTTCCCCAATATTACTTGTAGCAGATGTTGGTTGGTCTTTGGTAAACAATTTTTGGCTAAAGGGGATGCAGAACAATTACAGTAAAGGCAATCATGGTTATGATAATAATCATACCGATATGCATGGAGTGTTTATTGCACAAGGTCCAAGTTTCAAAGAGAATTATAAAACCGGTACAATATTGAATGTAGATATAAATCCATTGTTATGTAAAATATTTGGGATTTCCCCAAGAACCAATATTGATGGTAAGTTAGAACGCATAGAATTTATTTTGTCCGAAAACTAAATAAAATTTGCAATGGAAAACTTACTGGACATAAAATATGAAAAGTTTATTCTCTCCAATGGATTAGAAGTTGTTCTTTATCCAAATAATTCATTTCCAACGGTCTCAGTAAATATTTGGTACAAAGTTGGCTCTGCAAATGAGAAACCAAATAAAACAGGATTTGCACACCTTTTTGAACACATGATGTTTCAGGGATCTCAGAATATAGAAAAAGAGATGCATTTCAAATATGTACAAGAAGCCGGCGGAAACTTAAATGGCTCAACAAGCATGGATAGAACAAATTATTATGAATCATTACCTCCAGATAGTTTGGAATTGGCTTTGTGGTTGGAATCTGATAGAATGGGTTTTCTGCTTCCTGCACTCACTCAAGAAAAATTGAATAACCAGAAAGATGTTGTAATGAATGAGAGAAGACAGAATTACGATAACCGGCCATATGGTTTGGCTTGGGAACTTCTCTTTTCAAATTTATTCCCGGTCGAACACCCTTACCATTGGCCTACCATAGGATGGATGGAAGATATTGAAAGATTTGAATTACAAGATGTTAAAGATTTTTTTAGAAATTATTACTCGCCTAATAATGCAAGCTTGGTAATTGGTGGTAATTTCAATTCCGTCGAAGCAAAGAAATTAGTTAAAAAGTATTTTGATAATATTGAATCGGGGAAAAAGTTAGAAGAGATAAATACTGACAGTATTGAATTGAACGAAACTAAAAAAGTTGTACATAAAGATAATGTCCAAATATCCAGGATTTACTTTGCCTGGCATTCAGATAAGGCTTATTCGGAAGATGATGCAGCTCTTGATATCCTGGCAGATATTTTAGCAGGATCAAAAAATTCTAGATTATATAAAAACTTAGTACATGATCTGCAAATTGCCCAAGATGTTTCAGCTTTTCAATATTCTGCAAAATACAATGGTGTTCTCTTTTTAATTGTGTCTGTGAAACATGAAATTGAGCTATCGATAATACGTGAAAAGGTTTTTGAAACAATCAATGAACTTATAAAATCTGGTGTAAATGAAAAAGAAGTGGTAAGAGCAGTTAATGGTTACAAATCTTCATTTATTTATTCTTTACAAAATTTAGACAACATGACTAATCAAATCAATAATTATAATTGCAATTTAAAGGAACCCAATTCATTTTTATTCGATCTTGGAAGATATAACAAACTAAATACTGAAAGTATAAACAAAGTGGCTGCAAAATACTTAACAAAGAACCATCTTGAACTTGATATTATTTCTAAATAAGATATTGGAAAAATGTTTTTATTTATAATTTGTGAACTGTACCGGAAAATCCAAATCTGAATCTTTTAGCATCGACATTACTTCTTGAAGTTCATCCTTTTTTGCTCCCTGTACTCTAACTTGTTCATCCATTATTTGGGCGTTAACCTTTAATTTCATATCCTTAATCATTTTAGTAATCTTTTTTGCGTTCTCTTTATCTATCCCACTCTGTAGATTTATTAACTGCTTAACTCTTCCATTAGCAGCTGGTTCAACTTCATTTGGCTTTAAAACTTTGAGTGAGATTTTTCTCTTAATGAATTTCGACTGAAGTATGTCAATAGATGCTTTTAATCCATAATCATCTTTGGAGTTAATGTTTAGTGTTTTATCATTTTTACTGATTTCAATTGTAGTTTTAGAATCCTTTAAATCATACCGCTGACTAATTTCTTTAAGCGCCTGATTAACAGCATTATCGATTTCTTGAAAATCGACTTCTGAAACAACATCGAATGAAAATTTTTGTGCCATAACTTTTTTACCTTTTAGCATTTTATATAATATTTACAAAGATATCATATAATTCCTAAAAATGTTAAGTCGATTTTGTTTGTCCGGAATTATGCTCTTTAAGTCTTCGTTCAAGATTATTAGTGTGACCAACATAAAAACGGTCATTAATTAAGCTTTGTAAAATATAAAGATAATAATTCATTACTAAATGTCGGGGTGATAGGATTTGAACCTACGACCTTCCCGATCTCCGATCGGGACTCGCTAAAAAGGAAGTTTAGTTTTATTACAGATTAAATTTTGAATATAAATTTTACTTTTTTTCTTCTTGATAAACAATTCTGCTTTATTGGCATCAGACTTATTATTATAAGTTTTTGAAAAAACTAATTCCCAAGGTATGTGAGGTTTGGTTGATTTTGTTTGTCCGGAATTATGCTCTTTAAGTCTTCGTTCAAGATTATTAGTGTGACCAACATAAAAACGGTCATTAGTTAAGCTTTGTAAAATATAAAGATAATAATTCATTACTAAATGTCGGGGTGATAGGATTTGAACCTACGACCTCTTCGTCCCGAACGAAGCACGCTACCGGACTGCGCTACACCCCGATTACAGTTGAGCAAAATTTTTATAATTGAAATTTATTTAAAGAGGGGGATTAATCAAAGAAGTTTACTAAGTAAGTGTGTTAAAATAATAAAGTAAATAGAATTTACTAAAACTTTTATTACCTTATTTGTACTCGTTACTCTTTCATCAATGTTGAGTAGAATAAATAGATATTTATGTATAATATTAATTGCTTTTTCGGATTTCTTAGCCAAAATATACCCCCGAAAGTAAATTTTGTGACTTTTTAACCTTAGTTTCATCAAAGATAAAAAATTACTTATTTAAATTCCATTAAAAATATAAATTATCTTCTTTGGGAATTCTATAGCAACATGAAAAAATGATATGAATTTACTTCTGAGTAGACTCTAAAAAACTGAATCCAAAAGCAAGTATAAAGCCAGCAAACCCAATAAGGACAGTGTAAATATCAATTGTTAAAAATGTGTCGGGAACAAATAAATTAACCATAAAATCAAGAAAAATTGCAAATAGAAAGAAAAGGGTAAAACCGGAAATCCCGGCAAGAAAAGGATTATAGACGAATAATTTTAATATTGAACCAAGCTTTGATAACTTTTTAGCTCCTTCTATTTTTCGATCTATATTTACTCTTGTATCATCCATATTATAATATTAACAGTTTTAGTTTTAAAAATTGTGATTTTAATCACGTTTTATAAATCAATCTCATTTTGAAACACTATCCGACTTTTTTGAAAAGTTTATTGTATAATTGATAAAAGAAGACATTCAAAAAGCCAACTACGCTTACTGCAACTTCATTTATTCCGATATTAAAATCTTCAAAAATTCCTGTTATATAAGGAACAAAATGCAAAAGTGTGATTGCAGCTAAGAAAATACCAAAAAAGAATAGACTATCATTTCCTAATCTTAAAATTTTCGAGGTTGTCTTTTCTGGGGACTCTTCATTAGTGAATTTTGAATTTTGTAAAATAAATTCGTTGTGCATTGTATTCCTTAAAATTTTTAATACAAATAATTAGAAAATATACTTACAAATTTGTGATGGAGAGCATTTAAGGGACAAATAAATATCTCAAAATGAAAAAAAATATAAAATAATTTTGCAAACTAATTATAAAAGATTATATTTGCATAAGTTATAGCATTCAGTAAATATATTACATTAAATGAAGTCTATAAACAATAATTATTCAAAAACATATTTAGCTTATTCTTATTTGATGTTATTATTATTGGCTTTGCTTGTTACATTTGTGCTATGATCTTGTATTTTCACAACTAAACCCACTGAGATTTTTATGAAACACGTTCCAAACTCCTTCGAAATTGATTTAGAAGAGTCAAAATCTCACCTGCTAAATCGATTCAGATTATTTGTGCTAAAACCAACTTTTATTGGATTATTCACGTTTTCACTTTTTTTTACAACAATTCTATTGACAAAGGTTGCTACTTATATCTTTGCGGATGGAGCAATTTTCACACTCAATATTTATGATGTTCTCTTTGCACTAATTGGATTTGGTGTGGGATTTATTGTTGAATTCCTCTTGCAAATTAGAAGAATTTTAAAAAAATAATAACTTTTGTAGAATTCAGTTTGTTGTGAACTGATTTTATACTATTTTTACTAATAAATCCTTTAACTTTATCCAGTGAGATAACAAGGAATGAATAATTAGAAAAATAGGAGACCTCAGCGACGAAAGTCAATGAGGATTTTTTTTAAATGAATATAAAAGCAAAAATTATTGACGAAATGGGACTGAGTAGAACAATTACCAGATTGTCCCATGAAATACTAGAAAGAAATAAAGGATCTGAAAATATTATTCTTATTGGAATGAGGACAAGAGGTGAGTTCCTTGCCAAAAGAATACAAAGTAAAATTAAAGAGATAGATGGAAACTCACCAACGCTTGGTATTTTAGATGCCACTCTTTACCGTGATGATTTTAGAACTCGACTTAAACAGCCGGAAGTGTCCGTAACTGATATAACTTTTGATATCACGGAAAAAGATATAATTCTGATTGATGATGTTCTTTACACGGGAAGAACAACAAGAGCTGCTCTAGATGCTTTAATGGATTTAGGGCGACCAAGCTCCATTCAGTTCTGTGTGCTGGTTGACCGCGGACATCGGGAGATGCCAATTAAAGCAGATTTTATTGGTAAAAATATTCCTACTTCAGTAAATGAAGAGGTCAAAGTTAAGATGCAAGAAATAGATGATGAAGATGCGGTTTATTTAATTGAATCGCCAAAATAATAATGAGGAAAAATGGCATTAAACATTAAGCATTTATTGGGTCTTCAAAACGTATCTAAAAATGATATTCAATTAATACTCGATACTGCAACAACATTTAGAGAAGTTCTAGATAGGCCTATTAAAAAAGTCCCAACCTTAAAAGGAACCACAATTGTTAATCTTTTTTATGAAAACTCTACCAGAACGAGACTGTCGTTCGAGCTTGCTGAGAAGAGACTTTCTGCAGATACATTAAATTTTTCTACTTCAAACAGCAGTACAAAAAAAGGGGAAACATTTAAGGATACTGTTAAAAACATTGAAGCAATGAAAATTGATATGATTGTTGTAAGACATCAATCCGCCGGAGTTCCATTATACCTAACAAAGATTAGTAAAGCAGCTATAATAAATGCCGGAGATGGCAGACATGAACATCCTACACAAGCTTTATTGGATATGTATTCGATTAAAGAACGTTTGGGTAAGTTGAATGGTCTCAATGTTTGTATTGTAGGTGATATTACTCATTCCAGAGTTGCCCTTTCTAACATTTTTGGATTAATAACAATGGGAGCAAATGTTTCAGTCTGTGCTCCACCAACTATGTTGCCAAGGAATATTGAACAGTTTGGTGTTAAAATTTATCATGATATTAATAAAGCTATTGCAGAAAATGATGTTTTGAATGTTCTAAGAATTCAACTTGAAAGAGATGCCGGAACGACAATTCCATCTTTGCGTGAATATCACAATTATTTTGGAATTACTGCAGATCTAATTGAAAGAAATAATAAGGACGTTCTGATTCTTCATCCAGGACCAATAAATAGGGGAGTTGAAATAACATCTGAAGTTGCCGACGGACCTTATCAAATTATATTAGATCAAGTTACTAATGGTGTAGCAATTAGAATGGCAGTTTTATATTTACTTGGGACAAATAATTAAAATTAGATGAAAAAACAGGAACATAAATGAAATTGATATTACAAGATGTGCGAATTATTAACCCGGATCAAAATATTGATGCAACAAATTCATTGCTAATTGAAAATGGAATAATTACCAAAATAGGTGATTTGACTAAAGAGGATTATGAATCAAGCGAAGTTATTGAATTGGAAGGGAAAATATGTTCTCCTGGTTTTTTTGATATGCATGTTCATTTAAGAGAGCCTGGAAGAGAGGATACAGAAACCGTAGTTACCGGATCAAATGCCGCGGCAGCAGGTGGTTTTACAGGTGTTGCTTGTATGCCAAATACTACTCCTGCAATTGATAGCGCTGAAGTAGTTAATTTCATAAAGCAGAAAGCCAAAGATCATCTTGTTGATGTTCACCCTATCGGTGCTGTAAGTAAAGGCAGAAATGGTGAATTTTTAGCACCCATTGCCGAGTTAGCAGAAGCAGGAGCAGTAGCTTTTTCTGATGATGGTGTTGCTGTTAAAACTGCCTCTTTAGTCAGAAGTGCACTTGAATATTTGAAGATGTATGACCTTCCTTTAATAGAACACTGTGAAGATGAATCATTAGCCGGTGGTGCGATGAATGAAGGAAGTGTGTCAACGACACTTGGTTTACCATCTATTCCAACTATTGCAGAGGATTTAACAATTTTAAGAGATGTTGCTGTTGCTGAATATGTAGATGGTAGAATTCACATTGCACACATAAGCTCAAAACTAGCTGTGGATATTGTAAGAAAAGCAAAAGCAAAGGGTCTTAAAATTACCGCAGAAGTTACACCTCATCATTTTTGTTTAACTGACGAAGAATTGGTTAATTATGATACTAATTATAAAATGAATCCTCCTCTTAGAACAGAAGAAGACGTAAAAGCAATGATTGAAGGATTGAAAGACGGGACAATTGATTGTATTGCTAGTGATCATGCGCCACATTCATCAGAGGAGAAAGAAGCAGAATTTATTTATGCCCCCAACGGAATTTTAGGACTGGAAACTCAATTGGGTCTTGCAATTACGGAGCTAGTTCATAAAAATCATCTTTCATTAAATCAACTAGTTGAAAAATTATCAATCAATCCAAGAAGAATATTAAAATTATCGGTTCCTCAGATTAAGATTGGAGAAATGGCAAATTTAACAATATTTGATCCTGATGAAATTTGGACAGTGGATATCAAAAAATTTAAGTCAAAATCTAGGAACTCTCCATTTGATAAAAGACTCTTGACTGGAAAACCAATTGCCGTGATAAATAATTCGCAAATTTTTAAGAATGGACAATTTACTAGTCTGGCCTAAAATTTAGTGTATAATAAAACATACACTCTACTCCACAAGAAACTACACAGAAGTATAAAAATGCTCTGAAAAACCATTTATTTACTATAAATGCAATTTTAAATTTGGCATTCCTTTTGCAATACTAGAAACAGAACTTTCGGAGGATAAAATGAAAACTGAAAAAAGAATTTATAGAATCGTACTTTTATTGGCAACCGCATTTTTATTTACATATTGCGACCATTATGTAGATGATTATGACAGAACTGCACCAGCACCACCAGAAAATGTAGTAACATATGTTGGTGATAATATGGTTGAAATATATTGGGATGAAAATCGAGAACGGGATGTTGCAGGATATAATGTTTACTATTCTTACACATACTGGGGCGATTATGAATTAATCGGGAATACAAAAGGGAATTACTTCGTTGATTACGAAGCACAGAATGGAGAACTTTACTACTATGCGGTAGCTGCTTACGATTTTGACGGAAATGAAAGTGAACTTAGCTACGATATGGTTTATGGTGTTGCAAGACCTGAAGGCATGAATCAATCTGTATTTGATTATCTAAGATATCCTAATAATTCGGGTTATGACTTTAGTGAATATTCTGTTGTTCCATTCGATGCATATACTGAAGAAATTTCAGCAGACTTTTTCTTCGAAAATTACAATGGTGATTTTTATCTAAATGTTTGGGACGACACAGATATTCAAGATATGGGTTTTACACAAAGCTTTTTAGATATATCTTATGCTCCATTGAGCGGCTGGGTACAGATGTTGCCGGATGAAAATGTGAAATATACTCTTGCTGAAATTGGACACACTTATGTAGTATGGACTTGGGATAATCATTATGCAAAAATTAGAATTAAATCAATTTCAAATGAAAGGTTAGTTTTTGATTGGGCATACCAGTTGCTAGAAGGCGAACAACAACTGAAGACAAATAGAGATTCAACATATAGAAAACCACTACCTAAAAGTGTTGTTAAAAAGTAGTACTTTATTTTAGTAATTGAACTCCGCATCAAAAAAAAGCATACTAACTTAAGTATGCTTTTTTATTTTGCTTTAATTATTTTGAAGCAACACATTTAAATTTATTCAATATGAATATTCTAAAATTTCTTTCTAGTAATAAAGTCCTAACCTTAATAATCACAATTGTAATCTCAATCTTTATAACTGGTGTTGTTGGACGAAAATTAATTAATTCAAAAATTAGTAATTGGTCCGAGAATACTAGCCAATATGTTGAAGATATTGAAATATCAGCAAAACAGATTATAAATTATAGACAAGACAGACTTTTACTTACCAAAGATAATCTGCGTGATGAGTTATCATCCTTAGGTAAAATTAATTACAATCTTTTTAATGATATTATTTCCAACAAAAATAATGAAAATTTAAAAATAGCCATTTTCCAAAATGATGAACTTTTTTATTGGAATAAATATTTTATTGAACAAATAACAATTGTTGATTCACTATTACACGATTTTGGAGAAACCTATTTCCTTGAGTCTGATATAAATTCATATCTCGTAGTCAGAGATACTTTTAAAGTTGGGGAGAATGAGTTTCAATTATACGTGGCAGAAATAATTGAGAAACAGTATCAATTGAACGAGACATATTTCCATGAAATTAGTTTGACTAAAGATATTATAGCTGAACTTAACACAGATTTTTGGTTTGACTTTTCGCCAGAAGCCAATAAAAGTAAGGACGGAAGAAAACACTCTTTTGATATTCTGAATAATAAAGAAAATAAAATTGGAGTTGCTACCTTCCTGAAGCCAAGCCGTGAATTTGCTGCATCACAATTAGAAGAAAGTATATCATCAATTCAAGGGATACTCGCCCTATTAGGATATCTATTAATGGGGTTTTATTTATGGAAAGAATTATCGAAAAATACTAAAAGATTTATCGAGGTTTTTGCAGTAACTATTTATCTAATCGCACTAAGATACCTGTTAGTTTTTCTAAGATTTCCTCAAAAATTATTTTCTTCAGAACTCTTAAATGATAAATACTACTATTCTAGTTTTGGCTCTGGTTTGGCAAATTCACCAATTGATTTGTTTATCACATTGCTTTTCGTGTTTATACTAATGACATTCTATTTCCAATCAACTCTTCGATATTTAAAACATAAGAATCAAAAGCCGCTAGGATCATTTATTTTTCCGTTTTTAGTTCTAATAATTGGCATTCTTCTTTACATTGTTGCTTTGAGAGGTGCGGGTGCGGCAATTAGGGGTTTTGTATTCGATACTTCTTTGAGGTATTTTCAGAGTGCGTCATTAACTTTAACAACGCCTCATTTTTTAATGCATGTTAATGTTCTTCTTTTGGGATTAGCTTCGTTGCTTGGCTCTATAATTATTATTATTCTCATTTCAGTAATTTTTAAAAGAAAGTCTATAAATCTCGATTATAAATTTTACACTGCGATTTTTCTCTTATTTGTAATTGCCGAAATAATTTATACAATATCTCAAGTCAATCCTCAATTAAATATAACAATTAAAATCATTCATTTATTCTTAGTCTTCTTTATATCATATCTATTCACGAAGTACGAAATATTTCATCTGACAAAAACAATTTTAGTTTACGTATCAGCCTCAATATTTTCAATAAGTGCATTACTATTTTATAATACAGAACTAGAAAAAGCATCACTGAAAACAACTGCATCAATAATATCAAGAGTTGATGATAATTGGTATAAAACCTTAATAACTGAAACATTGCTATCTGATTTCAGCAGAAAAGAGGCTGTTAACGCATTCAGTAAAAAAACTGCAAATTTTAATGCATCTGCCTTTAAAATTTGGAGTAGCAGCAAGTTACAAAAAGAATCAATTAATTCATCAGTTAACTTATTTTCACTCACCGGTGATTTACTGGGAGGGTTTGGTTCTATTTATCCTAAAATATCTTTAAATAGAATTATAGATACAAATTCTGTAATTGAGGAAATTCAGATATTTGAAGAACCATTGGAGAATGACTCGCAGAAACTTATAAGAGGAATATTTCCGGTGAAAGATGATTATGCTTTCCTTGGGTATTTGGATGTCTCAATATTATTTGACTTAAACGATTTTGGTTTTAGCAATCATCCGGATTTTATTTCTACCGGAAAGCTTAATGAAAATGCGATATTAAAATTAGATAAACTGATAATTATGGATTACCGTGACAATGAATTAAAAGTTGTTTACGGTAACTTAAATCCAAATCAAAAAATAAATCAAACAATTTTAGACGCTGAGTTTAAAGATAATAATGATGCTTGGCTAGATACTGAGTTTAATGGTTATGAATATATTGTTTACGTTAAGAAATCAGATTTTAATAACATTGAAAGAATAATTGCTGTTGCACTTCGTGAGAAGGAACTTTCAATCGGTTTATTCGATTTCTTCAAAATTTTCTTTTCGCACGCTTTAATTTTAATAATAATGGTTATTATATATTTAGCGGCAATTTTCAGAAAAGAATTTAAATATCAATATAATTTAAGAACTCAGTTATTAACTGCATTTTTAATAATCTCGTTGATCCCTCTGATTTTAACTGCTTTCTATTTTCGTAATCTAACAGCAGAAAAAAACAATGATGCAATTTATTACAAACTAGGGAAGAGAGCTTTTAGTGTTGAAAATTATCTAAATGACAATATGAATAATGGTTTTTTAAGGGATTTGTATAATAAGGCAACAAATGACTTGAATATTAATTTTACATTGTATAAAAGAAATACTTTAGAATACAGCTCACACGATCTGCTATATGATGTTGGATTACTTCCCAAAATATTGAATCCTATTGCTTACAGTGAACTTATTCTTGGAGGTTCCCAAGAAGTGCTGGTTACGGAAGAGGTGGATGATTTTGAGTTTAATGCCTTTTATTACAAAGCAAATTTATTTGGAGAGGAAACAATAATTAAAATAGCAGATGGGTTTAATAAAATTCAATTACCACTAACCGGTTCTGAAGCAGATGTGTTTTTGTTTGGCATCTATTCATTGGCTGTTGTAATAATAATTATTTTCAGTGCAATTTTTGCAAACCAAATATCGCTGCCGATTAGAAAAATTACCTCGGCAACAAAATCAATTGCTGCTGGTGATTTAAGCTTAGAAATTAACACTACTGCAAAAGGAGAGCTTAGTGAGTTGGTCTCCGGATTTCAGTACATGGTAAGGGAATTGAAAAAGAACCAAACTTTAATTGCTGAAATAGAAAGGGAAGAAGCTTGGAAAGAGATGGCAAAACAAGTAGCTCACGAAATTAAAAATCCTCTTACTCCTATGAAATTAAGTGTTCAGCAATTGATTGCAGCTTATAATGATAAGTCAGACAAATTTGACAATTTCTTTATAAAAGTTACAAATACAATTCTTAATCAAATTGAGACTTTAAGAAATATTGCAACCGAGTTTTCTAATTTTGCCCGAATGCCAAAACTAAAATTAGAAAACTTTAATTTAAGTGAAATAATTAGAGAATCAATTAACTTATTCACTGACGAAAAAATTAAAGTCTTATTTGAGAGTGATAATGATGACACACTAATAAGTGGAGATCCAGAACAGTTAAAAAGAACAATCATAAATTTGATACGCAATTCGATACAAGCCGAAGCCACCGAAATAAAATTTGATTTTAAAACTATAGCAAACGAGATTGAACTCAGAGTTAGTGACAATGGGAAAGGGATTAATAAAGAAGATTTTGAAAAAATATTTGAACCAAACTTTACAACCAAAAAAGATGGAATGGGATTGGGTTTAAGTATGGCAAGACGATATCTAAAGAGTACAGGTGCAGAAATTAATGTAGATTATAGCTCAGTAGATGGTACGGTCATTAAATTAACTTTCCCAAAGTTAGTATGAGTACTTTAACGGATTTCCAAAAAGCTGCTCTAGACCATAAAAAACATATATCATTGACTGCAAATGCAGGTTCAGGCAAAACCACCGTTTTAACTAAAAGATACGTTGAGATTTTAACTAAAGAGAATATTTCAATAAATAATGTTGTCGCAATTACCTTCACAGAAAAAGCAGCGAGCGAACTTTATTCAAAAATTGCAATAGAGCTCGATCGAAAAATTTTAGAAACTGAAATTTCCAAGAGACATAAACTTGAAGCAATTAGGAGAAGTCTAGTCTCTGCAAAAATATCAACAATACATTCTTTCTGTATTGATATACTTAAAGATTTTGCTCCCGAAGCTGGAATTGATGCAAATTTTTCTCCGATTGATTCTAGAATTGCTGAAGAACTATTAGATCGAAGTATTGATGAAATTATTACTTCGAATTTATTTAATAATTCAGATCATATAAAAAAACTAATAAGAATCTTTGGGAGCAAGTCCCAACTGATAAAAAAAATAAAAGAGCTTTTTAATAAAAGAAAAACTACCGAACAGCTTGAGGAAAATTTATACAATAATGACATTGAAGAAGTAATAAAATATTTTCACAATAAATTTGAAGAGCAGTTTGGACAAATTTTCAAAATCAAAATTGACGAATTGATAAATAACATTGAGAAGGTAAATGCACCAGAAGGAAGTGCTAAGTTATCGGAAAAACAAATAGAAATTAACAGAATATTAATTGAATTAGAGACCAAATCAAGTTTAACAGAAAAATTCATTTTATTGAATGATATTAGAAAAACTATACTAACGCAAAGTGGTACAATTCTAAAACGCGGATATTTAACCAAGGAAGCATATGAAAATAAAAGTTCAATAATTGACGAAATCAATAATACTTTTAGTGAATTCAAAGATATTGTAATTGATTGTAATTATGAGAACCTTAATAAAGATTTAGCAATTTTTGGTAAAGACATTATCAATTTTTACAAAGAAATTAATGAACGTTATACCAACAAAAAAAATCAAAAATCCTTTTTAGATTTTGAAGATCTACTTCTACTGACACAAAAACTATTAAAAAAGACTGAAGTAAAAGAATCGCTCTCAGAGAAATTTAAGTATATAATGATTGATGAATATCAAGATACAAATGACACTCAGTATAATATTTTTATGCCGATACTGAAAAATTTATCCACCGGAAATTTATTTGTAGTGGGAGATGAGAAGCAAAGTATTTATATGTTCAGAGAAGCTGAAGTTGAATTATTTAACCAAACTAAAAAAGAAATTGAGACAAAAGAGACTAAGGGAAGTATTCTTGATCTTCCTCATTCATTCAGATTAGCACCCAATATTGCACTGTTTACAAATAAATTGTTTAGGAAACTATTCGCTGAACCTAACCCAATTTTTAATGAAGTTGATCATAATGATCTTATCTGTGCTTATCAAAATGATCTAACCGGTAAAGTTGAATTTTTGATTTCAAATGAAGGAGAAATAAGTGAGGCTGAAATAATTGCTCGAAAAATTATTAAGGTAAAAGAGGGCAATAAGGATTATAGTTTTGGAAGCTTTTCAATACTTTGTACAAAGAGAAAGAATTTTGCAGAACTGGAAAAGGTCTTTTCAGATTACAACATTCCTTTCTCCATTGTTGGGGGAAAAGGATTTTTTCAGCAGCAGTTAGTATTGGATATTTCTAATTATATATCTTTTCTAATAAACCCTAAAAATGATTTAGCTTTAGCCTCAATTTTACGAGCGCCTTATTTTGGATTAACAGATACTGAATTGACAAAAATTTCACTACAAAAAGGATCTTTTTTATTTAGCAAATTAAAATGTTTGCAAAAGTACAATAACATTATTGAAATATTAAATAAGCATATAAAATTATCAAAAAGTCTCAGAACAAGTGAACTGATCCGTTTAATAAATGTGGAAACCGGATATTGGAGCTATATTGCTTTTAAGCCAAATGGAAAACAAGAAATTGCAAACATGGAAAAGCTTATTATAAAATCAATTCAAATATCTGAGCAGGGTTTTAATACTTTGTATGATTTTAATAATTATTTGAGCGACGCAATCAATCAATTAGAGGATGAAGGACAGGCAGATCTTGATGAAACTGAAAATTCAGTGAAAATTATGACAGTCCATCAAGCTAAGGGATTAGAGTTTAAAGTTGTGATTTTGTATAAAACTAACCAAAAAATATTTGATGAAAGACTTAAAGCAAAAGAAATAGCAGTTGACAAAAATTATGGAATTCTAACAAAATTGCCTGAGAGTAATAATTTTTTTGAAGATTATAAACAAGCTCCAATCGTAGGTCTTTACAATTATGTTCAAAAAAAGAAATCGTTGGCTGAAGAAAAAAGATTGCTTTACGTTGCAATTACTAGGGCTGAAGAACATCTTATTGTTTCCGCAAGTATTAAAAAGGAAAAATTCCAAAACGATTCATTTGCGGCAATGATCTTTGACAGTTTTAATCTAGATACGAATGATAAAATTTTGAGTTTAGAGGATGAGCTTACATTCATGAAAAATAAAAATGATAAATATACTTTATCTTCTCAGAAGGTTAGTTTTGATATAACTATTGAAAATATGATTGAGTCTGCTGAACCTCGAACTAAGATTAATGAAAATGAAATCAATAAGAATTATAATATTTATATTTCCGCTATTCCATCACATGAAAAGAATGAAATTATATCTGCATCAAAAATAAGTTTGTTTCTTAACTGTCCGCGAAAATATGAGCTGACTTATGAATTTGGATATGGCGAATTAACAAAATTATTCCGTGTAGAATCTGATTTTGAGTTTTCACTTAAGGAAGAAGATTCGGAAATATCAGGTAATCTCATTGGAAGTATTTTGCATTCAATTTTGGAGAAAAATATTCCAATTAACCAGATTGAAGATTCGATTAGAAGGTTACTAAATAAGGAAGAAGAGACTCTTCATTATTCAGAATTACAAATTCATAATTCTATAGATGAGATAAAAAATATAGTGAATGAATTTTATAAATCGAATAGCTATACAAAACTAAACAGTTTCAAAAAGTATTTTAATGAAATTGAATTTTACAAAAGAGAATATGATTATTATCTCTACGGAATTATTGACAAATTAATTGTGCTTGATGATAAAATTATAATTGTTGATTATAAATCTGATAAAATTTCTAGAGAGACAATTGAAGAGAAAAATAGTACCTATATTAATCAATTAAAATTTTATGCTTATTTGCTTGCTAATAAATATCCTTCCATAAATACATTTGAACTCCGGTTAGTGTTTCTTAGAGATGATGATTTTTCTAGGACAGAAACAATTTCTAGAATTGAAGTAGAGGAGTTTGGGAAAGTGATTCAATCATCAGTCAAGAAAATTAGGATAAAAGATTTTAGCGCTAAGACTGATGGCTGTAATAATATGAAGTACTATCTTCTTGAGAACTAATTGAATGGCGGCAGTCTAATTTATACACTTTTGAATAGATTTCATTTTACTTAAGTTTACCAGATAAAAAAATATTTATGAGGAAATAGTGAAAAAAATAAAGCGTATTAATCAAACAGTAAGGAGCGTGATAATTTTGGCATTTTTATTTAATCTACAGCAGTTTAACTCTACAGTTGCGCAAGGTAAAGGTGAATTACCCCTAAGAAGTGATATTGCACAAGAATTAACTTGGAATTTAGAAGATATCTATAAAACGACAGCAGAGTGGGAAAACGATTTCCAATGGGCTGAAAAAGCAATAAAAAAATATGAAGAGTTTGAAGGTAAATTGGGAAACTCATCAAGTGATCTTTTAGCATGTTTATCATTTGATGATGAAGTTGGGATAAAAATAAGTCGGTTATATTTATATGCTTCTTTGGCAAAAGATTTAGATTTGGCAATTGCTGAAAATCAAGGCAGATATGAAAGGATTTCCAATCTTGCTTCAAAACTAGGTGCTGCAAGTTCTTATATTAGACCGGAACTATTGACCATCCCGGAAGAAAAATTATGGGGATTTGTTGATGCAGAAGATGGACTTAATGTCTACCGACATCAATTAGAAGATTTACTTAGGACTAAGAGTCACACACTTTCTCCAAAAGAAGAAGAATTAATGGCATTATCAGGACCAGTAAGAGATGTTGCTTCTAATGTTTTCGGAATGTTCAACAATGCTGATATTCAATTTCCAATTGTGAAAGACGAGAATGGTGAAGATATAAAAATTTCTCACGGTCGCTATGGTGCTGCAATGTATTCAACGGATAGAGCTTATAGAGAAAGAGTTTATAAAGGATTATACAAACCATTCAAAGATTATAAAAACACTTTGGTTGCTCTCTTCAATGGTAATATTAAATCATCAATATTTAATGCAAAAGCAAGAAACTATACTTCAACTCGTAAAGCTTCACTTGATCCGAATAATATTCCCTTAGAAGTTTATGATAATCTAGTAAACTCTGTCAATGAGAATTTACAGCCATTACATAGATGGGGAGAATTGAAAAAGAAAATATTAGGGATAAATGAATTGCATGCTTATGATACATATGTAACATTGTTCCCATCGGTAAAAAAAGAGTACAATTATGAGGATTCTAAAAATATTCTTCTTGAAGCATTAAAACCGCTTGGTGAAGACTATTTAAGCAGTTTAGAATTAGCATTTAATAATAGGTGGATTGATGTTCATGAAACAAAAGGTAAAAGAAGCGGAGCCTATTCTTCGGGCGTTTCTTACGGCGTTCATCCTTATGTTTTATTAAACTGGTCTGATCAGTTAAATGATGTGTTTACATTTGCTCATGAGATGGGACATAATATGCACTCGTATTATACTGAAAAGTTCCAGCCTTATCCTTATGCTAATTATTCAATATTTGTTGCCGAGGTTGCTTCAACGGCTAACGAAGCTTTATTATTGGATTATTTGATTGAAAATGCTGAATCTAAAGAGGAAAAATTAGCATTAATTGAAAATCAGCTAAACGGAATTACAACTACTTTTTTCCGCCAAACCAGATTTGCTGAATATGAGCAACTTGTTCATGAAAAAACTGAAAACGGCGAAGCATTAACCCCTGAATTGCTTTGCGATCTTTATGGCGATATGTATCAAAAGTACTGGGGACCGCAAATGGTTGTTGATGAAGAAGAGACATATACATGGGCGAGAATTCCACATTTTTATTACAATTTTTATGTTTATCAATATGCAACAAGTTACGCAGCATCACAAGAGTTAGTTGCACAAATTAAAAAAGAAGGTCAACCTGCAATTGATAGATTTTTGAGCTTTTTGAAAGCCGGAAGCTCGCAGTATCCTATTGATGTTTTGAAAACTGCAGGGGTTGATATGATGTCCCCAAAACCAATTTTAGCAGTAGTCAATAAGATGAATGAATTATTAGATCAGATGGAAGCACTTCTTTCAGAATAAAAAATATTTTTTTTGATAGAAGTCTATAAAAGATAGCCTGAAGTGAATTAGAATAACTTTTAAAACCTTCAGGTTATTTTTTGTCTTATTTAAACTTTAATCTCGGAGAATGTAAATGAAGATTTATTCCAAAAAAGAATTAAGCAATCACGATTTATCACTTACTTATGATGATATAAGTCTGGTTCCATGCGAAGT
Source organism: uncultured Ignavibacteriales bacterium (assembly GCA_963710615.1). Classification (GTDB taxonomy): domain Bacteria; phylum Bacteroidota; class Ignavibacteria; order Ignavibacteriales; family Melioribacteraceae. Next base: position 439,690 of record CAVQBF010000002.1, read on the forward strand.
TTCAAGAATTGGAAGCAGGAAAGAAACAAGTACATCAGTTGAATTTTTAGGACGAAAAATGTCATTACCGGTTATTTCAAGTCCAATGGATTCTGTAACCGGAGTAGCAATGGCTGAAGCTCTTGATGACATGGGTTGTATTGGCATTGTGAATCGATTTGATGCCTCATTAAATCAAGTGAACAACCATCATCCAAAAATTTCGGCAGTTTCAATAAGTCTTAATCATGACGAAAAGGAAATAGAGATATTGGCGGAAAGAGGATACATAATCTGTATTGATACTGCGAATGCAAATAACAAAACAGTTCTTAATAAATGTGAAGCTATCAAAAAGAAGCACAACGTAAAAATTATTGTAGGAAATGTTGCAAACGGCAATACTTTGGAAGAATTGGTTAATGCAGGGGCAGATGCAGTCCGCATTGGCATTGGCGGGGGCAGTGTTTGTACAACTTCAATTCAAACTGGAATTGGGATTGGTCAGGCTAGTTCATTACTTGATCTTTATTTTGCAAGAGAAGAAAAAAATCTTAAAATTGGACTGATTGCAGATGGCGGGATAAAAAGTCCCGGTGACGTTGCAAAGGCAATGGCACTTGGTGCAGATGCTGTAATGCTGGGCAGAATGTTGGCTGGAACAAGGGAAGCTCCCGGCGAAGTGATAAAATATAATGATCAACTTTGGAAAAAATATAGAGGCTCAGCTTCTTTCGGTGTTAAAATGAAAAATGAATTCATAGAAGGTGAAGAAACTATGATTCCTTATAAGGGTCCTGTTAAAGCTGTGATTGATTCTATCTCCGACGGACTTAAAAGTACAATGAGCTATATGAATTGTTTTGATTTAAAAGAACTGAAAGAAAAAAATACATTTGCAATTTTAAGCCATAGTTCGTTTTTGGAAAGACAACCCAGGAAGTAGAAATTAAATTTGTTTGGTTTACCAGTATTTATGATTTCCCAAACTTAAAATTCCTTTGCTGAATACTACGATAATTTTGCGTTTCTCAGTCTTAACGAGTTTGATATCACAGATACAGAACTGAATGCCATAGCCAAGGCAGCGATCATTGGGTTTAGCATTCCTAAGGCGGCTAGTGGAATCCCGATAGTATTATAGATAAAAGCCCAGAATAAATTCTGCTTTAATGTAGTCATAGTTCTCTTTGAAAGGATAAAAGTTTTTACAACATCGCCAATATTATTGTTTAATAAAATTACTTGCGCAGAATCAATTGCAATATCAGTTCCCGCACCCATAGCAATTCCAACATCTGCTTGAGTTAGGGCAGGTGCATCGTTAATACCATCGCCAACCATTACAATTTTATTATTTCCTGACTGCAGTTTTTTAATTTCATTTACTTTTTCGTCAGGTTTAACTTCAGCAATGAATTTAGATGTTCCTATTGTCTCAGATATTGATTTAGCTTTACTTTCCTGATCACCAGTCAATAATACAGTTTCCATTCCTAGTAAATGCAGTTTTGAAATGCTTGCTTTTGCGTCTTTTTTTATTTCATCATCAATTAAAAAGTAGCCTTCGACTTTTTTATCAATAATAATAAATATCGGGATACCATCTTGACTATCGATGGCTAATGAGTTTTCATTTTGTTGAATAATATCTTTCGAACCTAGAATAACTTCTTTATTATTGACTAATCCACTCACACCGCTGCCAACTAAGTAATCAAAATTTGCTGTCTTAAGCATTTTGATATTATTCTCAATAGCATATTTGTAAATTGCTTTAGCATAAGGATGTTCGCTATTACTTTCAACCGAGGCTGCCAGTTGAAGTAATTCATTATCTTTTATGGCCAGCGAATGAAATTTTTTAACAATCGGATTTCCTTCAGTAACTGTTCCTGTTTTATCAAATACAATAACTTTTGATTTATACATTAATTCGAGACTTTCAGCATCTTTAACCAAAATACCATTGTTAGCGCCTAGACCAGTACCGACAAGAATTGCGGTTGGAGTTGCTAAACCTAGTGCACAAGGACAGGCAACAATTAGTACAGCAACAAAATTAATAAGTGCAACATTCAAATTATTTTCAGGTGCAAAAATATACCAAGCCAGACCTGTTATTATTGCAATAACTATTACTACCTGAACAAATACACCGGCTACTTTATCAGCTAACCGTTGAATTGGGGGTTTTGAGGCTTGAGTATTCTCTATTAACTTAACTACCTTACCAAGGAATGAATCTTTTCCGAGTGCTGAAACCTTGAATTTAAATGAGCCGGTTAAATTTATTGTTCCCCCAATTACTTTTGAATCTACTCCTTTATCAACAGGAACACTTTCTCCGGTTATCATGGATTCGTTAATACTCGAGTTCCCTTCGATTATCATTCCATCTGCTGGAATACTTTCCCCAGGCTTGACAAGTACTGTATTTCCAATTAATAAATCCTTGGTAAGTATTGTTTTTTGCTGTTCATTTTCAACAAGGGTGCATGATTTTGGTGTAAGATTAATTAGCTTCTTTAATGAAATTGAAGTTTTTGATTTAGCCCGAGCTTCCAAATTATTTCCGAACAAGATAAGTGTTACAATTACTGCGGCAGTCTCAAAATATATTTGATGCGAGACATCTGCCTCACCGAGTAACCTTGGGAAAAGTGTGTTGATCGTACTGAATAAGTAAGCCGCTCCGCTTCCTACCGCAACGAGTGTATTCATATCAACAGCGAAATGTTTTAGATTTTTTACTGTTAGAGTAAAAAATCTTTTCCCGGAAATAAACATTACAGGAGTAGTTAAAATTAGCAGTATTTTGTTTGTGGTATCAAGATCAAATGGCCAAATGGATTGAAAAAAAGTAAAATGATAGAGCATGCTAATAATAAAAATCGGTAAAGTAAAAATTACACCGATCATTAAATCACTGCTCAATAAATTATTATTTTGAGTACTAGAATGTGATTCATCAACGTTTTCCTTAGTATCATCTTGAACCAATTCATATCCATAATCACTAATTTTTTTTGAAAGTTCATCTAGATTAAAACCGGGATCCTTAACTTTAAAATTTAACTTTTCAGTAGCGAGATTTACAGAAACATCTTCAAGCCCTTCAAATTTTTTGGCAATTTTCTCAACCCTTGTTACACAGCTTGCGCAGGTCATACCCTTAATTGTAACGTTTACATCTTTCATTTATTATTCAACAACCTCGTAACCGGCTTCTTTAATAGCATTAATAATTTTATTTTCACTAATAATATTCTCATCAAATTTAGCTTTTACTACTCCAATGTCAACTTTAAAAGAATCAAGCCCTAATTCTTTCAATTCCATTTCTACTGCTTTTACACAATGCTGGCAAGTCATTCCACTTACATTATATGTTTTTTCAATCATCTGTACACCTTAATTAAGTTATTTATTGATTATTTGCTTCGTAAGATATAAATTAGAATAGATTAAAATCTATAACATTCTTTTGCCATACAACTCTTAAATTGATATACAGCTATGAACCTAATAAAAAAAATATTCTATAGCAATAAAATCAACAATCTACTTTCTGTAAGCAAAGAGCATTACGATGACGAAAATTATTTTTCTGCAATTGCCTTTTTAACACAAGTGATAGAAATAGACAGAAAAAATGAAGAAGCTCTATACTTGCGCGCAAAATGTTATTTAGAAGTCAATAAAATTGAAGAAGCCAAGGTTGATTTGCTCAACTTAGAAAAAGTAAATCCAGATATAAATATTAAGTTAAACAAACTATTGGCAAAAATATTTCTTCATGAAGGCAATAATAAAAAAGCAATTGAATATTCCGATAAATATATTCAAGCGGCTACAGATGACGATGTTAATATAAAATATTTTACTGCTAGGACTAAATTTTTTGCCGGTGATTACGAGGAATCTCAAAAAATTACAGATCTTCTTTTGTCATATAATTGTCAAGACAGTAATCTCTTTTATTTAAGATCCCTGATTCAGTTTGAGCAGAATAATTATATAAGCGCATTAAATAATATTGATCATGCTATTGAACTGGATTCACTTAGCGGATATCTTTTTAATTTACGTGGATTAATAAATATTCAGTTGCTTAATTATGAAGAAGCCATTGATGATTTTGATTATGCCTTAAGATTACATCCGTCAAATGCCATTTACTATTATAATAGAGCTAAACTTCAATTAAAAATTGGTGATTCTTTAGATGGTCTGGAAAGCATCAACAATGCAATAGCATTAGACCCCGAAAATAAAAGCTATTTATTATTGAGATCAGAATTTAACTTAAGTTCCGATAATTCCTATGAGGCATTGAATGATCTTGAGCATATCTATGAATTAGATAAAAAGGATACTGCTATTCTGAGATCAATTATTGACTTAAAAATTTACTTAAAGGATTTTGATAGCGCAAAGGAAAATATTAAAGAGTTATTAGAAATAGAAAATGACAATTCTGAGAATTATTATAAATCTGCACTCCTTGAAATTAGAACGGGTAATAATCGGGATGCAATGACTCTTCTCGATAAGGCGATTAACTTAAAGCCAGATTATAAAGAAGCAATTCTTAGAAAAGGAATAATTGAGTTTTGGGAAAGTAACTACGAAGAAGCAGTTAAGCAATTTGATGAATATTTGAAATTAGATCCGGAAGATTCTAGTGTTAGAGTTTATAAAGCTCACTGTCTACTAAATTCTAATAAAATAAATGAAGCAGCTGAAGAGCTGTCTAATATCGATGAAAAATATAGAAGTAAAGAATACTTCATACTCTCCTCAAAAATTGATTTATTGCAAAACAAATTAGTAGATGCGGAATCCAATATTGAGCATTTTATAAAAAATAATGAGTATAATGAATCAGTTTACTTAATTAAAAATGTTTTGCAGTTTGAAAATGATAGATTTGATGACATGCAAAAATTGAGCGATTTTCAATTTGATGATGAAAATAAAAAAAATACGCAAATATTTAATGCGTTGTTAAGCTTTGAAAAAGGACAATTCAACACAGCAAAGTATCGTCTCTCCAACATCAGCAATTTAAATATGGAAGAACAAGAGCTATTAAAACCAATTTTGGAATATGCAGAAAGTAAAATCTCTTGAACTTTAAGTCTTTAAAAATCTCTAACTATTTGTTTTGTCATAATTTATAGAAATTAAACCGTTTGATTTAATTGAAAATCTTTCATATCTTTCCTAGCTTGATTAGCTAAAATAAAATTGGAAGGTTAAAAATGACTAAAGCTGACATTGTAGAAAAAGTTGCATCGGGGACCGGTTTAACAAAATTGGAGACTGAGGCAATAATTGAGGGATTCCTTAACACAGTAATTCAATCCCTTAGAGAAGGCAATGGCATCGAAATAAGAGGCTTTGGAAGTTATAAAACTAAAAAGAAAAATGCTCGTTATGCAAGAAATCCTAGGACAGGTGAAAAAGTATTTGTTCCCGAGCATTATGTCCCGGTTTTTAAATTTTCTAAAGATTTCAAGTCGGCTGTTGATAGAGGTATGAAAAGTATTGAAAACGATGGTCAATAGTATTTTGTTTTCAGAAAGGAATATATGAGTAAACAACAAAAGAAAAATATATCTAACTTTCAGTTACTGAGCATTGTAACTGTTTTAGTTGCATTTGGTGCTTTTATCCTTATTTCTTCCGGACTATTTGATAGTGGAGTTGTTACTGCAAATCAGCATACTCACAGTAATAATAACAGCTCGATGGGTTCTTCTGTTGATCTCAATAAAATTAATGAAATCAATACATTAGAGGAAACTGTTAAAAATAATCCCGGAAATCACGAAGCTCTTTTGCAATTAGGACATTTGCTTAATGATAATGGTTTTTATCAGAGAGCAATAGAAAAGTATCAGACATACTTAAAAACTCATCCAGATAATGTTGATGTTATTGTTGATTTGGGTGTTTGTTTTTTTGAATTAAAAAATTATGATAGAGCAATACAAATTATTAAAAGTGCTTTAGAAAAAAATCCTAAGCATCAAATAGCAAATTTTAATTTGGGGATTGTTAATCTTGCAAATAATAATCCTACTGAAGCGAGAAAATGGTGGGAAATTGCAAGAGACATTAACCCAACTACAAATATTGGTCAGAAAGCTGATGAATTATTAAAATCAAATAATTAGGAGTGTTTATATGCCTTGCGGTAAAAAGCGAAAACGTCATAAAATGGCAACGCACAAGCGAAAGAAAAGATTAAGAAAGAATAGACATAAGAAAAAAGGTAAATAGTATTTAATAAGTGATTTGCTGCCGTCTTAGCTCAGCTGGCCAGAGCAGCTCATTCGTAATGAGCAGGCCGGGGGTTCGAATCCCCCAGACGGCTCGGTTGCTTTAATAGTTTCAGTCTAACAGAAAAATCTTGTTGCCAAAAAACCAATCCCGATAGCCCAAAGAAATTGTTATATCAAAATTAAATTCCTATTTGAATAATCTGATATTGTTATTTAATATCTCTAAGCTTATCATTTCTAAAATAAAATATCAAAATTACTGTTAAAATTTTTGCAGACCTTTTTTATCCTTATTTGACATTTATAGCAAAGCAAATATTTGGGATTCATCTTGCTTGAGCTTCCATGAATACATCCTAAAGTTTTTATTTCAGTTGATTTAGAAATCTTTGATTAATTGGAATTTGTTGATAAATTATTGCACAAAACTATTGTCTTTATCTATCGAATTTAACTTTAAAGATAAATTATTAATTTTGCAGTATTTACGCATAATAGGATAGAATATGGAGCATCTTGTTACATCGGATTTTAAGCTTGGAATAATTGCAGGCGGACAGCTTGGGAAAATGTTGATTCAGGAGGCAAGCAAGTGGGATGTTGTAACTTATGTGCTGGACCGTGATGAAAACTGTCCGGCGAAGCGGATTGCATCTCATTTCATCAAAGGAAGTAATTTGGATTATGATGATGTTTATAATTTTGGCAAAAGTGTTGATCTTCTGACATATGAAATAGAGAATATCAATATTGAAGCATTAAAACAGCTTAAGTCGGAAGGTCATAAAATTTTACCTGACCCGGAAATCCTTGAGCTTATCCAGGATAAAGGAAGTCAAAAAGAATTCTATAAAAAGCACAATATTCCGACATCAAAGTTTAAGATCTTTGATCAATCGGATGATATAATAAACGGTCTTAATAATGGAGAAATCAAATTTCCCTTTGTACAAAAATTAAGGAAAGGCGGTTACGATGGTCGCGGGGTTGCAGTAATAAACAATAATGAAGAATGTGATAAGTTACTCCACGGGTCATCTATTATTGAAGATAAGATCAATATTGCAAAAGAAATTGCAGTTATCGCTGCACGGAATAAAAAAGGTGAAATTAAATGTTATCCGGTAGTGGAGATGATATTTGATCCCAAAGCTAATTTAGTTGATAAATTAATTTGTCCCTCTACAATAACAGCAGAGCAATCGGAAAAAGCCATAAATCTTGCGAGTGAAATTATTGAATTGTTGAATATGCAGGGTTTGCTTGCAGTTGAGTTTTTTATTGATACAAATGGAGATGTAATTGTAAATGAAATTGCACCCCGCACCCACAACAGCGGACATCATACAATTGAAAGCATTATTACTTCACAATTTGAACAGCACTTGCGAGCAATCTTTAATCTGCCTTTGGGCAGCACAAAGCTTAAACTACCTGCAGTGATGATAAACATTTTGGGCGGCGAAGGATATGAAGGACCGGTCAAATATGAGGGATTGACAGAAAGTATGGAAATTGACGGGGTTAAGATTCATCTTTACGGAAAACATATAACGAAGCCCTACAGAAAAATGGGCCATATTACAGTTTTATCTGCTACGTTAGAATGCGCATTAAGAAAAGCGGAAAAAGTTAAAAATTTAGTAAAGGTTAAGGCATGGGACAAAAATTAGTCAGTATTGTGATGGGTTCGGATTCGGACCTTCCGATTATGAAACAGGCAGGTGAAATGCTGGAACAATTTGGCGTAGAGTATGAATTAGATATTGTGTCAGCACACAGAACACCTGAAAAATTAGTTGAATTTGCTTCAAATGCCCATAAGAGAGGTATTGAAGTAATAATAGCTGGAGCAGGGGGTGCCGCACACTTGCCTGGCATGGTTGCTGCAATTTCTCCCTTACCGGTTATTGGTGTCCCTATAAAATCTAGCAATTCAATTGACGGATGGGATTCGGTTTTATCAATTCTGCAAATGCCCGGTGGAGTTCCTGTTGCTACGGTTGCTTTAAATGGAGCAAAAAATGCCGGAATCCTTTCAGCTCAAATACTTTCGGTATCAAATTCCGCATTAAGAGAAAAAATCATAGATTACAAGCAAGGACTGAAAGAGCAGGTAATTAATAAATCAAAAAATCTGCATAATAATTCGTCAGACAAGGTATGTAAATGACTAAAAATATATTTTATTAAATTATCTCTTTTACTTTATTATCATGTCAAAAATCTGCAGATGAATATTTTAATATTGCGATAGATCATAAAGACAGTAACAACTTAATGTCAGCATTTGAAAATTTTGATAAAGCAATAGAAATATATGATGAAAATTCTACCTATTCCCATGAACATTTAAAAGAAAGCATTCTAAAGCTGAGAGAAATTAATTGCACTTATGATTAAATTAATTTGTATGTGTTATATCAATTGATGACTTTTTGCATTTTCATTACATCTTCCTTTTTTTATATGTTGACTTAGAAATGCCCGTATAGTAGTTAATGATCAAATTTATTATTAATAATTACTCAAAGACTTTCCTATGAAAAAAATAAAATGGGCAATAATTATAATATCAATAGTTTATGCTGTTTTATTAATTCCTGAATCGGATCCGGAAGAAATTAAATTAGCTGAACATAAACAATTTGTTTGGGATAGAGATTCATTGTGGCACTCCCTTGAAGAACAGTTTTTATTAGCCAGAGGATATGACCGTAAAGATTTATCAAAAGAGACAAATAACCTGCTTAACCAGCTTGAAAACAATATTCATAAAATTGAAAGTCAGCAACTTAGTCCAAATGATAAACTTTTTGAAAATCTTCTTACTACAGTATTTCACACTGCGCCGTTAGTTGGAGCTTCTCCGGATTCATCCAGAAGATTTATTGAACTGATATCAAGAATGAGAACGGCTGTAAAAAGACAGTCTCTAAAGTGGGATCATAAAGAAATAATGGTCAGGAATTTACTCTATAAGTTACTTTATGGAAGCAGAGCGGCAGTTGAAGAAATAATGCTTCAATCTGACAATGACTCGTTGTTTTCACAAACTTGGGAATTGGATGAACCATCTGAAACACCTTCTGCAACTTTTATGGGAGTTAAAATTCACAGCGGCGACATTTTTGTTTCTAGAGGCGGTGCACCAACTTCTGCATTGATTGCGAGAGGCAGCGATTACCCCGGAAACTTTTCACATATAGCTCTTTGTTATATTGATCCCAAAACAAGCATCCCATCAATTATTGAATCACATATAGAAATTGGCGTTACGGTTTCCTCTTTGGAAGAATACATAAAAGATAAAAAATTACGCATAATGGTGCTCAGACCCCGGCATGATTTACCTGAATTGCAGGCTGACCCAATGATTCCGCATAAGGCTGCAGAAGCCTCGCTTGAGAGAGCCCAAAATGAACATATACAGTATGATTTTGAAATGAATTATGAGGAATATACTAAATTATTCTGTTCGGAAGTGGCTTCATCAGTTTACAGCAAATATGGGATTAAACTTTGGAATAAAGAATCAACCATTTCCTCTTATGGTACAGCAAAAATACTTTCCGGATTTGGGGTTAGAAATTTTATTACACAGGAACCGTCAGATTTAGAATACGATCCTAAAATTTCAGTTGTAGCTGAATGGAGGGATTTAAATACATTATATCAAGATCATATTGATAATGCTGTTGTTGATGCAATAATTGAATGGTCTGAACTAAATAATGAAATAAATATTGATGATTATTTGCTTCCTGTATTTAGGATTGTAAAACTTTACTCTGTCATTCTAAATCAGTTTAACATTGCCGGACCAATACCTGAGGGAATGAGTGCTACATCTGCTTTAAGGCACGAAGCTTATAAGTCATTTCACAACCAAATAAAAACTTATGTAATTAATGAAGCTAATGAATTTATAAGTAAGAACAATTATATTCCGCCTTATTGGTCACTTTTAAGATTTGCAAATAATTATTTATCTGATTTTAAGTGATGTTTACTTTTGTCAAATTATACCTTAACGCAGAAATTATTATTATAATTAATTCGAGGTTAGAATGAAACTTAACGTAAAAGCATTTGCATTAACTGTGGGATTCTTCTGGGGAGTTGGATTATTCCTTATAACATGGTGGATAATTATTCTTGATGGTGCTTCGGGTGAAACCAATATTATTTCTTCTGTTTACCGAGGTTATAATATTAGCATTATTGGAAGTTTTATTGGATTACTTTGGGGATTAATCGACGGGCTAATTGGCGGTGCAATATTTGCATGGATTTATAATAAAATTAGTGATCGATTTTTATTCCAGAAATAAAATACTGTTGTATTTTAATCATTGGATTAAATAACACCTCATATCCTTAAACTCATACCATTTAAGTATTGATTAATAAATTAAAAAGTCTTACTTTAATTTTTACAATTATGCTATTCTAGAGAGAAGCATATTGAATATTGTCCTCAAATTACTCATCTCAATTCCTCATCACTTCTTTCAAGGAATCTCCGGATGAAATAGAAAAAATCATTATTTGAATACAGATTTTGGTTAATTCTGGCAATTTTTGCAAGTCATGCAACAAATGTCCTATATTTTGACCGAAAATTACTAGAAATATACCTTCCCAGACCTTATAATGATACTGAATTTATAATCATTTGGAGGTTGAAATGAAATACTTCTTAGTTATTACTTTATGTGTAATATTCGCTTCTATCTCATCTGCTCAGCAAAAGTACAATCCAAAATATGAACGAGTAAATTTTCCATCATTTCAAGTTGACAAAACGGCCGAATGGCCGGCAAAATCATTTTATCAGAGAAAAGGTGAATGGCAGCATATTATTGACTCAACTTGGGGACCAGGATTAGATGTATCAGCAAAAAGAGAAGTATTTAATCACTACGTATCGAATTTAGAAAAAGAATTTGCATTATTTTATCGCATTGGTATTGATTATTGGGATTCATTAAAAACATATTGGTGGGATCAGATTACTGATAGTACTTCAAAAGGTGGATTTAGTGCAATATTGAGTCACTTATGCTTTGGCCTCAAAGATGGTCACGCCGGGATCTGGCCTATTGATATTGGTGGCACATGGGAAAAGTCGGGATGTGAACTTTATCCGGGAATACCGCTTTTTATTTTTGCGCCAAGAAGGGTGACTGATGCCTCATATTTTGGTGCATGTTTAACAACTAACAGCAATGAAGAAATATTTGTTGTAAGAACAATTGACCAGCATCCCCTAGGTTTAGAACCGGGAGATGTAATACTTGGATATGAAGGAGTTAGGTGGATGGATCTTGTAGAGAAATTATTTGAAGCCCGCATTCCGATTTTGAGATGCCCTGCAACCAATGTGGAAGCTAAAACACACTTAATTCAAATAAGTGCCGGTGTTAATTGGCATCTGTTTAGTACAGTAGATGTAGTTAAATATTCTTCAGGTGATACTCTTCATTTATCATTGGAACCCCTGCTGCAAATTGACACTGAAAAATTGGCTCATGCTGAGCAATTGGATATTCCCGGAGTAGCAAAACCAAATTACATAAATAATTGGGAAACAGTTACACATGGGAAAATTGATAATACAAATATTGGAATGATTTACATTTATGGTCATGAACACTCTGAAGGTAATATCCCATCGACAAATGATTTGTTTTACAATGCTGTTACAGATTTGTATGATACTGATGGACTAATAATAGATCTGCGTTATAATAATGGAGGATGGATAGATGAACATTTGAACAGCGGACTGAAATTACTTCTGAATGAACAGATAGTTGCTGTTAACGAGGTTAGTCGATGCAGTCCCTCAAACCTTCTTGAATTATGTGATTATACTAATCCTTGGCTCGCGGCATGGAACTTTACGCCGGATCCTTCTTCGTTCTATGACAAACCTATTGCAGTATTAGTAGGACCTCTTTGTTTTAGTATGGGTGAATCAACAGCACTAAGATTAACATCACTGCCAAACTCAAAATTCTTTGGAAGAATTACAGCCGCACTTCATGGATCAGTTTTCAAAGATTACACTATTCATGATTATTTCTATTATTATCAGGATACAGATACATACCTTTCAGATAATCCAAATGAATATTTAACCGGATCAGATTTCCCGGTTGATGAAAAAGTCTGGCTAACAAAAGATGATGTTGCGATTGGTGAAGATACAGTTGTTAAGGAAGCACTCAACTGGATAAATAATTTACCGCATACATATAATGTAGTTATTGATAAAACCTATTCAAATAGCCAAGTTTCTTTTTCCGCACATGTATATAATCCAAATGAACACAATCTATCAATTATAGCTCAAATTAAGAATGATTCAGAGATTTTAGATTCAATTGATTGTGAAGAAACTAATGGAATGATAGACAAGAAAATTGATGTATCGTCATATCCGGAAGATTTTTATTCAGTTTCTATTATTACAGAAGATAAAGTAGATAGTTCTACTCATACTTTGCCTAATATTATCAATTTTACAAATGCAGGACCATTAAAAGTAGATACTTTTTCAGTTGTGCAACCAAATGATAGTGTTGTTGCCATAACAGATTTGTATTTGACTAATTTTGGAACCACAGCCGATATCTCAAATGTAACGATAAACTTAATTAGTATTGATTCATCTGTAGCTAGAATAACTAATTCAAATACATCATTTGGTAAAATACCAGTCGGTCAGAGCAGAAAGTCTGTAATCGCTCTAGCTTATATAAATAAAAATATTGCGGATACAAATAAATTTATCCTTCAAATTAGTAGTGGAGGAATATACTATTGGACTGATACATTAATAGTTATACCAGAAGATCCAACAGATGTTGCATTTAATAATAGTCTCCCAACAGAATATTCACTTTCTCAAAACTATCCAAATCCATTCAACCCAAGTACAACAATCAAATACTCAATTCCTAAACGGAGCAATGTAACACTAAAAGTATTTGATGTATTGGGTAGTGAAGTAAATACTCTGGTTAATAAAGAACAACCACAAGGCAATTATGAAGTGGAGTTTGATGGTACTGAATTATCAAGTGGAATATATTTCTATAGACTGAAAGCTGGTGAATTTATAGAAACTAAGAAAATGTTACTGATCAAATAAATTTGGAGGTTGAAATGAAACAGATAATTACTCTTTTATTACTCATCACATCAATTTGCTTTTCACAAGACTTTTGGGAGGCAACAAACGGTCCTCTAGGATACATTGATTGTAATTCTATGGTTATTAACTCTAATCAATATATCTTTGTCGACGGGAGAGATGGTATTTACCGATGCTCTTATGATTTAGGGGATTTTACTAAAGTATCTGATAATCATTATGATATTGTAGCAATAAACTCAAAAGATGATATTTTCGCAATTGACGGCAATACTATTTATAGTTCATCAGATAAAGGTGAAAATTGGACAGAAATATTAAAAGGAATAGAGATCTTTTATTGGCAATGGAATATGGCCATCAATGCAAAAGATGATATTTTTGTTGCTGATCGAAATCAAGGCATACTCAAATCTAGCGATAATGGGAAAAATTGGTATGAATGCAATCAAGGCTTGGAAAAGTGGTTTAATAGTTTTGACAGTTCTTACTACTTTACAGCCCTTCATATTGATACAATGAGAAATGTAATCTATGTTGGAGCATTATGTGGTGGCGAACAAGGACTTAGTCTTTATTACTCAGAAGATAGTGGTGATAGTTGGACAAATCTTACCAATGGTTATGATTTTTATTATGAGATTGCGACCATTGCAACAAGTCCTCAAGGTCAATTATTTGTATCAACTGAAGGTGGCCTTGCTCATCATTACAAAATTTATATGTATCTAGAAAATGAAAATAGTTGGGTTGAAATGACAAGAGCAGCAAATCAAAATTGGCCAGAGGGAAGGCCTCATATAAATTCAAATGGGGACATCTTTGTTTCAAGAGGTTTTTCAAGATCCGATCCAAAAGGTGATGGACTTTATCGCTCAACAGACAATGGTAATACTTGGACTCAACTTTTTCCCGAACAAGGAGTCACGCATAATATATTTTTTGGCTTAAATGAAGAAGTATTTATGTGTGGTAGTAATGGTATCTCTTATTCTAAAGATAATGGTGACAGCTGGACACAAAAGGGTATTGATGTATCTCCTACCACAGTGACTTGTTTAGATATTACCGCTGACAATAAAATTATTGCTGGGACATATTTTGGTGATGGAATCTTCATCTCTGATGATATAGGTGAAAATTGGCAACAAGTGAATAATGGACTTCCGAATAATTCTAGTGTAAGGGGTATTCTGGTAAACTCAAAAGGTGATATTTTTGCTGGAGTTGCTAGAGATAGCAATATGGTTTACCGTTCTCAAGACAA
>CAVQBF010000003.1:0-11902 GCA_963710615.1 uncultured Ignavibacteriales bacterium
AGGATCATTCCCATTGATTTCAACGAGGTTAAACTCAAAATTATCATAGTTTGTCGACGTGCCGTAAGCAAATGTATAGGTTGTAGCAAGGCCATTTGGATTTATAGTACCATTCAATACAGCTGAATTAGTTGTCACACTTGTCGCAGTTCCGGTTGTTACAGTTGGTAAATTACCTCCCGAGGATGTACTAAGCTGAAAAAAATCTATCCCGAGGTAATCGCCATTGCTTGCAACATCCCCTATATAATAACGAAGTGCAAACCTAATTTTTCCGTCTGTTGGAGCTGAAGTTATTGTCCATCTTGATTCCACCCAATCAAGGGTATCGACTAAAAAATAATCTACAAAGCTAAAACTGGAAGGAGAAGTTGTATTGTCAGATATATAAATTGCTAAAGAATCATCCCAATCGCTTCCGGATCTCATCCAAAAAGAAAAAACATCACCCACTTCAACAGTCAACGTCGGAGTAATTAACCAATGATCTAAAAATGGAGTTGTTAAGGAATAATTAGCACCATCATAATCCGAGGCTACGTATCCATTAGACGAACCTTCAAAAGCATCAAATCTATACTCATAATCATTTCCTTGAAACCATGTGGGTGTGCTTCCTCCCCCGTCTCCATCAGCAACTACCCATTCTCTTGCTTCCAGGCCACTTACAGAATTATCCCCATTCATATCATCTTCAAATGTAATCGCTTTAGCTGAATTAGGAATATCCTGAGATTTTTCGATATATGGTTTTGCTTTAGCTATAGTTGCCGATGATTTAAATATTGCTTGAGAATAACCCTGGTCTGCAAAAATCAGTAGACCTAATAGTATTGGGAGTAAAGATAATTTAACAAATTTCATAGCTCTAATCCTTAATATCGAAAAGTTGAATTACATTACAACTATATAAATTATAACCACACATATTACTTTCTTATGAAAATAAACTGTCCGCCTTCATCATTAGTATCTCTAACAACTTGAAGCTGCGGAGTTTGATCGCTATTATTTACCACAGCCATTCTAAAATCATTAAACAACTGACTAGCATCCAAGTACTTTTGATCATTATCCTCCAAGGATTTTAGGAGGTAATAAGTAAATATTGAATGATTATCTTTCCCTGCATCAGATACCTGCTCCAAAGAACCTGAGGTCAATGCAAGTCTGGAAGGCTTCTTATAGACTTCCTTGTAATATTTGGTCATATCGCTTGGATCAAATGGAATACTTTCCGTCCTGCTCCCCCGGAAGATATCCCCTGCAAAGCATGCATCGGAAATCAGCAATGTATGCTTCGATCTTATTCCACTGATATATGTTTTGATATCACTGTTTGAGATGTAGTCTGCCGTGGAATTAGATTTGGCATCAACTGGAACCCAATAGCCTTTATTTAATTCCCGCTTGAATTGACCATGTCCGGCATAGAATATTAAATATATTATCATCTTCAGATGAATTATTTATCAGCCATTCAAACTTTTTAATAATATTCTTTCTTGTTGCTTCTTCATCAATTAAAGTATGGATTTCATCAAAATGGTAATTCTTATCAAGCACCTCCTTTAATCCATATGCATCATTTACTGCATTTTGCAGGCTATGCCAGTAGCCATCATAAGAGTTGATTCCAATGAGCAGGGCAATATATTTACCAGTTTTAATAACCTCCTCAAGTTTACGTTCAACATAGAATGTATCAATTGTTACATTATATTTGTTATCGGTCGCCTTAACTATGATTGTATTATTCCCTATTCCCAAAAAAAGTTTAGTATTGAATTCCTTATTAGGCTGAATCGAGACGTCCCTGTTATTAACCTGCAGATTTAATGTTCCGCTTCTATCTGTTATTATACCTTTGACATTTAATACATCAGTTTTCCTAACTATTCTCAAGCCTCTTGAAACCGGAGGCTCTAAAATTGTAATTTTCGGTCCTTCATCATCAACGGGAGTAATTATCTTAAATATCTTTTCACTCTTTGCTCCCTTTAAATTTGTTGCCGTAACAACAATGTTGTTGATCCCATCATTTAAGTTTACATTTGCGAAAAATTCATTTTTACCAAGCAGTGCTGCTCTCTGATTATTAACTTCAATTGATCTTACCTCAATCTCATCATCAACTCTTCCCCTAATTGTAATAATAGTTTCATTATGATTTAATTGATTTGAAGGAGGGAGTATTGGTTCTATGATTGTGATTACCGGGACGCTTAATTCTGTCTTGATTACATTAAACTTCAAGTCTATTCTTTCATTTGCCGCTGTAAGAACAGATATAGTAACTGGATTAAAGCTAGTATAGAGATTCAAATCGTGTGAAAATTCGCCAATATCAGAAACAGTAATTGGGATTGAGTTTATTTTTAACTGACCATCCTTTAAGTTTTGGACTATTCCTTTTATACTGATGGATTCGTCAGATGTAGTATAATCTTTATTCTCAGTTAAACTTGGCTGATATAATATTATTTCCGGTTTGAGAACGGTTTCAGGCAAATAATTAACCATGAATTTTTGAAGAGCTTTTTTCTCTTTTTCATTTACAATTTCAATTGTAACCTCAGTTTCCCCTTGCTCAAGATAAAGCTCATAGAAAAATTCTCCGGAAGCTAAAATATTTAGATACTCCCCATTTATTGATGATTCTTTTACACCATATTCATCTTGAACATTTCCTTGAATTATTAATGAAGGACCTGAGACCCGTAAGTATCCGTTTAGAATAGTGGGAGAAGATATATTGATAGTTGGGGCAGAAAAGAGATCTTGAGTTGTCCTGCTCTTTTTTGAAAAAAGACTTCCAGCTTTGGACTTCCCCGATATCTGTCCAAATAACTGGGATGAAAATATGACTATTAAAATAAATATTAGCTTTTTCATTTTAACCTCTTCGATTTAAGGTCTTGTAGGAGGATTTGGAAAATTTGATGTTATGGGGGTTGTACCATTCCCATTGCTTTCATCACTTCCTCCTAATAAAACTGCGGCGGCAACTCCACCACCGACAACAGCTGTGCCTACATAGTAATACCATGGGATTCCGCCGGAAGATTCAATCTTTTCGGCAAAGACTTCGAAATAGAAATCATCACCGTCAAACATTGCAAATTCATCTTCCGTAACATCCCAAATAATCGACTTCCTGACTCCAGCATATTGTCCTTCTCCGATATCATTTGAAAGATTCTCCGGGACATAGCTGAATGAAGCATCGTTTAATCTTTTCAGAATAGTTGTGATTTCATATTCATCGGATTCAGGAGCTGTTAGTGTGTAATAAATAATGATCTGTTCTCCTTCAGCTTCGAAAGAGACGTCTTTAATTGCCTGTGCTTTTAAGGAATTCATATATAACAGGCAGAAAAAAACATCAAAATGTATTTTGTGAAAGATTTCATTTATACTCCTTCAAAATCTTATTAAAATTTTAATCATGAGCGATTCTAACAACAACAGGCAATATTGATTTATCACCACTCTTTGCTCTAAATGAGAGCAGCTCACCATCCGTATATTCAATATTATCTTTATCTATAACTCTGTCACCAATTGCAGCATCTAAATTTTCTAAAAAGTCACTCCCATTTTCCTCAAACTTAACCAGCATTGAATCGATATTAAGTTCTTTATTCGAGTACAAAAATACATAGTAAGTAGTCCCGGGATTTTCATCCAGCATAGTGTAACTCCCTTCACTCGGAATAGCAAAATTATTCTCTGCATAAGGAAGATAAGGTGACATCTGATCGTGGAATGGAAATATTTTGTATGTGATGTTCGTAAGATCAGTTCCAAATGCATATACATAAGCAGGCTGATTATTCGAAACAAATAATTCAAATAGAGTTCCGGATACATAAGGTTTTTCAAAGCCAATATAATCATCTTCAATTACAGTTCTCATGGGCTCGCCGCTACTTTCAACAAATTTGAGTGATCCGGATAAATCCCATTGATCTTTTTCACTGATCGCCTTATCAATAAGCTCAAATGCAAATAAGCAGAAATATTGAAAATCATCATACTTTATCCAGGTATAACCTCCATTACCCCATTTAGTGCTCCAGCTGTTCATAATCTCAAAAGCACCCCCATATTTATCATCATCATAGCCGACCAAACACATAGCATGACCAATGGGCCACTGCTTAAAGTCTTTTTCACCCGGTTCCCAAACGTCTTCTGCGGAGAAAAATGAATTGGGACAATTAAGTGCAATTACAACGGGCTTATATTCAGATAAGCTTTTCTTCACTCTTTCTACTTTATTTTTTGTAAATCTATCAGATACTTCCCTGTATTCTACAATTGTGTGATTTTTTGCGATCTCTTTAAGATCCTCTGAAACAGTTAATTCGCAGTCGTAAGCAAAATCAGTTAATTTCACACCACCTTGATTCTTAAGAATATCAAGAGCATCAATAATTGAAGCTCCGCCGTAACAATCCTTACTCTTTTTGATCTGATTATAAATATAGGATGGTGAGAAAGTATTCTTATCAATTTCATCTTTGGACCAGTTATTTCTCATTGCCTCCAAAATTGTTCTTCCCGCATATGCGCTTGACCATCCAGTGCATGTTCCATAAGATCCCTGCGACCCGGGAGTAGGTGAAAACTCTTTTAAGGAAATAGCTTTTGGAACATTTTGGTAGTCACCCCGATTCAAAGGTACAGATTTTGCATCATTTTCAAAATATTGATCCTCAATTAGAAGACCGGTGCCATAATCTTGTGCATAGATCAACTCTATGCTAAGAGAAAGAACTAAGATAAATAATAAACTATTTTTCATAATTTAGTTCTCGATTTCGTTTAGACTATTATTAAAAGGGCTTATATTCCATTTAGCGAAAGCTTTATTCTTCAGATCGAGCTCAAGCAGGTATCTAAGATATTCCCCCCAGTAAAATTCAAGTTTAGGACTTAATTCAACGCTTTTTTCCAAGTATTCAAGCGCTAACTCATTAACACCTTCAGATTTAAGATATCTCGCAATTATGAGATGGTTCATAGGTGATTTTGTTGAAATAAAATCATTCTTCATAGACATAATTTTATCTTCTAATACTGCCTTGCTATTAGGGTTCATAAGAGTGAATGATACGCTGTCAAAATCCTGCTTTTCGGATGATACATCGAATACAGTCCAGAAATAATTCTTATCGTATAAAAGATTGATCTCAGATAAATTAAGAGTGAGCGAAGTATCTTTTGTCTCTTTCATGTAAAGAGTATTCCCATCATCATTAAATAACCTGAAAATATATGAACTCGTACTCAGGAGCGGGTACCATGAAAATGTATAAAGAGTATCCAGAATTTTACCATATTTGGGAACCGAAGCTTCAACTTTACCAAATGGTTTTCTCACAACAGCCCCTAATGTTTTCATCTCATTATTTTTTTCTTCATTGGTCGACATCTCATTAAAGATGAATTCAGTGATCTTCTCCGTGATTGAATTCCTCTTCATTGTAAAAAGAGAATCAATTGAAGACATATTATATATCCCTTTCTCAGAGAGCTCAATACTCCGAAAGTTGGTATCGACCAATACTAAGTAGCCATTGCTCCCTAACTCTACTCTTTCATAAGGTTTTAATTTATCACCGACAAATATTTCTATCGGTTCTTTGGAGATTTTATGAAGTAAAAAAACATCCCCGGATTTGGTTAGGACTGTATACTCATTTTCTTGGCAGACTGATATGATTGACAAGATAAGAATTAAGGCTAGGGTTAATGATGCATGTCTCATGATTTTTTCCTGAGAATAAATTTTTGATTGAATAATTCAACCAGATGCTTGATTAAATTGTCATAAAGAATAACTGTACTCGGTATGAAGATAAGACCAATCAGCAAAAGTGTGAAACTCATTTTATAGTTAAATATCAGCAACAGATATGTATTTATAATTAAAATTAGCACAGTCTGAACGAATATTATTATTTTAGCTATCCCGCCGTAATAATCAGTCAATCTCCTGCGAACAATTCTTATGTAGACAACATTAATAAAACAAACACAAAATGCTAATACGGCACTTATCCACATTGGGACTGTATCTATAAAATCCTCATCTAATATCATTGAAATTATGTTTGCGTGGACTGCAACTCCATACATATCGGGATAAGATCTGCCTGCATAAACTTCATTCAAAGGTGTAAAATAGATATCGTCAAGAATTTTTTCCCTTAATGAATTGCCTAAAAATCCCATTAAAACAATTTTATCTTTAACGAAGGATAAATCTATATTGTCATGCTTATAAAAATCAGTTTCCAGAGTATAGAATTTATCAATATTCCCCCTGTAATTAATTATTTCCAGACTGTTCCCTCTTTCAGTAAATTTTTGATAAGCATTCATATTGAATAATTCAGCAACTCTTACAGAAAATGCAGGAACAATATTAGCGTTGACTTTTGAATAGGGTCTAAATGATCTGATCGTCTTGGATGATGCACCATATTTTGTTGGGAGATTTGCATAACCATATATTGAATTCTCTCGGAAAATTGGAGCTGGTTCAATATATCTGCCGTAAAAATCTCCATCTTCATTGTATTTGTCAAGAATGCCTACAAGTACTAATTTCTTAGTATTGTTAAACGCCTTTCGCAATGGTTCGTCATTAGAATTAGTAGTTGCATCTGGAAATATTGCATCGATTCCAACAACCTTTGGTTGAAATGAATTTATTACATTTAGCTGTTCAGCTATTTCTGCTCGACTTAGTTTTCCAATATTGACAAGTACAATATTAGTGTCAAGTTCATGTTCAGGAGATAACCTTGAAAATACTATATCATTAAGATCAAAATCTCCCACAGCTTTTGCAAGAGGATCCAAAAATATCAACTTATATGGGATGATGGAGAATAGCCAGATTATCACAAAGATAAGAATTGTTATTACAAAACTTTCGATATAGGAAGGTCGTTTCATTATTATTACCTTGGTATAATAAACACAAATAAAATCAAAGCAATGCTGTATAAAGGGAAGTTACATTACTTAATTAAAGATCAATTTAATCTATATAGCTCAAATTTTATTTCTTTTTATAAAAGTAAAATGAATCGAAGTTATACAGCATTTAAAATGTAATTTTTTTTCATAAATATCAACAATAATAATATTTTTTAATTATTTAATATCTATATACACATAAATGAATTTAGGCTAAAGGGAGGTAATTGGTTAAAATCTTATGAGGGGAGATTAATTCAAATTCTAATATTTCTCATGGAAAAGTTTATCTATTTCATCTTCACTTAAAATTCTATTATAGAATCTGAAATCATCAATTGAACCTTTAAAGTAATCTATCGGTATAACATTAGATGAATTAAACTCTCCAAATGATGGTATACCATCATCGCTATAAGTTAATTCTGTAGATTGACCTCTGTAATAAGTTTTCATTTTTTCGTTGTTCAAATAAATATCCATATTATCGGGATCTTTGATGATTCCAACAAAATGTTTCCATTCTTCCCCAGTTACCGGCTTTATTGTATAAAGTGATCTCCTGGAAGCACTAGCGGCAATAGGGCCACCATTCCCAAAATTAATAGAGAAAGTATAACCATAGATAAATCCAAACCAAACTCCAGTATAAGCAGTTGAATCAAAATTACTAGCGAATACCCAGCCTCTATTATCCCCTTCCTTCTTCATCCAAATCGAAATAGAAATTGGTAACTCACACTTCATTTTCTCCGGATTTTTTAAATGAATGAAGCTTTTATCACCATTTAAGTATATTGCCTTCCCCTCCTCACCAAATCTATTTTCAACTAACTGAATATTATTAAATGTATCAATCTTGCTATTTGCAGATTTGATTAGATCAGTTTCATCTAAGGAAAGTGAAATTAAAGCATCGTCATTTATCACCGGAGCTAGTTTATCAACATCAAGACCATAATTCTCAGTTGCGTATTCGAGGAAGTCTATTTTATCATTGTCAAATATAAAGATTGGAGAAATAGAAAGAACGATAATCAAAGCCAGCATAAGAGGAAGATATTTGCTCTCTTTAAGCTTATTAAAATAATAGGCCGGTAAAGGTTCATTAACTTCCTTGAATATATCTTTATTATTAATTATCTCCCGAATATTATCAGCAGGAATTAAGTTTAGTGATCTTTTCTTATATTTTTGATTTTCAGTTTCAATGATGTCTACTGCGCAGTCATAGTCTGATTTTGGAATTATAAATGAATGAATAGTGGAATAGAATGCTGTTGCGCTCTTCTTCTTAATTATATTGCACGATAGTGAATCAAGATTTCCCATCAGAATTCACTACACCTGTAAAGAGAGCCGATTGGTTGATTTTGTATTTAATTCTTAGATTAAGATAATTTGATATCTCCGCTATCAAAGATAGTGTCAATGCAACTCCCAGAGAATCGCCTTCATAAATTCCATGCTTTTTATCGAACTTTATTATTACCTGCAGATCGGGAACTTCGATATTATGTTTCTCTTCAATAAAAGCTTTTGCAATCTCCCATGAATTATTAAGTTGGTCACGAAACTTTTGATCTAATTTTGGCAAGCTCGGTACTACTAAGAATTTATCCGGATCTGAATCCTTCAGCTCTTTCAGACTTATGGTCAAATAATCTATTGCCCCGACAAATAATTTATTTTCAATCTCTCTTCCTATCAATGGGAAATATACTTTTGAATCAAAGTGACTCTCAGTCCTATCCCCATTCAATAATTTTAGTAGTTTTTCTAATTCTTCGTTTATTCGTACAATAGAAGATTCTATTATTTCTCTTTCATTATCAGAATTAGCATAATTAGCTAACTGCTTCAGCATAGCTAATATTTCTTCAGAGAGTATTGGCTCTGCTCCAAAGGGAGAATAATTTTCTATTTGAGGTAAAATATATCCGATTGATTCAGCAAGAAATGCTTCATGAATTAATTGATTATCAATTTTGGTAAGTTTTTTAAAATAATCTAAATAAGAAAAAAGCTTATCCTTATCGTTTTTTAGAGTTGATATTTTTTTGAGAATCTTTTGATTCTCTTCTTCAATTTTTTGAAAATCGAGCATTGTAATAAATCAATCTTAATAAAAATCTAAAAATTGAATATTATTTTAAATAAAAAATGTTAAATTTAAAATACAAAAATATCTTCTTTAAATATATTTACTTAGATACTAAACTCAGCTAATATTATGCTCAATATTTCAGAAAGAGACCTTTATTATTTTGTAATGCATCCGGAAAGATTGAATGCAGATAAGATGAAGTATATCCAAAGGAATTTAACACAATATATTGAGCAAATAACATTTTTAAAAGAATTCAAAGCATATCTTAAAAAAGAAGTTCCGGCCGAGATAATTGATAAAATCAATGATAAAATTAATAACTCTATTATAACAGTTGAGTTGAAGCCCGTTCACCTTGAAAATAATGCTGAATATATAAGGTACGCGGCTCATTCGTGTGATAAGATTAGTGATAATAAGTTTTATACTTTTCAGGATGAAAGCAAAAATTACTTATTGAAAGTAAATTCCAATTCAAAACAGACTAAAATCTTTTTATTTAGCTCTAAGATCACCGAAGAAAGTAATATTTCATTGTTGTTTAATCCAAAAGGGATCAAATACAATATGAAAATTACCGAACAGCCTCTTATTGTTGATAGAATAGATTTAGTTGACTCAATTCGGCTTTCCCTAAGCAAATAATTTTCGAAAATATGTTATTTAGTATATAATTTTTGTTCAACTCCCATTTAAAAACAATATTATTTCTTTCATTTTTTTATTTAACAAATATTTAATTAATAGAATTGATTAATAGACGATGTCAGGATCATTTATTCACTATTGGTAAAACCTCTTTCCCAATTAACTCAATAGTATTTATTAACTGTTGATGGGATAATCCTGCATTATCAAGCTGAAATGTAAATCTTGAAACTCCGCCAAGTGCTTTGCTATGTCTTAGTATTTTCTCTGCTACTTCCGCTGGAGTACCAATTACAATTGCACCCAATGGACCGGTCTGTGCATCAAAACGTGATCTTGTAACGGGAGGCCAGCCTCTCTCCTTTCCAATTCTTGTAAAAGCTTCTGAGTAACCGGGGAAATATTCTTCTACTGCTTTTTCCTTACTTGCAGCAACATAACCGAGAGAATGAATACCTACTTTTAATTTTTCAAATGAATGCCCTGCTTTTACTCCAGCTTCTTTATAGAGATCGACCAACGGTCTGAATCGGTGAGTCTCACCTCCGATTATTGCAAGCATTAAAGGTAAACCTAAAGTACCTGCTCTTACAAATGACGCGGGAGTTCCTCCAACACCTAACCAAATCGGTAATGAGGCCTGTAAAGGACGAGGATAAACCGGCTGATTCTTCAGTTCAGGTCTAAATTTACCAGACCAATTGACAAATTCATTCTCGCGTATTTTTAGTAAGAGATTTAACTTTTCTGAGAATAGTTCATCATAATTCTGAAAGTCTAAGCCAAATAGAGGATATGCTTCTGAGAAGGAACCGCGTCCAACTACAATTTCAGCTCTTCCTTTTGAAATCAGGTCCAAGGTTGCAAAATTTTGAAAAACTCTCACTGGATCAGCTGCACTTAATACAGTTACTGCACTGGTCAAACGAATACGATTTGTACGAGCTGCTGCGGCAGCTAAAATAACAGCATTGGCTGAGTCAAGAAACTCTTTACGGTAATGTTCTCCAATTCCAAAAACATCCAAACCGGCTTGATCTGCAATTTCTATTCTTTCCAGCAGGTCTGACAAGGATTTTGTGTCATCAACTTTTAAATTTGGATTGTTAACTTCTTCATTTGCGGCAAAACTATCTACTCCTATCTCCATATAAGATTATCTTCCATATTATTATTAAATCATATTTAAATGCTAATATTTTGCTTCATAAATAAGAAAGTTATTAATTCAATTACTTTCTTCGCAATTAGTATTTTCTATTTGTATGGTTGCATGTGGAATGTTAAACTTTGATCTTAATTCTGAATTAACCATCTGAAGAAGTGAATCATTACTCACTTCTTCCTTTTTAGTTAGGTGCACAGTAAGTGCCGTCTCAGTTGTGCTTAATGCCCAAATATGGAGATGATGAAAGTTTGTTATTTCTTCCAAATTTTCGAAATATTCATTAATATTCTTAATATTTATGGAATCCGGTACGGCATCTAATGAAAGTTTAGTTGAATCTTTTAAAAGTGACCAAGTGCTCCAAAGGATTACAACTGCTATTAAAATACTTATTGTGGGATCAATCCAAAAAGCATTAGTGTAAATAATTATTATCCCGGAAATTACAACTCCAACAGATACGAGAGTATCGGCCATCATGTGTAAGTATGCGCCTTTTATATTAAGATCTGTGTCTTTGCCAGATAGAAATAAATATGTTGTTATTCCATTTATAACTACTCCAATTCCTGCTACAAAAATCATTACTGTTCCTTCAACTTCGGGTGGAGAAGTAAATCTATTAATCGCTTCCCAAATAATAACACCAATTGCTACAAGTAATATAAATGAGTTAATCTGTGCACCGATAATTGAAGATTTCTTATAACCATATGTGAAGTTCTTAGTAGGTTTCTTAGTTACCAGAATACTCGCGCCCCAAGCAACAGCTAATCCAATAACATCGCTTAAATTGTGACCTGCATCAGCAATTAAAGCAAGTGAATTGTAGAGAATACCAAAAATAAATTCAATAAGCACAAAGGAAATATTTAGGATTATTCCCAGCTTGAATTTATTATTATAATTTCCATCCGTTTGATGGTGATTATGATTGTGACTATGCGACATTGAAAATTTACCACATTAGAAAAATTGAT
>CAVQBF010000004.1:0-62270 GCA_963710615.1 uncultured Ignavibacteriales bacterium
TTTTAGCACCCAAATAGAACAAGTTTTAGGAACTCCATTCGATGAAATTGACAAAGATCAATTAAGCGCATCCTTTTATTTACAACCGTTAACAATCATACATTTACACTCTGATTTGTTGTCTGAACTAGGTCCTAACAGTGATATCCAATACGTTTACATTTTCATAATTGCAGGATTCATTTTGCTAATTGCAGCTCTTAACTTCATCAACATATCCACTGCCCGTTCTGCAAAAAAGCAAAGGAGGTTGGTATTCAAAAGTATTGGGCTCCCAAAAGAATGAACTAGTAGGACAGTTTTTAACTGAATCAATTCTAACAACATTGATTTCTCTAGTGATTGCAATTGTTTTAATAGTGCTTTTTCTACCTCCTTTCAATGATTTGACAGGCAAACAGCTAGTATTGGATTTCAGCAAATATGTGCTTCTCCTTCCTGTAATACTGGCGATAGTTTTCTTTGTGGGTATTCTTGCTGGCAGCTATCCGGCTTTTGTATTATCTTCTTATGGGCCTGTTTTAGTGTTAAGCGGGAAAATTAAAAACGCTTCAAAGAGTGGAAATTTTAGAAGCGGGTTAGTTGTATTTCAGTTTGCGATTGCTATTGTACTTATAATCTCCACTATAGTAGTTTATAATCAATTAAACTATATCCAAAATAAAAAGCTTGGTTTTGATAAAAACCAAATTGTAATTCTTAACAACGTATTTCTACTTGACCAAAATACGTCGGCTATGAAAGACGCCATGTTGAAATATCCGGAGGTTGAAAATGCAACGATTAGTAGTTTTTTGCCGGTTCCATCTGCCTATAATAATTCGGCTGTATATCCAAATGGGAAGCAGAATGAAATGGTCTCGGTTCAACAGTCGTGGGTTTAGATTATGACTATATAGAAACAATGAAAATCAACATTATTAAAGAGAAAATTTCTCAAAACAATTTGGGTCTGATGATCAAAGCGTGATAATTAACGAAGCAACGGTCAAGCAGTTCGGTTTATCAGAACCATTAGGTTCTAAGTTAGTAAGATTTACTAATAAGGAAAATGAAACGTTAACAATGACAGTTATTGGAGTAGTAGAAGATTTTCACTTTGAATCACTACGCAAAAATATATCTCCTTTGATAATGTATTTAGGTGAAAGTGATGGGGCAATTTCGTTTCGTGTAAACACCGCTGATATGTCCGGCTTTATTTCAAAATTGGGAAAGTAAGTGGAATGAACTTGCTCCGGGACAGCCTTCAATTATTCGTTCTTGGATGAAAGATTTAACAACATGTATTTTGCCGAAAAAAAGGTTGGAGATATCTTTACCATTTGCAGCACTTGCAATTTTTACTGGGTGTTTAGGTCCATTCGGCTTATCAGCTTTTTCTGCTGAAGAGAAAACCAAAGAAATTGGAATTAGAAAAGTGTTAGGATCTACTATTTCCCAAATAGTTTTAATGCTTTTCAAAAGAGTTTATAAAACTAATCGGTATTTCATTTATTATTGCCGCTCCAATCGGATACTATTTAATGAACAACTGGTTGCAAAATTTTGAATACAGAACTGAATTAAATTTTGGAATTATTTTTCTTCTGGAGTAATTGTGATTTTAATTGCGATTTTCACGGTAAGTTATCATGCAGTTAAAGCCATAATAAAAAATCCAATAACATCAATTAAGTATGAATAATAAATCCGGGGGAAACAAATGAACGATATATGCATTCCTATTCCGAAGTTTAAAGAAAATGAAGTGGCAGAAGTAGTAGTTACCGTGAATGGCAAAAAAAGATTTTTCAACTTCCGGGTTGAATCTTTTCCGTGGACTTCTATTCAAGATAATAAAACAGAGGAAATACAAAAACGTGTTGAGAAACTTTGTGAAAATATCGAGAAATACGATAAAGATTGGGGGTTGCGTTACAAATTTATACTCCTATTTCGAACGCAAGTTATATTCAAGTTTTATTTAGACAAATTTCGGGTTTTTAGAAATGTGGAAGCAATCATTGAAAATCGTAATAAGAAATCTTTTCAAACAAAATATAAAGTACGGAATAAGATTTATGGTGCATAGCACCAATTGGGCTATTATGACATCATAAACGGAACGATATTTTTTTAATTTTGAAATATTTTGCTAGGGAATCTTAATAGGATTAATTTGGCGGGTTTTTTGTTGTGAAGGCGTTCGTCAGATGCTGGCTAATTCTCAGCACGTAAAGGTCTTGCTTTTTTTTCTGCCAGATTATTTGGGGCTTTGTTTGTTGATTAGGTGCCGTTCATACCAGCGACTGTGACTAACTTCTAGATTGCTCCTTAGCTATTTGTTGGTAGAGTATGTTTTTCTTTTTCTCTGCTCCCTTCTTAACCAAAATTCTCCAAAGCCACAATTGGAGTTCTCATCGGAGTAAATAGATCAGTTTGTTTTTTTTGGTTGAAATAATTTCGGTGCTTACTGCCAGCAACCAGAGCCCAAATTAACAATAGCTTGCCAATTTTTTTTTAGAAGTTAAATGGGTATTTAATGAAGCTTAATATAATACCAATCTTCTGATAAGTAATACCCATTTCCATTAGAGTAAACTGAAATTGTTTTTGAAATCAAGGTGTTACTGTGAAATTGAAATAGAATAAATGATTGAATGATTGAGAAATGAGACTTCAAATGGAGCAGAAAATTCATAGAAATACAAGTTTGAAGCAAAGTCTATTCCAGTTATTACTTCATACAACAATTCTTAAGTTTCCTTCCACTTCCGCATGGACATGGGTCGTTTCTTTTAACTTTCAAACTTGGAAATCCTTTGTCTTTTTCTTTTGCCCATTTCATAACATTTGCCGGTGCTTTTTTATTTTTTAGTTCTCCTACCATAAACTTCATATATGGATCAACATGGTTAAAATAGTTCTTGTAACCACTGCATAAATAATTGAGTCCATTTTCACCATCGGGTGTTTTAATAAAACGATGTTTAGGACATTCACCATTGCACACAAACTTTACGTCACAATGCAAGCAATATTTTGGCAGTGTATCTTTTTTATCTTTGCCGAATTTTATTTGTTGTTCTGAATTAACCAACTTCTCTAATTGCTCATTTAAAGTATTCCCAAGTTTGTTTTCGGGATAGACATAGTGATCGCACGAGTAGAGATCACCGTTATGTTCAAGAGCCAAGGCATCACCGCAAGTTTCTCTAAAAACACATAAGCTGGCTTGCCCGTTAAACCAACTTTCCAAACTTAAATCAAACATTTGGACAAAAAATTCACCGACATCATTACGCACCCATTCATCAAAAATTGTGATTAAGAAATTTCCGTAATCATTTGGCTTCACGGACCAGTCGGTCACATTCGCTTCACCTTTATAATCGGGGGAAACTAAAGTGAGTCCATTCCCAACTTCCTTTACAGATGCTCTTTCGACAATTGGAATAAACTGCATAAATCCACTGCCAATCTCTTTTAGAAAATGATAGACTTCTAGCGGATACTTAGCGTTATAATCATGGACAACAGTAAGTGTATTGAACTCTACTTTGTGCTTTTTAAGATTCTCCAATCCTCTCAATACTTGATCAAACGAATCATTTCCACCTTTGTTTACTCTATACTTATCGTGTAATTCACGCGGACCATCGATTGAAAGACCGATTAGAAAATTATTTTCCTTAAAAAAATCGCACCACTCATCATCAACGAGTACACCATTTGTCTGAAATGTATTTTCTATCTTTCTTCCATTTGCATGCTTCTGCTGGAGTTCCACTACTTTACGATAATAATCTACGCCAAGTAATGTCGGTTCCCCACCCTGCCATGCAAAGTTTACTAAGGATACGTTATGAGATTCTATCTTTTGTTTAATAAAAGATTCTAGAACATTTACAGGCATTTCAAAGTTTGCACCAGGATATAGATTTTCTTTTTCTAAATAGAAACAATATTTACAATCTAAATTACAAATTGGCCCCACTGGCTTTGCCATTACGTGAAATGCATTTTTTTTATCAATATTTTGGGTAGCAAATAACAATGGAACTCCTCATTTTGAGTAATATTGTTCTATTAAAAATACTATTTGGATGCTTTCAAATTTTTCTTATTCTTCAGTACTATTATATTTATTCAGAATCTTTGGATAACTAATTAAATTTCTATAAGCTTTTTAACAAAATCCGGATCAATTTCTACACCTAATCCTGGTCCAGATGGAACAGTTACTTTTCCATTTTCACTCTTAAATGATGATGTTTCACATTCCATTGGAATATCTTTATTAACACCTTTGAATTCATGGTAAGGTCCTGCATTAGGAATCGCAGCAACGAAATGCAACATGTAAATGTATCCGATGCCTGAATTTGAGATATGCGGTATGCATTTTTTACCAAGCGCATGAGCCATTTGTGCAACACGCATTGAACGTATCATACCACCAAAATAGAATATATCAGGCTGAGCTATTTGAAATGCGTCATTTTCGAGCTGCCACTTAAATCGCCACATACTTGTTTCCTGCTTCACCGCCTGCTATCGGAACAGTTAATGCATCTGCGACTTGTTTGGTTTCTTCAAGCCAATCCCATGGGACCGGTTCTTCGTAAAAATCATATTTATATTTTTCTAACAAACGTCCAACTTCGATTGCTTTATCAACAGTGTAGGAACCATTTGAGTCGGCATAAATCTTCATATCGTAACCAAACTCTTCCCGTACTAAAGGGATTAGCTTTTCAGTTCGTCCCGGCGGGTCGTCAGCATTATTACTCATCCTGCCTCCGACTTTAATTTTTAACGCTTTCGCGTGAGATTCTTCAACATTTTCCTTAATTCGCTTTAATGATTCTTCTGCAGACTTTCCTCTATAATTATTAGCCTGGTATACCGAAACTTGCTTATTGTAGAATTCCCCAATTAATTCAGGAATAGACTTGCCTGCAATTTTACCCATCATATCAAGAATTGCGAATTCGACAGTTGCCAAAGGAATCCATAACCCTAAGACCCTGAAGCTTGTAATTGCTTTCATATAAGAATACACCATCAACAAGTTCATCTAAATCGCGAGCATCTTTACCAATGAAATATGTCGCAACTCTCTGCTGTAGAATTGGGTACATATATTCCATGTGCCTATTATTACTAACCGAGTAACCAACAGCACCATCTTTAGATCGAACTAGTAAAACGTAATTTTTTTTGTATTCCATTAATTGAATTGATTCAATAATTACAGGTGATTTGAAATAAAATTTTTTGAAAACGGGATTTTTAAGAGCTTCATCAACTTTGTCCTTACCTTGAGCAAATATTTTGGATTCAGGGAACTTCATATTTAATGAACTTAACGCTCCAAGTGCAAAAGAAGTTTTTAGGAATTTTCTTCGATTAAAATTCATAATCTTACTCCAACTTTATTTGCCCAAGTAGTAAAATCATTTTTTAATTCATTTACCAGATCAGGCTTTTCATCGATCAAATTAATTAACTCAGTTCTATCATTTTTTAAATTGTATAACTCCCACTCACCATCAGCCACTGATACTAACTTCCAATCTCCTTTTCTTATCGCTTTATTTTTTAGGTGTTGCCAGCAGAGTACACGTGGTTTGTTTTGATTTTCTTTTAGAGCCGGTAATAACGTTTGTCCTTCCAGTGGAATAATTTTATTGCCATTAAAATCTCTTGGATACCTAGCCGAAGTAAAGTCTACCAGTGTTGCCATAATATCATTCACATGCCCTACCTGATTGGAGATTTGTCCTGGATTAATAAACTTCGGATAACGTGCAATAAATGGAGTTGCTATACCACCCTCGTGAACCCATCGTTTGTGCAAACGGAATGGTGTGTTGGAAGCGTTCGACCATGACCGGCCATAACTCGAATAAGAATTTTTGGATCCTAATTCTCCATCCCATCCGCCTAGTGCTTCAAAACCTAAAGCCCCTTCTTCAGCACAAGCGCCGTTATCTGATAAAAACATAATTAACGTGTTGTCCAACTCGTTCATTTCTTCAAGTTTTTTGATAATTCGTCCAATGTTTTTATCCATGCTTTCAACTTGCGCTGCATAGATAGCCATCTTTAAATCCATTCGTTCTTTATCTTCAACATCTTCCCAATCCATTGCTTCGGGATCTTGCGGAGACATTTCCCAATTCTTGTCCACAACTCCTAGCTGTTTTTGCTTTTCCCATCTTTCATCACGTAGCTTTGCCCAACCTTCTTTATACCTGCCTTTATATTTTTCAATATCTTCCGGATGAGCGTGCAATGGCCAATGCGGCGCTGTATAAGCAAGATACATAAAAAACGGATCAGAATTATTGTGATCCTTTAATTGATTTAGCGCTTCATTTGTAAAAGCATCAGTTGCATAGAATCCTTCAGAAGGTGGTTTATGAAGTTTGCCATCCTTAACAAATACTCTTTCAATACCTTTAGCTTTAGTCTTGCTGATGTCGAAGTAGTTCATTGCACCACTTATAAGTCCATAGTATTTATCGAATCCACGATTATTAGGCCATTGCGGTTCAAACTCACCTATATGCCATTTGCCCGACATATAAGTTTTATATCCTGCAGTTTTCAATACTTCTGCAAGTGTTACACAGTTTTCATTTATATAACCTTGATATGGTCCTGGTTGAACATCTTGCTTGCGAGTAACCATTGCACCCATTCCTGCCTGGTGCGAGTAAAGACCTGTGAGCAGCGATGCACGGGTTGGGCAGCATCTTGCAGAATTATAAAATTGTGTAAATCGAATTCCCTCGTTCGCCAATCGATCCAAATTAGGTGTGTTGATTTCACTGCCGTAGCATCCCAAATCTGAATAACCCATGTCATCAGCCATTATTAACATTATATTGGGCTTTTTCCCATTGGCTGCTGAACATCCGATTGATGATAATAATGCAGATGTCCCAATGGTAATTCCAGCAGTAGCAGCAACGCTGCGTTTTAAGAATTCTCTTCTGTTTGTTTTTTTCAATTTCTAATTCCTAATTTTACTCAATTATAAAGCAGAATTTTTTACTTGCATTAATGATCCTTAGAAATACTAAATTGATTACAATCTATGAGCTATTTCCTTTTTGTATCTGTTTGCTGCGTCTTAATCCATTCGTGTCTTTCTTCATTTAAATTTGAGTTTTCACCCATCCATACCCACAATTTAATTAAGCCGTTTTGATGAGCACTAGCCAAGAATGAACCATCAGCATTGAAATCAATATATTCAGCATTATCGCTAGCCCATACTTTACTTGCTACAGGAATATTATCACTTTTAAATTTGAGAATGTCGGCTACCCGATAAATAAATATGTGAGGGTCATGACCGGCATAAGCTATATACTCACCATTTGGGTGCCACGATATCGATTCTATTTTTTTGCCGGTGTGGTTAAAACTTCTTTTTAGTTTGCCTTCTTTCCATTTCCATAAAAAAACAGTTCCCCTCGAAGTACCACCTTGTCCAACAGCTATAACATATTCCCCGTCAGGTGAGAATACACCACTTGTGAATGTTACAAAATATCCTGGCGAAAGCGTTTGGGCAAGTGACCAATCCGAAGTTAGATAGACCTTTACGAAACCATGTCCAACAGCAAGTAAGTACTCGTCATCTTCAGTAAAAAAGAGTTCGTTCACCGTATTACCAAAATTGATAGACTTAATCTCAGTTCCGAAGGGAATATCAAAAATACGAATCCAGCCTTCAGACTTACCCTCATCCAATTCAATTTTTTCTTCACCGGTAACCAGCCTATTTCCGTGATGTGACCATGTCAATCCATCTATCCCCCGCTTATGCTTAAGAACTTTAACAGTCTCACCGGTGATTGCATCGTAAACAGTAACAATATAATCCTCACTTCCCGCCGCTACATATTTTCCATCCGCTGAAAAACCTACTCGCTCAATTTCTTCGGCAGCGTATCTTCGCCATAGCTCTTCACCATCTGAAGTTCGCCACATAATAACAGAGTTATCGTACTTGGTCCCGCTTACTATATACTTCCCATCAGCGGAAAATTCGACACTCTCAACTGATCCCGGTTCTCCCAATGCATCCGCTACCCTTGACCATACCGGCTCTAATCTTAACTGATAATTTAGATACTGCTGTGCTGAAATTGTTAGAATACTTAAAATCATTAACATTAGTGTGTACACTATTTTCATTATAATACTCCATATCTATTTCTAAGCTGATTCTATGATTAATTAATCCTGCTGGGCAGTTTAGTTTGATCGAACTTAATTCCTGTAAATCTATCAGCATTATCTCTTCGCCTACGTTCAGTTGGAGGAAAGTCATTTGTTATTTCTTTCCATGTTTCAAGTTCGTTTTTTAATATTATTATTTCATTCTCATAATTAGGATCGTTTATCAAATTCTTCAGTTCGAAAGGATCATTTAGGACATCATAAAACTCAAATTGAGCTCTAGGATATTCAAACAACAAAGATTGAACAAGTGTAAGTTTTCCATCCTGCTTTAATCTGTATAAACTTTGCCAAGAAGGACTTGCTGCAATATCAGATGCAGTTCCATGCGGAAATTCAGTATAAGCATTAGAGATTAATTTGTATCGATTATCTCTAACCGATCTCATATGCTCATCAATATTATGCCAATTTCGTTCACTGAATACATACTGACGCCCTGGTAAATCTTTATTATTGAGAAGTTCTTTTATACTATTTCCTTGCATTGAATTTGGAATTTCTATTCCAACTATATCAAGAATTGTTGGTGCAAGATCAATCACGCTCATTAACCTATCATCAATGGAAGCATTTTGGATTGATGGTGGATGGTTAAATATAAGTGGTGTTTTTATACCTGAATCGTACAAAGATCCTTTTTCTCTAGGAAAAGGTGCACCATTATCACTAAAGAAAACAATAAAGGTATTTTCCCTTAGATTTCTCTTCTCAAGCATGGAAATGTACTTTCCTATTTGTTGATCCATTCTACGAATTTCATCGTAATACAAGGCCAAGTCTTTTCGGGTATTCGGATCGTCATTTAAGTAAGGGGGTATGAAAACTTTATTAGGAGATTGCGGATTATCAACAGCACCTTCACTGTATGGTCTATGAGGATCTGTAAAACCAACCCACATAAAAAATGGAGCACTACTTGCTGAATCAAGAAAGACATTAAAGTCATCTAAATTTTGAGAGTAATAATCAAATTGATTATGTCCATTATCTCCGAGGTGCCCTTTCTTCAAATAGCCAGAATAATATCCATTATCTTTTAAGTAAGAAGGAAGTATCTTCTCGCCTGAAGGTAAAGGCATATGTAAATCTTCTGCTCCAGTGGCGTGTGCATATTTTCCAGTGAGGACACTAATTCGGGATGGACTGCATTGAGGGCAAGTCAGAAATGCATTTGTTGCTTTTATTCCATCTTCAGCGAGTTGATCAATATTCGGCGTAGAGATGTAATTGTTTCCATAACATCCAAAATCTCTATATCCAGCATCATCTGCAACCAATATTAGGAAATTTGGTTGAGAGGCACGCAACTTTTCCTTTACCGAATCACAACCACAGAATAGAAATATTGCAAATAATACAATGCTTATTATAGTTGCCATAATTCACCTTTAATTATTACATTATTCGCAATTATTTCTTTCGCATATTTTATTTCACTTTTTACCGGAACATTTTCAATTGTAATATCATTTAGATAGACTCTCTCAATAAACTGGTCTTCAACACCAACAATCTTAAATCCGGTTTTGCCTACTTTGTTTATGTGGATGTTCGATACAAAAAAATCATTAAATTTGGTAGGATAATGGTTTCCTCGATACCCATGGTAATCCATTCTGAAAATGAACATCTCTTCTTCAATATTTTCCATTTTAATATTTCTTATAAACACTTTTTCTACTTGACCACCTCTATCAAGATTACATTTGAAGTTGATTCCTCTTCTCGCCTGCGGAATTATACAATCCTCAACAAAAACATTTCTAACACCGCCGGACATTTCAGAACCAATACAAAAACCGTTTACTCCAGTTCGAAGAGTACAATTTCGAATAACTATATTTTCGCAAGGATCACGTTCCCATGCATCCTGATCACGACCTGCTTTAACTGAAATCGCGTCATCTTCAGTATCAATAGTACAATTTTCGATGAGCACATCTGTACATCCATCAGGATCTATACCGTCATCGTTTGTTGTACCTTTTTCAATATTTAATCCACGAATGGTAACGTTTTTTGAAAAAACCGGATGAATGGTCCAAAAAGGAGTATTGCGAATAGTTACATCTTCAATTAAGATATTTTCACAGTAAATAAACTCAATAGTTGTCGGCCTAAGATAATGATCTTTACCATCACCGTATCCATCATCATTACCATCACCATCCAAATCAAGGAATCCATTTCCAAATACTCTAGTCTCGATTGGTGTTACATCGTTTCCGTGCTGACGAAGAATCTTTTTATCATGATCTTGATTTTTGCCATCATTCCCCCTTTTCCATTTATGCCAAAAAAGTTGTGTTTGACCATCTATAATTCCCTTGCCCGAGACCGCGATATTTTTTTCTCCGTTTGCATAAATCAAAGGAGAATAATTGTAACATAAGGTTCCCTCCCATCGCACAAGAACAAGAGGTGTATAATCTAATGGCTCAACTCCGAACTTGATAACTGCTCCTTGCTCCAAATACAGATTAACATTACTTAATAAGTGTATCGGACCATTTGAAACATGCTCACCTTTAGGAATAATTACTTTCCCTCCGCCATTGCTATTGCAATCAACTATTGCTTGGTTGACTGCATTTACAAAAGAATTTCTTCCTTCATTTTTAAGATAATTTTGAACAAGATATTCTTTGTTACTAAATTCAGGAACATTTATCCTTGCCAAAATTGAATCAACCTTTTGCCAGCCTTGCTCATTTAATTTTTCTGCTTGGTTTTCGAACGATTCATTTGCACATGAAAGGGTAAAAATCGCTAAAAATAATAATTTTATTATTCTTTTCATTTTCCTCACCAGATTATTTTATCTATTATTAATAAGTTTGAAAGCATTTATTCTCATTAGTTTTTGAATAGTTATATACTCTATGCCAATTTTTGTTTTTAGTATTTTCTCAGATTCTTTCATTGTAATCGCTGAACCGGCTAAATTATCCTTTCCAATTTCTCTTACAACTTTATCTTCACCAACTTCTACTTTAATTTGTGAGACTGAATAACTTCCTGGTGGAGCAGATGCAGCTGCCATACAATCTGTTACAATAATAGAGTTATCTTCTCCCGTTGCTTTCAGATAATTCTTCAAAGCAAAAGTTGGAATGTGAATTCCGTCAGCAATAAAACAAATCGATATTTTCCCGGCTAAAGAAAGGACTCTATTAACGATATTATCATGTCGAGGGAGCAAAGATGGAGATCCATTCCCTAAGTGTGTAAAGAGTATTAGACCATTATCAATACAGCCATTCAGCTCTTCTAATGATGCATTTGTATGTCCTGCTGAAACTACAATATTATTAATTGACAGAAATTTTGTTAAGACGTAATTAATATCTATTTCCGGTGCTAGAGTAAAAAGTTTAATTAGTCCATTTCCGGATTCAATCATAACTTTCAATTTATTTATATCTTGTCTAATGATAAATTCACTTGGATGTGCTCCTCGATATCCATCATTTGGATTCAAAAAAGGTCCTTCAATATGAATACCTTTTACAATTGATTTTATAAATTTATTGCTCTCAATTATTTTTGAAAGATTTTTTATTTTGCTAACCATCTTTATCAAAATCGTCGGTTATAATTGTTGCAAGTATTGCTTCAACATTATCCTCTTCAAGTTTTTTACATGCAATGATTAATTGTTCTTCAGTTAAACTTGTTGAGTTAAAGTCGATGCCGGCATAACCATTAACTTGTAGATCGATATATTTAAATTCTGATTTAGCCATTAATTGTCAATAAGTGATGAGCTTTCATTATCTAAAAATAATATTGAGTCTTTGTGGGTCTTTAAAATCGTTGAAGGATAATTTGGATCAATCTCTTTATCTATTGTATTAAAAACAGCTTTGGCTTTTCTTCTATCCGGAACAGTGCAAATAATTGATTTTGATTTTAGTATTTGTTGTATCGACATACTGATGGCAGTTTTCGGTACACTTTCTAAATTATCAAACCAGCCTTCGTTATATTGCTGAAGTCTGCAATCTTTATCCAGCTCAACTATAATGTATGGTACATCAGTTTCAAAATCGGCAGGTGGATCGTTAAAAGCTAAATGTCCGTTTTCTCCAATACCTATAAAAGCAACGTCAATTTTAAGTTTAGAAATCAATTTATTTAATCTGTTGCATTCAAGTTCAGCATTAGTTTCGCCATTGATAAAATAAAATTTATTAACGTTGACCTTGTCCGCAAATCTTTCTTTAAGATATTTTCTAAAGGAGGCTGGATGAGAATCTGAAATTCCTATATACTCATCTAGATGGAAGCAAGTTACTTTGCTCCAGTCAATATTTTGCTTCAATAAATGTTCAAGCATTTCAAATTGCGAGGCGCCGGTTGCCAATATTATATTAGCGCTGCCATTTTTCACTAATGCTTTATTTATTCTTTCTGCTCCCATTATTGCGGCTTGTTCACCCATTTCATCTTTACATTTATAAATATTTACTTTCATTTTATTCACTACCACCTATTTTTTTGAAACCCATATAATTCCTCCAGCGATATGCTGCATGAAGTTTGCGTCATTATAACTTTCAATTTCATGACCAATAGCTGTATACCAACTTCTGCCCCCTTCAAATTCTTGTCGCCAACTTATTGGGTGAAAGTCACCATGTTTTCCGCCTTCATAAGTTTTTTCATCAACAGTAATTAACACCTCAACATTGGGGTCAAATTCATTTCTCCAATTATACCACTCATCTTCCCAATCCCATATATTTGGTAAGTGCTTTGTAGAAGGCTCGTCATTTTTTAAGATTTGAAGTTTTGCTTTCTGAATTTTAGGATGATTATCAAAATGATTGCCAATCATTTTACCAAACCATGCCCAATCATATTCTGTTGTAGAAGCCCCATGAACTCCTACAAAACCGCCACCATCTCTAATGAACTTTTGGAAAGCTACTCTTCCTTCATCGTCAAAAATTACTCCACTTGTGCTCATAAAAAGAATAACATCATAATTAGTTAGAATTGAATCCCGAAATACAAGTGAATCATTGCTGGTCGTAATGGTGAATGGATAAGTTTCTTGTAAACTAATTATTGCTTCTGTTCCTGCTTCAATAGATTTATGAACGAAGCCATTTGCTTTATTGAAAATTAAAATTTTGGTTGTTTCCATTTTGCAGCTCTTTAAGGGTAACAGCAGGAAAACCATTAAAATATAAATATTTCTCTGCATCATCATTTAATTCCAATATCAACTTTAACTGTATATACGCTTGGAATACCAGATTTATCAGTGCTGAACAGAATATACTTCCCATCCGGACTAAAATGGGGATGTGGATGAGATGGCTGTCCAATCCAGCTTGATTCATGATTAAATAGCTTATATTCTTTTAGTACATTCTCTCTATCAAACTCCCACATTGTTAAAATCATTCCATCATTCTGATCTGCTACCCAATGCTTATTATCTTTAAAGATCTGCGAGTGTGCAGGCCCAACTGGAAGTTCAATCATGAAATTGTCGCTTCCATCGGGCAAACATGAACCAAGAAATTGTCTGCCATTATTTTCACCAAATTTATACCTTGCTGAGTATCCGATTCGTTTCCCATCATAGGTCCAAAATTCATGTGTTCTGTGAATACCAAATTCCTGTGGCCCAACTGGTCCGCCATCCTTTCCATCAACCTGAATCCACCAAAATCTTATTGGAACATAACCGACAATACCCGGTCCACCTTTTCTGTATTGATGCTGCCATGAATACACAACAATATTTGGATCAGTTGGATTAGCCTGCAAATGATTGATAGACATTCCGTAATCAGGAGAAATTTGAACTTTTTCACCAGTCTCAATTTCATATCTATAGATTGCGAAAGGTCCAGTACTATTGTTCTCACTCCATCCGGGATTTTTATTTACTGAATAAACAATATATTTGGCATCGCAAGTCACTGTAAAGGATTTTAACTGATATCCTTCAAATGAAAATATTTTTTCATCTTTGAAATTACGTGTATTTATTCTATGAACATTAACACCTAACTCAAAATAGAATTCGTTTCGATTTTGTAAATGCCAGACATGTTTGATCTTACCTTCATAGTTTGTCATTTGAACCATTGACCCACTATTTAGGTTCAATGAAAATAAATTTACTCCTCCTGCTCTTTCAGAAAATATGATGCAAGTAGTATCATCAATAAATGATTCAATATTGAAATATACATGCCAATCTTTATAATCATCATCAGTCCATTTGGTAATTTCATATCCGTATTCTTCGTCAATCCAGGCAGTTCTTTCTGAGGGCCATACTTTTCCAACATATCCTAATTGATTTTCATGATTCTGCGCAATGATAGTTATTTGCAGTAATAATGATATGGCAATAAGAAAGGTCCTAATTGCTACAAAGTTAATTTTAATTCTCATTTACTTTATTCCTATTTTCAACTTATTCTTGAATAGATAAATCTATCTTCATTTGTTCTATATCCACAATAATCACTTGTATTTATTCCAATTACTATTTCTGAGTTAGATTTTCTCAATAATTAATTTCACTTCTTTTTGGGGTGGCAATTTAATCTCTAGGCGCTTCCCTGGAATATTGATATCAACTTCCGATTCATTTACAATTTCTTGGTTAACATATTTTGTTAATTTATGTTTACCATTTTTTAATAACCAAGGACGAACAATTGGTGTTAAATATGAATCAGAGTATGAATAGAAATCAATTTCAATTTTATTTTTATTACTTTCTGCCACCAACATTGTAATATCTGGAGTTGTATTTTCATAGGTTATGGCTAAAAATGGTGAATCTATTTCATACGAATCGTTACCAGTAATCATTCCTTTCAATGTAATTATATCTGATACTCTTACTCTGTCCGTGTGAATTACCTCTGATGTTCGTAAAGGTACATTATACCTAATTTCATTTAGCAATTGATCTAAACCATATACAAGATAATCCTTATCCTTTGTTATGATGAACTTTGAATAAGGAGATCCATACTTGGTAATAAGGCCATCAAATGATTTATCCTGTGTTAAAATTCTATATTGAACCACTGTATTCCAAAATCTATATTTACTTTCAATTATTTTAGCTGCCCAACCTTCACTTCCAATGGGAAAATTATTTTCTTCATTAGAATACTTTTTCACAAGCTCAAGAGTTTTCTTCAGAGGCAACAATAGTGTTGAATCATCGTGGGTAATAAAACTATAAAGAAGCTGATCATAGAAACGTACTCCTCCACTGCTAACCCAATCAAAATATTGCCAAAACATTTCTGCATCATACCAATTCTTTCCATCGCCATTAAATTCTTCATCTGAACCTCTTACAGATGCCGGGAATATGCCAATCGGTTTATTTTTTTTATTCGACAATGCAATATCCCGCCAGGCACAAGACCACTCATATAGGGCATTCCTGTAGGCAGTGTCGGCTGTTGTCCATGCATAAAATCTGACAGCTTTAACTGCACGACCATTCATCGATAAATCTCTGTCTTTAGGCGGATCAACAATAACTTCTGTAGAGCTAAACCAGCTGGATTTAAAGAAGCGTCTATTATTTTTATTTTTGAATGTCCAAAGATCTTTAAAATATCTAGCAGATGGCTCAAGGTATTTTTTTGCATCCTCGTTACTGAAATAAATCATTTCAGGATACGTATCAGCAATAAATTCAGAGCTATGTTCAACATCTATAGGTTTTGCCGAATAACCTTCAAACAACTTTGGATTATTCCAAACTGCATCGCCTAACTTTATCC
The DNA here is from genome assembly GCA_963710615.1 of uncultured Ignavibacteriales bacterium. Taxonomy (GTDB): domain Bacteria; phylum Bacteroidota; class Ignavibacteria; order Ignavibacteriales; family Melioribacteraceae. The sequence continues at coordinate 16,029 of CAVQBF010000004.1, forward strand.
ATCCTTTGATTGTAGTTGTATCTCCGTAAGCTGCAAGAGCAGACCACCATCTTAACAGCTCAACATCATCACCAATCTTTCCACCTAGTTCACCATTCTCAGCTTGTCTTTCATTTACCCACCAAAAAATTTCTGATTTTAATCTTTTTATTGCTTCGTGTTGAAGTTTAGACCATTCTGGAGCGTCATTAGGAAATGTTAAAATATCAATGTCATCAGGTGTATCAATTTTTTCACCCAAGTACATTCTAATAATTTCATCATTAGGATATAATTTGTGTAAATATCTCAAATCCTTAATAGCTCCGGTTAATTCACCTTTACCGCCTCTTTCCTTATTGAGCCACCACAATATTTTTCCTCTAATTAATCTTGCTCTTTCACCAAAATAATTTTCAATCCAAGGATCGCTAATTATTCCATCTAATATCATAACAGCTTGGTGAAGTCTATCGAAAATTCCTAATCCGTAAATTTCGTTTCCTTTTTCCCAACCCATCATATTAAATAGATCAATAGCCAGAGCAAACTCTTCCAATTTTAACTTTAGATATTCTGAGAATGAATTATTGTCAGATAACCCACTTAAACTTTGAGTTTTCATTAGCATAATCGCCAATAAGTTGAATCTGTCATTCCTACCTCAGGATAGGCTATAATGTTACATGATCCTTCCATACATTAAATCTTAATTTAGCTTCACGACTAACAATTCCGTGAGTAACGAATTTTGTCTAATTTTATCAAGATCGGATCTATCCAAAATTTCATAACTTTTAACGCCAGAAGCATTTCTAATACTATCTAAACTAACATTTTGACCAAAATTGAATTAAATTCCAGTGTTTCTTCCGACTAATTAGTTGAAATACCATACATTTATTACACAAAAAAAGCAGTTTTAAACATTAACCTCTTGAAGTTCAATATCTTTAAATTTCTTACTCAGCTGAGAGGAGCAAAATTTGCCAATTAATTTCACTGCATCAAAATTATTTAGATCATTATATTCAGATAAATCGAATCATTTATGGTAAATAGCATGTTTCCGAAAACTTAGTTACTTGATTTTGTAAAAATCAATTACATCGGATTACTAGGTATTAAGTCAGCATTAATGGTTCATTCATCTGCGGAAACCTTTACCATCGCATTAATATTGAGGTCTAATTCTGTCTTAAGGTTCGTTCTATAAAATATGAAATATGATCAGTAATTGACCTGAATGATATTTTTTATAAACATCGATCGATCTCATTAATGCCTGCACCAAATAGCTAGTTCACTATTCATTCCTCTGAGCAAAAACATTACAGCGAGACCAGGCTATTGAAGGTAGAAATTCCGTTAATAGATGTGTTTTCGGGAAATTCAAATTATCACCTAATTTAGAAATTGGACTTTGTTTAAGTGATGTATTTGTGCATTTTTCATACATTAGATATTGTTATATGAAATTTAAGCCTATTCCCTTAGTTTACTAATCTCAGTTGCTATCATTTTCTGAAGTAAGGTCATTCGAGTAGATAATTCCTTACTAAATGTATTCTGATTAACTTTTTCTGCAGCAAATAGTTTTGGCATCAATAAAAGTGCAGAAGATGCTGTTATAAATGACCGTCTTTCCATAATCAGTTTCCAAGTCTACTTACTTCAACAGCGGCAGTTAACACTGCTCCTAAACCACGAGGATCATTATCAAAGCGCTCTCTTGAATTATAAAATTCAAATGTATGACCAATTCCAGTACCTCTACAAATATCTTTAACAATTCCATCATCTGAAATATTACCAGATATACCCTCCCAGCCAAGAAGTGCATATTTTTCATAGTCCATCGAAAGCCAACTATTTAATACTCCACTTGCAATAGCAAGAGTAAACATTGCACTGGAAGAAGTTTCTTCAAAAGAATCTTCCCTATCTAAAACTTGATACCATAAACCATTTGTCCCTTGATATTTAATAATCCCGTCCATAACTTTTTTATATATTTCTAATAATTTGCCATAGCCAGGATATGAAGGAGGCACAATCATAAGAGCATCAGATAATGTCCAACTTATCCATCCATTTGCTCTTGTCCAGAATATTTCTGATTTTTCTTCTTTTTCACCCATCCATGCATGCTTAAAGAGGCCAATAGAATCATCCCACAGGTATTTATCAAAATTTACTATTTGCTTAATTACATCATCTAGATAATTTGTATCATTCTCAACTTGATATGCTCTTAAAAGTAGTTGACAGCTCATATAAAGATCATCCGCCCAAATAGTATTTTCAACAGGTTCAGGTCTGCAAAACGTACTATCTTCAAGTCTTGACTGCTCATTGGAAATGTAATCAACCATTTCTCTTATAATTGGTAAGTATTTATCATCATCAGTCTTTTGATATAAATATGTATATGGAATAGTTGCCGGTCCAGTATCATCGAGCATTGCTTTTCTTAGATTTCTATAACTAGCAACTCTAAGTGCATGCTTCTTGTAATATTGCTGCTTAAAAGTATCTCTCATTTCTAGATTAAAATCACAATAGTCTTTTACAAAATTTTCTATTCTGGGGCTTTTAAGTTCTTGGTTTAAGTTGATTAACCCAAGCATGGTTGTGCCAATTGCATAGTGCCATTCAATATATGATTCTCTTTTATAGGTGTTGGCATCATCAATAACTAATTTGTCCATGTAAAGAGTCGGATACTCTTTCCATTCTTGGGTACTCGTTTCAATACTAGTATCATACAATATTTTTTTAGCTGAAGAAGATTCAGCAAATTTATGGACACCATTATAAAGCCATTCTTGCTTATTATTTTCTTTGCCAAATTTTGTTAATGGCTCTGAATTGTTATGAGTTATTTCTCTCAAATAGATTTGGCTATTCCCATCACAAAAAGCTTTTATCATTACTTGGTTTTCACCGCTTTGAGTTTTAATGAAAATTTATTTTGAAACTCATACATCCCATAAGCTTTTTCTCTGAAATTAAATTCAGCATCTTCAGTTTGTTCATGAACAACTTCATTGTTTAGAAGTATTAAGAACGGTATTGAATAACTGACACCAAACCAAAGAGTAGTATCTTTGGGAGATGTAATTATGTTTTTTGCTAAACATATTCCATTTATATCTTCACCAAAAACAATATTGAAATCAATAACTTGAATTTGATCGGTAGGTTCAATTTCTACTTTTTCTGTTTCGAACATCGTTTCATTTATTATCCGTTCTGCAATTCGTTCAGCTTTTTCAAGAGGAGATTTTTGTGTGCATGAAGTCAATATTAAAATAAAGATTAAAAAACCTGCTCGTTTAATAAATTTTAAAATCATATTATCTCCATACTTTAGTTTAATAGAAGGCTTTGCAATACATCATTTTGTCATATCTACATGTCGGTAGACAGGTTGAGCGGAGCAAAATCTCTCAATTTTAAGTGACATTGAGATTCTTCACTTTGTTCAGAATGACAATTTGCCAGTTATTCAAAGGCTCCTAATATTCTTTGTTAATAATTCTATATCTATTCTTACTATTTCTTACTTCTGAATTAGGTAATCTAAGCGTAAATCCCCAGTCGCCATTTCGTTTAGTTATTTTTAACAATAAATTATTTTTACCTTCCTCTAACGGTAAAATTATTTTAGAACCATCAGGAACTAAATTATTTGAGACTCCTTCATAAATACTTTTTCCGTTAATAAATACTTCAATACCATTTGAATACCCAACCACGGCTTCTACTTCAACCTGCAGCATCAACAGATATATTTGCAAATGCATACATCACACCAGACTGATTATCATAATCAAATATTTCATTCAAATTCACAATATCTTGCTGCTCAGAAACTACTCTTCTCCATCTATATTTTTCATTATCAAAATAAAATTCTTGGGTTACTTTGGGATTAGCAGTAGTTTCTCCACCCATATCTATTAAGTAATCAATTTCTGATTTTTCATTTTTCTCTTTATTTGGTAATGGATTAATCATCATCCATTCAGTGAAATATTTGCCCGGTAATTTTGATATACTCAAACGTACTTCTTTCAAAGTAAGAATAGGTTTTGAGCTATCAAAGTTTTTGAGCGATTGGAAAAGTAATTTCTTAACATCTGCATAATCATTTATTTTTTGTTCGTATTTATCGGTTATCCAATCTAAAGCATAGGTGTGATTCTCTTTAAGCCATAATATTTTAAATTGATTTTTTAATTCAGAAGTTTCAGTTATTAAATTTGTAATAATCTCAATAGAGTCAATAATTTTTATTCTTGATTTGCTCGGGTTGCTTAGATATAGCTCTTCGGCTTCAGAGTAAATTTTAGACGCTTCCAATAAATCAAATCTTTCTTGTGACAATATTTTGTACAGATTAATAATAAATTGTAAATATTCAGCATCATCAGTATAGATCAAATTATTAACTTTGCTTAATTCTAAATCAGCTTCATTTATTATTATTAAAGCATTTTCTAAATCTGCTATTGATATTTTATTGATCTTTCCAGGATCCGGAACTAATTGAACGAACAAAAATTTATCCGTCATACCATCTGTTAGTTCTAAAAACCTTAATTCATTAAGTTTTTGAATTGCATTTAACAGATGAGTATTTTCAGTACCTAAATGACCTTTTGCATATCTTTTATCAAATGTAGAATCATTTGAATAGGTATTCCAACTTTTATCAGCACCATAAGCTGCTCCATACCAATCATTTGAGAACAAACCAGTATTTCCGTCATCCCAAAAACAATTCAGTACACCAGTGGCTCCTGCTTCAAAACCTTCTTCCACAAAAACTTTAATATTTTTAAAAGCTTTATTAAAATCGGGATAAATTCTTCTCGAATTTAATACTCCTGGGACAACCCAGAATTCGTGTCCTGAATTTTTGAAAGGATCAATAAATTCTTCAAATGTTTCTTTGGCATCATAATTCCAAGTACCAATCAAAACATCTTTTGGAAGTCTATCTAGCAGTTCAGGATATTGCATAAGAATATCACCCCACATGATAATTCTTTTGTCATAGTGATTTAACAATATTGTAAAGTTTCATTATATGTTGAAAATAAACCTCACCATAACCAATACTATCAACAATGGTTTTTGAGTCTTCTTTCCCTAAATCAAATGTTTCGTCACAGTTTATATTAAAAATATCTGAATGAAAAGCGGGAATCATTTCATCATAAATATTTTTAAGAAATTCATAACTTTCAGGTTTTACCGGAGAAATTAATGAACCGCTTTCACCAAGATGCGAATATTCAGGTGTTGCTAAAATATTTTGAAAATGTCCGAATGATTGAAATCCGCCAATAACTGTAATATTATAATCAAGAGCATAGTCAGCAATTTCCTTCCATTCTTCAATTGTTAGCGATCCATCTTCAGGAGCAAATTCTGGGTGACTTTTCGTTTTTACCACATGCTCAACATAATGAATGAATGTATTTATTTTCATTTCAGATAATCTTCTGATTTGATATTTCATGTAATCAAGTGTTGGAATTGGTCCACGGCTAATATCATCTGAAATTGCTCTGTATTTGAATGATGGCTAATCATTATCATTAAAACCTGGTAATAGAATTCATTTTTTTATTGGCTCTAAATAATTGTTTTAGACTTTGTATTCCATAAAATAATCCTTTGTGATTATTTGCTACAATTATAATTTTATCTTTATTTATTAAAAGCTTGATATCCTTCACGCCTATAATTTCCGTATTATGTAATTCCAAATTCGTTTAATAGATTGAATTAAATTTTTTATTGAAATCTTTTATTCCAATATGAATTGTTCTTTTACTATTAGCTGATTCACTGATATTTCAGCATTATAGATATTTCTTAGAAATAGATTTACTAATTCATTAATGGCAATTTCTATAGGAGTATCTTGTATGAGCAATAATATAAGTTTAATCTGAATTGACTATTTCGTATTTCAAAACTTCTATTGTTAAAATTGATATTTTGAGGTTCAGGAACAATGGGAATATAATTTATCTGAGTGCCAAATGATTTAGAGAAAAGTTGAAAAGAGAATAATTAAACTTATTTATTTCATGGTAATCACTTTCATAAGTTATATCCATTTATTTGATATAAAATTTGCAGCATTCAAAATATGCATTATCCAAATCATCTACACTCCAGATTCATCACCTCCAATATCAATTCCAAAATATCCTTTAAAGCCAATAGAGTTAATTGTATCGAAGAATACATCCCATCTAATTTTACCTTTGCCTATTTGAAGATGTTCAACTTTATGTCCTCTATTGTCTGAAATGTGTATATACTCAACATGATCTTTTAATCTTGTAATTGATAATGCTAGATTATCTTTCATCACAAATTGGTTAGCAGTATCTAAATTAAATTGCAGATTATCACGATTAACTGCATCATGAAAATATAAATAGCCGTCAGTTGTTGAGGATAAAACTCCAACTGCAGGATGCATTAAGTAGGTCAAATTATATTTTGATGCAATATCACAAGCAGATCTATAAGTATCAATCATCTGATCCCAAACTTTTGCCCATGTAACATGTTTAGGGAGAAATGCAGAACTTAGAACATCTTCATCATAATGCCTTACTACTGGAATATCAACTGGAAATTCATATGGAGGTAATGGTGCGTTATCCAAAACACCTTTTGCACCAAACAATTTTGCAATCTCACAACCTTTTTCAAACAACTGTAATTGTTTATTCCGTTCGGCTTCATCTAAAGATGTTAATCCGGGCAAAACAACACAGAAATAAGGTACAGAAAGATCTAATTCATTTATTCTTTTAGAAATGATTTCCTTAGAATGATATATTTCTATCAAATGATTTTCTCGAATTCCTTCTAATTCAATTGAAGAAAATCCAAGATTATACATTTCTTCAATATGTTTTAAAGTATCAGAAGCATTTGGTGGATATCCATACTTTGTTATAGAATATAAGTATGCGCAGACGATTCTTTTATCAATTTTTTTCATAGTTTATATATTTAGTATTCCTATAAATCCAATAACTGCAATGTAAATTGTAAAGATTGTTATAACACCAAGGAGAATATTTTTTTTGATATCAGCAGAATGAATCCCCATATCATTCTTTTTATTTACTTGAATCCACATTAAAACCAAGATTAGTGGTGTTGCAATTAAAGCAAGAGCTTGAGAAGCGATCATAACCACTACTGGTCTGCCTCCAAATATTGGGACTATAAGACCAAGAAGAGCATAAAATATTATTATTCCTCTATTTCTAAAGGTTGATAAATCTAATTTTTTATTTGTATAATCAGCTAAGAGCATTGGCACTAGCATATAATGTGGGAATAAGGAGGAGATACCAGCTGCAACTAATCCAGCAACAAATATGGATATTGCAAATTTACCTGCAAGGGGTTCAAGAAGTTTAACCATATCAATTGCATTATCAACTTTAAGTCCTAGAGGATGAAGTGTACCAGCAGCAGCAGCCATAATTGCAATACTCAATAAAAACATCAATGCTGCGGAAACAAAAGCATCTTTCTTTTCATTCTTTAAATGAGAGATATTCCAGTTTTTCTCTTTTACAGTTACTGAACGAATTACATATAAAACACCACCCATAGTTGTACCAATCATTCCCGCAACTATTAATCCGGCATTTGTTTCATTAGGAATACTTGGAATCATTCCGGTTAATATATCTGTTGGATTCTCAATCACAAGAAATGATGTAAGAATAAAACTTAATCCCATTAAGGATACAAATACAATCAATATTTTTTCTACCAGGGAATACTTTCCATTAAACAGCAGCCCAACAATAAAAACAGCAATAACAATTGTAATAATAATTGTACTAATACCATCTCCAGATGAAGTGAAATTTTTTGAATATTCATGAATTACTTCTGAAACAATAGCCATTACTCCAACACTGGAAACCATCTCTGAAATTATAAGTGACCATAGAACAACTTGAGAAACTGGTTTTCCAAAATTATCCTTAAAACTTTGAATGGCTGTTTTACCAGTTACTAAAGTATATTGACCAAAAGTAATAATTAGTATGTAAGTAAAAATACAAGAGATTAAAACAGCCCAAGTCAAAACCATACCATAACTTGCACCTGCAGATGCCATTGAAGTAACACTTCCAGTTCCAATATTGTATCCTACAAGAAAAAGTCCCGGTCCAATTGTCGATAAAAATAGTAATACTTTTTTGTATGTGCTCATAGCTTAATTTTAAATTGTCATTATTGAATTAGTTCTAAATCTGGGATAGGTTCTAAAACTTTTGATAATCGATCATAAGTGGCTGCATTTATTTTTTTAATACTCTTCAATATTTCTTCTCGAGCAATCTTTAATTTTGAAATCTTTTCAGTAAATAATTTCTTAGGTTCAGGGTCTGGTACTGAGGCTTTTAATTGTAGTCTTAATGCTTTCATTCTTGAATAATTCAAATGATAGTAGAATGGATTTTTTTGCGTGATGTATCTAACTTTTCTTATCTGCTGCCATAAACTATCTGACTCATACCAAAGTTTCCGTTCGCCTATGACTTTCCTAATGCTAAGTTCAAGTTCTTTAAATTTTAAAACAAGTTCTGAAACGTCAAAACCATACTCTCTTCCTACTGCAGCTTTAAGAGATGTTTCTGGAGAATAGGCACTTGGATTCCACAAGTAATCATTAGTTGTAATTGTTCCTACAACCCCGGTTTCAGAACTTGCATCATTGTTTATAAACATTCCATTACCAGCCGTAATTTTTTCAAAATGATCAGGCAATTTGTTACTCCACGCGGTAAGTAAGGATGTTGAAGTAAATGGATGGTGACTATAGATTGTATTATCCCAGAGAAAAGGAACCCGGCCAGCTAAATTTTTCGTCCAATCATCAAGGTCATCTTTAGAAATTTCTCTACTTCGTACATAAGGACCACACCAGATTATATATGTTTCTTCATTTAAATTTTCACCAATATATTGTAAATCTCTATAGAACGGGCCAAAAGCATCTTCTTCCCAAGGAGTATCTCTAAAGAGTTCCATATCACCTTGATGCATTTCTTCATAAGTATAAAACCCCGGGACATAAAATGACTCTATCTCCATGTTCTCTGATTTAAACCAATTTACAAGTTCATTCATTAAGTAAGTATTTGCAGCTTCAAAATGTTCGAATTTTTGTTTATCAGATTCATTTGTAAGAATATAGCCCTCACCGAATTTATAAGGCGGTGTATCATCAGAGAGAATCATTAACTTTTCTATCCCATGTTCATACGAAACTTTAATAACCTCTTTCAGAGAATTAATATCGTTTTCATTTGAAATTACAATATCTCTTCCCTCATAGATATTATGAGACTGCATTACTGACGGACCACCAAACCGATCCTTCCATTTTTTTATCTCATTCAATATTGATAAATAATCATCCGATATATGGTCCCAAGGGTGACTGCGACTAGCTAAAACAACAGTTTCAAGCTTATTTTGTAATGCCCAATCGAATAATGAAGGAATATCTTCTGCTGAAGGATCAGCAACAAATAATCTTCTTCGATAAACTGGATAATCTTCGATGGATGCTTTCTTTATATGAATTTTGTCATTTGATTTATAGATTAAAGCATTAAGAGTAACAACACCATACAAGAGACCAAGCTGAGACGGTGATTCCACATTAATAATCTTATTAACATCATCAAATTCAATTCTGTAGAATTGCATATTTAAAAAGTGTTTTTGATTTTGAATTTGAGTGATATCTATTTTGTAATCATTACTGACATCTTGGCTATTTCCAAGGTTAACATTATGAAATCTATTTATAAGTGAATATTTTAAGTAATTAATAGCTTTTTCTTCGATAGGATTCTTGCCGGAATCAAATATTTTTATATCTGTTCCTACAATTATTTCTTCATCAAAAAACTTAATTTGTTGAGGTTGAGGTTGTATAATAATTTTTTGCGCAAATATTACTGTATAACAAAATTGAACAATAAATATGTAAATTAAATTTTTATTCATTGCCGAATTTATATCTATAGTAATCAGCTAAAAATCTCATCCCAAAAGATGTACCAACATCTCTCTGTGTCATCCATATTTTACCCTTTTTTGTTCTTACTCTTAAATTCAGAAATGAACCTCTTAGATTTTCATCAGGATGATTCTTATCGAATCTATTTTTTATCACCCACTCAGCAGATTTATCTATCATATCTTTAAATTCATCTCCGACTCCATATCCAACCATTCTTATTGCTAACATACCCATAAATGAAACAGCCGATCCACAAATGGATCCTCTGTCGGTTTCTTTTCCATTAACAAAATTTTTATAGTAAAATGTTCCATCTGGCCTTTGAAATGACATTTGATACTTTAATGCTTTCTTTGCAGATTCTAAATATCTTTTATCGCCTGTTAAATCATAACCTTCAAGCAAGGATTCAGCATACCACATATTAAACCTTGGATGAAAATTTCCTACTTTATAATTATTGGGCATAAATCTCATCCATAAACCCTCAGGTGTTTGATATTCTAATAGACTTTCGCATAACTCAATAAAAATTTCCTTATACTTTTCATCACCTGTAAATTCATACATATCTTTATAAAGCGAACCTTCATTATTTGTGCGTGATACATCAAATAATTCAAATGTTTCATTCTCAGGCCAAAATGGACTTTCTTCTTTCATCACTTCACCAGTTACAGGATCAACATTATCATAAAAAACTCTATACTCCGGCACATACATATTCTCCAGCATCCATTTTCCGGCACTTGTTGGGACATCGGCATATTTTTTAATTTTGGTTTCTTTATAGAGATTAAATAATCCAGCAGTTCCATCAGATACTGTGGCAAAGACAATTCGTATCACCAGCGTGATCACCATGAGCAGCTTTAATCATTCCTTTTAATTTAGGGTGATCTGTAATAAGTAGACTTGTCCACCAATCCCCAGCTTTCTTTGCAGCTTCCAGATATTTTTCATTTCCTGTAACTCTGTAAGTTTCAATTAGTCCGTAAATAATTTGTCCTGTATGCCAAGGTGGTTCATACTCATACCATTTCCCTTCAGTTACATTATAATCACATTTAGATTTTCCATCTTCATCAAGCAAAACATTTACTGAATATTCGGCCCCATCAATAAGGGCTTGTAGAACCTCTTCTTTGGATAAATTATTAGTTTGTGAAACTATTATTCAAAGCATTTGAAAAAAATAAAAATAAAATGATAATCATTATATAAAATTATATCATTTATCCCCTCGATAATTTTTTTGAATAAAATTATACCCAGACTTGCAGTAAATAAACCAATTGCAAAAATTATAATCACAAATAACATAGCTAAACCAAATCCTTTAATATCAACTCGATATTTTTTAAAAGTGAATTTCTTATATAAGTGATAGAAAATCAACCACCAATAAACTATGTCCTTGATCTTCAAGTGATTCATCAGTTTTCTTACTTGCTGATTCCGATTCACCTTCAAGCATCATTTCTATTCCGGCATCTTTTAATTTTTGTTCTTCTCCAACGGGTGTGTGTAACAAAGCATAAAATTTATTTAGCACTGCTTCCGGTTCAGGTTTTGTCAAAATACTAACTAATAATAAATGTTAAGAATTCCCAATGGAAGATAGACTGCAATTTGATATTCAATTGCCCAGCCAAATCCAAATGAAAAATAAGGTCCGGTAACAAAAGTTGCAATAACTGTAACAATAACACTCGCCCAAACAGCATATCTATTTGATCTTCTCCACATTACAGCTCCCCAGAATGCAATTCCAAAATACGATGTGATTAACCATAAATATTTTACACCTTGAACTACATTAGGTATAGTTAATGCAATTGTAACTCCACCAAGAACAATAACAACTGATGATATTCTTGCAACAGTAAGTTCTCTATTATCTTCATGTTTTGTTTTAACTATTTTTGAATAAATATTTCTGGTAAAAAGAGCTGAACCACCAACCATATAATTATGACACGCAGCTAATACAGCGGCAGCCATTGCAGCAACCATCAATCCAATTAGTCCTGAAGGTAATAAATTTGCAACCGCCATTCCAAAAGCTAGTTCTCTATTCTCATTTTCTAATCCGGGAAATAATGAAGCTGCAAATACACCAACAAAAGCCCAACCAAGTGTAGCAAATCTTTTTGTAAAGTTTCCATAGGTCCAACCGGTTCTGCAGCTTACTTCAGTTTTGCCAGCTCCTCCAACTGCCATATGATGAGGTTGAACAACAATTCCAACTAGACCATTAATAATTACAGCAATTATAAAAAATAATGTTACTTCTTCGGGAGCAACAAAACTAAACATATATTCCGGTAATGATGCTCTAACTTCAGACATTCCACCGGCCGCACTTAGTGCAAATGGAATAAGTAGAAAACGATAGTACTAGAATAAACATTCCTTGAATCAGATTGACAAATAGATGCTGAGACTAATCCGCCAAGAACAGAGTACGCTAAGAAAAAAACTGTTAGTAAAACTACAACCATTGCTGTTGAAATTTCCCCCTGAGTAACAGCTTCAATTGCAGTTCCTGTTCCTTTGAGAATTAGTCCCAAATTTATCATAAAGAAAAGAATGCCCATAATAGTATAGGCAACACCAAGTTTAGTTCCGTAACGTTCTTCAAAAAAATCACCAGTTGTTACATAACGAACTCTTCTAAAAATTGGTGCAACAATCCAATAAAATGGAGTTGCAAATAACCAAACCCATTGATACCAAATACCTGCAAGTCCAATTTGGTAAGTTGCTCCTGAAACTGCAATCGCTTGATCGGTATGAGTACCAGCACCAAAGGCATTTGCAATCATCATTATTTTGCTGCCCTTACGACCACCCATAAAATAATCACCAGAGGATTGAACTTTTCTTTTTGTCCACCATCCCATATAAACAATTATTGCGATGTATGTAAAAATTACAATTAAGTCAAGTGTAGTAAATCCAAATATCATATTAATTCTTTGGTTTAAAGGATTAGTATTGTGCAGTAATAGTTATTTAATTAAATTTTACTTCTTCCAAATCTCTTTTAGTTTAAAAGCAACTGATTTCGGTTGTCTGTCTCTAGTAAAAACACCTTTTAAATTTAATAGAACCCTTCTAAAATGCATTGGTGTTCTGAAGTCAGCAAAATTCCAAATATGCTCACCAATTACATAATCTTTTTTTCTAAATAATTCTATATACATTGATATAAGTTTAGTTTGATATTCTTCACTAAACATTTGATCCGATACTGAATGCATACCAGTAACAGTATCAGCACCAAATTCAGTCATCATTATTGGTTTTTTATATTTTTCATAAATCGCATCCATTTCTTTTTCAAGATAAACTAAAGCTTTATCTAATTTACCAGGATGTTCATACCAACCGTAATATCTATTAATTGTAAGAACATCACTAAATTCAAAAACAGGATCATCAATTCCCGCTCTTTGGCAATTTGGAACAGTAACAGGTCTGGTTTTATCTAGAGTTTTTGTATAGTCAAATATTTCTTTCCAATAATCATAAGCCCTTCCATCATAGTATTCTTTAGCACCAACTAAATTTGGTTCATTGCCTGCTGCCCACATTACAACTGATGGATGATTATAATCTCTTTCAATAAGTTTTCTTAAAAAATCTTTATGATTTTTTAATGTATTTTTATTCGAAACTCTTAGATCAAGACTTACTGCAGGAACTTCATCAATAACTAAAAATCCTTTTTCATCGGCATATTGCATAATTTCTTCTGCATATGGATAATGTGAAGTCCGGAATGAGTTAGCATTTATCCATTTCATCATTCCAAAATCTTTAACAAGCAGAGGTAAAAATAAACCCTTACCAACCACCCAAAAATCTTCATGTTTGCCAAAACCTTTAAAATAAACTTCTTCTCCATTCAGTAAGAATTTATTTCCTTCAACTTTTACTTCTCTAATTCCAATTTTTAGATTATATTGATCAACAATTTCATTTTCATCAGTAATTTTAATTTCAATCTTATATAAATAAGGATCTAAATGTGACCAATATCTGCAATTACTTATAGTCAAATTCTACTGACACAACTACCATTATTAATTGTGCAATTCTTTGTTCAAGTTCTGAATTATTACCAATAATTTTAATATGACAATTTTTATTCTCAGAATTAACAACATCAACCCTTATAATTGCCTTTCCTTTTTGATCGGCTAATACTTTTGTGTCTACTTTAATTTTATCAATATAACTTTTGGGAGTGCAATATAGTTTTACAGGTCTGTGTATACCGCCATTGGGACTAAAATCAAATCGAGCTGGTGGATATGTTTCTTCTCTTAATCTTCCCTCTTCGTTCATAATCTTCTGCTGTTATTCCTTGAGGTATTGTTTCATGATTGAGTTCATTATTTACAAGTAAAACAATAGTTGCTTCTTTACCGATTCTAATAAATTCTGTTATGTTAAACTCAAAAGGTAGATAATCCGCCATTGTTCTCACCGACATATTTCCCATTTATCCATAATTTAGAATAGAAATCTGCAGAGCCAATTCTTAGCCATATTTCTTTATCAGCAAAATATTTTGGAATAAAAGCTTTTGTTAAGAACCAACCATTACCATTGTAATCTAATAATCCTTCTTCTTCAAGCATTTCATTCCAACTTCCTGGAACGGCAATATCAATATTTGATTCAAATCCTTCAAACCAATTTTCACTTTCACCAATTTTATTAGGATCAACTTTAAATTTCCAAATACCTGATAAATCAAAAACCGTACGACAACTATTATTTTGAGGATAGAGCATTAGTAATTCACCATACTAATTTTTATTAAAATTCACCAATTATGAAGCCTCTGAAACCTTCGATGAAGTTTCAATTGAATTATTAATTAATTTAGCTCCACAAGAATCACGTACAACAAGGGTTGGCTTAAAGATTGTTCGATTTCCAATATCGATACCATCTATTCTTTTTTGAAGAATTTCAACAGCACCTGCGCCAATCTTATCATAGTTTTGTCTAATTGTAGTTAAGGGAGTTGAAGCATGTTTAGCAACATCAATATCATCGAAACCAATTATTCCAACATCACTTGGTACATTAATTTGATTTTCGTTACAAGCCTTCAAAAACCCAAGTGCAACCGAATCACTGTAAATTACCAGTGCTTCCGGTCTTTCTGCCAAACAGTTAAACTGCTTTCCAAAATTATATCCTCTATTAAATCTATCTGATCCAGTATCAAAGGGCTCGTTTGAAAGATAAAAGATTCTTTCAGAATTGAAATTAATTTGATACTCTGTAAGAGCTCTATAATAACCATTTTTTCTTACCTCACTTAACAAATTCCCCGCTCCAACATGAACGTAACCGATTGATTTATACCCTAATTTTATCATGTGTTCAGTTGCTAAATAACCGCCAAGTTCATGATCTGAACCGATATACCAGTAATCGGGATCATGCATATAGGAAACCATAATGTAAGGAAAATTTTCCTTGTGCAATTTTTGTAAATAATCTGTTGCCCTATATTCAAGAGAGAGAGAAGCAATGATTAAACCATCGACACCAAGTTTTCTAAAATGATTAATCTGAGCTTCTTCCTTTTTAATATTACCTGAAGAACTTGATAATAATAGTGTATATCCTAACTCATAGGCCTTTTGTTCTATTGATTGCACTATTAATGAAAAGAAAGGGTGATTCAAATCTCTCAGAACTAAGCCAATTGTTTTTTGGTCCACTAAATTATTATTATTAACTTTCTTTTCTGCGACATAAGTCCCCATACCTACACGTGAAAATAAAATCTGTTCATTAACTAAATTTGAAAGAGCTTTTTTAACGGTAATTAAACTAACATCATACTCTTTTACTAATTCATGATGAGAACCTATCTTATCTCCGGGCTTTAAAATCCCATTCGCAATTTTAGCCCTAATATTATCTTCTACTTGTTTATAAAGTGGTATTGGATTATTAAAATCAATGATTTTTTTCATGAACAGAACCATTAGTGAATTTATTAAATACAAAACACTCTAATTAATAATCAAAGCAATGTTTTGTAATATCAACAAAAAAATAAAAAAGATGTTGTTATTTGTTTATAAAATTTCCATATTTGATGTACTTGGTATACTAACTATGTTAAGTTAATTATTTATCAAGTTGTTTGCAAGAAAAATTACCATTTTATTTACATGAAACTTTTTGTTAACATACCATCAGCATAAAGTTTCAAATGATTTTAAATATTGTTAATGCAAAATATTTGGGGTACATGTTATGAAGTGTTGTTCTAAATGTTTTTGAAATCCTTTCTTTTTATCATTTTTTTTCCATTCATTATTTATGCAGCTGGAGGAATTAAAGGAACCGTTACTGATTCAGCAACAGATAATCCACTAATAGGGGCAAATGTAATACTATTAGGAACATCCTTGGGAGCAGCTGTAAACTTTGATGGTGAGTATAACATAAAAGGTATTCCTGCAGGAAGCTATACTGTAAAATGTTCATATCTTGGCTATAAACCGCAAACTTATGAAATTCAAGTGCTTGATAATAGAACGATTGAATTAGATTTTGAATTAGTTCTGGATGTTGTCGAGGGAGAAACAGTTGTAATTACAGCACAGGCTCAAGGTCAAGCTGCTGCAATTAACCAGCAATTAAGTTCAAATACAATAACTAATGTTGTTTCTCAGGATAAAATACTAGAAATCCCTGATGCTAATGCCGCTGAATCTGTAGGAAGATTGCCTGGTGTCTCAATACTAAGAGATGGTGGTGAAGGAAATAAAGTTACTATTAGAGGTCTTGCTCCAACCTACAATGCAGTAACTATTGGTGGAGTGACAATTCCATCAACCGATCTTAACGATAGAAGCGTTGATATGAGTATGATTTCTCCCGAGATTCTTGCAGGTATTGAGGTTACTAAAGCATTAACTCCTGATAAGGATGCTGATGCTTTAGGAGGCACTGTAGACTTTAAATTAGCTGAAGCACCTACTGGAGGTTTTAGGGTGAATGTTAGAAGTCAGACAGGATATAATGATCAGCGAAATGAATTTGGACAATATAGAGGAAGTATTTCCTTAAGTAATAGATTCCTTGATGATAAACTTGGTGTTCTTATCACCGGAAATGCTGAACGAACTCAAAGAGGGTTATGATGAATTTGGAGCCGGATATAGTAACTTAAGGGAAAAACGTGAAGATGAAGAATTTGCTCCTCAAGTAATTGATGGCGTTAATTTAAGGCATGTTATTGATGTTCGGCAACGTTTTGGATTCAGTGCACTTTTAGATTATAAATTGCCCTTCGGTAAAATTAAATCTAGCCATTTTTTGAGTAGGCTTGATAGAGAAGAGGAACAAAGAAGAAGAAGATGGGACGTTGGCGGAAACTACCAACGTTATTATTGGAGAGCACGTGAAAGACAGCTTGACATAATGACAAACACGATTGGAGCAGAATTAGATTTTAATTCTTTTGAACTAGACTTTAATTTATCACGTTCTCAATCAGATACTAGGTATCCTTATGACAATAATATTAGTGTCCGTCAATCTGGTGGTTTTCAACAAGGTGCAACAACTGCAACCACGGTCCAAGAATTATTTGATCTTTCTAATATAGACTTAGAAGACACATATTTATATTTGGGCTCTAGTTCAACTGAAATCGCAGTCGAAAGAAATCTTGTTGGCGAATTTGATATTAAAATTCCTTACAATTTTACCAATTGGCTTGCTGGAACACTTAAATTCGGTGGAAAGTATCGTGATAAGTATAAAGATAGAGACGAAGACTATCAACATAGACGTTTAGATAATAGAAATGAGCATATTTGGTGGAATCATTCTCAGTGGGGTGAACCCTGGTTTTAACTATATTACCAATCCTGGATCAGGATGGCCTTCTATTTTGAATTATATTGATGAAGGATTTGATGCAGGCGATTTCTTAAATGGTAAATATGAGTTTGGGCTTGGATTAGACGGTGAAGAATTAAATTACCTATTTGAGACTTTCCTTGCAGACTCACACCAAATTATCTCAGCATTAGCAGATGTTGATGATTTTGAATTGGATGAAAAAGTTGCTTCCGGTTTCATAATGTCAGAAATTAATTTAGGTCAGATTTTTATGTTGTTACCAGGTATTAGATATGAAAATACATATTTAAGTATGACCGGAAGAAGAGGAAATGTACCAAGTGAGCTTGAGGAAGAAGAAATTGATGATCCAAGAGTAACAGATACTACAAGCACCGCAAGCTACTACAACTGGTTTCCTATGGTTCATTTAAGAATTAAACCAACAGAATGGATGGATTTGCGTCTAGCTTATACTGAATCGATATCCAGACCAAGACTCAACTGGATGTTACCGAAAATTAGAGTAGATGGAGCAAATCAAAGTGTAACAGTGTCAAGACCGGATCTAAAACCACAATTGTCAACAAATTATGATGCCTACTTGTCAATGTATGGAAATGAAGTTGGATTACTTACAATTGGAGGTTTTTATAAAGATATTAAAGATTTAGTTTATATGAGAGAAGGAAGAAAACTATTAGATCCAGTTTCAGAAGGTTACGAAGCAAACTGGAAGGGGCTAACTTTGAATGCTCCGGAAAATAGTCCATTTAAAACAGAAGTATACGGCGCCGAAATTGAGTGGCAGACCAACTTTAGATGGCTTCCATCCCCTTTTAATGGAATTGTTCTTAACATTAACTACACTCACATTTGGTCAGAAACAAAGTATCCCCGATCAAGGGTTGAGACAACTCCTATTCCAACTTTTCCGTTTGTTAGAACTGAAGTAATCGATACATTTAGGGTCGGTGATATGATAAATCAGCCTGCTGATATTGCAAATATTTCCGTTGGTTATGATTATGGACCATTTATGGGGCGTGTTTCTATGCTATACCAAGGTAAGACATTATATTCAATTGGTGAACGAGCAGAAAGGGATGAATTTACCAAAGACTATATTCGCTGGGATTTCTTAGCAAAATATAATTTTACAAATAATATAAGTATCTATTTTAATTTGAATAACTTTACAAATACACCTGATGAATCATATGTATTTACAGAAAAATATTTAACCGAACAACAATATTACAGTTGGACTGCAGACTTAGGAATTAGCGTTAAACTTAACTAACTCAAAACAATCTTAAACAAATCTATGGAGGTCATAGTATGAAGAGATTTTTTTCATTTGTTACATTTTCCTTGTTATTTATTTTGGGGACTGTTTTTGCCCAAGATTATGATTATAAGGATGTTCCTCAAGGTTTTGAAACCTTGAATATTGCCATTGATGAAGATACAACAGCATCAGGCGAACCACAAAGTATGATGAGAGTTTACAGACTTGAAAGAGGTGGTTTTTATTTGGTGAATGGAACCATTAGGAGTAATGGAGATGCACCACTAAGAATTTTTGCTGCTGAAGGTGATGGACCATTGCCGGTTATTATCCCAGCTGCTGATCAAACCGGTGAATCTGGCAGATTTAGTAGACCTGATACTGACACTGAATTCAGAAACATCTATATATCAGGTATTGATAATTTAGGAAATCAATCAGAGTCTAACATGTTTAGAATCGAAGGTGATGGAATGAAATTAGTACTTGATGGTGTTTTTGCCGACCATGATGCTCAATCGTTTGTAAGGATGAATGCCGATAATCAAAAATTGTTCATTTTAAATTCAACAATGAGAAATTCATTCTTATTATCTGATCCTGGTAACGGCAGATTTATAGATACCAGAGGTAATCAACAAGATACTATTATGCTGCAAAATAGTACCTTTTACGTAAATTCAAATAGACCAATAAGAACTTCGGGAAATCCATTTGAAAATTTAATTATTGATCACTGTACTTTCTATTCAATAACAGGTCAAAGTGCAATAACAGGTGTTACAGATAATGACGATGAAGGTCAATTTGATGTTAGAACTGTAAGACATGCAAGAGTTACTAATAACCTTTTTATCAATCACCAATTTGAAGGAGATGAAAATCCTACTAATCTTGCTCCTGGTGAAATTGATTATCCTAATGCTATGTTCGGTCTCGATACTTTAGAGACGATTGTCGATGACACAGTTGTGGTAGTTGATTTTGATCGATCTTTTGTAATAAAAAATAATTATTATGGTAACTCTGATGAGCTAAAAGCCTACTACGCGGAATGGGGTGACACAGTTGTTGCATCAGAATTCATTCCGGACCATCAATTAACTATGTGGTATGATAATCCTGAATATCCGGACATGATGCAAGAAAATAACGTTGAGCATTATGTACAGTTCGATGATCCTCCATCAATGGAGCCTGTTCTTACCTATGCAAGACACAGAAGAAGTACTGGATTTTCAAATATAGATAATCCGAATCCAGCTGCAGATAGGAATGGAATTGCAGCAATTAATGATGATCCGGCAAGCTTTGGTCCAGCTGAAGATGAATATGATTTTAGTTATTCAACTTCTGATCCTGCATATACTGCAGCAGAAGGTGGATTCCCTCTTGGTGATTTAAACTGGTTCCCTGCTAAACTCGCTGAATGGGTTGTTACAGATGTAAAAGAAAATGTTTCTGAATTTATTCCTTCTGGTTATTAATTTAGAACAAAATTATCCTAATCCATTTAACCCAACTACTAATATTAAATTTAGCATTCCTGAAAAAAGCGAATTAAGTTTAACAATTTACAATTTGGTTGGACAAGAAGTAGTGAAGCTTGTAAATAATGAACTTTTTAATGCTGGAAGTTACACTGCACAATGGGACGGAACAAATTCTTATGGTTCAAAAGTTGCCAGTGGTATTTATATTTACGAATTATCTGCTGGTAAAGTAAACATTATCTAATAAAATGATCCTTATGAAGTAATTGTAGATTCAATGCAGCTGCTTGTTTGGCAGCTGCATTTAAATCTTATTGATTCTAATGATTTTTCGGAGTAAAAAAATGGTAAATTTTCAAAAAATTTTAATTTCTAATCATATTATTACCAATACTTGTGTTTTCTCAAAACAATGAACAATCAGTTTATGTTTATGGGATTGGATCCATTCCATTAAGTGATTTTTCAGATAATATTGGGGAACTATAGAAAAGACTAGAAGAAATGGTTTTGACTATGGAGAGTTTACTGGATTGGCAAAATTTGGATATGGAATTGGAACTGATTTTACAGTACCTGTATTAGTTGAAGGTCTTGGATGGCAATTATCTGCTAAGTTAATTTTTAATCCAACCGATAAAACTGAGTTAGAAAAAGAATTTACATCCGGTTGGGGCGGTGATACAAATAAAGTAACTTTCGACGTTGGTACTTGGATTAATATTCCACTTTTTACCGGTTTTAGCTATGGATATAAATTGAGTGATTTTTTAAATGTTTATGCAAATTTGCAAGCAGGACTAAACCTGACACAACAACCTACACGAGAAGTATTTGTTAATGGTGAAAGAGCAGAAAAAGCAGAATTTGATTTGATTCCGGATTTTGGCCTTGAAGCTGGTATTGGATTTGAGATTATGGATTCTTATCTGCTAAGCTTTAGGTATCTAAATTTAAGCAACCCCAGATATACTGGAACACGAACATTAAATGAAAACTATTTTAGTATACCAAGAAGAGAATTCGATATTGATACTGATGAAAAACCTATTAGCATGCTACTCATAACATTGGGTGTGAAATTATAGGCGAAAAATATGAAGGTTATATATCAATTTTTATTTTTCATTATTATTTCTACTTCCCTACTCTTTTTTATTAGTTGCAACTCTAATAATAATGTTTCAGCTGAAAATAAGGATCTTGTTTTTCTTTCTAATAGAGATGATACTCTACGCTATCATGATATTTTCATTACAAATATAGATTCTCTTCAAATTAATAAATTATCTAAATCAGATAAGAACGTAATTTCTACCTCTAATCCAACAATCTCAAACAGTGGTAAAGAAGTAGCTTACATGCATCTAGAAAAGGGTAAGAAGTTCTTAGCAATAATAAACCTAGAGAATAATCTGACGGAATTAAAATTTGAAATAAAAAACTCAGCACCGGTATTTAAATTTACAAATGATGACAGTAAACTGATTTTTACAGATATAGTAAATCAAAAAAGACAAATTTTTTGTTACAATCTTCGCACAAATTCTGTTGTTAATTTATCGGATAGTAATTTTCATGAATTTGAACCATCTATTTCAAATAATGGTAAATTTATAACTTACACACGTGAAGAGAAAAAAGGCCATTCAATTTGGGTTATGAATATTGATGGATCTGAAAAAAGAGAAGTTTTTAATAATAATGTAAATAGCAGATTCCCAAGTTTTTCACCAGATAATGAAACTATTATTTTTAGCACTTCTTACAAATGCAAGTAGTCGTGAAGATTTTGACTTCTATGAAATTAAAATTAATGGAAATGATTTAGAAATTATATTTGACGATAATTATTATCTAAAATATCCAAGTTATTCCCCTAATGGCCAATTTATAGCTTGGCAATCAAACAGACGTGGCAAAAAATATCAAGACCTTTTTGTAAAAAATAATGAAACTGATGAAATAATTAACATAACAAGAGAACTGGATTTTCTTAATGTAAATTATTCATTTTCAAACGACAGCAAATTCATTGTCTTTGAAAATATTGTTTTTAATAACGCAGAAATATTTTTATATAATTTAGCAACTGAAGAATTTAGGAATATTACTAATGATCCTTCCTGGGATTCTTCCCCTAGTATTTAAGGGAATTTTGCATATATATTAAAATTTTTAGTAATTAACTTTATCAAATAAGTAAATTGAATGCTAAATGAGATTTTTTATTTTAACTATATAAACTTCAACTCTCTTAGTTTTTTGAAAAAGTAACCGCAAAAGTCGTTTTTTCTTTAATGCTACTTTCAATAATCTAAATTAAATCATTGAATATTAATATGAATTTAATTTTAGATCTATATAGAATTTTCAATAGTTTAAAGAAATATTTGAAAGAATGAATACGATATAGGAATAAATCAATGACAAATAAATTATTTATACTGCTAAACTCAATAAAACATCTGAAATTAATATTGATTTTTATATTAGTAAGTTTTTCGGCCAGTTATTCACAGATTAGATTTCAAGACGATTTTGAAAGCACTTATAATCCTGATCAATCCAATCAAGTTTACAATAAATGGTACAAATCAGGCTGGAATGATGGTGGATATATTGCAACAACCGATGAAATTAATGCCAGACAAGGAAAAAAGTCATTAAAAGTAGTAATGGTTCGTAATACCGATGGCATTAAGCAGAACGGAAACTGGGGTAAATTTAGCAAATTCTTTTGGTGACTATTGGTATGGTTTTAGTATTTTTATTCCAGAAGAAATTGATTTTAGCCAAGCTGTTACCGATGGAAGTTGGTACACTGTATTAGCTCAGTGGGGTGTCTGGTTAAATAATCCCGGTTTACCTGATTTTGCTTTAAGAATGGATGAGCAAAACTTTATAGTAACATATGAACCTTCTACAGGAAGCCCAATAACTTTAATAAAACTACCATTAATTCAAGGCAGATGGGTTGACTGGGTGTTCCATATCGATTGGACAAATGAAAATAATGGTGAGTTCGAGGTTTGGCAAGATGAGGTTCATGTATTTGAGAAAACTGCATTTCAGACAACGGATGGAGAAGGTAACGATGTAAAAAGTAAAATTGGATTGTATTTTGCTGGATGGGATGACCGCTCTTCCAATTTAACATCAATTTATTGTTATTACGACTCATATAAAATTGCAAGCGGTGAGAACGAACTTATGAGCGTTGCCCCTTGGGCAGATAGGTTCCTCTGATAATGCGCCAAGCGGTTTATTTGCTCGAAGTGTATCTTATAAGCAGATTAATTTGAATTGGAGAGATAACTCATCAGATGAACTTGGTTTCATAATCGAAAGAAAAACTAATGGTGAATTTGAGCAAATAGCAATTGTAGATTCAAATGTAACATTCTATTCAGATACTGGATTATCAGCATCAACAATTTACACTTACAGAATTGTTGCATTTAATAGTGATTCTACTATTGGCATTTCAAATGAATCCTCTGCAACTGACATTCACAATTGGAGGTGTTTACCAAGAGGCTGATGGTATTATATCTATTGAGGCAGAACATGGTGAACTTGGCAGCTATTGGAATGTATTAGAAGATCCTTCAGCTGTTGGCGGTAAATATATAGAAGTTGACTCTTCATTTAACATTGTTAGTAACGAACCGGAGTGTATTTTACCAGATTGCATTGTAAGTTATTATTTTAATGTTGAAAACCCAGGGAATTATCGATTTTGGTTTAAAATTTTATCTATCGGGAGAAGATAACGATCTTTTTTTTTGGAGATTGGATGATGGTCACTGGATTATTGAGAACAATCGTAATGGCAATGGAATATGGTATTTTACGGACACAGATGAAATTGATGATTTAACTCAAGGTAATCACATAATTGAAATAAGTTATGGGGAAAATGGAACACGTTTGGATAAATTTGTAATACAAACTGATGATAAACCAGATTTATATGGGGAAGGACCCTTCGAATCAAATGGCAGTGGGATATCGCCACCATCATCACCCAGTAATTTAATAGCAATTGCTATATCTGACAAACAAATAGATTTATCCTGGAATGATAATTCGGATAATGAAGAAGGATTTAGCATTGAAAGAAAATCTGGAATTTCATCGTTTTGGTCAATTGCTAAAGTTGATTCAAATATAACTACTTATACTGATCGCTTTATTTTAAATCCTTCCACGATTTATACTTATCGTATTAGGGCTTATCGTTCAGACTTATTTTCTAATTATTCGAATGAATCCACTGGATACAACTTTTATCGGATCCAACAGATATAAGTGAAAGAATCAATTACAAGAAATACCAACGAAATTAAGTTTAGAACAAAATTACCCAAATCCAGCAAATCCAAACACCATAATAACTTTTACAATTCCATTTGATAATTTATCAACTTCTACTTCAGGTATCCAAACTTCGTTAGAAATTTTTGACATGATTGGGAACAAGATTACAACTATTTTGAACGAATATAAATCACCAGGAAGTTATAGCATATCTTTCGATCCGCAATCATTAAATATTAATTTATCAAGCGGTATTTATTTTTATCGGCTAAATTATGGGAATCAATTTTTAACTAGAAAATTAGTTTTTTTAAAGTAGTAAACTACAATTGAATAGCACTGCAAATAACAAGTTAATTTTGTTTAATAACGAGAAAATGAATTATGAAGCATTATCTTTTTTATATTTTAATACTTAAAATATTTTTATTGAATGCATGTTCAGAGCAGATTAATCCTCAGCTTAATTTAGAAAAAATTACAAATCATTATCTAAATAATATTGATTCTCTAAAAGAAAATACCTACAAAATCCCTAGATCACTAAACGAAGATGGAACTATTCGTTTTGTAAAATCAAATGATTGGACTTCTGGATTTTTCCCAGGTACATTGTGGCAGCTTTATAGTTTTAGCAATAATATTAGGTTAAAGCAAGAAGCTACTAGATTGACAAAACTTTTAGAGAAAGAACAGTTTAATAATAATGATCACGACATTGGTTTTAGGATTATGTGTAGTTTCGGACAAGGATATAAAATTAATAAATCTGATGAATACAAACATATTATTATTCAAAGCGCTAAAACACTAGTTTCTAGATTCGATAGCAAAATTGGAGCAATAAAATCATGGAATTCTAATAACGGTAAATGGAACTATCCAGTTATAATTGATAATATGATGAATTTGGAACTTCTGTTTAAAGCAACTCAACTATCTGGAGACTCCACATACTACAAAGTCGCAGTATCTCATGCAAATACGACCTTAGATCAGCATTTTCGAAATGACTATAGTTCATATCATGTGGTTGATTTTGATTCAACTTCTGGAAAAGTTTTAAGAAAAGTAACTCATCAAGGATATGCTGATTCCTCTGCCTGGGCTAGAGGTCAAGCTTGGGGTCTTTATGGTTTTACAATGACATATAGATTTACTAATAATGCTAAATATTTAAACCAAGCGGTTCAAATAGCAGATTTTTTGATAGGACATAAAAATTTACCAGAGGACTTAATTCCCTTATTGGGATTTCAATGATCCAAATATTCCAAATGCATTAAGAGATGTTTCTGCTGCTTCAATTATGTGCATCTGCACTTTATGAATTATCAAAATACAAAGATGATAATTCGGATTACATTCATCATGCTGATAAAATAATTAAAAATATTAATGATAAATATTTATTGAATGAAAGTAACAAACCATTTTATACTACTTCGTCAGTCGGAAATTACAATAAAAATTCAGAGATAAATGTGCCAATTAATTACGCAGATTATTATTTGATTGAAGCGTTAATTAGAAGATTAGAATTATCTAATAAACTATAAAAATTCTTTTTGAGGGAAAATGTTTAAATTTATGAAATTTTTGTCTGCTTACCCATTTAGCAATTATTTTAGCTTTTAATACCTTAAATGCTCAATATAGTTATGAATCGCTAATTGTCAACACTGAAAATAGGAATACTATTTCTTTAGACGGCAAATGGGATATTATTGTTGATCCATATGAGAATGGCTATTATAACCATCAGTACAAAATGAGAGCAAATGGCTATTTCAAAAATCAAAAACCCGAAAAAATTAGTGATTTGATAGAATATGATTTTGATAATAGTGAGAAGCTTAATGTACCTGGAGACTGGAATACACAGTCCGAAAAACTTCTATATTATGAAGGGACTATATGGTATAAAAAATCATTCAGTTATGCTGTGAAAGAAGAAAAAAGAGTTTTCATCTATTTCGGGGCTGTTAATTATACTTGTAAAGTTTTTTTGAATGGTGAATTTATCGGCGAACATACAGGCGGATTTACCCCATTTAATTTTGAGATAACCAACAAAATAAATGATGGTGATAACTTTGTTATTCTAATGGTTAATAATACCAGAAAAATTGATGCTGTTCCAACTATAAATACCGATTGGTGGAACTATGGCGGAATTACAAGATCAGTAAAATTAATTGAAACTCCACAGACCTTTATTGAAGATTATTTTATCCAATTGGCTTCCGGCAGTAATAGTAAAATTAATGGCTGGATAAAATTAGAAGGTGAAAAATTAGATGAATCAATTTCACTGGAGATTACAGAATTAAATATTAATAAGAAGCATTAAAGTCGATGAAGAAGGCTATGCACATTTTTCAATTGAAGCTAACCCTCTTTTATGGACTCCTGATAATCCAAAATTATATAAAGTTTCTTTAGAAACAAGTTCAGATACTCTTAATGATAAAGTTGGATTCAGAACAATTGATACAGATGGGACAAAAATATTATTAAATGGAGAAAATGTTTACTTAAAAGGTATAAGTATTCATGAAGAAGCCCCATTTAGATCCGGGCGCGCTAATAATATTGAAGATGCAAAAATTCTTTTGAGCTGGGCTAAAGAATTAGGTTGTAATTTTGTAAGACTTGCGCATTACCCCCATAATGAATACATGCTTCGGATGGCTGACGAGATGGGTCTAATGGTTTGGTCAGAAGTGCCAGTTTACTGGACAATTCAATGGGATAATAACAACGTTTATCATAATGCAAAAAATCAACTTTCGGAGATGATTAAAAGAGATAAAAATCGTGCTGCAATTATTTTATGGTCAATGGCAAATGAAACTCCAGTAAATGACTCTAGAAATAAATTCTTAAAAGCAATGATTGATCACACAAGATATTTAGATTCCACAAGGTTAATTACTGCAGCATTGCATACCGGGAAATTAGATACAGATCCAAATATAATTGCAATAAATGATCCCCTTGGTGAATATTTGGATGTTATTGGAATTAACGAATATTTAGGGTGGTACGGAGGACTTCCTGATATTTGTGATACGACAACTTTTCAATCAAACTATAATAAACCTGTTATTATTAGTGAATTTGGCGCTGGAGCTTTGCAAGGTTACTTTGGTGATAAATTACAAAGATGGACAGAGGATTATCAAGCTTATGTTTATCAAAAAAATATCCCCATGTTTGATAAACTTGAATTTGTTGCTGGAATGACTCCATGGTTATTGATGGACTTTAAATCTCCTCGCCGACCTCTGCCAAATATTCAAGATGGTTGGAATAGAAAAGGTTTAATTTCAGATCAGGGTAAAAAGAAAAAAGCATTTTATATTTTGAACAAGTATTATGAGGAAAAAAGACCACTAGAATAATCTTAATCAAGAAAAATGATTTCTTACATCGTTTAAAAATAATTCTTGATATTAATTATGTATTGTTGAAAACCAACATTTTCAATAATTATTTTAGCGTTTTTATTACTAGATATTTCAGTTCGGTATCACCAACATTTCGTATTCCATGAACTGAATTTGCAGGACAATAAAAAGTTGCATATTTATCAACAACTTTGGTTTCGCCATTTAGATGAAATTCAGCCTTGCCCTCAATTACAAAAAAGAATTCATCCTCTTTGTGAAAATGTGGTTTATGAGTCTGAGCATTAGGTTTAACCACACTCATTTTTAGTGTTCTTCCATCTGGGACAAACTCTTTATCAACAAACCAATATTGATATCCAACTTCTTTAATAACTCTTTTATCATAATCAAATTCATTAACACATGACTCAATATTATACTTGTCAGTATTTGTCTGAGCAATTGCTTGTAAACTAAAAATACACAGATTGAAAATATTAATGATACAAATCTTATTTTTTTCACAATTATTTCCTCTATTTAGATAATACTTTTACTAAACCCTTACCTATCTAATTTTAAAATATTTCAGAGAATTTCTTTTCAAAATCTTAATACATTTAAGCATTTTCTGCTTAAAAATCTTTATTTTCTAAAATTGTTAAATTCTTTTAATTCAGCCTTATCAAATTCTTTATCGTATTCAACTAATTTTGTCCAATTAAATAAAAATTGTTATTAAGCAGTGTCACATCCTTCGTTCCCTTTCCTTCTAAGAATAAAAATGGAGAATTAGTTTTAATCGGCTTACTTGAGTTGATCTCAATATTTGTGGCATCTTTGAAATATATTTGACTTAACTCATTATTAGGTGTAACAAGTTTATTTGAGAATCCTTGAATTTTAACATCGTTAACGTCATATCCCCAAATCATATGTCTTTCATATAAACCACTATTATCATAATCCATAATTCTTAAGCCATCAATGACAAGATTATCTATATAAGCAAAAGTAAAATTTGAGGGTATGTGCGAAAAATCATTTGCCGCTCTATTTTTAAGTGATCTAACGCCTCGAGGTTTTTTACTACCTTCAAATGTACGATGTGTTTGAAGATTAAAAGTTATATTTGATAAAAACAAATTTTTTATACTTTCATCCGGTTGACCTAAAAATAAGCAGTGCCCATCATTGCTATTTATTGTTATGTCAGAAAAGTGAATATCATTTATAAAACTAATTGGGCCGTTTTCTTTTCTTCTTTCAATATCAAGAAAAATAGGATAACTTCCGCTTGGTCTATCATTTTTGGCGTTTTCATTTTTCACTGATTCAATAGTAATATTTGAAAATCTAATATTCTCAAATGTCCCTCCGTCTTTCGCAAAAAATGCAATACCATATTGAGTATCTCTAATGATTATGTTATTGAAAACCATATTTCTTATCGGGGCTTCTGAACGGGTGCCCAATTTAATAGCCGAGTCATCACTTTTAATAATACAATTTTCCACAACTACGTATTCGGTCGGTTTTGTACCTCTGGATTTTGGGCAAATTGCATCATCACCCAGCTCAAAATAGCAATTTGTAATATAGACATGAGATGAAGAAGTTGGATCAATACCATCTGAATTTGGGGAATTTAAATCACTTATCATAGATACACCATCAATCCAGGCCCAATCACAGTTTAGAAGTTCCAGATTCCAGTTTGGGGAATTAAGCATTTTAATATCATTTATTCTAATATTATTACTTTCTTCAAAAAGTATAAATCTATCAGGTCTATTATATGGCCGTTCCTTTCCACGCCAGAAAAAATCTCCGTTTCCATTAATTGTTCCTTGTCCGATTATTCCAAAGTTACTGGCACCCTTAGCGTAAATCAGACTATTGCCTGCTTCTTCAGTATAATCATTGATATCAGTGCTTCCGAAAAGGGTTGCACCCGGACTTAATTGAAGATAAGTATTATCTTTAAGAATAATACTTCCGGTTAAATATTCACCTGCTGGAAAGTAAACATAACCGCCACCTTCCCCACTGCATTTATCAATTAACTCTTGCAGTTGCTCTGTAATAAGAGTTGATTTACCAGTTTTAGAAATTAATTCTTTTACATTATAGACGGAAGTCTGTGAATATGTAGTTGAAAATAAAAAGGTTAATAGAATTAATAAAGATTTTAAAGGGCATTTTTATCCTCGTTATTTTAAAAATTTTACAAGCACTAATTTGTTTTGGCAGCAAAATAATTTATGAATTAATAAATAATAGAAAATTTATTCTTCATCAATGTTAAAGTTCATTTTAAAACATTGAATAATACTAATAAGTTTAGGTATCTAAACACTCACTTTAAAAGAGTCATTTTTTTTATTTCTCTAAAATTTTCAGCTTCTAATTGATAAAAATAAATCCCACTGACTAAGTTTTTAGCTTCCCAGTTAAGTTTGTAATATCCAGCCTTCTGATATTTATTTATCAGTGAGGCAACAAGCTGACCGTGCAAATTATATATATTAATTTTTACTTGAGATGCTTTCGGTAATTGATAATTTATTGTTGTAGTTGGATTAAAAGGATTTGGATAATTTTGATTTAAGGCAAAGTCAGATGGATTATTTAATTCCTTATCATTTGAAATATCTGAAGGATCGTCAAGTGTTGTTTCTGTTACTTCGTTTGAGGGGGCTGAAGTTGTCTGTTTCATAATATGCTCTGACTCTATAGGTATATTCGGTTGAAGGGATTCATTATAAATTGGTCAGAGTAAGAAGTAACATTAGCAGCAACCTTACCTACACTCCAATAAGATGATTCTCCCGATTTCCGTTCAATTTTAAAACCTTCTTCATTATCCGAATTATCTTCCCAAGTTAGATCAATTTGTCGATCAGAAACAGCAACAGCTGATAAATTTGAAGGTGAATTTAAGATCACTATTAGTCCACCATTCCATTTATCGGTAAGTTCCCACTTAAATTTAAAATCATTATTAATCCATTTGACCTTGGTAGAGTCATCACAAGCATCACTTCCACATGACGTTTCATTACTTATTGAACATTTAATTGCATAAGCCGTCTCAGGATTTTCCCCATATTCCGGCCAAATATATGGATAGTGGAAAATATTGTTTTCAAAAGTCAGTGCATAGGGACAATCGCCACCCGGATCACCACTATATCTGAGAAAACCAAATTGGATTTGATCTGTTGTTTGAGTTGAAACTCCTGTGTAATAACATTCATTATCATGAACATAAACATTATTAGCTTGTGATCTTCTAAATTTGAATGGTGATCCACTAATATTTGCTAAATAACAATTTCTAATTTCAGATTGATTCAATCGTGTACAATAAAAACCGTGCAGATCATCAAGTTCATTAAAATTATTATGACAGTTGGTCATTTCAACTCTTTCAATTAATATCCTTGTAGAGTTTTTAGGGTAAACCACACCTGCACAGTAAACACCAGGAGTTTTTTCCTCGGGAAAATAATAAGGACCAATTTTATTAATTTTAATATTTCTTATAATTACATCTTCTGTTTCAAAAAGCATTATTGTGCTTTCAATCCACATCTCAAAGAATAGATTTTCAATAATTACATTTTGTTTAGAGGGTTCTATAACTAATATTGCGGCACCTGGTCCTCCATCGTGAAGATAATAACCTGTACCATCAAGTTTTGCTTTTTCATCGGATCCATAAGTAGAGATGAGTAATTCTTTATTAATATCCCAAATAAAAGCAAAGGTTGTTTTGTCATCACCATAAAGCGATACTGTATCAGGATAAAATTCAGTAAATGTATCTCCACCTTTAAGAAGAATTTCAAAGTAATTATCTGAAGAATTTAGGCAAAGCTCTTTGGCTCTTGTGAGAGTTCTTATCGGATCATTTATAGTCCCGCTGTTTGAGTCATTTCCTGAACTGCTAACATGAATGGTTTTAGCAAATAAGAAATTTGTGAATAAAAATATTATTGTGATGAATGCAATTTTTATAGTTGAATTACTAGGGTACTCGATTTAGTCTATTTTTATCTTTCATTTTATTTGAGCTTTATTTTCAACTTTGGGAAAATTTTGTGATTTTATCCATTTATTTTACTTATTACAACAATAATAGTTTTTAGTTTCAGTCTAAAAATAGTGATTGCAACTGTTTTAGCAAAAAAACTTTATATAGCTTAATTTTTTTTCATACTATTCTTCTCTTAACAGAATCCCAAAAAACTGTCCTTTTCTCTTTGTAAGAGATTGTAGCCATGTGACAAGCAATTGTTACTTCTACTGCTTTTTCAATAGGAACTGAAACAGGTGTACCATAGCGAATACTGTCAAGCCATTCTTTAACGTGCAAATAAGTTGTATCAACCATTTTCCCCTCACGGTAAGTATATAGTAATCCCCTTGAGGCATAATATTTTTCTGTTGCCGATGTTACTGCATCTACTTTATCTTTGGAAGAATCAAAAACAACTGCTGGTTCAGCTGTATTAAGTATATTTTTTTTAATCTGCTCTTTATACTTAGTAGATTTTGGGTCAATTGTAATTTCCATAGTATTACCGAGTTTAATTGAAGCATCATGTCCCATGAATACTCTCCCTCTATCCAATTCATTAGCTAATGAAGCACTATAAATCAACGTAAGGTCTTTTTGCGGATATTCAAAAACTGCATGAAAAACATCTGGTATTTCACGATTATCCTTGTAAAAATAAATACCACCCGAAGCAGAACATGAATGTGGTATACCGACTCCAAGTAATTGATTTGCCAGATCGACCTCATGAGACATTAACTGACCCGATAAGCCGGTTGCGTAAGCCCACCACTTAGTCCAGTTGTAATATCTGTCAGCACTAAAAGGGACCTTTTCACTATTACCAAGCCATTGATTCCAATCTATTGTTTCGGGACTTCCCGGTCTCAAACTTCCGTCGGGATTCATATGTCTTACCCAAGCACCATGCGGTGAATTACGATTTGTAGTTGTTTCAATGAGTGTGATCTTTCCAGCAGTATTTCTCCTCAATACTTCCTTTCGCTTGTTGAAATGCTGCATTCTGCGAATATTGATGTCCAAGTTGAAAAACACTATTACTGTTTTTTACGGCTTTTTCAACTTCATAAACTTCATCTTCAGTTCTTGTCATACATTTTTCAACGTAGATATTCTTTCCCGCTCTAGCTGCATCAATTGTCATTTGCGCGTGATGGAAATCTGGGGTGGTAATTACTACCGCATCAATATCATTGCTTTCAAGCATTTCTTTATAGTTCTTAAATCGTTTAGCTTTCACTCCATTGATCTCTGTATTCACTTTTTGAAGTCTCAATCCCCTTTTCCACTCTTTGATCAAATACATCACATATGCCTGTAATTGCAACATTTAGATCATCTTGCTGCAGCCATTGTTCCATACTTTCTTCACTCTGATTTTTAAGCCAATCGGGTGATGCATAACCCAATGCCCTTGCAATCTGTTCTCCTCTTACACCAAATCCAACAATGCCAATCCTAATCAAATCACTTTTTGAATTATTTGTTTTATGAATAGACTGAGATTTTATATCCTCAAGATTTAGAGTTTTTAGTACATCATTCTTTTTAGTGTCCTGAGACACCCATTTAGAATAAGCGCTTATACTAAAAGCTCCAAAGACCGGAAGCGTAGCTACGGCTTTTAACCAATCTCTGCGTTTAATAGCTTTTTTATCTTTAGCTGTTATCATCCATGAAGAACCTTTTCTCTTTTCAACAGAATTATTCTGTCAAATCCAATTATTTTTCCAGTAGGAATAAGTCCCAAGCAAAACAAAGCAATTGATTCAATTAAGTAGTTTATTAACAATTAGATAATTACCCTCGCTTGGAACCATTGTAACCCCAAATAATGGAGGTTGTGCGATGTAATAAATCAATAATAAAATACCGCCTAAAAAGGCTGAAGTTCGGGTAAATAATCCGGCAATCAAAAATACTCCAATAAACACCAGCAACCACTGGTTAAGAAAGTCAACAAGTGGCAGCCAAAATTGACTTTCAGCAATACTAATAAAGAAACTTGAAAATATCCATGTTGATTGCTCTAAAAAATAATCCGACGACCAATTTGGATTAATTACTTTTACATATCCTTCATAAAGAAAATGCCAGCCAATTAATACACGAAGCAAAACTAATGCATACCATTGAATATTTTTCAATTTTGCTAATTTCAGCGGTTATATTATCCATAATTGCTCTTTGATTAAATTATACAACAAAAACACAGATTAGACCTTTAACTTCCCAACCAGGTTCATACTCTCTGCTCCACATACTCATTGCTTCATCATCATCTAGATATATGTGCATTTTTAGGATTTAGATTTAATGATCTTCCATATTTCCAAGCAATATTGGAAAGTTGAAGCATTGTTACAGAAATATTTCCATCATTAATTGGTGAGCGTAATTTTTCTCCATTTCTAATTCCATTAACTAAATTTTTAAAGTGACTTACTGTCATGCTATCCATTCCGACTAAGATCTCTGTATCTGCTGCCTTTCTTAGTATCAAATTCTTCAATCATTTTACCATCAAGATCATAGACAATAAAACCACCTCGATCAATAAGTACTGAACCTTCAGTCCCATTTATTAAGGCTCCTCTACCTCTATTATAATATGGAACGTTATTACAGCTTTTTCCTTCCCATGTAATCATTTTGCCATCATATTCATAACTTGTATTCAATGTATCATAAAATTCCCAATCATCGTCAAAGTGATATCTTCCGCCATCTGAAGAAACTTTATTTGGATATTCAACATCAAGTGCCCATCTGCAAACATCAACTTCATGAGTTCCATTGTTTAAAGTTTCACCGGTTCCCCATCTCCAGAACCAATGCCAATTGTAAGGATGAACATTATCTCTATAACTTGTTCTTGGAGCCGGACCTTGCCATAATTCCCAATCTAAATAATCCGGAACTGGAACAATCTTTCCAATTCCAATTGGTCCGCGTTTATTACTATACCATGCTTTACCATAATAAGGTGTTCCAATTAATCCTTCATGAATTCTCTTAATAATATCAATTGTATGCTGAGACGATCGTCTGCTGATTTCCCATTTGAACTAGTTTGTCATATCTTTTTTGAGCCAAAACAAGAAGTTCACCTTCTCTTGGATTATGACTACATGGTTTTTCAACATATACATGTTTACCATTTTGTAAAGCCATTATTGACATTGGTGCGTGCCAATGTTCAGGAGTAGCAATTGTAATAACATCAATATCTTTCTCCTCAACAAGTTTTCTATAATCTTTTATAGATAATTGGAGTATTTCCCAAAATTCTCTTTAACTTTTGCTGAGAACTCTCTTTCATATCTAGTGTCCACCTCACAGATATGTGTTAAGTTAACTTTATCACATTCCTTAATTGCTTTTAGATGTGCATTAGCACGGCTTCGAACACCAACCACAGCAAAGTTTATTCTATCATTGGCGCCAATAATGTTTGAATAACTTTTAGCAGACAATGCAGAAGCCCCTAAAAACACACTTGACGATAGTAACGCACTATTTTTTAAAAAGTCTCTCCTGTTTATTCCTTTTTTCATTTTTAATCTCCCTTAATCCAAAACTTTTATTTTAATATTTTTGAAGTGAACTTCATCACCATGATCTTGAAGCAAAATATTGCCAACCGGAAGCTCGCCAAAATTTGGCCAATCTTTGTATTTACTGTAGGCTACAAGGGCTTTCCACATTTGGGTAGTTCTGTCATATTCAACTACTTTTATTCCATTTAAGTAATGTGCGACATAACCATCTTTTGAAACTATTTTTGCTCTATTCCAACCATTTTTATTTACTCTTTTCGACGAGTACTTTCATTTGGTACAAAAAATTTTGCATCAGCGGTTATAAGATCATATAATGAACCAAGGGTTCTATTTCCGTTAACTCCCATCTTCGCATCAGGATGTTTGTCGTCATCAAGAATTTGAAATTCGCAGCCGATTGATGAACCCGGACCTTTATTTAGATCAGTGTCAACAAAGTATTTAATACCACTATTGGCTCCTTCAGTAAAATTAAAGTCAACTTCTAAAATGAAATTGCCAAACTTTTACTTAGTTACAATATCACCACCGTTTCTGGATTCAGCCCCACCGCTGCTTTGTACTGTTAATATTCCATCATCTATTGACCAACCCTTTTCCGGGAATTCATCAAGCTTAGCGCCTTTCCATCCATCTGTAGTTTTGCCGTCCCAAAGTAGTTTCCAACCCTCTTTTTGTTCCCGCTCTGTTAATGTGTTTTTTAAATAGCTTACTTCAGGGATTTCTTGTGAATCATTTAAAAGGTATTCATCTAAGTTTTCAGTAATAATTCTAATATTCTTAAACCTTACTTGTTTCCCTTCCAATTTCTCGTCTTTAATACTATGCACTTGAAGAGCAATAAATCCCTTAGCGGTCATGTCATCAACCAAATCAGCAGTTTTAATACCGTTCAACCAGACTTTAATATTATTCCCAATAGCTTCTACTCTAAATTTATTCCACTCATTATTTTTGTATGCAGATTTTGCTTCAGGATTATATTCCAAATGATACAACCATCCGCGACGCGCTTCATCATAAATTCCCCCTGACCAAGCCCTTGGTGAAGCATCAAGCTCAACTTGATAACTATGTACTCTTCCATCCCGATATTCAGGTAAACTCAAAGCTCTTATCATAACACCTGAATTTAATCCGTCATCCATTTTTGCTTCATATTCTAAAATAAAATCGTCGTATTTATCCTTTGTGGCTAAAAACGTATTGGGAGTATTCAACTTTGATTCACCAACAATAATTCCGTCTTCTAACTTAAATTCAGCTGTTCCATTAAGTTTTTCCCAATTGTCCAGATTTCTTTCATTGATTAAATAATTCCAATTCTGCGGAAAAAGAGTGCTATTAATAATTATTAAAAAGAAAATAAAAATTATTTTTACGATTATTTTCATCTAATTATCTCCATAATAATGAATTAAATTTTATTATATTTATTACTAAAATTATACCTAGTATACTAAGTTAAAAATTACCAATATTTTATTAAATAGGCAATCCTGTTTTGGTTAATTATTCGGCAAAGAAAATGACATTAAAAAAACTAACTATAAACAATTGTGAAAATAATTCTACTATTAAGTGGTATCAAACTTTTTACTGCTTAAAAGACCATCATTTAATTATTCTTTCATTGTTATTTCTAAATTTAATTAATCTATATTCTCAAACATTTCCAAATTCTCCTGAACCATGGCGTGAAGAATACAATATTTCATTGATAGGTTTTGCCTTTCAGCATCCTATGACAGTAATAAACAACACTGAAGCAGAGATTATTAAATATCGAATAGAAAATAAAATAGAACCTCAATTTTCGGCATTTCAAAATTTATTACTCGAATCTCAGACACAACTTAATTTTGTAGCTGATCCACCAGAAACAATGAATATAATGGGAGGCTATGAACCTAATTCAAATTTGAACGAGATGCGTGAATGGTTATGGAGGAATTGCCATGCTGCATATACTTGTGGTTTGGCTTATTTATATTCCGGTGATATTTTGTATGCGGAAAAAGCTAAAGAAATTCTTATGGATTGGGCTAATAAAGGGACAATATTCACAGGGCAAGACAGAGGTTTGCAACTTGGTTCTTGGTTTTCACCAATGTTATATAGTGCTGATCTTATTTTAAATTATGAAGGATGGACTGAATCAGAAAAGGCTAAATTTAAAGCTTGGTGGAAAAAAAATTGCTTACTTGATGGTGATGTATTGGATGTTATGCGTAGAAAAGATAATAATTGGAAAGATGCTGGTTTGCTTGGGGTATTTTCTGCAGCAGTGGTTTTTGAAGATACACTTCTTCTAAAAGAAGCAATCATTCAATTAAAAAGTTACTTTTACAGCAGAACTGATAATTATGTTAATATGCCAGGGCGCTGGATGGAAAATAAAAAAAGGAAGTACTGTTGTGTATCTTCCTCGTGAGGTAATTCGAAACGATGGTAAAAGCGGTTTAACCTATACTGCATATGCCTTAACAACAATGGTGCAATGTTTCGAAATTGCAAGATACTGTGGATTTAATTTCTGGGATTATAAAACCCAAGAGAATACTTCCTTACAGGAATTGATTTATCAATACTATAAGTGGGATATAAAAAAAGAAAAATTCCCTTGGAATAGTTCTCCAAATTATACTGATAAAAGGAGAAATGTATATGAATTGGCTAGTACTATATATAATATGGATGAAGAGTTCCAATTATGGGTAAGAGGTAATTGGCCTTTAATGAACGGTAGAGAAGGAGATGAATATATAACTCTTAATAAAGGAGACATTTTTGGTTCAGGAATTAGCCCCCCAGAAGCTCCAAGCGAATTAAATGCTGCTCCTATTGCTAATAGAGAAATCGAATTAAACTGGAGAGATAATTCGAATAATGAAACCGGTTTTAATATTGAGCGTAGAACAATTCAATCTTCCTTCTTTACTGTTGCGAATGTTGATGCTAACTCAACACACTTTGTTGATAGATTTCTACTGAGTGACTCTACAACCTACATTTACCGAATTAAAGCAGTAAATGATTTTACTAGTTCGGATTACTCAAATGAATTTTCAGTTACGACACTTCCAGTGAATGTGGATGAGAATAATATCACTGAGAAACCTAATTTTTTCTGTTTATTCCAAAATTTCCCTAATCCCTTTAATCCAATAACGAATATTAAGTATACAATTCCGTTCTCCTCCAATGTTAAGCTTATTATTTACGATATACTTGGGAATGAGATTACAACTCTAATTGATGATTTCAAAATATCCGGATCATATAATATAACAGTTGATGCAAGTAATTTTAATAGTGGCATTTACATCTATAGATTACTGACAGATAGTTTTATTGATACTAAAAAAATGATTTTCATCAAATAGTATCATATAATAAGATGTTGAATACGTTTGAACAAGACAAACAAATAAAGAGATGCCCTTGATTTGATCATATTTTAATTCTTAGAAAACCAAATAGTTGAAAAATACAATTGTAAGTTTATAGCTAGTTAAAATTCTCTCATTTTATCTGACAGTGTATCAAAATATAAAATCTATTTTGGCTTAGATTTTTTAACAAATATTTCTCAAAAAAAAATCTTAATTCCGACTTTATTTTTAGAAAAATATTTGAGTTATTCGCTCATAACCAGAATCACCCGGGGCTGGGTATATGGGACCCAAATCCTTGATCCGTATTTTAAACTTTTTAAGGGCCTATTTGTTTAATTAGATGATACTCAAGAGTCGGCAATTGTTATTAAGTTTTGCCATATTTGTTCATCAATGGGAATTCCGTATTTTAAACTTTTCTTCTTTGTCTCTAGGATTCTTTTACCAGGATAGGATAATTCTTCAGAACCTATTTTCTCTGCACTTAAGTAATATTCCAAAATTTCATTCACAGTTTTTTCTATCAATTCCTTAGATGAAAAATTATTAGGATCAATAGCTATATAGATTTGTGACATTCCTGAGTCTACTTTACTTTTACTAAGTTTAGCAGTTGAATTACCTCCAGAGAGTATTGTAGTTATCAAATCGAGTAAAAGAGAGAAAACCTGAACCCTTCCAGTAACCAATTGGCAATGGTCTCCACGATTCATAAATTTCATTTGGATTCTTAGTTAAATTTCCCTTTTTATTATAACCGCCAAAATATGGAAGTTCTTTTCCTTCCCTAGAATAATTTGCCAGTTTACCATATGCAAATTGAGAAAGTGCCATATCCAATACAATATTTCCTTCTTTACGAGGTACACCAAAAACTATTGGGTTATTTCCTGTCTTGGATTCTTTTGCTCCCCAAGGAGGGAGGTTAGGTATTGTGTTTGTCCAACAAATAAAAACGTATCCCTTATTAGCGGCTTCCCAAGCATAATATCCTGGTCTCATCCAATGATTTGAGTTTTTTAATGCAACACAACCAATTCCAAATTGTTGAGATAATTCAATCGCTCTTTCAGACATTAATTTAGCATTTAAAGGTCCGGCTCCAAAATTTCCATTCCATTGTTCAAGAGCATTAAATGAATTTTCTCTTACTGGATTAGCTGTAGTTATTATATGTTTTGATTTTACTAATTCTATAAAGCTTGGAAAACGATTAACACCATGAGATGAAACACCAACTAGAGTATTTTCGGTAAATATTTCTGAGAGGGTTTCGGCATTATCAATGTTAAAACCATTTTTTAACAGAACTGTATAAAATATTGAATATAATTCTTCTCTTTTTACATTTACCATTAGACAAATTTATAAAACTGATTGTTATAAATATCAAAAATTGTAGTTAATGCACTTTTTGTAGATTCTCTGGGAATCAAAAGATCTCGATCATTTTTTTATTGAATCAATATAATCACAAAAATAAATTTAAATAGATCTTTTATAAAAATTTATCTACCCATCCAACCGCCGTCAACGGTAATAACACTTCCGTTTATGTAGTTTGATGCATCTGAGCTTAAGAAAACTACCGTTCCCATTAAATCCTCTGGCGTGCCCCATCTTCCTTGAGGGATTCTGTCTAATATTGCTTTATTCCTTACTGCATCTTCACGCAGCGCTTTTGTATTATCAGTTGCAATGTAACCAGGCGCAATTGCATTAACTGTAACACCTTTAGATGCCCATTCATTTGCAAAAGCCATTGTTAGCTGTTTGATCCCTCCTTTTGATGATGCATAACCAGGAACTGTAATTCCCCCCTGAAATGAAAGTAGAGAGGCAATAAAAATGATTTTGCCGTAACCTCTTTCAATCATATCTTTACCAAACTCTCTGGTTAAAATAAATTGTGAAGACAAATTAACCTCAATTACCCTATCCCAATATTCATCCGGATGTTCAGCAATAGGCTTTCTCATTATTGTACCAGCATTATTTATTAGTATATCAATTCGTTCAAAATCATTTTTTACATTTTTAATAAATTGATAGACTGATTTTCTATCTGAGAAATCTGAGCAATATGATTTAAACTTTCTTCCCAGAGAGGAAATCATTTGTTCGGTTGAATTAAAATCACATTCATAAGAAACTCCAACAATATCAGCACCAGCCTCGGCTAATGCTTTGGCATACATTTGACCAATACCTCTATTTGAACCAGTAACCAAAGCAACTTTTCCAGATAAATTGAATTTGTCTAATATCATTATTTTTGATCTCCATTTTCTTCTCTAATTATTTCCTTTAAAAACTCTTTGAATTCATCTCTGAATTCTTTTCGTTTTAATCCAAACTCTACCGTAGTCTTTAAGTAATCTAACTTGTCTCCAATATCGTAACGTTTTCCTTCAAAAGTATATGAATAAACGCTTCCTCTTGACAAAAATATTTTAAGAGCATCTGTAAGCTGAATCTCATCATTTTTGCCGGCTTTTGTTTCTTCCAATGCCTTAAATATATCTGGAGTTAAGATATATCTTCCAGCAACAGCCAAATTCGATGG
The DNA here is from genome assembly GCA_963710615.1 of uncultured Ignavibacteriales bacterium. GTDB lineage: Bacteria > Bacteroidota > Ignavibacteria > Ignavibacteriales > Melioribacteraceae. The sequence goes on from CAVQBF010000004.1 coordinate 58,125, forward strand.
GGCTTCATTAGGATGCGGCTTTTCAATCATTTCATTTAATTGATACAATGAGTCATTAATTTTTTCTCCACCAACAATTCCATATCTGTGAACTTTATCATTTGGAACAGATTCCACACCTATTATTATCTGCTTATACTGTTCATAAATATCAATTAGCTGCTGCGTAACCGGAATAACTGAGCTAACAACTGTGTCTCCAAGTAAAACAGCAAAGGGTTCATTCCCAACATGATGTTTTGCATGATAAATAGCATCACCTAAACCCTTTAGCTCTTTTTGTCTTATATAGTGTATTTTGGCAATATCAGATATATTTCTAATTTCATTATATGCTTGTTCATTTTTTTCTTTTAGTGCTACTTCAAGTTCATAATTTCTATCAAAATGATCTTCAATTGCTCTTTTCCCTTTTCCAGATATAATTAAAATATCTTCTATACCCGAATCAACTGCTTCTTGAACTACATATTGAATTGTTGGTGTATCAATTATTGGAAGCATTTCTTTCGGCTGAGCTTTTGTAGCCGGTAAAAATCTTGTCCCTAATCCTGCAGCCGGTATTACCGCTTTTTTTATCATCAAATTCTCCTTTAAGAAATAAATGGTTTTACAACTCTTACATTTATTTTTTTAAGTTCCATCATTAATTTTGTCAACATTTCATCATTCTCGTATGTACCAATTATTGAACCGCCAGATCCTGCAAACTTAGCCGATGCACCACATTCCCTCGCTATCTCAACCATTTCTAAATTTTCATCGCTAATGTTCATAATCTTTTTTCTAAGATCAAAATTTCTGTTTATTAGTTCAGCGAGCAAGGTATAATCTTTATTTTCAATTGCTGATTTTCCCTCATATGCACATTTACTAATCTCCTCTAATGTTTCAATTACGAGCTTATCACCTCTTCTGAAACGACTGGCAATATCATTGAGAACAACACCTGAAACTTTCCCAAGAGTGTCTTTATAAGCTAAATATATTTTAGGTAAATTTTCAATAGGTAAAACTTGATATTTACCATGATTATTTTTGCTCATAAAATCTTGATCGAAATCCATAAATACTAAGCCTTCATATACTTGAATAACTCGATCTTGTAATCCAGCATTTATACTTAGTTCTTTTGTTTCAGCCGATAGTATTAATGTGGGAAGCAATTCTTTTCTAATTTCAACTTCAAAAAAATTAAACAGTGCTTTTATTGTTGCTGTAAGTATCGCACTTGATCCGGCTAAACCAACTTGTCTAGGGATAGATGAGTTATACCTAACTGAGAAATTCTTATTTTTAAGTTTAATTTCATTTTCATTACAATAATCATAAAATGTCTTAATTCCCGCTTTTATTAATCTATCTCCTCCATAGTAGCCATGAAGTTTAATCCTATCAACGAGATCATAAATATTTTTAAAAACATTTTTATCTTGATCAAGCACTTCAATTATTAGTTCCGGTGATTCATAGAGTGAAATATGTGCCCCAAAATTTTTAACTATCAAAGAGATAGTTTTACCATAATATCCATCTGAAGGATTTCCTAATAGGCCAGCTCTAGCATAAGCTCTAGATTCAATTATCATTGCAAATTACTATTTAATTATTTTAATTTTTCCATTGGAATCCAATCCATGTCATCAAATACTTGGTTTTCGCCGCCCATTGCCCAAATAAACGAATAATTTTGAGTTCCAGCACCAGCATGCATTGACCAACTTGTTGATAGAACTGCTTGCTTATCTCTCATTACAACATGTCTTGTTTCTTCAGCTTCACCAAGCATATGAAAAACAACAGAATCTTTTCTCAATCCAAAGTACATATAAACTTCAGATCTTCTTTGATGAGTATGCGCTGGCATCGTGTTCCAAACACTACCTTCTTCTAATATTGTTAGACCCATTACCAATTGACACGTTTCTACTTTACCGGGCAAAATATATTTATGGATTGTCCTTGCATTTGAATCAGCCAAACTACCTAGTTTTACTGATTCAGCATCTTCAAGTTTCACTTGTTTATCAGGGAATGGTGTATGAGCTGGATAACTAACAAAATAAAACATGGCCGGATTTTTTGTATTCGAACTATCAAATGATATATCCTTCTTTCCCTTCCCAACATAAAGAGCATCAATATTGTTCATAGCATAGCTCTTCTTATTAATTTTTACTGTTCCCTTTCCGCCTATATTTATTATCCCAAGTTCTCTCCTCTCTGTAAAATAATTAGCGGCCATTTCTTTTTTAGATGCAGTTAATTTTAACACCTTTCCAACTGGAACAGCGGATCCAGTTATTGACCTATCAACATCTGAATAAACCATTGGTATTTTATTTTTAACAAAGAGACTGTCAATTAGAAAACTTTTTCTAAGTTCATCAGTAGTAAATTTTTTAAATCCTTCTTTATCAGGTGAGTATCTTACTTCCATTTTTATATCTCCTAAATTTTTAATATCCGAAAAATTGCGGAACAACTAAACTTAATTCTTCAATGTAGGTCACCAATAATAGAGCAACTATCATAGCCAAAAACATTGGAATAAGCGGTTTTATTACTTTTGTAATTGGTAAATCTGCAACAGAACAGCCAACAAAAAGTACACTGCCAACAGGTGGAGTGCACAATCCAACACTTAAATTCATCACCATCATTATTCCAAAATGAATTGGATTAACACCAAGTTGAATAACGACCGGCAAAAATATGGGAGTAAATATCAATACTGCTGGAGTCATATCCATAAATGTTCCAATGAACAATAGGATAACATTTATAATTATTAAAATAACAATCTTGTTATCGGATAAAGCAAGCAAGGCTTGAGCTACATTTTGAGGAATATTTTCATATGCCATAACCCAACTCATTGCCATTGATGTTCCAACCAATAACATAACAATAGCCGTTGTTGATGCACTGCTTAATAAAATATCAGGCAGATCTTTTAGTTTAATTTCTTTGTAGATAAATACCGACAAAATAAATGCATAAAGTACTGCTACAGCAGATGCTTCAGTCGCTGTGAAGTATCCAGCTACAATTCCTCCAATAACAATAATTATCAACATTAGACTAGGTACAGCATTTAAGAATTTTTTAACCGCATCACCAAAACTAAATTCGATATTAACTTTATAATTATGTTTTTTCGCATAGATAAATGAAACCACCATTAAAGACAAACCAAATATAAGTCCAGGGATGTAACCGGCTAAGAATAAAGCTGCGATAGAAACTCCACCACTTGCAAGTGAATATACGATAAGAATATTACTTGGCGGAATTATTAATCCAGTTGTAGCAGAAGTAATATTTACTGCAGCAGAGAAAGGCTTGTCGTAACCTTCTTTTTCCATAACAGGAGTCATAAAACCACCAATGGCAGAAGCTGCTGCAACCGCCGAACCGGAGATTGCACCAAAAAACATTGCCGCTAATATATTAACAAATGCCAATCCTCCAGGTAATTTACCTACTAGGACCTTTGCAAAATCAATTAATCGGCTAGCTATCCCCCCGCTATTCATTAACTGACCAGCAAAAATAAAAAAGGGAATAGCCAAAAGAGCAAAGCTATCTAAGCCTGTTGCCATCCTTTGCGAAACCGTTGTAAGTGATGGTACAGTATTTATGCTCAGCAGCATTGTCAACAAACTGGAGATACCAATACTAAAAGAGATTGGTACTCCGAGTGAAAGTAAAAACACAAAGGATATAACTAAAACCAATATTTCAAATAATTCCATTTATAAAATCCTTGCTCTAAAATTAGTAAGATTTAATTTTCTTGAATTCATCAATTATAAATACTGCTGAATAGAACATCATCAATAAACCGCTTAATGGTAATACAGAATAAACATATCCCAAGGGTATTTGTAAAGCAGCCGATATTTGATTAAGTGAAAGTGTAATTTGAACCAGTCTGATTCCACCTATTAGCATTACAGAAAATGAAAATACAAAAACCGACAATTGGATAAATATTTCGAGATAACTTTTTTTTGAACCACTTAATTTTGTGGAAAGCAAGTCGATTGCAAGGTGCATTTTCTGACCTGCGACATAGGCGGCACCAAGTATACCAATCCAAATTAACATATACCTCGCAAGTTCTTCGGTAATTGAACTTGG